>JANLVJ010000047.1:0-137589 GCA_031363945.1 bacterium | reverse complement strand
TAGCACTAGCCGCAACTGGTGCAGCCACAGGAGTTGATGAAGCAACAAGAGCACTAGCCGCAACAGGTGCAGCAACAGGAGCCGCAGCCGCAACAGGTACAGCGACAGGAGATGCTGCCGCAACAGGTGCAGCGACAGGAGCCGAACCATTCAATAATAAATTGAAATCCTCTCCTGATTTTCCCAAAATTGCTATGATACCATCTACGGGTACTGATTCTCCTTCTTTTGGGCCAATGTATAATAAAACGCCTTCTTGAAATGATTCGAAGTCCATTGTGGCTTTATCCGTTTCAATTTCTGCAACCAGGTCACCAGTTTTTACCTGATCGCCAACTTTTTTATGCCATTTTGCCAGAACACCATCAGTCATGGTATCACTCATTTTTGGCATTTTAACTACTTCGGCCATATTACTAGGGGAAAAAATTTACAATTTATTAAAAATACCAGGTCAATCAACAATGTATGGATAGTCTTTTTGAACATATACATCTGTATAAAGTTCAGATGGCTCTGGATAAGGAGACTCTTCTGCAAATACAACAGAGGCTTCCACAACTTCTTTTACCTTAGTTGTGACATTATCGATCCAAGCCTGATCAGCATAATTATTATCAACAATAACTTTAAGAACCTGTTCGATCGGATCCTTGCCCTTATATTCATCAACCTCTTCTTTAGACCGATATTTAGCAGGATCTGACATTGAATGTCCCTTGAAACGGTAAGTTTGCATATCAAGGAACGTAGGGCCTTCGCCTTTTCTTGCTCTTTCTGTTGCAATCGCCATTGCCTCGTGAACGGCAACACAGCTCATCCCGTCTACAGGAAAAGATGGCATATCAAAACCACTTCCCAATTTATAAATTTCGGTCACATTGGTCGTTCTGGCAACAGAAGTGCCCATGGCATAACCATTATTTTCACAGACAAAAATCACAGGGAGTTTCCAAAGCATGGCCATGTTAAGGGTTTCATTAAAAGCCCCCTGACGAACAGCTCCATCACCCATATAACACACAGAGATATTATCTGTGCCTTTATATTTTTCTGCAAATGCAATACCTGCACCAAGAGGTATCTGTCCGCCTACAATCCCATGACCACCATAAAAATGGTGCTCTTTAGAAAACATATGCATTGAACCCCCTTTTCCTTTTGAACAGCCTGTTGCTTTGGCAAATAATTCAGCCATGACGGCATTAGCAGAAACACCTTTAGCAAGTGCGTGCGCATGATCTCTGTAAGCAGTGATCATACCATCTTCGTGTCTGATTACTGACATGGCTCCTGCAACTACAGCCTCTTGTCCAATATATAAATGACAAAAGCCTCTGATTTTCTGCTGACCATATAACTGACCCGCACGCTCCTCAAACCGACGCATTAAGACCATTAATTCATACCAGTACAGATATGTTTCTTTGGTAATCGGTTTATATGTTGTTACCTGGGCAGTCAGATGTTTTAATTGGCTATCTGAAACTTTTTCAATATCTCTTCCTTTAGTGGCTGCGACTCCATTTTTACTTGTGCGCGTGTCTTTCTCTATCTTTACAGAACTCATCGAAAATATCCTTTAGGGTACGGGAAGCAAAAATATCAATAAAAATGGTTTCCTTACAAGAAAATGTGATCAGATCGTTGCATTGTGATGCAACTAAAAACAACGTCTACCGTTAAAAAACTATATATTGGGTTTTGAGTTAGAAAACCACACGTTAAGATTTGATTAAAATGTAAAAAAGGTTTGGCATAATGTACCCTCTAAGATACATTTGCCACCGTAGGATAAAAAATATGAAGAAATTACTGGAGATTCTGTTCATCATGTCATGCTGTATTTGCAGCCTGCAAGGTGTACAAGCTACACAGCGAAAAAGTCATAAAGCCCATCAAGGAGCAAGAGGCCATCATTCTAATTCAATTTCGGCGCATCATGCGAACGTCAGACACCATACTGGATCAAGACACCATATGGCTTCACATCATGTCTATCATCACTATATGGTAGTAGATCCTGCTAATTTTCAGACTGAAAATAATATTGTTGAAGATCCGGATACCTTAGGACATCTCTATTTTAGTAAAGTTTTTAATATCCCTGTTGATACTTCGGCTGATATTCGTTTATATCATCTTGTTGAAAATTGGATAGGGGCGCCATACCGTCTTGGTGGAGATTCTCATTGGGGCATTGATTGTTCCCGATTCGCAGGAAAAGTTTATAGTTCAGTTTATAATATACCATTAGGCTCGAATTGCAGGGAAATTTTTCAACAGGTGCACCCTCTTGAACGTAATGAACTGAAAGAAGGCGATCTGGTATTTTTTAAAATTCGCAGCCATTCAATTTCCCATATGGGAATCTATCTTGGAGGTAACAAGTTTGTTCATTCATCAACTTCTAAGGGTGTCAGAATTAGTAGTCTTGATGATCCGTATTTCACTCGCTATTTTTACAGCGGAGGAAGGCTAAACTATCTTTCAACAGCATCTGTTAACGGAAAATAAAAAACAATCTGCAGGGCAAAAAATCATTCATGACTGGTTCGTAGGGCGCAACTGGGAACGATTTGAATTTCAGCGTGAAATAGAACTGTCATATCTCGAAGGTAATTCTGGTTTGCTGAATGCCCCTACTGGCAGTGGCAAAACTTTTGCTCTTTTTCTTCCTTTTTTGGCTGAATATATAAACCAGTACCCCGACACCTACAGATCAACGCATAATAATGGGTTGATGATGCTTTGGATTACCCCCCTTCGTGCCTTAACCAATGATATTAAGAGCGCAATGCAGACAGTTTGCAATGAATTGTCAATACCAATTACCATAGGAAGCCGCACGGGTGACACCCCGGCTTCTGAAAAGCTAGCTCTTAGAAAGAATTTACCTGAAGTTTTATTAACCACTCCAGAGAGTTTGCATCTTATGCTGGCTCAAAAAGATTATCCAGTACTATTTTCCAGATTACAGGTAGTGGTCATAGATGAATGGCATGAACTACTCGGTACCAAAAGAGGTGTACAGATTGAGCTTGGGTTATCAAGGCTTAAAGCGATTAGGACAGGAAAATTAAAAGTCTGGGGCATCAGTGCTACAATTGGTAATTTAGAACAGGCCTTACATGTTCTGTTGGGAAGTCAGGCGAAGCAAAGCGATGCTGTTATGATCAAGGCCAAGCTGAAAAAAAAGCTGATTATAGAATCTGTCATTCCTGATAATATAGAAACGTATTCCTGGGCTGGGCATATTGGGCTTAGTCTTTTACCCAAGGTGATGGATATTGTTGCTCGCGGCAAGACTACCTTAATCTTTACAAATACTCGTTCTCAATCTGAAATCTGGTATCAGGCAATTCTTGATAAATACCCAGAATATGCAGGATATATCGCCATGCATCATGGATCTTTAGATCATAGTCTGAGAAGCTGGGTTGAGCAGGCGCTGCATGAAGGTTCTTTAAAGCTGGTAGTTTGTACCTCAAGTCTCGATCTGGGAGTTGATTTCAGGCCTGTTGACTCAATAATACAAATAGGAAGCCCTAAAGGAGTCGCTCGCTTTATGCAACGTGCAGGTCGAAGTGGTCACTCGCCAGGTGCTGTTTCAAAAGCCTATTTTGTGCCAACACATTCCCTTGAGCTACTCGAGGGAGCTGCTTTAAAACAGGCATTGAAAGAAGAAGTATATGAAAGCCGTGATCCCATAGTTCTTGCTATGGATGTTCTTGTTCAATATCTGGTAACAATCGCTGTTTCAACCGGATTTACGGCCAGCGAAATTTACCGCGAAATCACCAGCACCTATGCATATGCAGATTTAAGCCAGAATGAATTTAGTTCTTTATTGGATTTCATTACACTCGGAGGAAAGGCTCTTTCTCAATATGATGAATTCTTAAAGGTCGAAATAGAAGATACTGTTTATAAAGTAAACAGTCGAAGAATTGCCATGCGTCACCGATTGAATATTGGTACAATAACCAGTGAGGTATCCCTGCGTGTACGTTTTCTGAGTGGGGGTGTACTTGGTAGCATTGAAGAATCTTTTATTTCAAAGCTTAAGGCTGGTGATAAATTCTGGTTCGCAGGACGAAGTCTTGAATTTCTATACTTAAAAGAATTAAATGCATACGTTAAAAAGTCAAATGCAAAAAAAGGTATTATACCCAGCTGGCTTGGTGGGCGAATGCCCCTGTCATCACAATTATCTGCAGTATTAAGACATAAACTTGACCAGGTTGCAACAGGGCAGCATAAGGATATCGAAATACAGGCCCTGAAGCCCCTTTTTGATTTGCAATTTGCTCAATCACATATTCCACGTGACAATGAATTTTTAATTGAAAAATTAGCGTCAAAAGAGGGCTATCATCTCTTTTTTTACCCTTTTGAAGGCCGTTTGGTACATGAGGGAATGGCTTCTTTATTTGCTTACCGTCTGTCTAAAATCAAAAAGGCCAGCTTTTCTATCGCAATGAATGATTATGGCTTTGAACTGTTGACCGATGAAGATTTGCCTCTTGATGAAGCCGTGAGATCAGACCTTTTTTCAACTGATAATCTGCTTATAGATATTCAGCATAGTCTGAATGCAAATGAAATGGCAAAACGTCGCTTCCGTGATATTGCCCATATAGGTGGTTTATTGTTTACAGGCTATCCAGGTAAACTGGTAAAAAACAAACACCTGCAAATGTCTTCCTCTTTATTGTTTGATGTGTTCAGAGATTATGATCCTGATAATTTACTGCTGAAGCAATCTTACCAGGAAGCACTAACATTACAATTAGAAGAATTCAGGTTACGCGAAGCATTGAAAAGAATCAGCAGCCAAACCTTAGTGGTAAAAAAAATTATTAAGCCCAGCCCATTTTGTTTTCCTATTCTGGTTGATAGTCTTGGCCGCGAGAAATTCAGTACTGAATCAATTGAAGACCGGGTTGCTAAAATGGCCCTTCAGTTTTCAAAATTTTAGGTTTTGACTATAATTTCTTTTAGCCATGGGAAAGTATTGCTATTTTTATTGATAAGAATAAGGCAATTTTTGTTTATTTCTGAATAGGTGTACAATTATTCACTATTTGTTAAATATCAGGAAGCATTGACTCTAAGGTAGCTGATACTAACAGCTTGTTAAGGAAACAAATGAATCTACTTCTTCTATAAAGAAGTAGATTTATTTTTTATTTGGCTAAAACAAGCATTTTAGGTGGTTAAGAAAACAGCTGTCCATAGCAGAAAGCTGGTAATTCAAATTCTACATTCAAAAACTATTTTGTTTTATTGAACTTGTGTTTTAATCTGCCCGATTACAAAAGGATTGGTTTTTTCAAATTCAACCATGTCGGCGATGACTTGATAACTCTCTAATTTTATAAGTAACTCTGGATCTATCGCCACCCTTGGGTTCTGACTCGCACGGAGAATGATTGGCTGCCTTGTAATCACTCCAGGGCGGTCAGTAATAATTGCAGGTGTTATTGGCATTGGCTTTAGCCCATCAAGCACTCTCAGCGTATTGTACTTGGCAAGATCTTTTTTAGTTTCCAGATCCTGGGCTGATTTTAAACTATCGATGTTTAAAACTACTGTAGTCTTGGCAATCGTTTCTTTAAAATCGGCAATATCATCAAGCCATTCCTGATAGAATTTATTGTTTGTCATTCTCAGGGTATGGTTCTGATTAAGACGTAATTTTAACTCAGGAACGTTACCCATCAGCTGATATTTAGAACTTTTGATCATATCCCATGGCAAGGCAGACGGCTCAGAGCTTTCGCCAAACTTATCAGAAGGAAATTTGCTTGGAAATAAAATATCGGGCACAACACCTTTACGTTGCGTGCTACTTCCGTTAATACGATAAAATTTGAAAACAGTCATATTAAACTGCCCAAGCTTTTTATCAATATTAGGAATCATATCATTTATACTGAAAGCCGTTTGAACTGTACCTTTACCATAAGACTGCTCACCGATAATAATTCCACGACCATAGTCCTGAATAGCTCCTGCAAAAATTTCAGATGCAGATGCGCTGAAATTATTTATCAGCACCGCAAATGGCCCCTTATAAACTTCTTCAGGGTCTTTATCCTGATCTACTTCTATACCCCCTTTAAAATCCTTAACCTGCACTACCGGACCCAGAGTTATAAATAAACCGGTAAGATCAATCGCCTCTTTTAATGAACCACCACCATTATTGCGTAGATCCATTACTACACCGTCAACCTTGGCCAGTTTCAAACTATCGAGTATTCTTCTAACATCACGGGAAGTGCTGTTGTAGTTTTTAACTCCGCGTGAAGCAGCCTCAAAATCCATGTAAAAATCTCCAAGTGTAATAACTCCGATGCGGTATTTACGTCCATTACGGTCAATTTCTTTTACCGCACTTGATGCACGCTGGTCATTTAAATTGATTTTTTCCCTTACTAATTCAACGATATGTGGCAAGGTAGCACTAGAGGCATTTGCCGACATTATTTTAAGGCGTACCAGCGTACCCTTCGCGCCACGGATCAGGCCAACAGCCTCATCTGTTCTCCAGCCTATAATATCAGTAAACTCACCGGTTTTACCTTGGGCAACGGCAATAATGCGATCATTTGGAAATAGTTTTTTGCTTTTTTCAGCAGGTCCGCCTTTTGTCAGCTGAGAAATTTTTATGTATTCATTTTCAGCTCCGAGCAAGGCTCCGATTCCTTCTAATGACTTGGCCATATCAATATTAAAATCTTCTTTTCCCTGAGGACTAAAATAGGTGGTATGCGGGTCTATTGAAAAAGCAAACGCATCCATAAATGCTTTAAATGCATCTTCACTATTTACTTTTCCAAGTTGTTTGTTTAGATTTTCATACCGCTTTTTTAATGTTGCAATATTCTTGGTCTGATCTTTCTGAGCAAGCTCTAATGATAGGAAATCAAAAGTCAGACGTTTTTGCCAGTATGTATTTAGTTCAAGACTGTCTTTAATCCAGCCTGATTTTTCCCTGTTAAACTGAAATTGCTCACTTTTTGTTGAAGCTGGTGCTGCCGTAAGTAATTTTAAGATATAGTTGAATCTGTTGTGCTGTCTGTCAAGCCATCTATTATAAATGGCAAAAGGAACAGACATATCACCATTTTCAAGAAAACCTGACAATTGTGTTCTATATTGTCTGTACTCATCCAGGTCAGATTGAAGAAAATACATTCTGTTCGGATCAAGATCTTTAAAATATCGGTCAAAAATTACAGCTGATAACGAATCATTCAGCTTTGGTTTTTTGTAATGATAAACTTCTATTGCCTTGGTAAGAGTCTGGGCTATTACGGCATGTTCGGGGCGGGGTTTTATCTTGCCAGAATCGGCAATTGCCGGTTTAGCTGAACAAGAGGTAAAAGTTAAACCGTAAATCAAAAAACTCAGCACTAAAAATTTTTTCTGCATTTTCTCTATTCTGTATTATGAACGGAACTTAAACGTGTTTACCCTCTAATCATTGCATTGAATGCTATGCATTCCCAATATTCAGACGTGAGTATAACGTAAAAATAAAGTTTTTGATTTTAGGAATGAAGATTCGCGAATTTATTCGTTTGCTTAAATCTAATATGATCTGATCGTCTATATTTCTAATGTTCAATCAATCTAATAGACAGCAAACTAACTGGCACATTTTATTTTTTTCCAAATAAACCACCAACGATACCCATGATACCCCCAAGATTAAATGAACCACCCATAACCTGACTAATCATACTTTTTAAATCAATTGATTTATCTTCAGGGTCATTGGCTTTCTGAACAAATTTAGCCATGATTTCAGGTATGATAGAAGTAGCAACTGATGATGCCTGTTCAGGTGAAATACCTAGTTTTTCGATAAGTCTGGCCGTTAGGTTTTCTGAAGCAGCAGCCGTGACCGGACTGTCTAGTCCCGTACTTCCTCCCATAAGACCTGTAAGCTCTGTCAGTTTTCCTTCACCAACCTTATTCTTAAGTGTTTCCAGGATACTCTGACCTGCTTCATGACTTGCTTCAGCCTGCTGCTCTGCTGGCAGAATGGCATTAGCTGATAGAAGATCAGATGCATGGTCTTTCACTAAACTTAGTATTTCGTCAAACATGGGCTTTGATCTTTAGTTAGACAAAATAAATAAAAATTCTTATCGTTGATAAATCTATTCTTTAATTGATGAAACGGCACATTTTTCTAGTACTAATTTTACTAGCTTCTTTGCATACCCTGGCTGTCGGGCCGGATACAACCAGGAAGCCGAACCATGCTGACAGCCTTCGTGGTTTTTTAGGACCCCTGCGATCCTGCTATGATATTCGTTTCTATCATCTTGATATTAAGATAGATCCTGAAACAAAATACATTTCTGGAAATAATACGATTACTTTCACTGTTGTGACACCAATGGCTGATATGCAGCTTGACCTGTTCGCCAATATGAAAATTGACAGTATTTTGTATGGCAAGGCCCGTTTGTCATATAAACGCGACGGGAATGCAGTATTCGTACATTTTCCAAAGAAGCTTAAATCTTTAGAAAATATACGCATTGTATGCTGGTACTCTGGAAAACCGGTGAAGGCAAAGAATGCACCCTGGGACGGTGGGTTCACCTGGACTCATGATACCCTTGGCAGGCCCTGGGCAGCAGTATCATGTCAGGGAACAGGTGCAAGTTTATGGTGGCCAAATAAAGACCATCAAAGCGATGAGCCTGACAGCATGCTTATCAGTATTCATGTGCCAAATGGTCTACAGGATATTTCAAATGGCAGGCTTTTACGTGCCTATCCTGATAAAGATGGATATACCGGCTTTGACTGGTTTGTTAAAAACCCTATTAATAATTATGATGTCACAGTGAACATTGGTCATTTTGCTCATTTTTCAGATCATTTTAATAACCTCACCCTTGATTTTTATGTATTACCAGAATACTTAAGTCAGGCAAAAAAACAGTTTACACAGGCGAAGACCATGCTTGCCTGTTTTACAAAGTATTTTGGCCCTTATCCATTTCCTGAAGACGGGTATAAACTTGTTCAAAGCCCTTACCTGGGTATGGAGCACCAAAGTGCAATTGCTTATGGCAATCATTTTACAAATGGGTACCTCGGTACCGATTTGTCCGATTCTGGTTTAGGCCTCTCATGGGACTATATAATTGTGCATGAAAGTGCTCACGAATGGTTTGGAAACAATATTACCACCAATGATATTGCTGACAGCTGGGTTCATGAATCATTTGCAACCTATGCCGAATCATTGTATGTTGAATACCTTTACGGGTACGAAAAGGGTCAGCGTTATTTGCTCGGTATGCGCAAAAAAATAGAAAATACAGAATCGTGCATACCACTATATGGAGTAAATCAGGATGGCCCACTTGATATATATTATAAGGGGGCAAATATTTTAAATACCGTTCGACATATTATATCGAACGACAGTACCTGGTTTCATATTTTAAAGGGCTTGAATCAAACGTTCAGACATAAAACAGTAGATGGCAGTCAGATTATCAATTATATTTCAACAGAATCAGGATTAAATCTGAGTAAAGTATTTGAGCAGTACCTGCATTATGCTGCGATTCCAAGACTTGAATACAGGTTTACGATTGATGGTCATCAGATTCAATATAAATGGATTACTGATGTTCGGGATTTTGAGATGCCTGCCAGGTTTATTGTTGGTAAACAGGTAATTGCCGTTTCACCTGAGAGTTCAGGCTGGAAAACATTGACCATACCAAAAAATATTAATTCAGATCAGGTAAAAATTGACACTGATACGTATTATATCACCACTCAAAAGGATTGAGATACCCGCTTTTAAAGAGTGTTTTCGTAGATTTGCATCTTAAATCTAAAACTATGTTTGATAATTTATCTGATAAGCTCGACCGGGCATTTAAAGTACTTAAAGGCCAGGGGAAAATTACAGAGATCAACGTTGCTGAAACAATGAAAGAGGTGCGCAAAGCCCTTCTTGATGCTGACGTAAATTTTAAGACAGCCAAGATTTTTACAGATACTGTTAAAGAAAAGGCGTTGGGGCAAAATGTGCTCACAGCTGTTTCTCCAGGTCAGTTACTTGTTAAAATTGTTAACGATGAGCTGACTGAGCTCATGGGTGGCAGGCAAGCCGAGTTAAACCTGAAATCAAACCCTACAATTATTTTGATGGCTGGTTTACAGGGTTCAGGAAAAACAACTTTTAGTGCCAAGCTTGCCTTATACCTGAAAGCGCAGGGGAAAAAACCCTTACTGGTTGCAGCTGACGTTTATAGACCTGCAGCAATAGAACAGCTTACGATTCTTGGGGGGCAAACAGGTATTCCTGTTTTTTCAATGCTTACAAGTAAAAGCCCGGTTGAAATCGCATTACTTGCCCTGAAAGAAGCTAAAACAAACCAAAATAATATTATTATAATAGATACTGCTGGACGATTGGCCGTTGACGAGCAGATGATGGATGAAATAAGTCAGCTTAAAAATGAACTGAATCCAACAGAAATTCTTTTTGTAGTAGACTCAATGACAGGGCAGGATGCTGTAAATACAGCAAAAGTATTCAACGACCGCCTTGATTTCACAGGTGTTGTGCTTACAAAGATGGATGGTGATACCCGGGGCGGGGCCGCACTATCAATTAAATCTGTGGTTAACAAACCTATCAAATTCATAAGCTCTGGAGAAAAACTCGATGCGCTTGAACTCTTTTATCCAGAGAGAATGGCTTCCCGTATACTTGGCATGGGTGATGTCGTTTCACTGGTAGAAAGAGCCCAGGAACAATTTGATGAAAAACAGGCCATTGAAATTCAGCGTAAGATTCGTAAGAATACCTTTGATTTTAATGACTTCCTGAACCAGATTCAACAAATCAAAAAGATGGGTAATATTAAAGATCTGATGGGTATGATTCCTGGAGTAGGGAAAGCCCTGAAAAACACAGAGATTGATGATAATGCCTTTAAGGGTGTTGAGGCAATTATACAATCAATGACGCCTTTCGAGCGTGAAAATCCCGATTCTATAAATACCAGTAGACGTACACGTATTGCAAGTGGTAGCGGTCTTGCAATTGCAGAAGTTAACAAACTCATCAAGCAGTTTGATGAGATGCGAAAAATGATGAGAACAATGTCCAATCCGGCATCTGCCGCGCATATGATGCGCAAGATGGGTAGCATGGGTGGCGGTCGCCAGAATTGATTATAGCAATAAGCCTGCTACTTCCTGCCAGTTATTCACCCGCTCAATACCTGTAATATCCAGGTTATGGTGAGCACTAAACAGGAGAGGACGGCCTGTGAAGTTTTCAAAATTCTGGCTTCTGTCATCAATCAGAATATCTGCATTAATAATACTTTTATCACCGCAGAATACGATACGCTTCCAGTGTATATAAGGGAAATGCTGCTCAAGCCAGAAGTATTTGTCTTCTAGCGAATACGGCATTTCAAGAGCTGCTGAAACTATGAAAACTTCATATTTCTCATATAGCTGCCTGACTATTTCCTGACTGTCAGGTATTACGGGAACATCACGTAGAAAACCTTTCTGATAAAGATAAGAGACTATCTTTTTTGAATACTCAGGTGGAACGGTGTCCTGGAGATGCTTTCCCTGTAAATCAGCATGGCTGGGCCCAAAACCATGATCCCTGATAAACGCTTCTGCTGCTTTCTCCGCTGAATAAGCCAGGACATCATCCATATCAATTGCGATTCGTATCATAGTTATAAGAAAAGACTAAGATGCTCAAAGCATGAATAGCGGTGAAATAAAAAGTGAAATACCGCGAACAAATTTTCTGAGTTCTGTCATTAAGGCGTAAATGCTATTGTAAAATAATCTCTTAACAATTTAAATGGAATTAATTTATACCTTTGCCATCCCTTGGCGGAGAAAAGGGATTTTTTAAACTAATTATTATGCCCGTAAAAATAAGGTTACAAAGACATGGTAGAAAGGGTAAACCTTTTTATCACATTGTGGTGGCGGATTCACGTGCTCCGAGAGATGGTAAATTTATTGAAAAAATTGGAATTTACAATCCTCTGACTAATCCGGCAACTATTGAACTCAATCTCGACCTAGCTGTAAGCTGGTTGAAAAATGGTGCTCAGCCAACTGATACCACACATGCAATTCTATCTTACAAAGGAGCTCTTTATAAAAGACATCTTGATGTAGGTGTTCAGAAAGGCTCGTTATCAGTTGAAGCAGCAGATGAGAAATTTAAAATCTGGTCAGATGCCAAGCAACAAAAAGTAGATGGAAAAAAATCTTCCCTTTTATCTGTTAAAGATGTTGGTGAAAAAGCCCGTTTATTAGCTGAGACTCAGATCAAAGAAGATCGTACCAAAGCCATAGTAGCTAAAAAAGCTGCAGCAGAAGCAGCGCTAAACCCAGTTGCAGAAGCGCAATCAGAAGAAGCTCCAGCAACTGAAGAAGAAACAACACAACCTGAATAATTTTTTTTAAATCGTTTTAAAGCCGGCCTGGATGTGAAAGCATATGGTTGCCGGTTTTTTCTTTTTTTATCTTTAGCCATTTATAATGAAAAAAGAAGACTGCGTTACTTTTGGCCATATCGGTAAAACCAGAGGTCTTAAGGGCGAACTTAAATTTGTTTTAACGCCAGATCTTGATGTTCCTGATGTACTCTCTTTATTATACCTGCTTGATGGCACAAGTTTGGTTCCATTTCCGGTTGATTCTCTAAATTACCAGGAAAAAGGCGGCTTTCTAAGGCTAGCCGGTGTCAGCTCAGTAGAAGCTGCCCAACGCTTTGTTGGCAAGCAACTTTTTATACAGACGGATCTTCTGCCAGAGAAACAATTCAGTTATAAAGATTTGGTAAGATATACCGTTTACGATTCCCTGGTTGGGCTACTCGGTGAGTTAGAAGAAGTCGTTCGTTTACCCCAACAATGGATTGGCCGCATATATTTTAATGGAATTGAAGTTCTTGTTCCCTTGAATGAGCATACCGTTCTTGAAATAATTGAAGATGATAAAAAATTAATACTTGAACTTCCTGAAGGCTTACTTGATATCTATCGTAAAATTTAGGTTCACCTGCTATTTAGATATCTTCGATTTCTTTTTATTCACTCGTTAGATACTATTTTTGTGGTTGGTAAGTTTTGTAAATAAAATCAATTGAAAAATTTTATTAATGCTCTTATTTTAATAGTACTGACGTTTAGCTTATGTATTTCAAAGGCACAAACACGGTCTGACAGTTCTATTGTTCAACTTAGTGGCTATGTAGTAGATTCTGTTTCTCATGAACCAGTATCTTTTATAACAATTCATATCAGGAGTTCAAATAGAGGAATGATCAGCAATAATCAGGGCTTTTTCAGTCTTGCCGTAAACAGATCAGACACTGTTCTTTTTACCGGTGTTGGTTACCGCCCTCATGTCCTGATTGTGGCAACATTGCCCAAAGCAACTACAGTCTTCGTTTCTATTAACATGATTCCATCCGTTTATATGCTCAGGGGTATCACTGTAAGGGCGCTTACCAAAGAAAGGTTCAAATATGAGTTTCTTCATCTTGAATTACCTCCTGTTGCAATCATGAACCCTGCTGCACTTATAAATCGTACTGAACTTAATTTGCCACCAGCTGCCCCTGGAATACGTTTCAGCCCATCTGAAATTATCTCAGAAATACCCTTTGTCGAACGTGCAGTCAAAAAGAAAAAATCGAAGAAATTTGTCGATGAACAGGATCCTAAAGATATCCCAGTAATGAAATAAAATGATGCGTATTGATATAATTTCTGTTCACCCACCCTTATTTGAGAGTTTTCTCAGCCACTCTATTATCAAGCGGGCTGCAAATAAGGGACTCTTGTTTTTGCATATTCATAATTTACGAGATTACGCAGATAATAAGCACAAGAATGTAGACGATTACCAGTACGGTGGGGGGGCAGGCATGGTAATGACGGCTCCGCCTATAGCAGCCTGTATTGAAAAACTGATAGCTGAGAGAACCTACGATGAGATCATTTATATGACCCCTGATGGTGATCGCTTGAATCAGCAAGCTGCGAATGAGCTATCTCTGAATGAAAACATCCTGATCTTATGTGGGCACTATAAAGGAATTGACCAGCGTATAAGAGAATTATTTATCACCCGGGAAATTTCAATTGGTGATTATGTTCTTTCCGGAGGAGAATTGCCCGCAGCGGTACTGGTTGATGCGATTGGGCGATTATTACCCGGAGTATTAAATGATGAATCTTCTGCCCTGACTGACTCCTTTCAAGATGGCCTGCTCTCAGGGCCTATATATAGCCGCCCTTCAGAGTTCAGAGGGCTTAAGGTTCCCGAAGTGCTATTGAGTGGTGATCCTAAAGAAATTGAAAAATGGAGGTTTGCGCAGTCTCTCGAAAAAACTACGAATGTACGTCCAGACCTTCTACTATAACCCTCTAATAAGCCTGATCTGTTCTTAGGTAGTATAGCCTGAAATAAGTAGCTTGCGAGAAACAAATTTTTGTACAATTTTTGTACAATAATTTGCTATATTTGCATCTTAAATTTTTTATTATAAAGGCCTCTATTTTTAAGCAATGGACTTAATTAAATTTGTTGACGATCAAACTATTAAAGCTGATGTACCTGTTTTCAAAACAGGAGATACAGTTACGGTACATTATAAAATACGCGAAGGTAATAAAGAAAGAATTCAGCTTTACCAAGGAGTTGTTATCCAGCGTAATAGTACGGGAGCAAATAAAACATTTACGGTAAGAAAAATTTCTAACAGTATTGGTGTAGAGCGGATTTTCCCATTAAATTCACCTAATATTGAAAAAATTGAAGTGAATAGCCGCGGTGCTGTCAGAAGAGCCAAGATATTTTATCTTCGCGGCCTTACTGGTAAAAAAGCCCGTATTAAAGCTAAAAGAAACTAAGCTTCACTACGAAATACTTAAAAAAAAGCCTTGTCGTTTGTTCACGATGAGGCTTTTTTGTGCCTGATTGGCAAATTTTTTGAACGTTTTAAAAAAATATAAAATGTACCAGAATTGATAGTGGTTAGCTTATTCTTCTGCCAGACGTGCAATAACGGTATGCCCGCCAATAACATTTTCACCTTGTTTAACCAGAATCTTCGTGCCCAGCGGAAGAAAAAGATCAACCCTTGATCCGAACTTAATAAATCCCATTTGCTCACCCTGTAAAGCATTCATTCCTGGCTTAAGGTAATAAACAATACGTCTTGCCATTGCTCCTGCTATTTGTCTTAATGCAATTAGTTTCCCGCCGGGTAGTTTGTAAACCACCGTTGTTCTCTCATTATCAGTAGATGACTTTGGGTGCCAAGCAACAAGAAATTTTCCAGGATGATATTTCATATATTCAATATGGCCCGAAACTGGATTTCTATTCACGTGTACATTTAATGGTGACATAAAGATAGATACCTGTATACAGATAGTTTTCAGGTATTCCTGCTCTGTTGTTTCTTCAATGACTACAATTTTACCATCGGCTGGAGCTATAATATTATTATCGTTTAATACAATAGTTCTACCGGGATTTCTAAAAAATTGAATTAACATCACCATCAGCGCAAGTGACAGAAGGCATGCGATCGTAAAAACAACTGTGTTGCCTGCAAAAAAGTAGCGTGCTGCGACTATCAATATCAGACTAAAGACAAAACCACCTAGAATACTAGCTATACCTTCTTTATGAATCATAAAATGAAATGCTAAACTGATTTTTGAATCAGCAATAAATATAAGAACACAAATGGCGCTGATATCAGCAAACCATCAAATCGATCAAGAACACCTCCATGTCCTGGCATAATAGTACCTGAATCTTTTTTATCAAGCTCTCTTTTAAACATAGACTCGACCAGATCTCCCAATGATCCGATGGTGACAATTATAGTAGCCATACCTAACCATTCCATAAGACTAAGACCTTTAAAAAACTTGGACAAAATCAATGCAACCCCCATGCTTGTGATTAAACCTCCAAAGAGTCCTTCCCAGGTCTTTTTCGGTGAAATTCTTTCCATGAGTAAATGACGGCCAAGTAATTTGCCACTAAAAAATGCTCCTGTGTCAGCACCCCAGAGCAAAAATAGAAACCCCAAACAAGGACGGTAATCATAATGTCTGTCTGCACTCATGAAGGCAAGAGAAACGAATAACAGAAAGGGTAAGAGTGTGTAAACTATACCCAGAATCGTATAAGCAATACTGTGAAAAGGGCGTTTGTTACGGTTATATAGTTCCTGAACAAAAATAATATATAGAAAAGGAAGAAAAAAGAAAAAGAACTTTGGTTGTAAAACGTAACCCAGTAAGTATAAAGAAATCGAAAGATACATTATGCCTGCGAGAGTAAACCCCCAGAAACGATTAATTTTAACATCACCAGACTCAGTCAGGTTGTAAAACTCTACCAGGCAAAATGTTGATACCATAGCAAAAAACAAGAGGAACCAAACCTTACCAGCAAGTACTGAAATGATTAGAACCAACCCATAAATGAAGGCTGATACTATGCGGGTAAGCAAATTCTTCATAGGTTGTTGGTAGATATCGGGTGCGTATTAGTATTATTGAAATAACTAAACATTCGTCTTTGTTTTTTCGGGGCATAGATTGTCTTATTCGACGTTTCATTGCTGACCATCTGAAAATTCAATGCGGTTTATGATTTCGATGGCAGAAGCAAAATCAGATGCATGAATAAATAACTCTGTACGCCCGAAATGATATGCTGAATCTGTTTTGTTTATTTCAACTACTGTAAGATCATGTTCGGTTAAGAGCTGTTTTACCAGTTCAATGTTCATTCGGTCTTGTGATGTAAATATGGTAACCCAGTCTTTCTCCATTATATGTTTATAGTTTGTTTTTTTCTTTTAGATAAAAAATAGATGGCCCCCATTGCCAGGGTCACAGAAAGGGCAGATATGACAATATAAATTGCATTAAAAGGATGGGCAGAATCAGTGTCTGTCCATTTATTATTTAGTACTGGCAATGAAGTTGAAAGCACGGCAAGTGCATTATTCAGAAAATGTGCAGACATTGACAACCATATCGACTGACTCCAGTAATACAAATACCCCAGAAGCATGCCTAAGAAAAGACGGGGCAAAAAACCATAAAACTGAAGGTGCAGGGCGCTAAAAAGCATAGCGGCAAGAAAAATACCAAGGTGTGGATTTTTACTTATTCTGATTATAATTCTCTGAAAGCACCCTCTGAACAGTAACTCTTCACCAATAGCAGGAATCAGGGCTATCATGAAAAGGTTCACAAGTAGATCACCCGGGTGCCGTAAAACCATGAGGTATTTTACTAATTTATCAATAGAATCTTCCGAGTTTTTCATCCATGCCTCAAGACTTTCTAATTGAACAGGTAACTCAAGCTTTGCATTGATGCTTGTGAGATAGCTGATTAAAGGTATGCAAATGATGAATACAAAACATGCCAGAAAGATGGAGGCTATATTGGGAGGTTTTTTTAATTTTAGAAAATCAGGTTCGATCATCATCCTCGAAAAAAATCCTGCAGTACCTATAAACTGAAAAATTGATGACACAATCAACAAAAGTTTATTGGGTGCAGTAGAATAATTCGCCGGATGATTAACAAGATCGCCAATTTGTGCGAAATTGAGCTGGAAAATCAATTCTACCGCTAGTAAAGCAAGTGTTTGACCTGTCGCCAGAAAAAATAAAAAGACCAGAATGAGCACAAACAACTGAGAACCCGGAGATTTTTCGCTAAGTGCACCCTTTAAAAATGAAGCCAAGGTTTTTATTTGTAAATTTGCAATCGTGGCTAAGATAGGAAATATTGAGCTTGGAAATTTTCCGCTTTTACTTGCGCCAATGGAAGACGTCAGTGACCCCCCATTCCGTGCGGTTTGTAAAGAACTGGGTGCAGATTTAATGTACACAGAATTTATTTCATCAGAAGGCCTGATCAGAGATGCGGCCAAAAGTATCCAGAAACTGGATATTTTTGAATATGAGCGTCCTGTGGGTATTCAGATCTTTGGCTCAGAGATCGAACATATGCGAGAGGCTGCTTATCTGGCTTCTGCCGTTAATCCTGATCTTGTAGATATTAATTATGGATGTCCCGTGAAAAATGTTGCCTGCCGTGGTGCCGGCGCAAGCCTTTTGCGTGATATTTTGAAAATGGAGAAGATGACAGCCGCCGTTGTTCAGGCAAGCTCACAGCCTGTAACTGTAAAAACGCGGTTGGGATGGGATGACTCTACTAAAAATATTTGTGAAGTTGCAGAGCGGCTGCAAGACACTGGAATACAAGCTTTAACCATTCATGGCAGAACACGGGCACAGTTATACAAGGGAGAGGCAGACTGGACGCTTATCAGGGAAGTTAAAAACAACCCCCGTATCACGATTCCGATATTCGGTAATGGTGATATTGATTCTCCTCAGAAAGCAGTACAAATGAAAAACGACTATGGAGTCGACGGAGTAATGATCGGCCGGGCTTCAATCGGCAACCCATGGATTTTCAGACAGATAAAACATTTCATTGAATTCAATGAAATAATGGAACCCCCAAGTCTAAGCGAACGTATACGTATCTGCACTTCCCATTTATTAAAGTCTGTTGAGTGGAAGGGTGACAGGCTTGGAATTTTTGAAATGCGCCGTCATTACGCCGGATATTTTAAAGGAATAAATAATAGTAAAGAGTGGAGATCTAATCTTGTAAGGTTCGATACGCTGATAGAAATCACTGACTACCTGCAAGAATTACCTTTCAAAAACGAGGAAGAAATTTTTGCAGAATAATCATACTTTAGTTATTAAATATCTCCGCTTATTGTTAATTTGAACTGATATAAGCACAAATTATTTTTTGGAAAATGATTGTAAAAATAACCGATGGTGTTAAGGTGTCTGTCGAAACACTCTATCAGGCAGAGTATTCGAATCCGGCAAACGAACATTATATGTTTGCCTACAAAATAAAAATTGAAAATTTAGGAGACTTTTCGGTTCAATTACTCACCCGGCACTGGGATATCTTCGATTCAAATGGAAATCATCGGGAGGTTGAAGGCGAGGGCGTAGTCGGGTTACAACCCATTATTGAGCCTGGCGAATGGCATGAGTATGTTTCTGGCTGTAATCTGCAAACCGAAATGGGGTCTATGAAGGGAACTTATGAAATGCTGAGACTAAGCGATCAAACCGAACTGACCGTCAATATTCCTGAATTTGCATTAATTGTGCCTTATAAAATGAACTAAAACTACCATTCTGCCCGTTTTAGTCTTGTCTTTAAAGTCTAACTCAAACCAACATGAATCTTTCAGGAAATAAAATATTGATTACCGGCGGAGCCAGTGGCATAGGTCTGGGGCTAACCGAGCGGTTTTTAACGGAGAATAACACTGTTATTGTATGCTCAAGAAGAGGATCTACACTAAAAGAGCTTGCTGATAAATATCCTGCCATAATAACAAGGGTATGTGACCTATCGGTAGAGGCTCAGCGTGAAGAGCTTTATCAGTGGATTTTGACCAGCCATCCTGATTTAAATGTGCTGGTAAACAATGCGGGTATACAAAACTGGATGTCAACTGATGATGATGATTTTTATGAACGGGCCAAACAAGAAATCACAACAAATATAGAAGCACCCATACATTTGACAACTCTTTTCATCAGGTTAGGTTCATTACAAACCATTATGAATGTGACTTCGGGATTATCATTTGTGCCCCTTACCAAAGTTCCTGTTTACTCAGCAACAAAAGCCTTTTTGCATTCATTTACCATTTCTTTAAACCATTTGTTAAAAGAAAAAAATATAGAAGTGATCGAAATCATACCACCCGCATTAAACACTGATCTCGGAGGTATTGGTTTGCACCTTGCAGCTCCTCCTGTTGAGGAATTCATTGCTTCAATATTTCAGCAACTTCAGGTTGGTAAAACAGAACTTACTTTTGGTTTCAGTGAGGAAATGACAAAATCTAGTCCTGAGCAGTTAAAAAAGACCTTTGACTTTATGAATCCAGGAAAGTCTGTAACAACTGTTTCCTAGAAATTTAATTTACCTGATAATTTTTTGATACACCACTACTAGCCGCTCCTGAAAAAGGTAATGCATACTTAATGCCTTTTATTAAGAAATGACAGGTAATACAGTAATGTGCCTAAAGATGCAAGGGCTGCTGCTACGTACGTCATGGCAGCCCATCTTAATGCTTCTGCAGCCTTTAAGTGTTGATCTCCTGAGATAACCCCTGGCTGATTATCAAGCCATACGAGAGCTCGTCTGCTCGCGTCAAATTCAATGGGTAAAGTTATCAGGCTGAATACAACTGTTATCGCCAGCAAAGCGATTCCAGCAAGCAGTAGAAACGGGAATACGGTTAACGCAAATACACCGCCGATTATTAACCAGGGCGCCCAGGTATTTGCAATATTCATCGCCGGAACCAATCCGGTTCTCAAGCTTAAAAATGAATATGCTTGGGCTTGCTGCAGGGCATGCCCACATTCATGAGCAGCAATTGCAGCAGATGCAATACTGGTACCATAGTATACATCTGAACTCAGACTGACTGTTTTCAAGCTCGGGTCAAAATGGTCGGTTAGCAGTCCATTGCCTGCAACCACCTTTACATCGTAGATAAAGTTTTCTCTTAGCATTTTTTCAGCAATTGCACAACCAGACAAACCTGAAGACAGAGGAATACTACTGAAATAGCTAATTCTGTTTTTAAATCTCCAGCCAATAACCCAGCTTATAATTAATGGAATAAACAATAGACTATACATCGCTCTTATTTTTTTATCGGTCCCTTTAAGGGTACTTGTCTGTTTGTTAATCTTTTTTTGTCGGTTTTAATTTAAGCTGGTAAAGATCTTTACGTCTGTCCTTTAAATTCTGAACACTCCCTTCTTCGTGCAATTCTTTTAATAAATCAAGATCAAGATCAGCAATAATGGTCATTTCTGTATTGGGGGTGGCTTCGGCCTTAATAGGAATCATTGGAAAGGCAAAATCTGAAGGCGTAAAAATAGCAGACTGCGCATATTGGATATCCATATTTCTGATTTTGGGCAGGTTTCCGACACAACCTGCAATCGCCACATAGCACTCGTTTTCAATTGCCCTGGCCTGGGCACAGCATCTTACCCTGTTATATCCGTTCTGGGTATCGGTCATAAAAGGTACAAAAAGTATCTGAACTCCCTGTTCAGCATAGATTCTAGAGAGCTCAGGGAATTCCACATCATAACAGATCAGTATGCCTATTTTACCACAGTCTGTATCAAATGTCTGAATCTTATGACCTCCTGACATTCCCCAGGTTCTAACTTCAGATGGGGTGGCATGAATCTTACAATATCGCTCCCATGTACCATTACGCCGGCATAGAAAGCTCACATTCAATAGTTTTCCTTCATCATTTACATATGGCATGCTGCCAGTAATGATGTTAACATTATAAGATACTGCAAGTTCCTGAAATCTATTTTTTATTGCATCAGTATACGTTGCAAGACCCCTGATAGCTTCAGCAGAAGTTAAATGATTGAATTCAACCATCAGAGGTGCATTGAAAAGTTCTGGAAACAGGACAAAATCAGATTTGTAATCGCTGACAGCATCAACAAAATACTCGACCTGATCCATCAAGGCGGTAAGAGATTCAAAAAATCTCATCTGCCATTGAACCAGCCCTATCCTCACATTTGTTCTTGATGATCCAAGAGTTGGCTTGTTCTCCTGATAATAGATATTATTCCATTCTAACAGAGTTGCGTATTCTTTTGACTGGTTATCACTTTCAAGATAATTCTTTAGAATTTTTTTTACGTGAAAATCATTAGATAGCTGAAAGGAAAGTGCAGGATCATAAATTTCTTTTGATTTTACTTTTTCTATGTATTGACGGGGAGTTAGCTCTGCAGAAAATTTTTCATAGTTAGGAATTCTTCCTCCGGCCATGATAGCCCTGAGGTTGAGTTGTTCACAAATTTCTTTTCTTGCCCCATAAAGTCTGCGGGCAAGGCGCATATCTCTGAATTCTGGTTTAACAAAAACCTCTATTCCATATAATACGTCTCCTTTAGGATTATGCGTATTAAAGGTGTATTTACCAGTTATGTCTTCATAAGAATGATTATCTCCGAACTTTTGATAGTCTACCACTATAGCCAGGGCTACTGCTGCAACCTTATTATTTACTTTGACACAAAGCTGGCCTTCCGGAAAAATCCTTATAAGTTTTTTTATGTCTTTTTCCCTCCATAGATCTTCATCCATTTCATGATAAGCCAACCGCATGACTGCATTTAATTCAAGGTAATCATCATAATTCAATAGTACCAGATCAACTTTGATCTCTTTTGTATCATCTGTAATTTCCTTACCAATCGTATCCATGAAAAAAGTTGAGCTTAAGTTGATTTAAAGGCGTTCCATCCCTGAGCTTTTAACTCATGTACAACACCTGACTTTCCGACCATTTTTTTACCGTCGTTAGCATGTGTCATATGCCCGATGATTGAAAGCATTGGATGGTTTTTAATTTTATCGTAGGCTGACTGAGGCAGAGTAAAGAGCAATTCATAATCTTCACCACCGCTAAGGGCACATACCGTAGGGTCAAGGTTAAATTCTCTTGCCGTTGAATAAGTTAACGGATCAAGCGGTATTTTATCTTCGTACAGTGTACAGCCAAGTACAGATTTATCGCAAAGATGAAGTATTTCTGAGGCCAGACCATCAGAAATATCTATCATTGCAGACGGTTTTAATTCCATTTCTTCAAATAGTTCAATCATATCTGTTCTTGCCTCTGGTTTTAACTGTCGTTCTATGATGTAATCCATCCCCTCAAGGTCTGGCTGAACCTGGGGATGATGCAAATAAACATCCTTTTCTCTCTCCAAAACCTGAAGACCCATATAAGCAGCCCCGAGATCTCCACTAACACATAGCAAGTCACCTTCACTTGCCGTGTTTCGGTAGCATATTTTATCGGGATCAGCAAAACCTATACTTGTAATACTTATAACAAGTCCTTTGGCAGAAGAAGATGTATCACCTCCAATAATATCCACCTGATATTTCTCACACGCCATTCTTATTCCCAAATACAATTCTTCAACCGCTTCAAGGGTGAAACGGCTTGAAAAGCCTAGAGAAACTGTTATTTGTGAAGGTCTGGCATTCATTGCACATAAATCTGAGAGGTTAACAGTGACAGCTTTGTACCCCAGATGCTTTAAGGGTGTATAAGTTAAATCAAAGTGAATTCCCTCAAGTAATAGATCAGTTGATATAAGGATTTGCTTTCCTGGGCATGATAGAACAGCGGCATCATCACCAATGCCTTTAATTGTTGATGGTTGTACGAGAGTTATACTATTGGTTAAATGAGCTATCAGGCCAAATTCTCCTAAATCTGAGATTTCAGACCTCGATTCATTTTCGAACATATAGATTTAATTAATGATTGGCAATTTTAAAATTGTTGCTGCTTCCTGGTAAGACTCACGTGGCAGCTGCAGAATTACGGGCATTTTATTTATTTCAAGTAATGCAAGAAGCCGTAGAAGATTCTGTTTACTCATAGCCGTACAGCCTGCTGTTGAATTCTGTTCACCAGACCAGATATGAACAAATATACAAGAACCTCCTTCTAATCTATTTGCAAGCATATTCTGATCAATAACAATCCCATATTCATATTGACGTATAAGCCTCATTTTTTCTCCTGAATTCCAATCTTTTTTTGCGAGGCTATCATTTGAAATTTTTCCATAGGATCGTGATGCAGTATCATCCACACAAACAGTGCCTTTATTGAGAATTTTTAAGTCAATTCCTGTTTTAATAGGATAGTATGCAAAAGCTTCATGAATATAAAAGAGGCCCGCTGGGCTTTTTAAATCACCTTCTTTTTTTCGTGGCATTTTATAATCAAAAATACCACTGAGATCATTGCAAAATCCTAGTCCTTTGGCACCAAGCATGACTTCAATAAATTGTAAGCGTGGTTTCCAGTTGCCGGCATTATCTCTTTCATAAAAATAAAGTTTACCATGTTTTGAATCAATTTTATTGGCAATCACGATTATCAGCTGTTTGCTTTGAGAGAGCTTAAATGATTTACTGTCATAAGTCTGGCAATAGCAATAATTTATATTAAAAGTTGACACTAAAAAAAAATAAAGTAATAGGGGCTGTATACTAAAGACCGTATTGTGCCGAAATTTCAAGCATTCTTTGAATTGGCTTTTTCGCATTTTCAATAATATAGGATTCAAGTACTATTTCCGGTTGTTCATATTTAAGAGCCAGATAGACCTTTTCAAGGGTATTTCTTTTCATATGAGGACATTCATTGCAAGCACATAAATTATCTGCAGGAGCAGGAATGAACTTTTTTTCTGGAGAATCTTTTTCCATCTGGTGTAAAATGCCTGCCTCAGTAACAACGATAAATTCTGTTGCTTTATCTTTTTTGGTATAATTTAATAAGGCAGTTGTTGAACCTATAAAGTCAGCCAGTTCAAGTACTACCTGTTCACATTCAGGGTGGGCAATAATCTTAGCCATCGGATGTGCAGTTTTAAGCCTGTTCATTTTTTCACGTGAAAAAATTTCATGAACCATACAGCTACCATTCCAAAGTAGCATCTCTCTACCAGTCATTTTCGAAACCCAAGCCCCAAGATTTCTATCGGGACCAAAAATTAACTTTTGATCTTTTGGTAAGCTATTTACAATTGCGACTGCATTAGAACTTGTACATACAATATCACTCATAGTCTTGATATCGGCTGTTGAATTAACATACATAATTACAAGATGATCAGGATTCTGAGCCTTGAATTTACTAAATTCATCAGCAGGGCAGGTATCTGCCAGAGAACAACCCGCTTTTAAATCAGGCAGAAGTACTTTTTTTTCAGGACATAAAATTTTAGCCGTTTCTGCCATGAAATGCACTCCAGCAAATAAAATTATGGCTGCTTTCGTTTTAGCCGCTTCCTGAGAGAGGCCCAAACTGTCTCCTATATAATCTGCTATATCTTGTATGTCAGGATTTTGATAATAATGAGCAAGTATGACCGCATTTTTTTCACGCTTTAATTTTTCAATTTCTTTAAATAGATCAAGACTAGGATCAATTTTAATATCGAGATATCCTAATGTCTGAAGACTTTTATTTACTTCCATTTTACACACACTAAAAACAATAATTTAATTTTTTATATAAATCTCTCTTTACTTATTATAATGTTGGTACTGTTTGTAACTTATTTTGCTAGAGGCCCGTACTGTTCTTATTAATTGTTTATTAACAATTAATTAACCAACAAACTTGTTTAAAGGGTTGATTGTGTGATAAATATCAATTCAAAATAGCAGTATTAAACAGTTTTATTGTGTAAAAATAGAACAAATTTTTCTGCGAACAGTTTGTTAATTAATATGAGTACGATCTTGATAAGTCGCTCTTTCTGTATAAAGAATACTTTTGATGCTCTTAAAATTTAAGTTTCAACAAGTTATTCTTGATTTATCCACAGTTTTATATCGCCCATAAACAATTTTGCTCTTTAAGACTAGTTTGAATTTAAAATGGACCATTACACAAAATTTTAAATTTAATTTTATACACTGGCTCTGTTAGTTGTATTCTCTTTTTAACCGGATTAATTTATTTTATAAATGAGTGTTTCAAAAGTTGATTTTCTTGTTATTGGTTCTGGCGTAGCTGGTTTAAGTTTTGCTTTAAAAGCAGCAAATCATGGCAAGGTTGCTATCGTGACCAAATCAAACGAAGATGAATCGAATACAAAGTATGCACAGGGCGGTGTTGCTGTAGTTGTTGATAAATCAGATAGCTATGAAAAGCATATTGATGATACATTAAATGCGGGTGATGGTTTGTGCAGCCGGGAAGTTGTTGAACTCGTGGTTAGAGAGGGTCCTGAAAGAATTCAGGAAATTATAGATTTCGGTACTCATTTTGACCGTGATGAACTAGGTGCTTATGACCTTGCTAAAGAAGGAGGGCATTCTGAGCATCGAGTTTTGCATTATAAAGATATTACAGGCTTTGAAATTGAACGTTCTTTATTAGAGCAAATTCATAACCATCCTAATATTTCCATATTCACACATTACTTTGCTTTAGATCTTATAACACAACATCATCTTGGAATAGGAGTAAATAAAAGTACTACTGATATTACCTGTTATGGCAGCTATGTTCTTAATACCAAAGATCACTGCGTAGATATTATCTTGGCTAAATTAACTGTAATGGCTACAGGAGGTGCAGGTCAGATTTATGGTAGTACTACTAATCCGACAATAGCTACAGGAGATGGTATTGCCATGGCTTACAGAGCAAAAGGTAAAGTTAGAAATATGGAGTTTATTCAATTCCACCCTACTTCTTTGTATAATCCTGGTGAGTCACCTTCTTTTTTGATTTCTGAGGCTGTAAGAGGAATTGGGGGAATTTTAAAAACAAAAGGAGGGGAAGAATTCATGGAACATTATGATCCCCGTAAGTCACTTGCTCCTCGAGATATAGTTGCCAGAGCAATTGATGCCGAAATGAAGAAAAGCGGAGATGATTTCGTCTTCCTTGATGTCAGGCATGTATCCAAGCAGGTTATTCTTACGCATTTTCCAAATATTTATGCTAAATGTCTTAGTATTGGTATTGATATGAGTAAAGATATGATTCCGGTAGTACCAGCTGCCCATTATACATGTGGTGGTATATTGGTTGATCATAATGGAAATTCTTCTATCAAAAATCTTTATGCCTGTGGTGAATGTGCTTCAACAGGCCTCCATGGAGCAAATAGACTTGCTTCAAACTCATTACTTGAAGCCCTTGTATTTGCTAGTCGAAGTTTTGAAGATGCAATGAAAAAGTTTTATTTGATTGAGTATCAGGATAACGTTCCTGAGTGGAATGATAAAGGTACACAGGCATTACATGAAGATATTCTGGTTAGTCATAATGTGCGTGAACTTCAGCGGATTATGAGTGATTATGTTGGTATAGTCAGGTCTGATTTCAGACTTGAAAGAGCATTAAGACGTTTACAATTGCTCTTTGATGAAACTGAATCTTTCTATAAAACTACTACAGTTTCAATACACCTAAGTGAACTAAGAAATTTAATCCAGGTTTCTTATCTTGTAATTAAATCTGCCATGCTAAGAAAGGAAAGCAGAGGCCTTCACTATAATACTGATCATCCAAGTCATCAGGCGTATGAAATTAAAGACACTGTATTTTAATGACTAATTTGATTAATGTCAGAGGCTTTGCACCTCTTATTGGTCCGGATTCATTTATTGCTCAAACAGCAATAATTATTGGTGATGTTATCGCTGGTAATCATTGCAGTTTCTGGTTTAATGCCGTAATCAGGGGTGACGTTAACAGCATCCGAATTGGCGATTTCACAAATATTCAGGATGGTGCTGTTATTCATGCAACTTTTGAAAGATCAACTACAACTATAGGAAATCATGTATCCATTGGTCATAATGCTATAGTTCATGGTTGTAGCATTTTTAATTATGTGCTGATAGGAATGGGAGCAATCATTATGGACGATGCTATTGTTGAAGATTATTGTATAATCGCAGCAGGAGCTGTTGTACTTGAAAGAACTGTTTGTCAATCTGGTTATCTTTATGCTGGTATTCCTGCGAAAAAAATAAAACCATTAACGACAGAGCAGCGTAGTTTACTCGAGAAAACACCTGTTAACTACGTTCTTTATTCATCCTGGTTCATTTGATTCAGTTATGATATTATTTACAAATCAGGTATTGGAAAAGTTGTGTTTAATTCAAAATTTGATCTGGTCGTAATTTCTTTTGAGTTAATTATTTTTTCTGCCTGAATTTTTTTAAGAAGATTACCTGTATCATATACCCCGTTGTTATTCTTATCATATATTACTCTAAAGCGGTATTTTCCGGGCTCAATATAGTTAAAAGAGAGGGTCGAAGTATCAAAAATTCTTCTTGTTTCAAGCACCTGAAATGTTTCATTCATGAGTATGACTATATATGAACTTTTACGAGGCACCACAATTTTTAATACTATTGTACCATAGTTTCTCTCAGCTCCTGCTGAAAATGATCTTTTATATTCGAGGTTTTTATTATTGTAAATTGAAACGTATGAACCAGCTTTTACTGAAATTTCATATTTTCTGTTCGACTCCCAGGGATAATAAATATCATAGCTTCTTACGCTTGCAATTCTATGTATAATACTGTCAGCCTGAACTTTAATAGAATCTTCTTTTAAAATAAAAAGTTCTTTTTTCATACTATCTATCGGTTCACCCATTGTAATGGTTAATGGCTTGGCCGGAGATTTAAGACCATTCTTAATATTATCTGTTATGACGATTTTTTTTTCTTTAACAGTCTTTACATAATTATTCTGTGTGAACTTTAAAACTGTTTTACCGTTTTGAAGAATTCCTATTTTTACAGAATCAAGATTCGCTGAAGGCATCCACATAAGCACAGAATCTCCAGCAGATCGTTTTTCTACATAATACCCCTTACCTGTAATTATCGGGGTTAACAATTTAAATTCAAGACTATCTATTGACTGATTTAGCACGATCTTTAGGAGTCCACCAGCTATTTTTTTATTAATAATTTTCAGTTTATCGTTTTTTTCTTTGAAAAGATATAGGTTAATCCCTGAAGTATCTTTTTTTAGGTGTATAGGTTGATTTAAAAATCCGATACTTTCATTATTGGCATCGTATTTTTTATTCTTGTTAGTTTCTTCAAGTGCGTAGATAGCATAATCTCCGGGAGAAATATTTGCAAGTTCAAAATTACCTTCTTTATCTGTACTTGTAAAGAGAAGTGGTTTTTTCTTGATTATAGCGCTATCATCACCAGCTTTGTGCAAGATTACGTAAACGTCTTTCTTGCTGGTTGTGTCTAAGGGATCTGAAACATGACCACTGATTTTTAAAGAGTCAATTTTTTTACCTGTAGAAAAAACGAACTTAAAATTTTTATAAGCGTTTCCCTCATTATAATCTACTATTGAATTTCCAAAATTTATCGAGTAGGTTGTGTTCTTGAGCAACTCTGATTTAAAGGCTATATGTATTGATTTTTTACTGACTTTTATTTCCGTTTGTTTTTCTGGCTCAGGAGAAATAAATACCGAACTACTCTGATCTTTAATTTTAATGAATTCGTCAAAAATTAGTTCAATTTCTTTACCTCTAAATTCCCGGGTATAATTACGAGGAATAGACCCAAGTAGTCTAGGAGCAATCGTATCTCTGGGCCCACCTGTCGGTGCACGTACAACTGCACAAGAATAAAGCGAAAACATTGCATATAAGCCTATAACTACCATCAAAATAAGCACAGATGTTTTGCCATTGTTTTTGTGGCGTTTTATGAGTTGTGGGTCGTTTATATAGAATGACATTAAAAAAAATAGATAGGGCCTTAAACCGCCGCGTATTGACTCGTGCTTTTTGGCCTAATAATATAATTAAATAATTGAGGATCAGCTACTTGGCCAGATGTATCATCAAAACAGATATATCTGAGGGCGAAACACCTGAAATGCGGGAAGCCTGTCCAATGGTAGATGGTTTTATCTTGTGTAATTTTTCACGTGCTTCCATTGAGAGAGAGACCAGTGATTTGTAATTGAAATCAGGATTAATATTTTGTGACTCCATTTTATGCATTCGCTCAATATGCAGATTTTCTTTTTCAAGATAGCTGTCATACTTTAGCAATATTTCAGCTTGCTCAACTTCTTCAACATTAAATGTATCAAACTTATTTATTGCTGAACAACGTTTCATCAATTCTCCCAGTCTTATATTTGGCCGTACAACCAATGCCCTTATTTTAACTGATTGGTTTATTTCTGGAGTGCCATTAGTTATAAGTAGGTCATTCACATCGTCTGCCTGAACTGAGATTGTATTTGCAAGCTGAATCAGCTCTTCAATTTTCTTTTCTTTTTTTTCAACCTCTTTCATTCTCTCGTTATTAATCAGTCCTAGTTGATGACCATATCTGGTGAGTCGTTGATCTGCATTATCCTGTCTTAGAAACAGTCTATGTTCTGCCCTTGATGTGAACATTCTATATGGTTCGTCTGTACCTTTCGTAACCAAGTCATCTACTAACACTCCTATATATGAATCTGATCGTTCCATAATAAAAGGAGGCTTTTCATTAATATTTAATGTAGCGTTGACACCTGCTACCCAACCTTGACAAGCAGCTTCTTCATATCCGGTCGTACCATTTATCTGTCCTGCGAAATAAAGGTTTTTTATCAGTTTGGTTTCTAAAGTTTGTGTTAGTTGAGTCGGAGGGAAGTAGTCATATTCTATAGCATATCCGGGTCTGAACATTTTTACATTTTCAAGCCCCTCAATTTTTTTAAGTGCCTTAAATTGCACATCAGCCGGTAACGAAGTGGAGAAGCCATTAATATATATTTCGACAGTATCACGACCTTCAGGTTCAATGAATATCTGATGCCTGATTTTGTCTGCGAATCTGTTGATTTTATCTTCTATTGACGGGCAGTATCTAGGCCCAAGACCTTTTATTCTTCCCGTAAACATGGGTGATTTGTCAAATCCGGTCTTTAAGATATCATGTACATCAGTATTCGTATAGGTTATAAAACAGCTTTTCTGATCTTTTAATGCAGCCGTATTTGTGAAAGAAAATTTTCCACCTTCGTCATCTCCTTTTTGTTCCTCCATTGCAGCATAGTTTAAACTGCGTCCATCTAATCGGGGAGGGGTTCCGGTTTTCATTCTCCCTGATTCAAATCCGAGAGTTGCAAGTTGTTCTGTCAATCCAGTTACAGACTTTTCAGCAGACCTGCCACCGCTAATCTTTTGTTCTCCAATATGGATCAGCCCATTTAAGAATGTTCCATTAGTAAGGATAACAGAAGCGCTATAAATTGAAATGCCCATTGAAGTTTTAATGCCGGCAACTGAACCATTTTCTATAATCAGGGATGATACTACATCCTGCCAGAAATCAATGTTTGGAGTTTGTTCAAGCGCTAGTCTCCACTCCATTGCGAATAGCCCCCTATCGTTTTGAGCTCTTGGGCTCCACATTGCAGGTCCTTTAGACCTATTTAGCATTCTAAACTGAATGGTGCTTTTGTCTGTAACCTTTCCAGAATAACCACCAAGCGCATCGAGCTCTCTTACAATCTGGCCTTTTGCTACACCACCCATTGCAGGGTTGCATGACATCTGACCAATAGTTGCCAGATTCATTGTAACAAGTAATACAGAAGAACCCATATTGGCGGCAGCCGCTGCCGCTTCGCAACCAGCATGGCCTGCACCAACAATAATTACATCATATTTTTTGAACATAAACTCTCATTGCTTATTAGTGCAAAAATAGTCAATATTAAGCAAGTACCCTTTTTTGCACTCTTTATAACATACAGGCAATTGTGGCGCTCTGACCATCTCTAATGCACATTCTTTTTTATCAGCAAATACACACCATGATCCCTATTCTCCCTGGCAAGGCACTAATCTAGATTTGTGTATTGATTTGATTGCCGCTTAGGCACCTCAATTGCACTATCAGCAATTGGGCGCCCTTTGGAAACAATTTCAAACCGACCTTTCAAGTGCTTTTATTGCCCCGGTTTTGCCAGTTACTGTTGTAAAAGACAGACTGAAGAATTTGAAATTGTACCACTCTATTAAGTTGCTTCAATTTTCGGCATTTAAACAGACAATTTAATGTTCCACGTGGAACACTAAAACCACCTTTCATTTTCAACTTTTTAAACTCAGGTAGCAAATATGATTGTTTAGATTTCACGTAGAACATAAACAAGTTGTTATCCTTAAAAGAGCAGTATTGCAGGGTAGCCCGATTGATTAATGTTCCACGTGGAACACCGCCAGCTATCTAATAAGAATGTGATATACTACTGTTATGTATTTTCATTGATCAAGAAGATCTGTGGTAATTAACCGCAAATTAAAGCGTTGAATTGAAATAAATAAAGTCTGATAGAAAGATATCGCTAATAATTTCAAACTATTTCTATTGCTAAATTACGATCCGCATTAGAGATAAGATATTTTGTATATAGCTTCAAGGGCCACTAAATCACTTTAGTGGTTTCTTGTGATAGTAATAAAATAAAAGGTGTTTGGTATGAAATCTTTGCGTTATCAATTAAAGGTATTCCAAACGACTTCTTTTCGAAATAATAGAAGGCATGATCAGGCCTATTTAAAAACCAGAATAATCTTGTTTTAGTTTCTAGATCTGATGCATTCCTTAATTACCCAGCTTTTTCTACATGGTACCTGTTTGTCGGTGAGTTGATAAAGGATCACCTTTTGATCTCTTTGATGTTTAGACGGTAGACAAAACAGCAGCTGAAGATGATCCAAGAGCTGCTTTGATCAGGGAGGGCGGGCCCATGTGGATAGGAAAGGGGAATTCTAAAATCAGGTATTTTACAATTTATACCGGGTACGAACTAACAAAAAGAACTGCGAAGTGGAATCATTGGTGAGACAAGTTAGTTTAAATTAGTTATCCAGTAATTAAAAAAACAGTATGAAGAGTTTTAAAACAATTGAAAGTAACTTTGATGCGGTGACACCTAAATGTCAGTCTGCCATAATCAGTGGTACAGGTACGCAGTTATCAAATATCCAGCTTCAAGCGCTCTTCTTCATCTAATGTTCCATGTGGAACAAAGCGAAAGCTTGTAATTTAAGATCTGTATTGCAGGGTAATTCCAGCTATTACTGTTCCACGTAGAACAGCATCATTGCCCATCATTTAAAGACTGGTAACGACGGGTTTTAAACGCAACGTTTTATATTCTACCTGGAACAGTACGATGGAGTGCCAACTTTGCATTTTTGTGCATTTGTTTTATGAGTTTGCGTATGTTGTACCATGATCTATCTTAGGGTCTACTATTTTCAGCTTGTTAAGTGTAGCGGGTAAATGAGGTGGATAATGCATCACTTGAATTGGTGGCGTTTTGAATAAAGCAGTTAATTTAGATTGCACATTCAAATAGCTAATAAAGGATGCAACTTCAATTCTTGAATCAAAAGGGCGCACAGACTAGTTCAATTCAAGATAAGCGAGTGTTGGCTATACATTATCGGCCTCGTGATTACCCAAAGAAGAATCTCTATTTTTTGTAAAGAATTCTCTTACTAAAAAGGATATGCAATCATTGTTTGCTTCACAAAGTGTAAGACCAAATAGGATAGAGGCATGTAATAAGGAGATTTTTCGGGTTTAATGTGTGGCAATGTTGCTTTGTTCCACGTGGAACAATACGTTGGCAGCAGAATCAACTAATTGGAAATGAGAGGTACAGATAAAATAAAGGATGTTCAGGTTGGTGGCGAAAAAACCTTATTTAGGAGATCTTGCATCCCAAGATTAAATAAGGCGCGTGTATTTTGGATCATAAGAATAGCGATCACTGCCGGCTCTAGCTTTTGTGGTATAATACCCCAGGCAGACAACATAAGTATGGTGAGAAACACGATGAAAAATGAATAGTATTTTCTGGCCTTATTTCTAAGTGCGGGGTAAATTAGATGTAGAGGGAAAGCCCATAAAATATTCCAATTATATCGAGTCTCTGCATGATCTGAAACGAACCAGAGGTATAGAAAAAAAATTCCGAGTAAGCCACAAATTGAAAAGAGCATTAAATCTATCATACGCGATGCCGTGGCATTGAAAGAAAACCCAACGACAGCCAAAAACAATAACCAGAATAAGAGAACAGGGCTGATAAGTGTAATCGAGTTTTGACTTTTTTTACCCTGTAGCACAATAAGTTCGCTGCTAATTAAAGTTTGACCATTTAGAAGCCGCATCGTTTTTAAGGCTCCATATAACCCGTCGGGCATGAAGGTTTCTTCATATGGGGTAATCAATCGATCTGCCGGGCTACCGATTACAATATTGGTTGCAAATTTCATCCATAAATCGCTGTATAAATAGGGCTCTTCATGCTCTCTAAAACTAGTGGCACCTTGTTTAATCTCATTACTGATAAAGAAATCTTTCCCAATGCCAGTCTGTAGCACATCTCTTAATTTGGTTGAACAGTTAACCTTTGTCCAGTCGTACAAGTAATATCTATTTTCCGGCAGGTATAATCTGAAAAGTTCATCAGAAATTTTTTGTTTTTGAAGCTGGCTTAGATTCAGCTCTTGTTCAACGATACGATGGGGGTCTTGATAGGCAGATGCTAGGTAATCTGAATAATTATAAATAGATTCTGTATAACGGAGCGTACCCTGAATGAATTTTAAATAAAAGTATTCGTCATTAAAATCAAAAGTTCCAAAATTAAAAACCTCATCTATTTTATTTAAACGATCGTTGATCCTGATAGCAGAATGCCCCCAGGCAGTATAGAAATCAGATGCCGGGCTTTCAGTAAGAAGACTTATAGTAGTTGAATCACTCAGTATTGGAAATGATGACCCGTTACTTTTATGCGGCCAAATAATACTGAGTATGAACGAGGCTATTAAAAGAAAAAAAAATTTCATCAGCACAATTGATGTTAAAAGTAAGGCTGTTCAGAAATATGACGGAGTACCTAAAAATGTCTCTTAAGAAGGTAGAAGTTTTCTTTATCGCGCATTCTGATATGGTCTTTCTCAGTCTTGTCGGCGAAACCACAAAGGTGCAAAACACCATGAATCATGACCCGGTGCAATTCATCTGTTTCTGTCTGATCATACGTATCTGCATTTTCTCCGACACGTTCAACGCTTATAAATATATCACCCTCAATTTGTCCTTTCTTAATTGAATGATCAAAGGTGATAACGTCAGTAAATGTATGGTGGGCAAGATAGGTTTGATTCAAACCCAACAAATACGCATCTGAACAAAATATAAAATTTAACTCGCTGAGTTTTTGACGCTCATTTTGTATACAGGACTTTATCCAGGCCTTAAGGAAAGTTGTGTTCCTGGCTTCGAAATCAATATCTTCATTAAAAAAATTAATAGGAAGGTTGCTCATTAAGAGATGCAGACACGTTATGGCCTGTAGCTAATCTACTCAAAACAATTTAGTACCTGAATGTTAACTCGATTTCGTTTCCAGATTTATTAAAAACAACCTGATCTGCAAGGTGCTGTATTATGTAAATACCACGCCCACTAAACAATTCAATATTTTCTGCGAGAGTTGGATCAGGAATAGAAGTATAGTCAAAGCCGTCTCCCTCATCTTTTATCGAAAATATGAGTTTTTTTCCATGCTCAGATTCTACGTTGATATAGACTTTTTTACCAGGATTCTCTTTATTGCCGTGCAAAATTGAATTTATGACAGCCTCATTCATACATGTCAGAATATTGGCATAAATTTCTTCAGGTATTGAGAGTTCATCCTTAAGGTTATCTATAAACTTTTCTAGTTCTGTGATGCTCTCAAGTTTAGACGCCAACTGAAGGGTGTAAAGCTTGTTTTCGCTGGATAAAGTTTGACTGTTTTCCATTAAATTAGTTCCCTTCATTAAGTGCCTTAAAGTACGAATTTATTCTTGTTTTATAAAACGAATTTAGATCAGGAAGTATTGTTTTAATTAGGTTTTCGTCTTGTAATTTTTCCATATCTACCTTTTTTAAAACAGCTATTTCACTTGGAGCCAACGTTTTTCCTTCTTTTGCTTCGCGTTTATTATCTTGATCCTGCTCTCTTCCTGCCTTATCAGCCTCCAGGAGACGCGACATGATCTCTTTTTGTCTTGACAACAAATTATTGTCAAGCCTTCTGTTTAAAAGGTCAGTTTCGGTTTCATCCATCTTTTTGAGAGCCTGATTTAAAGAGCTGTTAGGTTTTCCATTTTCTTTATTCAGCCGCTCAAATGCTTCACGTAAGGCTTGTTGTCGGGCCGCCATTTGAGCCAGTTCCTGTGACATATTTCCGGGATTTGTACGGGAATTACCACTTTTTTGTTGCATTTCCTTATTAAGGCTCTCTTGCATTTTGCCTAATTCGGTCATTGAATTTCCTTTACTTTTTCCACCTGGTTTACTTTTGGCGTCTGCCATAGCTTTTGTCATCTGAGCTTCAGTATTACTTAATAATACTGCTAGGTTATTAACCGCTGTCATTATAAATTGTTGTTTTGTAGCCGCATCATATTGTTGTCTATCCCCTAAATTTTGGATTGCACCCTCAAGATTTGAATTGATTAGGGCAAATTCACGGTTAACAAATGACTGAATTTGAGGAACACGTTTGCTCAAACTGTACACACTATCTTTGATCAGAATTAAATCTTCCTTTAGATTATACTGTTTTTGTACAAGACTGGTATACAATGGATCATTTGTGTTTACGACCCGCAGTTTTTGCATAAGAGACTCTTCTGCGAAAGAAACACGTAGAAGATTCTGTAAAATTATTCTAATTGCACCCAGATCTTTTGTCATTTCCTGCATTGCATCTTGTTGTTGCATCTGGCTCAATTCCTGAGACAGTTCTTTCAACTCATTTTCGGCCTCCTTTTCACTTTTAGAAGCAGCCTGCTGCCTATTAGATGCAAGCTGTTCAGTAGCTTTTTTCAGTGATTGACCTGCTTTTTTTGTTTGTTCTTCGGGATTCTGGAATGGTACATCTTCAGGCTTGTTTTTTTGCATCTCTTTTAACTCATCCTGAATAGTTTTAAATTGATTTTTGATCTCCTGTTGTTTGGCTAAACTTGATTTCTGGTCTTGTTTATTTCCAACAGACAGCTTGTTTTCTTTATTGGCAAGATCCCTGACTTTGTCAGCCATTTGCTCAAGATTTTGTTCGAATGCCATTTTTTTGTAAAGAGTGTTCATGCGGTCGAGTTCTTTTTCAAGATTTTTACTCTCTGTCTGTATATTATCTAGTGATTCACCAGCTTTATTTTTTTCATTTAATAATTTCTGAAGTTTATTAAGCATCTCTTGAGTTTTAGGATCAACCAGGTCTTTAAAAAGGTTGGCCATTTCTTGTTCCTTCTCTTTGAGCATTGAATTTTCAGGACTATTCTGAATAATTGATTTAGTCTTCTCACTCAGTTTTTGCAGCTCGGCAAGGTTCTGCGCTAATTGACGCTGCTGGGCAACTATTCTTTCTCCTTCTTTGCGGTCTTCATAATTCATCTCTTTCTGAGTTAAGAGCTTGTCATGTAGCCTGTTTGCATCTAACTGTAATTGAGCCGCTTCAATCTGTATTTTTCTGATTTTATTTAATACTGCGGCATCAATATTTTTCTTTTCGGCCGAAATTGAATCTTTTGAAGGAAAATGAAGGTAAAAAATATCAGAACGGCTGGCTTTACGATCATGCACCAGGTCATTATCCCGAACTTCAAAATAGCCACCAAGCTTTGCTCCATCATTTGAGGATAGCATTACTGGTGCCCAGTCATAAAAAAATGACTGAGTAGTACCTGAGAGGTTAATTCTTATTTTAGATACTCCAAGTACTTTGTTTAGAGCACCAGACTTATCCGTATAACCATATATAAATTGCAGGCTGCTGAGTCCAAAATCATCATGAATACGGCCCGAAAAGGTTGCAGATTTTGAATCTGCCGAATCAGGATTTCTACGAACTGAAATTTCTGGACGTTGGTCTTTAACGACCTGAATTAAATAGCTTAGCGTATCTGATTTTATATTTTGCTTGCTTACTGGCATAAGATAGTACTTGCCTGAAACGATCAGCTTCCGTTTAATCTTTGTAGAATTTGATTTATTAACGGGTAGATAGCGGCTTTCTGAATCATATCGAAATAAGATTGTTCCGGCATTTACCGTTTGGCATGTCCAAGTTGCAATTGTGCCTTCAGGAATCAATAAGTCACCAGAGTTTTGCATTTTTTCACGAGCCCGGTGTAAATAAGAAGGGTATTCTAATAGTACATTAAAACTGAGAAGCTCAGGTTTAGGAATTACATGTATTGTAAAGGGCAAAGAATTAATTCCAGAGGCATTGCAGTATAAGGTATGACTTGATTGCATGTTGGAGAATGTATAGCTGAATACATTGTTCTTAACTTTCTCCATTTGAAGATTCATTTTATCATCAGCAACAAACATATCGGCAGGATTAACATCACCTGTAGTTTTAATCTGCAGTATAAAAGAATTTCCCTGAACCACCGAAAGGTCTTTATTGAGAATGGTAAACGAAAATGGGGCGGGTTTTAAAAACTGTCTGCCAGGGTTAAAGATCATTGCAGAACCCACACGTAGTATCGCAGGTGAAATAATCAAGAGTAAAATAATGACGGTAAGTGGAACTAGAATAAATCGTATGTATTCAAGATTCCTTTTAATATCAATTGCTCCTGAAAAAGAGAAGGGTGTTAACTCCAGGGCTTTCTGATTGATCCCTGCCTGTATCAGTGCAGCGTTTGACGTAGCATGAATACCAATTTCATGTAACTCAATTGTATTTAGTAGTTTGTCTTTTATTTCTGGAAAATACTCTCCTATTAGACGACTCGCAGTTTTATGATCGATTCTTTTGCGAATCTTAAAATACGATAATAATGGCCTTCCGATAAACTGCCAGAATGTTGTAAAAAGCAAGATCAGGCTAAAATAAAAAATCAGGCTTCTGGAAAAAACACTAAGCCATGCAACATAAGCAGTAACTGATGTGATTAGAAAAAGGGCAAACAGAATAGTAATAAACCAGATTGCCCCCTTAATTATCTGATTGAGATAAAACTTGCGGATAAAAATTTCAAGCCTGGAAATTATCAGTAAATAGGTATTCTCCATTTTTTCAACCATGGGTATGCTAAATCTCCCAATCAAGACCAGAAAACGGTATTTGTCTTAAATAAAATTATGTTAAAATTAAACATAATGAGAACCAGCATCAAACTAATTAACAGAAAGTTTTTAGAGTCTGTATTGGAGTGTAACTGCATAAGAAGTTTTTAGAGTCTGTATTGGGGTGTAACTGCATAAGTCACCCAAACGGGTGCGAATTCAGATATTCGCCATTAGCATATTAAAAAAATGAGTTAATATAATTTGTAGGCAATGAGCCTTTCGGGGTATTGAAATGTTTGTAAACAACAAATTTGTAACCATCATATTTATTCAGGCCATTCTGAGCAACTATGCATTATTATGACTGGTAAAACGTATTGAGGGTTAGGCTTTGTCTACTAGTTTAAAATTAGATTCATTATAGCGATCACCTGTGTCAGGATACTTTTTAAGAATAAGTTGAATTGCATGAAAGTCTTGAGCTGTCAGAACTACTGACAGTGCCCCAACATTCTCAATCAGGTATTTTCTGCGTTTTGTTCCTGGAATCGGTATGATATTATCGCCCTGGGCAAGTACCCATGCTAATGCTAGCTGTGCGGATGAGCATTCTTTTGACAAGGCTAACTCAGCAAATTCCTGAGCAAGCCCCATATTGTTTTCTTTATGTTCTTCCTGATATCTTGGCAGTGTTTTCCTGAAATCGTTTTCTTTTAATGTAGAAATATCAAGGGTATTTGTAATAAGACCTCTTGAAAGTGGGCTGAATGGAATGAATGAGATTTTTAATTCATTACATAATGGCAGTATTTCAGCCTCAACGTCTCTTGTTAAGAGCGAATACTCACTTTGAAGAGCAGAAATCGGATGAACAGCATGTGCTTTTCTTATAGAATTAACAGACGCTTCAGACAAACCCAGAAAACGAACTTTTCCTTCTTTAACCAAATCGGCCATGGCACCAACCATATCTTCTACTGGTACGGTAGGGTCTATCCGGTGGGCGTAATACAGATCAATAACATCAGTTTTGAGTCGCTTTAAACTTTTTTCAACGGCTGTTTTTAAATAAGCGGGTGAGCCATTGAAATCCATTGGTTTACCATCAACATTGGCCTGAAACCCAAATTTTGTAGCAATAAATAGACTTTTTCTATTGGGTACCAATACTTTGGCAATTAACTCTTCATTTTTTCCTGATGCATAAATATCGGCGGTGTCCCAGAAAGTAACTCCCAACTCCAATGCTTTTTCTAAAGTTGCAATCGATTCTTTGTCATCAGGCTCACCATAAGCATGGCTCATACCCATACATCCAAGACCTAGAGCAGACAGTTCAACATCTGTATTTCCTAATTTTCTGAATTTCATAATTGCCATTGTTGGTCATTCTCAGCCAGAACATCAAACATTCTTTAAAGCCAGTTCCCTTAATAAAATTTAACTGTAAAAATACAATACCTGCACAATTATCATCGTGCTTTTTTCAGGAGCGTATTCATAAAAGCTGGTAGTAAAATAGTTTGCCAAAAAATTTTTAAATACGGGCAATAGTTTAAGTTTCATTAAACGAAACACAGAGGCGGGTTATCAGTTTTCGTTAAATAATAGCACTTTTTCTTAACCCTGGCTTAGCATAGGGGTATTTATTTACTTATAGATAATGTTTTCTTATCAAACTGTTTACTTTAAGGAAACATACTGCCTTTAGCTTTGATGCAATTCATTCATCAAAAAAAACCGCATCTATGATTAACGCACTACACAAACGAAGGCATGCACACTTCAAAAAAAGTGCAGTACTTTATCTTTCTATATTCTGTTGTATATTATTAAGCACTGCAGCAATCGCCCAGCAGCAAATTAAAGGAAAAGTATTTTCAGTTAAAGAAAAAGAGGCACTACCTGGCGTGTCAGTTTCTATAAAGGGGAGTACCCTAGGTACAAGAACTGATGCAAATGGTGATTTTTCAATTACAGCCAGAGAAAATGATCTGCTGGTATTCAGTTCAATCGGGTATACGACAGTTACATTACCTCTTTCTGGAAAAACATCAATCACGGTTTATTTGAAAGATAATGAACAGCAACTCAATGAAGTTGTAGTTACCGCGCTTGGTGTTACCAAGTCTACAAGAACAATTGGTTATGCAGTTCAGACGGTCAATGGCAGTGATTTAACAAAGGTAAGAGATCCCAACCCAATCAGTGGGCTTGTCGGTAAGGTTGCTGGTCTTTCGGTAGCCCCGTCTTCTGAACTTCTCAGAGCACCAAATGTAATGATCAGGGGAGAAAACGTTACTCTTTATGTTGTTGATGGGTTTCCGATCAATACCGATACCTGGAATATCAGCCCAGACGACATTGAAACGTATACGGTGCTTAAAGGCCCCTCTGCCGCAGCTCTTTATGGTAATAGAGCAACAAATGGTGCAATTCTTATAACAACCAAAAAGGGCAATAAAAATAAAAAAGGAATTACGGTTGAAGTAAATAGCAGTACCGTTCTTAATAAAGGCTTCCTTGCTTTTCCACGTACCCAAAATAAATATGGACCGGGTGAGAATACGCAATATGAGTTTGTCGACGGTAAAGGTGGTGCACCAGGTGGGGTTGACAGTGACTATGATATTTGGGGCCCTTATTTTAATGGGCAATTAATACCACAATACGATAGTCCGGTTGTGAACGGAGTGCGTCAGGGAACGCCCTGGTTAGCCAGAGGCAAAGACAACCTGAAAAATTTTCTGCAAACAGGTTTTCAGACTGATAATAATATAGCCCTTAGCGCCAGCGGTGAGAACTATACGACCCGTCTTTCTATCTCTCAACAACATCAGCAAAGCTATATTCCCAAAAACTACCTTGATATAGCAAACTTCAATATGTATGCTTCATTTAATGCAAGCAAGCGCTTGAAGTTTGAAGCAAATCTTGATTTTAACAGACAGTCAACAGATAATTTTCCGGATGTTGACTATGGACCAAACAGTTTGATTTATAATCTGTCAGTTTGGACAGGCGCCGACTGGAGTGTGAACTCACCAGATATCAGAGCAATCTGGCAGCCAGGCAAAGTAGGGGTACAATCACAGTTTGAAGAATATACCCGTTATCATAATCCATGGTTTATGGTAACCGACTGGACTAGGGGCCATCATAAAAATGATCTGTACGGATATTTGTCATCAAATTTTTTAATTAATAAAAATCTGAATGCAACTTTACGCACCCAGATTGATACTTATAACCAGTTACGTACAGAGAAAATGCCGTTCTCGGCACACCCTTATGGGCGTGAAGGTAATCGGGGTGATTACCGTGAAGATCGGCGTGATCTTTTTGACAGCAATACTGAACTATTTTTGAACTATGATTATACGGTCGGGCAGTTTTTAAACTTGTCAGGACTTGTCGGGGGAAATATGAGAAACTTCAGTTATAATTCAAGTTTCACTTCTACAGATTACCTGAATGTACCAGCGGTTTATTCTTTCAGTAATTCAGCCAACCCAATCCAGGCGACTAGTTTTAATTCTGATATGCGGGTATTGAGCGCCTATTACTCAATTGATGCATCTTTTGGAAAATTTCTGACCTTGTCAAGTACTGGCAGAATAGATAAATCGTCTGCATTTCAAACACCTACAACCTATTACTACCCAAGCTTCTCTGCTGCGACTGTAATTTCTGATTATGTCAAACTACCCGATTTTATTTCATTTCTGAAAGCCCGGGCTTCTTTTGCAGGTATTCGTTTTGATGCTACTTCGGCAACAATTGGCACTGCTCCGTTTAACTCAATTACAGCATTTGGTGGTAGTACAGATGCTTCACTGCATGATAATCCAATGGGTTATGGCAGTTCTTATGAGTCGCCCTATAACGGCCCGAATTATTCACTGAGCTCTTTTTATTCAACAAATAAGCCATATAATAATCAGACCTCAGGTTATTCTACTACAAATTTATTTGCGCCCAACCTTAAAACTTCTGTGCGGGTGAATTATGAAGAAGGGCTTGATATTAAATTTCTGCGTAACCGTCTTGGCCTGAGTGCAACTGCTTTTCAGTATATAGATGGACCACAGGTGCTGGCCAATGGGATCTCTACAACCAGTGGATATAATACATTATACCTGAATGCACTTAAAACCGAAAGAACAGGATATGAACTGTCATTAACAGGCACGCCAATCAAAAACCTTGGAGGTTTTAGTTGGGATATCCTTGTTAACTGGTCAACTTACAGAAATACATATAAAGAATTACCGGCTGGTCAGTCATCATATCTCCAATTCTTCAAAAAAGGAGACCGTGTTGATAAATTCTACGGATCGGCTTTCGTAAGAACAGCAGCTGGGCAGATTGTGAATGATGCCGCTGGTAAGCCGCTAAATAATCCGGTACTCCAGTTTTTGGGTAATTTAAATGCTGATTACAACTGGAGTATTTATAATAAGGTTCGTTACAACAGTGTAAGCCTTGGATTTCAGTTTGATGGTTCTGTTGGTGGTGTGACTACAGATTATATGCACCTGAAAACTATGCGCGGTGGGGCTAATATTGAAACTGCAACAGGCGCATTTGGTACTGCGCGCTATGCTGACTGGCAGAATTATGGTTTGAAAGGGTATGCGGGCTCGTATGTTGGACAGGGTGTAACGGTTTCAAATGGAACAGCCATCAATTATAATTCTACAACAGGAGCAATAATCAATGGGAGCAGCCTTCAGTATGCGCCGAACAGCCAGAAAGTATTTGTTCAGGACTATGTAAGTAAGTTTTACGGTGTTCAGGAATCAAACCTGATGAGCAAGACCTTCGCTAAACTGCGTGAGGTTACTTTATCATATGACGTTCCCAAAAGATGGTTGCAAAATACGTTTATTGAAAAAGTTTCAATTTCAGCAGTTGGGCGTAACTTATTATACTTCTATAAAGATCCCCGTTTTAAAGACGTAGATCTTGATCAGTACAATAATGCTACTTCTGCAACAGGTCTTCAATCACCTTCGGTGAGGTCATACGGCTTTAACGTTAATCTAACTTTCTAAATAAGCAACCGAGTAATAATTATTACCTGCTTCGAAAATATAAAAATCCAAACATGAAAAGGATATTGAAAACAGTTCTAATGCCCTTTATGCTGATTCTGGCAATTGGTGGTTGTAAAAAGAACTTTCAGGAATTAACAATCAATAATAATAAACCAAATGCTGTTCCCGCATCATTATTATTCAATGGAATTTTAAATGATATGACAGATTTGCCAGGTGGAAATGACGAAATCTGGGACCAGTACTATATCTATAATTACGATTATTACGGCAATAACCGCTATGATTTTACAGGTGGTAAAACGTATTATACAACGTTGGTCAATGTACACAATATGGAAAATCAGGCAAAGCTTTCAGGCTCCCCATTGGTAAATCCATATACCGCAATGGGAAAGTTCTTCAGGGCTTATTTCTTTAGCCAGATGAGTCTTGAGATGGGAGACATCCCGATGACCAATGCCCTTAAAGGAAGTGCAAACCTGACACCATCATATGATACCCAGAAAACGGTCATGCTGCAATCACTGGCTTGGCTTGAAGCGGCTAATACTGATCTGACAACCCTCGTCTCAGCAGGTACGGCAACCATTGATGGAGATATTTATTTTAGTGGAGACCTGCTTAAATGGCAGAAGGTCGTAAATGCGTATCATATCAGACTACTGGTTGAATTAAGTAAAAAGGCAACAGACCCGGATTTAAATATTCCTGCCTCATTTGCTGCGATTCTTTCAAGTCCAGTAAAATACCCGCTTATGACTGGTAATGCAGATAATATGCAGTACACCTTTTTATCTCCAACTAATTACTACCCCGACAATATTGATAATTTTGGTCAGAATGGGTCAAGAAAAAATTCTTCAGCAACCTATATCGGGCTGCTTACCCAATTCAGTGACCCACGAGTCTTCGTAACAGCTGAACCATCGCGTTATTTGGTAGATACATTACATCTGAGCCCAACCAACTTTGCTTCATTCGTTGGTGCAGATCCTGGTACTGACCTTGGTACCATGTATAATAATGCAGGTTTACAGAAATATTCATTCTTAAATAGAAAAAGGTATTATTCTACTTATTTAGGTGAGCCAGGTATACAAATCGGATTTGCTGAACTTGAGTTTAATATAGCTGAAGGCATCAATCACGGGTGGGCGACCGGTAGCGCTGAAGCGTACTATAAATCGGGTATTCTTGCATCAATGGCTTCTTATGGAATTCCTGTTTCTGGTACTTTCACAGCGTATTTTTACAAACCTGGAGCCGCAGGAGTCTCAGTTGCTTCGAATTATGATACGTATGCTATTAATTTTGATTTTCCAACCTGGTATAGCAACGCTTCAATTCAATATGCTACAGGCTCATTTGGATTAACGCAGATCTTACAGCAAAAGTACCTTGCCATGTTCAGGCATTCAGGTCTTGAATCTTACTATAGTCAGCGTAGAACCGGTGTGCCGGTCTTTACCACGGGCCCTGGTACAGGAAATGGTAGTCGTATCGCCTTGCGATTTCAGTATCCTACATCAGAAATTACAGCGAATGCCGTTAACTACAAAGCTGCTTTACAAAGCCAGTTTGGGGGTAATGATGATATAAATGGGCTCATGTGGATCTTAAAGTAAGAAGCAGGCCAGTTTTTAACTGGTTAATCGTTTAATCAGAAAGAGTCATCAAAAAGGAATAAACTGTTTTCAATTAGCGTCTAACTTTTGGGGGCAATTCATACGAATGCGATGGCTCTTTCTGTTATTAATATTGTCAAATACAATGACCGGGACCAGAAATTTTAAAACTTAAAAATGAAAAATCTACTCATTCAGGAAAAAATCGCTGATATATTCGGACTTTATGCTGCTTTTGGGAATGATGAATATATTGGTGAACCGGTGTCACAATTAGAACATATGTCTCAGGCAGCGGCATTTGCCATAGAGGCTGGTGCAGATGATGAAGTTGTACTGGCAGCTTTCTTTCATGATATTGGACATTTACTGGCTGACCGGCTTGAGGTGGCATCGATGAGTGGTTATGGAGCGTTAGACCATGAACAGCTAGGTGCCGACTATCTAAAATCGTTGGGTTTCTCCAATCGTATCTGTAGTCTAATCAAAAATCATGTACAGGCTAAGCGCTATCTTACACTTACCCGCCCGGGATATTATGAGAAGTTGTCTCTGGCAAGTTTAAAAACACTTGCATTTCAGGGGGGTATGATGACAAAATCTGAAGCAGAGCAGTTTAGATCAGAACCCTGGTTCGAAGAACATATCAGGCTTAGAAACTGGGATGAACAGGCGAAAGAAGTAGCGATTCCGGTGATAGATCTTGATAAAATTAAAGATATGGCCCATAAGGTGCTGCTTAATTAACGACATGACTGAATCAGTCAATGTTAAGGGGCTGCTTAATCAACGACATAACTGAATCAGTCAATGTTAAGGGCTCTTAGCTGATGCTGGACTAACCTATTTAAGGTTACTGGTTTTAAGGATGACGCAGGAAAAACCTGGTCAAGGGTACTGGCTTTAAGATGACGCAGGAAAGACTCACTCCTGACAGGTTGATATCTCAATATCTATATTTTTCCTGCCATAATTCTCGTAGTCTGATACGCATGGCCTGTTCTAGTTTATTCTGACCCGGACTATAAAACTGTTTGCCCTCGGCAGTAGCGGGCAAAAATTCCTGATTGATGAAATTACCAGGATATGAATGGGAATATTTATAATCCTCTCCATACCCGATATCTTTCATCAGGCTGGTAGGAGCGTTGCGAAGGTGCAGGGGTACCGGCAGATCTCCCGTATCTTTAACAAATTGCATTGCCATACCTATTGCTTCATAAGCGGCATTGCTCTTGGGTGAACTTGCCAGGTACGTTACTGTTTGTGCCAGTATGATTCTTGCCTCGGGAAGACCGATTATTTCAATAGCACGAAAACAGTCTGACGCAAGTTGTAAGGCCTGAGGGTTTGCATTGCCTATGTCTTCAGCGGCCAGAATAAGTAGTCTTCGGGCTATAAATTTGGGATCTTCACCACCTTTAAGCATTCTGGCCAGCCAGTAAATACCCGCATTCGGGTCGCTGCCGCGAATAGATTTTATAAAAGCAGAAATGATATCATAATGCTGCTCACCGGCCTTATCATATAGGGCCAGGTTTTGCTGAACCCGGGATAATACCAGTTCGTTGGTAATTACCTGCTCCTGTTCAGTATCTTCTATCAGCAATTCAAAAACATTCAGCAGCTTTCTTGCATCGCCTCCAGAAAGTCTGATCAGTGCCTCGGTTTCGGCAAGAACAATTTTCTTTTGCCCGAGAAATGCATCTTCTTTAATAGCCTTATCAAGCAGGGCCAACAATTGTTCGGGCTCGAGTGATTTTAAAATGTAAACCTGACATCTTGAGAGCAATGCAGAAATCACTTCAAAACTGGGGTTTTCTGTTGTTGCCCCAATTAGAGTTACCCAACCTTTCTCAACAGCTTCAAGTAAGGAATCTTGTTGCGATTTACTAAACCGATGTATTTCATCTATAAATAAAATCGGGTTTCTATTATTAAAAAGGTCTTGTTTGCGTGCCTTCTCAATAATTTCACGGATATCTTTCACCCCTGAGTTTATTGCACTTAGCGCATAAAATGGTCTCTGCAACTGACCGGCAAGAATTCCTGCAAGAGTTGTTTTCCCAACACCTGGTGGCCCCCATAAAATCAAAGATGGGATATAACCTGTAGCCAGTGCCTTGGCAAGAACTGCACCCTGACCAATCAAATGCTGCTGCCCTGTAAAATCAGCAAGGTTGTGGGGTCGCATTCGTTCTGCCAGAGGTATATCACGAGAAATCATGCAATAATTTCTTTGACATTACCAGTACGGTGTAATGATCCCCAAGTTTGAAGTTCACCTTTTAAAGCCTTGCGAATTGACTTAAAGAGTATATAGTACATTAGCTGCCTGTAAACCAGACGCTGGGGGATAAGCCAGAGAACCCTGGTGAGATTTTCTTTCTCAAATAAGAAAGCCATGATAGACACACCTGCATCAATAAGCACAAAGGCTGTATAATAAGCAAGAATATGCCAGCCATTTCCCCAAAGGATACCTAGAATCATAACAATATCAGCCAGGGGGGCAATTAATGGAAGTAATATCTGGAAAATAAGAATATTGGGCATGGCAATCATCCCAAGGTTACCGTATTTCGCATTGAAGCAAAGATCACGGTGTTTCCAGAATGATTGCATAATACCGAAACTCCACCTGAAGCGTTGTTTTAAGAACATATTCAAAGTTTCAGGCGCCTCTGTTACTGCAATTGCCTTTTCAGCATTACGAATTTGGTAACCACTTCTCAGAATACGAATGGTAAGATCGCAATCTTCAGCCAGGGTATCTGTTGTAAAGCCGCCAGCTTCCATAATGGCTTTCTTTCTGAAAGCGCCAATAGCACCAGGTACTACAGTTATGCAATTAAGCAGATCAAAAGCCCGCCGGTCAAAATTCTGGCTGGTGATGTACTCTATAGACTGCCAGATTGTAATAACGGTACTTTCATTTCCTACTTTAACATTTCCAGCTACAGCACCAACATTTTCATCGTTAAAATAACCCATCAATACACCAATTGCATCATTTTTTAACTGAGTGTCAGCATCAATGCAAATCACAAATGCCGCATCTGATAAAGCGAGCCCATAATTTAAAGCTGAGGCTTTTCCTCCGTTCGGTTTGGTGATAGCAAGTACTCTTGGGTTACCATCAAATGCTTCGGAAACCAGACGATAAGTAGCGTCCTTAGAGCCATCATCAATAAAAATTATCCTGATTTCGGGGTAGGTACTCTGAAGCAAGTTCTGGATAGTTTTAACCGCATTGACTTCTTCATTATAGGCAGGCACAAGTACATCAACTTTTTCACCTGCGGCATATACCCGCTGTATATTATGTTTTGATCTTGATTTTTGTCTCCAGGCCATCACGCCCAGAAATAAAATCTTGCTGGTTCCGAAAATGATCGATATTAAAAACAAAGCAAAAATAAAGTGCCCGCTCCAGTAACCCAAAGAAGCAAGAACATAATTACTTTTTACCAATAAGTATTCACTACCAAGCGGAATACGGGGCATCATATCGTCATGTGTCTTATTCAGAAGACTGGCAATTGTGGTGAATTTATAGCCCTTACTTTTAAAATAATGAATAATCCTGGGTAGGGCAGCAATAGTAGCCCATCTTGACCCTCCGGCATCATGAAGGAGAATAACATTTCCATTTTCCTGCTCTTTAACAACGCTGTTAAATATTTTATCGGCCGTAATTCCAGGTGTCCAGTCTTCTGGATCAATTGATTCACCTATTGTGTAATAATGCTCGTTTTTGCTCAATACCACAGGTAAGATTTCCTGAAGACTCTCTGGCTCAGAATCTGCATTATAGGGGGCCCTGAACATAATTGTAGAGTGGCCCGTGATACTTTCAATCAGTAAACGGGTAGAACTCATTTCAAGTTTAGCCCGGGGCAGGCTTACAACGGCAATATTGGGATGGGTAAACGTATGATTACCGATCTCATAGCCTTCGTCATAAATACGCTTCACAATTGGAATATTATTTTCAGCCTGTAACCCAATCATAAAAAAGGTTGCAGGTACGTTTTCTTTTTTTAAGATATCAAGAATTGCAGGTGTATAGGTAGGATCAGGTCCATCGTCAAACGTTAGTACAACCTGATTATTTTTATGTCCGAATTTTTTAATAACATATCTGGAAGGCAGCTGTACATATTTTTGTTCTGTAATAATAAGATCACTTGAATCAACTTCCAGCTTAATTTTACCTTCTGCCGGGGTAGTCAGTACATCAAGAATTTCTCCTTCACCAACATAATCAACATCGGTACTAAAACCCGATCGCGTTAATGAAGCGAAATTGAAACCGTTTTTCAATAGAGAATCCTGGGTGAGATTACGACCAAAGAAATTCCAGATCCGGGAGTCTTCAGAACCCAGTCTCCATAAAGCTACGCCTGCTGCTCCTGACTCATCTGCAAACCGCATGGTATTAAAGTTTGTAGCGGCATCTGTAAAATAAACTATATGTTCTATATTATTGTCATCCTCGTATTTGAAACTCAGGTTATATGTATTGTCATCATAATGAATTTCCGATTCATTTTCTTTTGCCAGACTCAATGCCTCCTGATAGGTCACCGTACTGCCAATTGAACCCTTAGGCCAGTCATAACCATAACCTGCAATACATAGAATAAGCTTATTTGCCGGAACCTTTACTGCAATCTCTGACAATACTTTCTCTATCCATTTCTGTTCAGATATTGGGCCAGCTGTTGAATGATCATCATGCTGGTCATAGGCCATTACAAAGATATAATCATTGAATTTTTGTAATTCATTATAATTATAATCGTTGTTTTCAGGCACGATATCCTGGCTTACTAACAGTCCTTTGGCATGAAAGGCGGTATAAAGCTCCTGCTGAAAGATGATCATGTTTTCATCAGTGCTTTCTTTCAATTCTTCCATATCAATATTAACACCCTGAAACTGATACTTTTCTATTTTTGTAAGCAGGTCAGTGATAAGATGTCTTCGCTTTACAGGGTTAGAGATAATTCGGTGAATCAGGGCTCCGTCGAAATCATGTGTAATTGAACTGATATTTGATAATACGGGTACAATAGGAGTTTTATGCTGTTTTATGAGAATCAATGCCCGCTTATCGATTTTAAGCTTTATAGTGTCTGTCAGGGGGTCAATTGTAAACCATTCAAAAGGCATTACCATATTCATTTTGGTAATATTCGCCCTGAGTGAATAAAATGACTGGGCATCCCAGTCAAGATAAAAGCCAGCACGAACCTTTACTTTCTTATTCAGGCTGATATGGGTAAACTTTGGAATGGTATTCCATTGTTTTCTCTTCTGCAAGAGGTAGTTTCTAAAGCCCTTATACTTGGCGTTATACTTAGTTGTTAAGGTTAGCCCCTGTGATGGATTCAGAATCTTTTTGTATTGCTCGTTTTGATCTTTCAGCTGAGGAAGATCAGGATGGGCACCCTTTGCTAGGGTGATTACAAGAATTGCAATCAAAAACAGCGTTAAGAAAAGAATTAACCTGCTTGTCCATTGCAGTCTTTTCCATTGTTTAGGCGAGGAAGTTTGAAAAATTTGTTTACCGGAAGAATTACTCATTCAATAAATCGTTTATCCTGCAAAAATACAATCAAAATCAGCAATCTGCTAAAGTTCAAACTTAATGCCCTGGGCGAGGGGCAACTGGTCACCATAATTAATGGTATTCGTTTGACGCCGCATATAGTTCTTCCAGGCATCTGAGCCAGATTCACGCCCACCACCAGTTTCTTTTTCACCCCCAAATGCTCCTCCAATTTCTGCACCTGATGTTCCGATATTGACATTGGCAATACCACAGTCAGAGCCTTCAGCAGAAAGATAATAGCCCGATTCACGTAAATCTGTCGTCATGATTGCAGAAGATAACCCCTGTGGCACATTGTTCTGCAAGGCGATGGCTTCAGCCAAGGTTGAATACTTGAAAATATAGAGCAGGGGGGCGAAAGTTTCAGTTTCAACGATCTTTATTGGACGAATAACCTCAAGAATCGCTGGTTTTACATAACAACCAGATTCATAACCAGGACCGGTCAGTAATTCACCTTTGACAAGTGTTACGGCCCCTTGCTCCTCAGCAGTAGACAGGGCAGTAAGAAAGGCGTCAACGGCAGCCTTGTCAATTAATGGCCCGATATGATTGCGTTCATCAAGTGGGTCACCAATCAGAAGGGTGGCATAAACTTTAACCAGCCGTACTTTAACTGCCTCATAAATTTTTTCATGTATTATTAGCCTTCTTGTGCTTGTACAGCGCTGACCGGCAGTGCCAACAGCACCAAACACAATTGCGGTAAGCATCGTATCAAGATCAGCAGACGCAGTCAGAATGATGGCATTATTACCCCCAAGCTCAAGTAGTGAACGCCCGAGTCTACCTGCAACAGCAACACCAACCTGCTTACCCATCTTAACTGATCCGGTAGCTGAGATCAGGGGAATGCGCTGATCAGCAGCCAGCCACTCACCCTGGATTCGTTCACCAAGAACCAAGCCTGAAATACCTTCAGGATAGTCAGATTCGGCAAGAACCGACGCAATTAAGGTTTGACAGGCAATAGCCGTTAAAGGGGTTTTTTCAGAAGGTTTCCAGACGCACACATCACCACATACCCAGGCAAGGGCAGCATTCCATGCCCATACGGCTACAGGAAAATTAAAAGCAGAAATTATACCCACGATTCCAAGTGGATGGTATTGTTCAATCATCTGGTGCAGGGGTCGTTCAGAGGGAAGGGTAAGCCCACCAATCTGGCGGGAAATTCCCTGGGCAAAATAACAGATATCTATCATCTCCTGAACTTCACCCAAACCTTCCTGCAAGCTTTTGCCCATCTCATAGGATACCAGTTTCCCCAAAACTTCTTTATGTGCTTCAAGTACACGCCCGAACCTTAATACCATTTGACCACGTTTAGGTGCAGGTACAGTACGCCAGTAGTGCGCTGCAGACTGGGCAGCCCCGATAACCTGCTCATAGCCGCTACGACTGGCCCCATATAGAGAAGATATCGGCAAGCCATCAACCGGAGAATAACCAATTCTTTTTTCCCCTTCTTCAAATGCGTACCAGTTTGAACCAGTAGATGACTCAGTATGGCCTAACCCTATCTTAAAAGAGGAAAGGATTGATTGAATAGAATGCGGCATATTAATGGTATATTTGTAGATTAATTAGATAATTGGCATTAAAACAAATAAACAAAATTTATTGTGCAGACGAGTAAAGTCAGCCAGTAGAAAATAAGGATTGAAACAGCTGGTTTAAACATGTTACTTAAGCTGTTTAGCATTCATTTTCAGTTGTATTCGGATAACTACCAGTTAAATGTGCATAAGTTTTAAAATGATCGGTTAAATTTTTTAGTAGATTGTAAAATAGCGTAGAAGCACAGGTATTTTATCTCTTTTATTACTCATGAAATCGCCGAACCTGAACATTCAGGTAAAAACAGTTGAGTTGCTGTAGTGTTGTTAAATCGTTGGCGTTCTTTTTGATACTTTCAAAATAATTTAATGGAAGAAGATTTCGAATTTGACTATACCGAAGATGCTAAATTTTCGGTAGAAAGGTACGAAGAAATGCTTCGTAAGCAGGACCTGTATTTTTTTGACTCACAGGCATTTGAAAACATTATTGATTATTATATTGAGAAAAGTGATCCAATAAAAGCTTTACAGGTTGTCGAAATTGCGATTTCACAACATCCCTATGCTTCAGGCTTTTTAATTCGTCAGGCACAGCTTATGCTGATTACCGGTGAAACAGATTATGCTGTCGCCCTTCTTGAAAAAGCTGAGAGCCTTGAGCCCTCTAATCCAGACATATATCTTATAAAAGGATCTATTTTTGAAACCAGAGAATGGCATGCTGAAGCGCTGGAGCTTTATAACAAAGCACTCACACTTTCAGATGAGCCTGACGAAATTTATCTTCAAATGGCTTACGTTCATGAAAATCTTGAAGATTATCAGAGTGCAATAGATTGCCTCAAGGCTAGTCTTGAGCATGATATGGAGAATCAGGATGCTCTTTATGAGCTTGCATTCTGCTATGACATCATTGACCAGCAAGAAGAAAGTATAAATTTCTACAACCAGTATATTAATAAAGAGCCTTACTCATATGCTGCCTGGTATAATCTTGGTAATGCCTGTACAAAAATGGGAATGTTTGAGAAAGCTCTTGATGCATATGATTACGCCATATTAATCAAGGATAATTTTGCTTCGGCCTATTTCAACAAAGGCAATGCCCTGGTAAACCTTGAACGTTATGCAGAAGCCATTGAAATTTTCAAACATACCTTTGAATATGAGCAGCCCGATGCCGAAACGTATTGTAGCATTGGTGAATGTTATGAAAAGCTAGAGTTAATGGATGAGGCCAGGTCATATTATAAAAAAGCTGTAAAGCTTGATCCTAAACTCGCTGAAGCCTGGTTCGGCATTGGCATTACACTTGATTTCGAAGAGCGCTGGTTTGAATCGATTCATTTTTATAAAAAAGCACTCGGGTTTGATGATATGAACGCCGAGTACTGGTTCGCTCTGGGCGATTCAGAATACAAGCTTGGTAATATTGAACTGGCAGTTGAAGCCTATGAAAAGGTACAGGAATTAAGTCCTGATGATGAAAATATCTGGCTTGATTACTCTTCGCTGTTTTTCGAACAGGGAAAAGTTGTTGAAGCCATAGCTATGTTGCTAGAGGGAATCAATATTTTACCCGAATCACCTGAGTTACGCTATCGTATGGTTGCCTACCTCTTTAGTGACGGGCAAATTCAAGAAGCACTGGCTTGTCTCGAACGTACATTGGTCGGTCATCCTGAAAAGCATGAATTGCTGTTTGAATATCTTCCTCAGTTACAGCAAAACAAAGTCATCATTGATATAATTAACAGATATATTTTTTAATATTTCTGCCTTCTAATCGCAGTAAATTCTTTTAATTTGGCAACCCGGAGCAAAGTAAACCGGGTATACTCTATGAGTTACGAATTAACACAAATACCTTTCAGGGAGCCAAAGCCCAGGCAGAATGGTCTTACCATGGTAATGGACAAAGGGCTGAGTTTCAGAGAAGCAGAAGATTTTCTCTCTGTAGCCGGTGCATATGCTGATATAATTAAACTTGGGTTTGGAACTGCCTATGTGACCCCAAATCTTGAAAAAAAGCTTGATCTGTATCGTGAATATGGTATTTCAGTTTACTTCGGTGGTACTCTTTTTGAGGCTTTCGTAATCAGAGACCAGCTCGACGACTATAAGCGGATGGTTGAAAAGTTTCAGATCAAGATTGTTGAAGTAAGTGATGGCTCTATGAATATTGATCACCCTACCAAATGCAACTATATAACTGAACTTGCCAAAGAAGTCATCGTTATTTCAGAGGTTGGATCAAAAGACATTGAAAAAATCATTCCACCTTATAAGTGGATTGAGCAAATGAAGGCTGAATTGAAAGCCGGTTCCTGGAAAGTTATTGCTGAGGCGCGAGAAAGCGGAACTATTGGAATTTTCAGAGGTAATGGTGAGGTTCGCTCAGGTCTGGTAGAGGAAATTCTTACAAAGATACCTGCGGAAAAAATTATCTGGGAGGCACCTCAGAAAGAACAGCAGATCTGGTTTGTAAAACTGCTGGGTTCAAACGTAAATCTTGGAAACATCGCTCCAAATGAGGTACTACCCCTTGAGACAGTCAGACTAGGTTTGCGTGGTGACAGTTTTGATTTTTTTCTTAATAGGTAAACATGGTTCAATACGGTTTAATAGGTTACCCGCTTACGCATAGTTTTTCTCCGGCATTTTTTAAAGAAAAGTTCAGAATAGAAAAAATTAAAGATAGCAGGTATGATGCCTTTCCTTTGGAAAGTCTTGTGCAGCTATCTGATCTGCTTTTTCAAAAGCCTGATATCAGGGGCTTGAATGTTACAATTCCTTACAAAGAAACAATAATCCCTTACCTTGACCAGATTGATCCTCTGGCCAGTGAGATTGGTGCCGTAAATACCATACTGGTGAAACGAGGACGGCTGATTGGTTATAATACAGACATCTCGGGTTTTGAATCTGCAGTATGCCCATGTTTAAACAGTTCTATTACAGGGGCTCTTGTATTAGGCACTGGTGGATCATCTAAGGCTGTTGTTTATGCCTTAAAAAAAATGGGTCTTACAAGTATTCAGATTTCCAGAAAACCAGGAAGAAATCTGCTTTCTTATGGTGACATCGACAGTAAACTGCTTGATTCACATAAACTTGTTATAAATTGTACTCCTGTTGGTATGTTTCCACAGGAGCATCATTGTCCTGCAATACCGTATGACAGTTTGACAAAAAAGAATATCCTGTTTGATCTGATTTATAATCCCAGTGATACACAGTTCCTTCAGAAAGGCAAATTAAGGGGGGCACTGACAATAAATGGATTAGAAATGCTAAAAATGCAGGCCGAAGATTCATGGAAAATATGGAACAGGGAAGAATAAATTCGGGCGTATTTTTGCTCATAACTGCACTATCAGCTCTTATTTTCACCGGATGTGACCATAGCGGTTACAGTCCAAAGCCAAGAGGCTTTTACCGAATTGAATTTCCTGCTAAAAAATACGTTCACTACGACAACACCTGTCCATTTACTTTTGACTACCCTGTTTATGCAGATGTACAAAAAGATAGCTCTGCCGGGGCTGAACCTTGCTGGCTGAATATTGATTATCCGGCATTTCAGGGCACCCTGCATTTGAGTTATAAGCAGATCAGTTCACCAAAAATGTTTCATCAGCTGACAGAGGATGCACATGATTTTGCCTACAAGCATTCGGTAAAGGCGACAAGTATTGAAGAAATACCAATAAGCTTTCCCGACAGGCATATTTATGGTATGTATTATCAGATTGATGGCAATACTGCATCTTCAGCTCAGTTTTTCCTTACTGATAGCTCGCATCATTATTTGCGTGCAGCCCTCTATTTTAATGTCGAGCCACGTATTGATTCAATCAGACCAGTTCTTGACTTTGTAAAAAAAGATCTTGACCATATGATTGCAACCTTCACATGGAAAAATAACTAAGCCAGGATGATAAGTATTAAAATCTTCACATTTAACCCGATCAGGGAAAATACCTATATTCTATATGATGAAAGCGGTGAATGTGTAATTATTGATCCCGGTTGTTATGAAGGTTTTGAGCAGAATGAATTGGTTGATTTTATTAAAAGCACTGACCTGACCCCAATACTATTACTCAATACACATTGTCATATTGATCATGTCTTTGGAAATAAGTTTATTTTCGATCAATACGGCCTGTTACCTATATGTCATGAATTAGAACTCAGTATTTTACAGGCGATATCATCTTATGCCCCTTCAATGGGTCTTTTGTACGAAGTTTCTCCCATACCGAGACAATTTATTGAAGAGTTTGATGAGATAAATTTCGGAAATTCTACCCTGCAGGTTATTTTTAATCCAGGTCATTCTCCAGGAAGTGTGTCTTTTTACAGTAAGGCAGACAGGCTTCTGGTTAGTGGAGATGCTCTTTTTTTCGAAAGTATTGGCCGAACTGATTTGCCTGGAGGTGATAGTGATACGTTGCTGAAGAACATCAAACAGAAGTTGTTCTTGCTTGAAGGCACTACACGGGTTTTTCCGGGCCATGGCCGGGACACAACAATTGCACATGAAATTAAATTTAATCCTTTCTTCTGACCGTGAACGTTTCCTTTTTCATCGCTAAAAGGTACCTGATCTCTAAAAAGTCGACCAATGCGATTAATATTATATCGCTAATTTCTATCTGTGGCATTTTTATAGGGACAGCGTCTTTGATTATAGTACTTTCTGTTTTCAACGGGTTTCAGGGTATTGCGGTTTCTATGTATAATTCGTTCAGTCCTGAACTGAAAATTGAACCCAGAGCCGGAAAAACCTTCGAACCGGATAGTGCTCAAATCAAAAAGATTTCTGGCCTTAAATCAATCAGACTTGTCGTTTCTGTACTTGAAGAAAAAGCTTCACTGGTCTATAATGCACGTTCAACTATTGTTTTATTGAAGGGCCTTAGCCCTGAATTTGAAAAGAGCCATGCGCTTGATACAATGATGATCGATGGCAAAATAAAGCTTGAAGATGGGGTGGCTGATCTATGCCTGCTTGGTGCAGGAGTTCAATACCGTCTGGCTGTACAGACAAAATCACTGGAACCCATTACTGTTTATTCTCCGATGCGACATTCAACCTCGCTCATACCCGGTCAGGCGCCGGTTTTAAACAGGCTTGATCTGTTTCCTGAAGGAGTGTTCTCAATTCAGCAGGATTATGATGATGAGTATGTCTTGACTTCTCTCAGGTTCATGCGTCATCTCTTAAATGAACCAGTTAATTTAAGTTCCGTAGGTCTTTATCTGTGCCCTGGGGAAGATATTGAGTCAACGAAGGCAAAAGTCAGAGAAATTGCGGGTGCAGGGTTTACCGTTAAAGACCGGTTTGAGCAAAATCAAACACTTTTCAAGGTGCTTAATTCTGAAAAGTGGGCGGTGTTTCTCATTCTAAGTTTTATTCTGATGATTGCTGTCTTTAATGTAATGGGCTCACTGACTATGCTGGTTATTGAAAAAGAGAAGGATATCAGTATACTTTCTAATATGGGTGCATCCAGAGAATTAATCAGAAGCATATTTCTGATCGAAGGACTTATGATTTCTTTATCAGGTGCCATTGGCGGACTGTTTATAGGGCTCGCTTTTTGCCTATTGCAACAACATTTTGGATTTATCAGTATCGGTAATGCTAAAAGCTTTGTTGTTGATTCATATCCTGTGATATTGAAGTGGAGTGACTTCCTAAATGTTTTTCTCACAGTATTCAGTATTTCTTTACTTGCTTCGTGGCTTGCAGCAGGTCAAAGCTCAAAAAGCCTGGCCCACCTCACCCTTAACGAAGATTAAGAATCAAGAGATAAAGAAAGCCGCTGCCAGAAATACGCAGATTAAGAATCATTGGCGGGCTGCCCGGCTGAAAATAGGGGGCCGTTAATTGAAATTGTAGAACCCAAACGTGCAGCCTCAGCGAAGAAAAACTCAAAGGCATTACGTCCTTCCTTGCCAAGATCAAGAGAATACTTATTTACATATAGCCCAATATGCTTGTACATAACCTCTTCGTTCATCTCTTGAGCGTTTGCACGTATAAATTCAAGCCCTGACTTCGGGTTGTCAAATGCAAACTGTATGCTTCTGTTTAATACCCTGTCAATTTTTTCAATAACATCTTTTTTAAAACTACGTTTTACAACGATGCCTGCCAGCGGAATTGGTAAGCCCGTACGTTCCTGCCAGTATTCACCCAGATCAGCGATTTTATGCAATCCTTTATCTGCATAGGTAAACCGATTTTCATGAATCAGCAGGCCCAGATCAATTTTACCATCAAGCAAAGCGCTTTCAATCATTGAAAATAACATGACTTCCCTTTTAGCCGCATTTGGATAAGCCAGACTCAAAAGAAAATTGGCTGTTGTAAACTTACCGGGTATACCGATTTTGAGGTCTTTGATCTGTTCCGAAATTTCGGGATATGGTTTGGTTGAAACCAGTAGGGGTCCAACACCAAACCCAAGAGCACTACCAGAATTTAAGATGATATAACGGTCAAGCAGCCCGGCTAGAGCGCTACTGCTTAATTTTGTCATATCTGAGGCACCATTAAATGCTTTTTTATTCAATGTTTCAATATCATCATAACACACATCAAAAGTCAACCCCTCGGTATCGATTTTATGATGAATCAATGCATCGAACATGAAAGTATCATTTGGGCAAGGGGAGAAGCTAAGTTTTATGGTTTGCATATAATGGGGGTTTACTGACAGATTCAGCGCCTTTTTAAAAGCATTAAAAGCACTAACCTGAAATTGCAGGTAGCATGCCAGCTATTTTTATTAATTCAGCATTCAGATTATTAACAGCAAGGGGAATGTTCCAGTTTTCTTTGTTTCTCTTTTCAACAGGGTTTGATATAGCACGAATTTGTAAACAGGATATCCTTTTCTGCAGGCAGCAATAAAAAAAAGCGGCACCTTCCATACTTTCAGTTTGAGCGCCAAAAATGGAAAGCCTTCGTTCAATTGTATCATCATGACCGCTCACTGTGTTTACCGTGATACCCGTAACGGGCGGGTAATTCATTAAGAGAGGTTGAAAAGAATGATTTGAATTCAAACGACCTGAACTGAACGGAAATTCATCAGGTTTAGACAGTCCTATCGTTGAGGCCTCAAGAAATGTAGTTCCATCTTCAGCACCAAAGTCAGCGAATACATCCTGAACGACCTCGACAACTGTTCCGTTAACTAAGCCTGGATCAAAACTTCCTGCAATACCTGCATTTATAGCCAGATCGAACGATTCGTCACCACCTGCCAGGAGATCAGTTAGCGCCCAGGTGGTCTTAATCATGCCTGGGCCTGTGATCAGAACCTTAAAACTATGACGGGTCTGAGACTTGCTGAATGCGATAAACCCGGCCACTTCAAATACTGTTGCCACCACAAGTAAAATGCGCATCAGTGTTTATCCTCATAATTTTTAATTAGGACCAGGGCAGTTTGAAGTTTTTCATATTCAGCTGATCCTGGTTTAATCTTTAATCCGACTAGTTCACTAACTACTTTAAGATAAGCTTTATAATTTTTTTTTGTCGTTATCGCTTTTATTTTCATTTCGTCTTTGTTGTATAAGATCAGGCTACACGGTATATTCCTTTAAACATCAAGTTAAAAGTACTGCCTAATGCCCGCTTTCAGTAGTATAAAATGTTATTTACCGTAAACCTGGCAGTCATTAGGTCAAATGTCCTGATACGTTTTAATTTTCTTTACTTTTGCAATCTTAAAATAAAGTTCGAATGATTTATATTACCAGAAAAGAAAGTTTTAATGCCGCACATAAACTAGCAAGAACCGATTGGTCTGAAGAAAAAAACCTTGCTGTGTTCGGAAAATGTTCAAATCCCAACTGGCATGGGCATAACTATGAACTCTTTGTTACTGTGAAAGGCGAACCAGATCCTGAGACAGGCTTTCTCGTTGATCTTAAGGTATTAAAGCAAATTATACAAACCCAGATCATAGATAAAATAGACCACAGAAACATCAATCTTGACGTCGACTTTATGCAAAACAAAATGGCATCCACTGAGATTCTAGCAATAGAGATTTGGAACCAGCTCTTTCCTCATATTAAGGACGCTGAGTTGCATTCGGTAAAACTTTATGAAACACAGAACAACTTTGTTGAGTACTTTGGGTAAAAAAAATGGCAATTCTTTGGCAAATCAAACAGATGATGATGATCAGTTCGGTTATGAAAAAGTTGAAAGGTATAATATGGACCAGGTAGGACTCATTTCAGAAGGATATCGTACTATTCTTACTGAAATTGGAGAAAATCCTGAACGGGAAGGCTTGCTAAAAACGCCAGAACGCGCGGCCAAGGCACTACAATACCTGACCCAGGGTTATGAACTTGATGCCGAAGCAATTTTGCGTTCGGCCATGTTTAAGGAAGAATACAGCCAGATGGTGATTGTAAAAGATATCGAACTATATTCGCTTTGCGAACATCACTTATTGCCCTTCTTTGGCAAAGCACATATAGCTTATATACCAAACGGACATATTGTTGGCCTGAGTAAAATACCCAGAGTAGTTGATGTTTTTGCAAGACGACTGCAGGTACAGGAAAGACTGACGAATGAAATAAAAGATTGCATTCAAAATACACTAAATCCCTTGGGAGTAGCAGTAGTTATCGAATGCCGTCATTTATGCATGTCAATGCGAGGGGTTCAGAAACAGAATTCTGTCACAACAACTTCGGCGTTTACAGGAGCGTTTGAGAATGAAAAAACAAGAGTCGAATTTATGACCCTTATTGCAGCACACTTAATCTGATATGAAAGCATATATTTTTCCTGGCCAGGGAGCACAATTTCCCGGAATGGCCCAAGAATTCTGGGATGATAGTAATTCCCGGCTGCTCTTTGAGCAGGCGAACCAGGAAATTGGCTTTGATCTTTCTGAAGTAATGTTTTCAGGAACTGAAGATCAGTTAAAGCAAACCAATGTAACTCAGCCTGCCATTTTTTTGCACTCAGTAATTAAAGCCAGATCGCTGGCAGAAAACTTTCAACCCGATATGGTTGCAGGTCATTCGCTTGGTGAATTTTCTGCTCTTGTGGCCGCGGGTGCTCTTTCATTTATTGACGGGTTAAGACTGGTAATCATCAGGGCACAGGCTATGCAAAAAGCCTGCGAACTACAATCTTCAACCATGGCCGCAGTTATAGGCCTTGAAGACTCGATTGTAGAAGAAATCTGTGATGCTATCGATCAGGTGGTAGTACCAGCTAACTATAACTGTCCTGGTCAACTGGTAATCTCTGGAAGTATTGAGGGAGTCAATATAGCCTGTGACAAACTACTTGCTGCAGGAGCAAAGCGGGCCATTTTGCTGAATGTGGGTGGTGCATTTCACTCACCACTAATGGAACCAGCCCGTAAAGAACTGATGATAGCAATTATGGCAGCATCATTTAATGAGCCGGTCTGTCCAGTGTTTCAAAACGTTGATGCCTCACCTCATACAAATCCTGATGAGATAAGAAAAAATCTGATTGAACAGTTAACAGGTCCTGTTAGATGGAGTCAATCTATTTTAGCAATGATTGAAGCCGGAGCAAGCTCATTTACTGAAATCGGACCTGGCAATGTTCTTCAGGGCCTTGTTAAAAAAATAAACCGAACGATGGTTACCAGCAGTTAAACTTGGAAAACCGATAATTAATGAAAATCACAGGTTTTAAAATTTTATTCCTGTTTCTGGCTGGTACCTTGATTTTTATTTTTATTCTACGCTATAAAGCCCTGAGAGGAAATATTCAGGGTTACCAGCAAGATTTTCATAACCAGATTGTCAACAGGCAGGGTCAATTTAATACAGTAGAAAAGTCTGCTCAACTGCGGTCGGTTCTTGATGAAGTTAAAAATGATCAGGTTTTTGCCAATGGTGGAAATGCCGAAACTACCCTTTTGAATACCTTAACCAATACGGGTATAATACTGCTGGTTTATAAAGATGATCAGTTGAAGTTCTGGTCGGCAAATCAGGTTCTACCAGATATTCATCAGTTAACTCTGGGCATAAGTAGTCTGGAACTTAAAAACGGGCATTACCTCATTTTAAAACGGGTTAGCGGTGAGGTAAGTTGGGTTTTTTTGCAGGAAATAAGATCTGTATACGAGTTGCAGAATAATTACCTGATCAATAAGTTTACAGGCGGGTTTAATATACCTGATTTTATACGGGTGGTGTTTAAACCAGCTTCAGGTTCATTGCCTATTCTTTCTGCTAATGGCAGCTATCTTTTCTCAATCTTTCTTGATCGACGTCTTTACGCAAAAACGACTGATTTACTGGCAACTGGAGCATGGATGTTTCTACTGACTATATTTTATCTTCTTCTATATCAGGTGACAAAATCACTTGCCGGCAATCGTTTTATTCAGTTTATTCTGGCAGTTATTCTTCCGCTTATTCTGCGCTACCTGATGATAAGGTTTCAGTTTCCTCCTAATTTTTATGCATTACAGCTATTCAGTCCAACCATTTATTCGAGCAGCACTTTATTCTATTCACTGGGAGACTTTTTCTTGAATATCGTGCTGGTTTTATGGCTTACAACTTACCTACGTGAATTCTCAAACGTGGAAACAAGCATTAAGGCTATCAGAAAAGGCGCAATTACAGTATTAATTGCATGTGTAATCTCACTTTCAGTTTTCTTGTATTTTTTTAATACTCTTTTTCGTGGTCTCGTTCAGAATTCAAATATTCCAATGGATTTGGTAAATATTTTAGACTTGAATTATTATAGTCTGCTTACCCTCTTTCTTATCGGACTATTATGGCTTATATTTTACCTGCTCGTCAGGTTTTCTGCCTTGTTATTGATTAAATCAAGGCTTTTTGATAAGACATTAAAAATTATCTTGCTTCTATCAGTATTATTGATAACCGTATTTCAACTCATTCAGAAGGGAGATTTATTTTATCCCATGCTGATTGGAATTATGGTAATGGCCGTTTATTCAAAAGAAAAGCTAGGTATCAGGAGTTTTTGGAGCCTGGGAACTCTTGTCTTTATATTAACTATTTCATTGGTTACGGCGCTGAAGCTCATCAATTTTACAAAAAATAAAGATGATGTAAATAGGATCTCATTTGCAGAAAAACTTCAAAAATCAAGTGATCCTGTGTCTGAGTTTTTGCTGAAAGATAATGAAGAAAAGATCTCTCAGGATTCTATATTGGCTTCACTCGTTCTCAGCCGTCAGCTACCTGGGCGAACAAGGCTCTTCAGAGTTGCCAACCAGCACTTGCAAAAAGATTATTTCGGTCGAAGCTTTGCAGGCTTTGAATTGAAAACATTTTTATATGACAAGAGTAACCAGCTAATTTCTGGTCAAAATGTATATTCATTGAAAGTCTTTAAATCAGCAGCAATTAGCCCAAAGGTTAGAAAGGTATCAACGTATTTTTACCAGCTTCAGGGTAGTTTGCCCAGCTATTTTGGTATTATACCGGTATTAAAAAGCGGGCAACCAGCCGGTACTCTTGTCGTTTGGATAGTTGCTAAATATATTGGAGAAAATAATGCTTTTCCAGATTTGTTGATCGATGGAAAAATATACTTTGAACGCAGGCAGGAGAAATACTCGTATGCCTATTATGAAAATGGAAGCCTGCTAGACAAGTTTGGGAAATATCCCTATGGTATTACTAACAGGGAATTTGTCTTTTCAGCGTCTATGCCTGAAATTTCCTACTTCATGGTAGGGGGTTTTAATCACTTGATTTATCATCCCGAACCAGAAAGTTTTATAATTGTCAGCAAGCCCGCCACGACCTTCTTTAAACAGGTAGCTGTTTTCTCTTACATTCTTGCCTTTTTTCTGCTCTCATTCGTATTACTCCTTTCTATTTTGTTCGCACTGAAGATCAGTAAAAGATCTTCAAATTTAAGCAGTCTTGTCAGCTATTTGTTCAGGCAACGAATACTTTATAAAGCGCGCATACAGCTATCAGTAATTTCAGGAGTACTGGTATCACTTTTTATAATTGGCTGGGTAACTCTTTATTATATACAAAGCCAATATAAAACTGAACAGCGTGAATTATTGGGTAGTAGAATTGATAACCTGCGCAAGGCCTTTGAAAGTGAAATGCCTACTGATACATTAAGCAGGCTGAGTGAGAACAGTAACCTTATTTTTCTTTCGCTGGCAACCGAGCAAAATGCAGATCTGAATTTTTTCGATACAAATGGGGATCTTGTATTTACCTCGCTTTCAAAATTATATGACAGGGGTCTTGTATCGTCAAAGATGAACCCTCAGGCATATACACAAATGTTTGTCTCAGGAAGAACAGAGTTAGTAAATAATGAACGTATCGGTGAACTGAATTATCTGTCTGTTTATGCGCCTGTGCGAAATGCCGCCAACCAGGTGGTTGGTTATATTAACTTTCCCTATTTTGCCAATCAAAATGAAATAGGTCAGAAACTGAGTGGTTTCGTCAGTAGTCTCATTAATGTATATGTATTCGTATTCTTACTAATTGGACTATTGGCCTTTGTTCTGGCGAATTCTATAACCTACCCTCTTGCCCTGATTCAGGAAAATCTAAGACGCATTAAAATTGGAAACGTAAATGAGCCCCTGATCTGGAAAAGGGATGATGAAATTGGAGATCTTATAAAAGAATATAATAGCATGGTGAAAGCCCTTGAAGCAAGTGCTGAGAAGTTGGCACGTTCTGAAAAGGAGAGTGCCTGGCGTGAGATGGCGAAGCAGGTTGCCCATGAAATTAAAAACCCACTTACCCCTTTAAAGCTTGGCATCCAGCATCTTGAACGTGCATGGAAAAATAATGACCCGCGGTTTGATGAGAATTTTAAAAAGTTTTCAGCGACATTTATTCAGCAGATTGACAGTTTGTCTGCGATAGCAACAGAATTTTCGAATTTCGCACAAATGCCTCCTGCTTTAGAACAGGTCTTCGATTTACAGGAACTTGCAGAACATGCGCTTACCCTTTTCAATGATCATGGATTAATGAAAATCAGATTGACCTGTATCAGCGGGCCAGGATATCTGATCAGAGCCGATAAAGACCAGTTACAGCGGGCGGTAAATAATATTATTAAGAATGCGCTTCAGGCAATGCCGGTTGGTCGTAAGGGTAATATTGTATTGAAACTAGCTAAAAGTCAGGGAATCGTAAGTCTTAATATTCAGGATAATGGAGCCGGTATGTCAGATGAAATAAAAGAAAAAATATTTATGCCGAATTTCACCACTAAAAGTTCAGGAATGGGCCTCGGGCTGGCATTTGTAAAAAATGCAATTGAGAATGCCAGAGGTACTGTGAGTTTTAAAACAGTTGAATCAGAAGGTACTTGTTTTATTATCACGCTTCCCCTGTACACAGGGTAGAGATTTAACCAAAAACCCCGCCATGCATATAGCAGGTGGGGTTTTAATAAAACTGATAGGCTATACCAGAAATTTTTTCCAGGGATAAGATTATTTTACTATTTGATCTATTAATTTCTACAATGAGACTAATACAGGTTTAATTAAAAAGGCCGCCCTTTTTTAACGTAAAGGTACTTTCACCCATCTTATAACCATCACCGTACATTATCACTTTATAATCACCAGGTACCAGTTCGGCATTTTTAGGCCATTCAAGTGTATAGTCTCTGTTTGCTCTGATATAATTGATGCTAGTGCGGGTTGTATACTGCATATCTTTACCGTCGGCTGTTCTGAAATTTCCAGAACTTTCACCCGTTTCTATTTTATCAGCAGGATCTAATATGATCAGGTAAATATCATGCGAACCTTCAGAGCTGAGGTCATTATCAGCAATACTAAACTGAACTTTGATTTTACTTGTTTTACGGGCGCTTTTTACTTCAGTTTCTTTACCATTTGATCTTACCTTAACGGGAGTAACATTAATGCCTGAGGTCTTTAAGGCAGAGGCGGTATTTACTTTCTTGGTAAGCACATCATTCTGACTGACAAGTTCAGTGGTCTTTCTTTTAACAGAGTCAACAGTCGTTTTAAGACCGGTGTTTTCTGTTGTAAGCACCTTATTCTGATCCTTTAAAACAGAAATATCGTTATTGTATTTTTGAATAAAGAATCTTAGCTGTTTGATGTCTTCTCTTGCTCTTACAAGTTCTGAGCTACTCATGCTCTTTTCACGAAGCGCTTTCTTTAGCTGGGTAATTTTATCTTTGAGCTCGGTATCTTTAGCCTGTAAATCTGAAGTCAGCTTCTTTGTACTGTTTGTTGCACTTGCCAAATCTGACTCGAGCTTATTAAGTTCTTCCTGCATAGAAGCCTTTTCGTCTTTTGCCTGGGCCGTCTGAGTAATTAACTTCTGGGTAGTTTCATTTTTCTTCAGGTAAACAAAAATATTTGTACCAATTAAAAAAGCAATGATTCCTATTAGAAAATAAATGATGTTTGAATTTTTTCTTGGAGGAGACGAAAGCTCTGATCTTAATTCGTTTGGTTCCATGCTTGTGTTTTGTTTAGGTTTATCTTGTTAAGTTTTTCTTGGTTTTTATAAAGCAAGAGTTTGGCTGTTATTATAAGTATCGGTTAGGGCAGTAACAATTTTACATCTAATTCCGGATTCAATATGATCAAGCTATTATTTTCTATACGTAAACCGTTTATTCAACGTTAATTCGCAATAAACATATCAATTAAAATTTATTTCCTGTCATTACAATTGCTTTATAACCCTAAATTTTGAAACGTTTTCAATTTTCACGCAAAAATTTTATCCGATTTTTATACCTGGCGTATTTATTTTCCCCGTTTTTGCCTAGTTGTGTTTATGGCCAGCATGATCCGCAAACTGCATCTCAACAGCCCCCCAAGCGTGAATTAAGGGCTGTATGGATTGCAACTGTTGCAAATATAGATTGGCCAAGTAGCAAAAACTTGAGTCCTGACCTGCAACGGGCTGAGTTTATACGGATACTTGAAAACTTAAAAAAGAACGGAATTAATTGTGTTATCGTACAAGTTAGGGATGCCGCAGATGCTTTTTATCGTAAAGGAAGAGAACCCTGGTCTGAATGGCTGACAGGAGAACAGGGTATTGCCCCTGATCCATTATATGACCCGCTTGAATTTTTTATTGCCGAGGCTCATAAACGGGCCATGGAAATTCATGCCTGGATTAATCCATACAGGGCTGTATTTGATATACACACTAGTTCGGTTGAAGCAAATCATATAACAAAAAAAAATCCTGGCTGGTTTTTCACATATGGTTCAACAAAATTGTTTAATCCGGGGATTCCAGGAGTGAGGAAGTATATCGTCGATGTTGTCATGGATATTGTCAGAAACTATGATATAGATGGTATTCATTTTGATGATTATTTTTACCCCTATCCAGAAAAGGGACTACATCTTAATGATGATGAAACCTTTAACCAATTTGGCAATGGATTTACTGACCTTGGTGACTGGCGCCGTAACAATGTAAATCTGTTAATTCATACGCTTCATGATAGTATTCTTGCTGCCAAGCCGTATGTGAAATTTGGAATCAGCCCCTTTGGAACCTGGAAAGATATCACCCAGGATAGTGCAGGGTCACATACGCATGGCATGAATTCTTTTTTTGCCTTGTATGCAGACACCCGTCTATGGGTAAGTAAGGGATGGGTTGATTATATAAATCCACAAATTTATTTTGCCCCAGGCAGCCATGCCATCCCTTTTGATACCCTTACCCGTTGGTGGAATAAAAATGCGTTTGGCAGACAGTTGTATATTGGTATTGGTGCATATAAAATTGGTATTGACAAAGGCCAGTGGCGTGATCCATCGCTTATATCATCAGAAATGGATATCTGCAGGAAATATGAAAATGTGCATGGCCAGGTTTTTTTTAGTGCCCAGTCAGTTCTGACAAACCGGCTGGGTTTTGCCGATACCCTGAAAAATCGGTATTACCGGTTTCCTGCATTGATTCCAGAAATGAACTGGAAAGATACTATACCGCCAAATGCACCCATTGCCCTGAGTTATAGCCTTGCACATGATGGCATACATTTAAACTGGACAGCCCCCAGTCTAGCCAGGGATGGTGAAGGTGCCCGCTATTATGTTATTTACAGGTTTGAAGATAATGAAGCAGTAGATCTCGAAAACCCAAAGCATATTGTTAAGGTTATTTTTTCAGCCACCAGTTTTACAGATAACTTCTTTACTTATAGTAAAAACTACTTTTATGTAATAACAGCCCTAGACCGAATGCAAAATGAAAGTCTGGGCACCTGCAATGTGTATGTTGAGCTGGCAAAACGACATTAGCCTATCCTTTGGGTATTAAATCAATGGTTATTTTTCGCTGATCATTAAAAAATTCATTAGCCATGCGGCGCGTATCTTCAGTTGTCATAACCTGAACTGTCTTTTCATCAAGCAGAATATCATACAGGTTTTCTTGTTGAAAAGAGCGCTGGCTGATTTCCTGTAACCAGTACGTGTTTTCATGAAGATCTAGCTCAAAAGATCTCCTGCTTGCAGCTTTTACCTTTTGCAGGGTTGCTACATTTATACCCTTTAATTTAACACCGGCAATAATATCAAGTGCAGCCTTGCTTAGCTTTTGCACGTTTTCTGGAGCACAACCAAAAGATATACCAATACGGTACTGTTCACGTGGTATTTTGCTAACCGATCCATAGATACTCACACCATATGTTCCGCCTAAAACTTCGCGAAGACTTTCTCTGAGTTTAATCTCTATTGCACTCAGAAGCAGGTCAAGCTGGCTGTTAATCAGGGGATCATATTTTCTGATTCCAGTGAAAAAAATTCTCACCTGGCTCTTAGGCTCTGACCCCATTCTGATGGTTTTATCAAGTATTCCTGATGGATAATCTGTAAGGTCATCTTTCCATGTCATGGCTTTACGGGTAGCTGGTAAACTTCCCAGGTATTTCTCCAGAAGTGGCTTTATTTTTTTAAGATCTATATTTCCTACCAGCACCACCGTGAACCCAGATGCATCAGCAAATTGATCACGATAAATCTTTAAAGCGGAATCTAGTTTTATAGATGCGATGTCAGATACTGAAGGCATACTTTTTCGCTTATTATCAGAACTCATGATCGCATTTACCGAATCTGCGAAAACTGATCCCGGATCCAGGTTTCTATTAGCGACAGCAGCAGTTTCTCTGATAATGAAGCTATGAAAGGCATTGGTATCACCCCTTGGGCTGGTAAAATACAAATGAAGCAGTTGTAATGCCGTCTCGAAATCTTCCTTGCCTGATGATCCCCTGATGCCCTGCTGGTATTCATCAATGAATGGGCTTATTTCAACGGTTTTGCCAGCAAGTGATTTATATAATTGTATTGCACTGAAATCAGCCAAACCAGAAAGTTCGATAATATCGGCCGCTACGGCACTACTCTGATAGTTATCTGATGATATGACAGAAGTACCACCAGGTGAAAAAGCGGAAATGAGAATCTGGTTATTTTTAAACGTTGTTGATTTTACCAATACACGCAGGCCGTTGCCCAGCCTCATATCTGTTACTCCCACACCTGCAAGAAAAACCTGACTTGTTGTTTTTCCGGCTTTTGGGAGTACTGGCATCAATGGTTTATTTGTGGCATCATCTGCATAGGGGCTTAAGCTTGCATTACTTTTATCAAGAATGGCAACTAAACTTGCTGCATCTGGCAATTTATCTTTATCCTTATCAGGAGCCATAATCACCACCATTCTATTATCAGGGCCTGTAAACCTGGCAGCGAGTTTATTTAATTCTGACAGGGTAATCCTGCTACAATATTTTCGGGCAAACTCATAACTGAATCTGGCTGAAGGCAGGCTCCCCTGGTAGATAAAGTTATCAATATATTCATCGGTGAAAGACTTTGAATTGGTTTTAGTCTGCTCCTGATACTGCTTCTCAAGGGAGGCAAGAAGCGTTTTTGTAGCCCGGTCTAATTCTGATTGCCCGAAACCATATTTGCGGGCACGCTCGTTCTCGTTCATTAATGACTCAATGGTACTTGTAATAGTGGATGAAGACTTTGCAACACCCGTACATTGAAACGCGTCAAGACTGCCTATAAACTTACCATATGAAGCAGCCCCGTATAGAAACGGAGGATCGGCCTGTTGCAGGTGCTCAAGGATACGGGCATTAAGCATGGAATTAAAAAGTTCGATACAAATGCCTGAACGCATGTCTTCAAGTGTTTTATCTGCAGCTTTGGGCTGTTTATAAAACAATTCGGCTATCTGGTAAGGTTGTTCTTTATCGGTGACAATTGAAATCAGGGGCTCTTTATTATTTGGAATTGTATAATTGATATGAGTACGTTCAATTGGTGGATTTTTGAGGTTACTAAAATGAGACCAGATTAAGGCTTCGACTTTTTTAACATTAAAATCACCGACAGCAATTATTGCCATCAGGTCGGGGCGGTACCAATCTTTATAGAAGCGAATAATAGCCTCATGACTGGCTTTATTGATCGATTCACGTGTTCCGATTGGAATCCGTGAAGCATAACGGGAACCTTTAAGAATCACAGGGAAATAAGCGTCCCTCATTCTTGAGCTGGCTCCCCGACCAAGTCTCCATTCTTCGGTTATGACATTTCTTTCATTGTCAATATCGCTTGACTCGAAGCTAACCTGATGTGCCCAGTCTTCAAGCACCATAAAGCTACGGCTAAAAATTGTCTGCTTGTTATTATCGAGATGTGAAGAGTCTGTGGGCACTGATAGCTGGTAAACGGTTTGATCAAAACTGGTAGAAGCATTCAGGTCTGCGCCAAACTTGAGACCTGAGCGCTCAATAAAACTGATTAGCTCGTCCTTTTTGAAATGCCTGGTTCCTTTAAAACACATATGTTCTACAAAATGTGCCACGCCAAGCTGATCATCATCTTCCTGTACAGATCCGGCATGAACAACGAGTCTCAACTCTGCTCTGTTTTTAGGTTCAGAATTTCTTCTGATATAATAACGCAGCCCATTTGATAAAACGCCTGTTTTAATTGACGTATCCTGCACGATTGCTATCGTAGATAGAAGATGGTCAGATTCAGGATTTTTTTTAGAGAGTACCTTATGACCCTTTTGCTGGGCGTATAGAGAAAGACTGGCAGTAATTGTGAGCAACAGTAAGAGGAACAGGCGTAAAAGTTTCATCTTTATAAATTTACAGTCTAAATGGTTTAAGACTTACTAAACACTGAAAATACAGCATATTCGCATCAAACCCATTAATTTTACCTGAAAATTCGATGAATCCACAAATCAGGCAATTGTATGATCTGGCATTACAGCCATCAAGAATAATTATCGGGCTTATGTCTGGTACCTCTCTTGACGGGCTTGATATTGCCTGCTGCAGGTTTATTGATGCTGGCAGGGCTACAAAGTATGAAATTTTAAATTTTATAACTATCTCATACACTGAAAGTGAGCAAGATGCTATCAGGCAGGTATTTGCTAAAGCAGATGCTCCTCTTGAAAAAGTATGCCTGATAAATGCATTACTAGGACGTTTGCATGGCAGAATGGTCAATGAGATATTAGCCACTTGGGGCTATAAAAACACTGAAATCGATTTAATTGCCAGTCACGGGCAAACGATATTTCACCTGCCTGACTTCAGTCATGACAGGAAATTTCCAGATTCTACCTTGCAGGTTGGCGATGCAGATCATATTGCAAGCATATGTAATATCATCACCCTGAGTGACTTTCGCCAGAAGCATGTGGCTGCAGGTGGGCAAGGTGCCCCATTGTCGGTTTATGGAGATTTTCTGCTGTTAAACAAACCGGGTAAAAGGCGCTACCTGATTAATATTGGAGGCATAAGTAATTTCACCTTCTTACCAGGAATCAATAACGCAGGTATCATGGCCTCTGATACTGGTCCAGGTAATACACTTTCTGATGCGCTTATCAGAAAGTTTTTGCCCGGAAAAAGGTATGACTTGAACGGGAAACTAGCCTTATCGGGTCAGGTAATTCCCGAATTATTAAAAATATTGAAAGATCATCCATTTTTTGATGCTCCTTTTCCAAAGACAACCGGACCGGAAATGTTTTCACTGTTTTATTTTGAGCAGGCAGTAATTCTGTCAGAAATTGATAGTCCGAAGCTTGAAGATCTACTTTCAACAATTTGTCAACTGGTTGCTGATTCATTATTCGATGCACTTGTCTTTTACGGTGCAACAGATCAGGCTGAATACTATATGAGCGGAGGGGGTATTTATAATCAGGCTATCATAAAAAAACTAGGTAAAAAAGCAATCTGGCTCGAAAATATAAATAGTACAGCATTATTAGGGCTGCCATCAGATGCGAAGGAGGCAGCCCTGTTTGCTGTTTTAGCCAATGAAGCTGTTGCTGGAGATTTTTCGAGCCTATCAGCAGAATTTCTAGGCATGCCAGCTGTCACTTTTGGTAAGATTTCATTACCCCGGTAAATTTTAATTCTTTGTTTTGCCAATGCTTGATTTGAAACATCTTCTAAAATCTAGTTTCTTGGCTCTAAAACACGATGAATACGGTATCTGATATCCTGCAAATGCGCTTTTTCAAGACCTGATTTAAACCGGGGTAAGGCATTTATCAAATCTGTCTCTAGTAGTTTGAGTTGCATGCGTGTAATAGCCCTGATATCAGACTGGTTCAAATTAACAGCGGTAAAGCCAGCTCCCGCCGGGTCTTCTGGAGTAGCCGGCTGATTAGATACCAGTAAAAATTCCATCCTGTCAATATAAGCCCTCTGAAGGTTTCTTTTAAAAACGTCATCATTTTTCTGAACTGGCAGATACAGGATTTTCCAGATTCCCTTTCTCAAGGCGTTTTCCATTTCTGATACCGTAAAACCTGGTCGTTTTTCGAGACTTTCTACCTCTATCATTCTTTCAAGCCTGCCGGGATCAAGAATGGAATTTAAATTACTCACCTGTATTTTACGGATACGTTCTATCGTTCCTGCGTTTTCAAACTTCCTGCTTAGATCAGTATTGACCAGCCATACCGGAGTATCAAAGCATTGGTTAATTATAAACTGAAGCGCTTCTTTTTGAATACCTTCAGGAACAGCTGTATAGACAGGACCTTTTTGATCATTACTCTTGAAAGTTTCGTAAAATCCGCCAATATTAGTTCTTACATGACTGATATAGCGGTTGTACTGAAGAAATAGCTGTCCGTAAAGCTCTTTAAGCTCCTCAAAATCATGACCAGGCTCAGCAGTCCATTTTTCAAGATTTGGGAGAATACGTTTTAAATTTGCTATACCATAGTTGCCAGCTTTCATTTCGTTATCGCCCAGATCTTCTTCCTGTGACCTGGGATCTACAGGATTGGTTACCTGCCGACCGAAAAAAAATTCTTTCTTTCCCTGTTTTTGCAAAATCCAATGGTTCAGACTGTCACGTTCATTTTCAGGAGTTCTGATATGGGGAATTTTTCTATAGCCCCAATGTATCGCATACAGATCGTACGGGCCAATTGCTGGAATTAATGTTACATTTTTATCCTGGGGCTGGGCAATAAAATTGAATCTGGCGTAATCCATGATTGAAGCAACAATACCATGCCGGGCTGTAAATGTTGCAGATCTTAATGAGTCAACTGCATAGGCATTGCTGGCACCCATATTATGCATCAGGCCAAGGGTGTGACCCACTTCATGTGAAGCAACGTAGCGTATCAATTTGCCCATTACAGAATCTTTCAGCTGCACCTTCCGAGAGGCGGGGTTGACGGCACCGGTTTGAATGATATACCAGTTTTTGAGCATATTCATCACATTATGATACCAGCCGACATGGCTTTCTAGAATTTCACCTGATCTGGGATCGGCTATATAGGGGCCATAAGCATTTTGAATTTCTGATGCAAAGTACCTGATTACCGAATACCTGGCATCTTCAAGACTAAAGCCAGGGTCTGTTTTTTTATCAGGTGCATCTCTGGCCAAGATGGCATTTTTGAAACCCGCTGCTTCAAAGGCAACATTCCAATCACTAATACCCTGTTTGAGATAGGGTCTCCATTTTAAAGGGGTAGCCGGATCAATATAAAATACGATAGGTTTCCTAGGTTCTACCAGCTCACCCCTGGCATAAGCAGTAGAGTCTTTCGGCTCAAGCCGCCAGCGTACAATAAATTCAAGCTTCTTGGCTTTTTCAGCCTCACTGCCGTAGTCAGTTTGAGTTTGTGAAAAATACCCAACCCGATGATCATAAAGTCTCGACTGCATGGGTATTTTGGGTAGCAGAAGCATAGAATTATTGATTTCCAGGCTTATCGTTCCTGAATTTACATTTGATGGAGGGTCAGCAGACCTGTAAGTTTTTATAGATCTTGCTTCAATATTCAAAGGATAGCTTCTTATACTCTCGATATATGACCGGGCTTCATCCATCCCCTGAATCTTATACTTCTGCCTGGTATCATTACCAATATTGAACGGAAGAACATCTCTGGAAAAAAGATCGGTTATTTCAATAACAATCGCGGATGAGTCATGATTATAGGCTTTGATTTCAAATGAAGCAATAATAGGAGCAAAGTTTGAGTTTTTTACCGACTGGCTCACCGGACTTGCCGGATCAGAAGATATATTGTCATAAGAAATGATTTTAAGTAAAACCTGCTTGTCATGTACAGACCATTGAATTACCTGGTTATTGATTTCCTGACCGCCAAAAGCAAACCCATCAGCGCTTTTTGATACCCTGGTCACCATCAGCATATCTCTGTTTAATACTGAATCAGGAATTTCATAATAATATTTCTCACTTACCTTATGAGAAATAAACAAGCCTGAATCACTGATTGCATGAAGACCTAAGAGTTTATCATAGGGTTTTATACCGGTTTTTGGCATTGCAGGAATACCCTGAGGTAAATCTGTCGGAGACACCGTATTGATCACTGCTGTTGGCGATTTGACTGTGCTTTCCTCATGAACCGCTTGCGTTTTAGTAAATACCCTGCACGAACCCAGGCTAAGCAGGGTAAGGCAGATTGCAATTCGAATCTTCATTTATATTAAACGAATAACTAAGACCGGGCTTACAATTTAAACCCGCCTTTTAAGTATAATCTGTGTAAATCCTATTTGGTTGCCACGTTGATAAACAATATTAACCTTTTTTTTATCACCTGAGCGTAGCAGGTTATCGATTTCAGTGATTGAGTACTGAGCCGCAGGAACCAAATTGATATACATAATAATATCATTTTCTTTAAGTCCTGAAAGATCAGCAGGAGAGCCGGGGTCAATTCCGGTGACGATATAGTTTCTGTATTCTTTACCGGAAGCAATCAGATCAAGACCACTCATATCATATTCAAATGGTCTTTTCAGCGTATTATTCGCTTTTAAATAAATCATCTGGCGGGCATAATTAAAGACAATCGTGAAACGGGAAAGGATTTCATTGCCTAGATTACCATTTCTATCATCTGACAACTTTCTTTCAGCTCCTTTAGGATAAACAGGAAATGAGCAGACGATATTTTTAAGTTCAATGCCGTCAAAATTCAAACCTGGCAGGCGACCAAGTTTGCCTTCTATAGGACCGTTCAGACCAATTCCCAATCTGCTTTTTAAACCCGCAGCAGGTACAATAATAGAGGAATCTGAGCCTGGCTCGAGCGATATCGGATGACCTGCTCCTGTGTCTAAGATGAGCTTGACCTTAATTGATTTTCCTGAAGCAAGCTTAATAGTGGTATAAATATAAGGTCGTTGGTTTTCAATACTTAGGGGGTAATTGCGGTATTTACGCTGAATTTTAAATTCTTCAGGTTTGGTAATAGTCAGTATTTCATTTTCATAGTCAATTTTAATGGCGAAAGATTTAAATAAATCATATCCAATTATGCCATCGATAGACATTCCGACATAATTTGAAAATGAAAATTCTTCTGCTGGTAAGATAGCAGCAGAAAACCCCCCTCCGTCAATTTTTCCTACCTGCAGATTTAAATTTCCAACTACACCGGCTTTTGTATCTTTTCCTTCTCCCAGGCCCCTGACCAGTATGGTCTTTAGAATTGACAAGTGCAACTGATCTTGTAAAACCGGATTGGTAAGTATGATAAAGTTGACCCCGGTATCGAGTATAAAATTAAAAGGACCTTGTCCATTTATAAACAGAGGCACAATGATCAGGTTTCTATGATATTTAAATGAGATCTTTTCGCTTGTTCGACCATCATGAAAACCGAAATTACCCTGTGCAAATGAACTAATTGCATCAAGGATAAGAAAAGATACCGTAAGTGCTATAACAGGAAAAAGTAAGCGATTTTTTTTATAGAGGAAAATCTTATGGAACCAGTTTTTGAATGCTGCCACCAAATCTGCTTTATACATATATAGACCAAAGAGATGATCGCATACACTAATTTAAGCAATCTCAATTGAAAACATCACCCTTAAGGTATTGTTTTTTAGTCCTTAAAACTAAATCGCAGCCAGTGTACAGCTTGGCAGCTTTCAATTACATTGCTTATTTTCGGGTAGTTGTTTGCGTGATTGGCTCAGAAAAAATCAGTGAAAACAAAATTTCCGCTTTTTAATTCACTAAGTGACGTACCATCAAGAATGGCTACTGTTGAATCCCGAACTCTTTTCATCAGCCCTCTTATTTCGCAAGTTTTCTCATCTATGCATTCTTCACATTTCTGATAATAAAGTCTGCTCACACAGGGGATAGGCGCAAGGGGCCCATCGATCATTCTGATAATATTGCCAATAAAGATTTCAGTTGTCGGTTTGGCCAACTTATAACCGCCATTTTTTCCCCTAAGGCTAAACAGGAGACCATTATTTTTCAGTTCAAGTAAAATTGCCTCTAGAAATTTATGCGGTATCTTCTCTTTTTCCGAGATTTCAGAAATCAAATGCAGGTTATTTGCTTCGTCCTTTGCTAGAAAGAGCATGGCCTTGATGGCATATTTTGACTTTTTAGTAAGCATAACCAGGATTCATTATTTTTACAGATCGTTTATAAATTTTCAAATCGAATATCAAGTAAGGGGAAATCTTTCCATTTCGTAAAATCAAAATGCCACCATTCTGTTTTGAGTTCTGTAAAACCATGTTTTTCCAGGATGTTTTTAAGGAGATTCCTGTTTTTAAGAGCAGTCTCATTAAGGGGCAGGTAGTCGCTGTGGGCAATTTTTGAAAAACTGTCAAATTGGGTAGGCATTTCCAATATTTTACCATCTGATTTTCTTACTAGTGCAAGGTCAACGGCGCAACCTCTGTTATGTCTTGATCCTGTCTTTCCACTGGCAGCATAATCAGAATCCTTTACCAGATCAAAAATTTTAAGGGTAACCTGATAAGGGCGGTAGGCATCATAAATAATCAGACCCAAACCCTGAAGATTAAGCTCTTCTTCAACTTCTTGTAGTTTTGTAGCTGCTGCAAGCACTAAAAATGCTCTTGCACTGGAATAGACAGCTGTATGCATGAAATTATTATTTCCAGCGTAACGTATATCAAGGGCTAGGCTGGGAATAAGTTGCACCAGTTCAACCAGTTTATGGTCAGGCTTTTGTATTACCTGTGAATTGTATTCTTTCAGGGTATGAATAATTCTAAGACCGGCAGGATAAGCAATAGTATCAGTATTAGTGGTTTTGTAAACGGCTGTTTTAGACCTGTGGTCGATTCTTGAAAAACCGGGACGGGTAAAACCAATTAACAGGCTGCAGACAAGCAGACAGTATATAAGGTGTTTTAACATGTAAGTCTGTTAATTAATTAAAGAATCAGCATATAAGATCATGAAAGTAATGTCTGGCTATCAGATTGATATAGGTTGGAAAAGCAAACTATCAGGCGCTTTGACCTGTAATAATGCGTATTATCTCATAAATTATACCCTTGCAGCCATTAACAGGTCAAGTTCTTTATGTTGAATTTTAAATAATTCAGCCATGTATCGATTTGTTAAGTGACCGCCATATATATAAACACCTCTACGAACACCTACTTTATCCCAAAGCATATTCCTTATACCCCCGGCTTCGCCGATATCAAGCAAAATTGGGGTAAAAATATTTGTAAGGGCGTAAGATGCTGTACGTGAAACCCTTGATGCGATATTGGGCACACAATAGTGGGTTATATCATATTTTCTAAAAACGGGTTTGTCGTGGTTTGTAATTTCTGAAGTTTCGAAACAACCGCCCTGATCGATGCTGATATCAATAATTACTGAATGAGCCTTCATTTCCTGAACCATTTCTTCGGTAACAATGCACGGGCTTCTTCCTGCCGATGCTCGGGTGGCACCTATGGCAACATCACAACGCTTCAATGCTTTAGTCAACACTATTGGCTGTATAACAGAAGTAAATATTCTCTGCCCCAGGCTGTCTTGTAAACGGCGAAGGCGGTAAACAGCGTTATCAAAAACTTTCACCTGTGCTCCTAAACCTATGGCTGCCCTGGCAGCATATTCACCCACCGTACCAGCTCCAATAATGACAATTTCTGTTGGGGCAATACCAGTTACCCCTCCAAGCATCAGACCCTTACCTTGAAAAGCATTACTCAGGTATTCAGCCGCTATCAGGATAGAGGTAGCACCAACGATTTCGCTCATTGCCCGAACAACCGATAGTGAACCTTCTTCATCACGCAGGTATTCAAAAGCGATAGCAGTAACTTTTTTCCTGATAAGAGCCTTGAGGTATATATCCTTCATGCTAGACAATTGAATACTTGAAATCAGGGTTTGACCAGATTTCATTAATTCAATTTCTTCAGCCATGGGCGGGGCTACTTTAATAATAATATCACATAAGTATACTTCTGCCGGGGTAGTGACTATCTGTGCGCCCTGCTCACTATAATCCTGGTCACTGAAATTTGAATTTAATCCTGCACCTGCTTCCATGACAACATCATGCCCGTTATTGACCAGTAACGCAACCGAGAGCGGAGTGAGTGCTATTCTTTTTTCCTGGTAAGAAATTTCTTTAGGAATCCCGATAGTTAGGTGGTTCTTTTTTCGTGAAAAAGCCACAAGAGATTCCTGAGGAAGAAACATTGCCTGTCTTGCAATTTCAGAAAATCCTGATTTAGAAGAGTCAATCATTTGAAAACCCGAATTTTCTCTCTAAGATACAGATTTTCCAGATTGATATGTAGCTAGAGTAATGCGTCTCGACTGATTTTCTTCAATAAGTATGCTTATCGTGTTGTACATTTCTGGTAAAAGCCGGACTATTTTCTCTGACCATTCTATAAAGCAGTAGTTTGCATTATCAAGATATTCTTCAAACCCGATATCCATAGCCTCTTCATCGGTCTTGATCCTGTAAAAATCAAAATGATAAACAGGCCCGCCTTTCGTTTCATATTCATGAACAAGCCCATATGTAGGGCTCTGAACCTGATTTTCTGAACCCAAGAATGCTATCATTCCTCCAGTAAGGGTTGTTTTTCCAGCACCCATTTCACCCTGCAAAAGGTAGATATTGGAACCTGTTGGGACAGAAAGAATAGATGCGGCTATTTCAGCAAGATCTAAGACAGAATTTGACTGCCATGAATGAACCTTAATATTGGTCAACTGACTAACGGGCAGAATAAATGGAAAAAGGGATGATCATTTCTTCAAGTGAAATACCGCCATGCTGAAATGTACTGTCGAAATAATGCACAAAGTGATTATAATTATTGGGGTAGATAAAATACTGATCTTGTTTGGCGAATATAAAGGATGAGCTCATGTGAAGCTTCGGCAAATTAGCGTCAGATGGATTTTTAATAACAAACACATCCCGGGCCTCATAATTCAGATTTTTTCCTTGTTTGTACCTGAGATTGGTATTGGTATTTCTATCACCGATAACCTTGCTTGGAGTTTTTACCTTAATGGTACCATGGTCTGTACTGATGATCATCTTAACACCCTTGGCAGCAATCTTTTTAATAAAATCAAGCAAAGGAGAATGTTCAAACCAGGACAGCGTTAATGAACGATAAGCCGCCTCATCACCTGCAAGTTCTTTGATCATTTCCATTTCTGTACGCGCATGTGACAGCATATCTACGAAATTGTAAACAATTACATTAAGCACGTTATTGGCATAATTTGAAGCATTTTCAACCAGGGCCTTACCGGCATCATTATTAACAATTTTTGTATAACTGAACTTGATAGGTTTTCGCAAACGTTGAAGCTGATCGGCAAGAAAGGCTTCCTCATGTAAATTTTTTCCGCCTTCATCTTCATCATTCTGCCATTGTCCTGGGAATCGTTTTTCCATCTCCAGTGGGCTTAGACCTGAAAATATGGCATTTCTTGAATACTGTGTTGCGGTTGGTAAAATACTATAATACCAGTCTTCTTTCTCAAGTCTGAAATACTCATTGATCACAGGATGAATAATTTTCCATTGGTCATAACGCAGGTTGTCGATAAGTATAAAGTAAACAGGCTCAGTACCGACCAGTTCAGGAAGAATTTTTTTTCTGAACATATTGTTTGAAACGACAGGGGCAGTTTCCGGATTTTTTGTCCAGCCGATGTAATTTCGCTCAACAAATTTTCCGAATTGCGTGTTAGCCTCTGCTTTTTGCTGGGTAAGAATTTCGTGCATGCCCACATCTTCAAGCTGCTCAAGTTCAAGTTCCCAGAAAATCAATTTTTTATAAACGTCGGCCCATTCAGAAAAATTCAGATTATCATTTAATGTAATCGCCAGGTTACGAAACTCCTGCTGATAGGCAGAAGTTGTTTTTTCACTTATCAGACGCTTATTATCTATGATCTTTTTGATTGTAAGCAGTATTTGCTGAGGGCGTACTGGCTTTATCAAATAGTCATCAATTTTAGCACCTATGGCATCTTCCATCAGATGCTCCTCTTCGCTTTTTGTAATCAGAACAACTGGTATCTCTGAATTGTAGTTTTTTATTTCGTTCAATGTTTCAAGTCCGGTAAGACCTGGCATATTTTCGTCAAGAAAAATTAAATCGAAATGCTCTTTTTTAATGGCCTCAAGTGCATCAGTACCATTTGTAAAAGTTTTTACCGAGTATCCTTTTCCTTCGAGATACAGTACATGAGGTTTTAGCAGATCAATTTCATCATCGGCCCATAAAATGCTTGTTTCCTGCATTGGAGAAAATTTATTTTCGGAAGTTTTAAAATTATATGCTTCTGAAAAAATGAACTAAAAAATTCCTTAAATATGTGCAACAATTCTTAATTAAAAATGGTTTGTTGCGAAAACGCATCAGTCAGGTATCTCCTGGCTTATTATTTTCGCAATGACCTATGTTTCAACCCTGATTATTTTCTATTGAACACAAAATCCATTAATAAGAAGAAAATAATAAACGATCCTGTATACGGATTTATTGGCGTGCCCAATAGTTTTATTTATGATCTGATTTCTCATCCCTGGTTACAGAGGTTAAGAAATATTAAGCAACTTGGCCTTACCCAGCTTGTTTACCCAGGTGCCGTGCACACCCGTTTTCATCATGCTCTGGGTAGCATGCATCTTGTTTATCAGGTAATTGATGTGCTAAGAACCAAGGGAGTATTAATTTCTGAAGATGAGGCAGAAGCTGTGCAGGCGGCAATATTACTACATGATATCGGGCACGGTCCATTTTCACATACCCTTGAAAATGTGCTTGTATCCGATTTCCATCATGAAAACATTACCCTGTACATGATGCAGGAATTAAGCAGAGAGTTTCAGGGCAAGCTTGATCTCTCGATAGAGATTTTCACGAACCGCTACCACCGTACATTTTTTCACCAGCTTATTTCAGGGCAACTCGATATGGACCGTATGGACTACCTCAACAGAGATAGTTTTTTTACAGGGGTAATTGAAGGGGTTATTGGTTTTGACCGCATCATCAAAATGCTTGACGTTTATGATGACAGGCTGGTTGTTGAGGAAAAGGGAATTTACTCCATTGAGAAATTTCTCATAGCCAGAAGATTAATGTACTGGCAGGTATATTTTCATAAAACCGTACTATCAGCTGAAAACATGCTGATAAAAATTTTAAACAGAGCCAAAGAGCTCAGTTTAAATGGAACTGTTTTGCCAAGTATGCCTGACTTAAATATTTTTCTGCAGAGTCATATAACCGGTGCCCGGTTTTTAAGTGACAGGTCAATTTTTGAAGCCTTTACACGTCTTGATGACCACGATATAATGTGCTCGGTGAAATGCTGGGCCAGGCATACCGACCCTGTTTTGTCAACCCTGAGCCAGGCATTAATTAATAGAAATCTTTATAAGGTTCAAATTCAGAATCAACCTTTTACCGAATCATCTTATGCTGGTCAGGCAACCTTACTGACTGATCTGATTTCAGTACCCCCGGAGCTCAGTCATTATTTTGTATTTGCAGGGGTTATCTCAAATATAGTATATGATTTAACATCCGACAGACTTGAAATACTTCAAAAAAATGGTGAAATAAAAGATTTCACTACACTTTCTGATTATTTCAGCATTTCAGGAACCACAAGAAGCATTGAGAAGTATTATTTATGTACATTCAAAATGCCTTCAGCAGGCCAGTCAGTATCAGCACATTAAAATGCTGCTTCCCCAATCATTTTTTAAAAAGCACTTACGATTAAATTAAATTTGCCCAATGGAATTAACCACAAAACAAATAGCTGAACTTTTAAATGGCCGTTTGGTAGGCGATCCGAATGAAGTACTCACAAGCCTTGCTAAAATAGAAGAAGCAGAATCAGGTTCAATTTCGTTTCTGGCAAATCCTAAATATGAATCTTTCCTCTATACAACAAGGTCGTCCCTGATTATCGTGAATGATTCACAAATACTGTGCAGCGAGATTAAGCCAGCCCTTCTCTATGTAGAAAATGCCTATACAGCCTTCACTATATTACTGAATCTATTCAATCCGTCCAGGGCGTTGAAAAAATCAGGCATTGACAGCCTGGCATTTGTTGATAAGTCTGCCAAACTTGATGAGTCTGTTTACACAGGAGCTTTTTCGTATGTGGCAGCAGGCACTGTAATAGCAGCTGGTGTTCAGATATACCCACAGGTTTATATCGGAGAAAATGTAAAAATTGGAACAGACTGTATCCTATTTCCCGGGGTCAAGGTATATAATAACAGTGTAATTGGTAATAATGTTACCCTGCATTCAGGGGTTGTTATCGGCAGTGACGGGTTTGGGTTTGCACCTCAAACAGATGGAAGTTTCACTAAAATCAGTCAGATCGGTAATGTAATCATCGAGGATGATGTTGAGATCGGCTCTAATACCTGTATTGACAGAGCTACCGTTGGCTCGACTATTATTCGCAGAGGTGTTAAGCTTGATAACCTGATTCAGATAGCGCATAATGTCGAAATAGGAGCACATACAGTCATAGCCGCCCAGGCAGGTATCGCTGGCAGCACTAAACTGGGAGAAAATTGTTTTGTTGGTGGTCAGGTTGGTTTTGTGGGCCATCTAAGTATTGCTGCAGGCACCCAGATAAGTGCTCAGTCTGGAATAATGAAATCAATTAAAATTCCAGGCAAGCAGCATCGGGGCTCACCAAGTATGCCAATTAAAGACTGTTTGAAGTCAGAAGTCGTATATAAAAATTTACCAGCTCTTGAGAAAAGAATCAGAGAGCTTGAACTGTTAATCAAGGAAAAGAACTGAAAGGGCACCGCGAAAATAGCTGAGTTTATAAAATTTGCTACTTTTACAAAGTAACCTTCAGGTTACCCCAAATGCTGTGATTAAATGAATGTAAGGCAAAGGACAATAAAATTACCGGTAACAGTATCTGGTACGGGTTTACATACCGGACAAAAAGTAAGTATGACGTTTAAGCCAGCTCCTGAGAATCATGGGTTTAAGTTTAAGCGGATCGATATGCCAGGTAGCCCCCTGATTGATGTTGATGTTGACAATGTATCTGATACATCACGTGGAACAACTATTGAGCAGAATGGAGCATCAGTGAGTACCATTGAACATGTAATGGCCTCTCTCGTAGGTCTCGAGCTTGATAATGTCTTAATCGAGCTTGACGGCCCTGAAACCCCAATCATGGATGGTAGTTCTATCATGTTTGTCGAAGCACTTGAAAAAGTCGGTTTTGAAGAGCAGAAAATAGACCGGGAGTATTTTTCAATTCCTTATAATATTCATTATTCTGAATCAGATCGAAAAGTTGACATGGTGGCAATGCCCCTTGATGATTACAGGCTGACAGTCATGGTTGATTATAATTCTCCGGTACTGGGTACACAGCATGCTACGATAAGTAGCATTTCTGATTTCAAAAAAGAAATTTCTTCATCCCGTACTTTTTGCTTCTTACATGAACTTGAGATGTTGCTCAAGAACAATCTTATCAAGGGGGGCGATCTGAATAATGCAATTGTTGTCGTTGACAAGGAAGTCGATGAAGAAGAACTCAGACACCTTGCCAAGCTCTTCAACCGGGAAAAAATTGCCGTTGCCCGTGAGGGAATTTTGAATAATATACAGCTCAGACATCAGAATGAACCCGCCCGTCATAAACTGCTCGATGTGATTGGAGATTTGGCTTTAGTTGGTATGCCCTTACGTGGTCATATTATGGCGGCAAGACCCGGGCATGCTGCCAATGTTGCATTTGCCCGTAAAATCAAATCTTTTATCAAGAAGGAGAGAAGTAAAAAGCAGATTCCATTTTATCTGCCAAATCAAAAGCCTGTCTACGATATAAATGAAATTCAGCGCATTCTGCCGCATAGAGCTCCGTTTTTATTGGTTGACAAAATTCTGGAACTCTCGCCAAAGCATGTACTGGGCTTGAAAAACGTGACCATGAATGAAGAGTTTTTCAGGGGTCATTTTCCTGGCAGCCCCTTATTTCCAGGTGTTTTGCAAGTTGAGGCCTGTGCACAAACTGGTGGAATTCTCGTACTCAATACTGTGCCTGATCCGGAGAATTACCTGACCCTATTCATGAAAATTGACAATACCCGGTTCCGTCAGGCAGTCGTACCTGGTGATACTTTATTGCTTTTGTGTGAACTGATTGCCCCTATCAGGCGTGGAATTGCACAAATGAAGGCTACAATATTTGTAGGAGAAAGAGTTGTAATGGAATCTGAAATGATGGCGCAGATAGTTAAGAAAAAAGAATTATGATTCAATCGTTAGCATATATACATCCAGAAGCTAAAATCGCTAACAATGTAGTTATTGAGCCTTTCGTAACCATTTACAAGAATGTTGTTATTGGTGAAGGAACCTGGATCGGATCGAATGTTACGATCATGGAAGGGGCAAGGATCGGAAAGAATTGCAAAATTTTTCCCGGTGCTGTAATTTCTGCAAATCCCCAGGATTTAAAGTATAAAGGCGAAGACACCACCTGTACAATCGGTGATAATACGACCATTCGTGAATGTGTCACCCTGAACAGGGGTACCGCACTTGACAAGAATGAGACCCGCATTGGCAATAACTGTCTTCTGATGGCATACGTTCACGTAGCCCATGATTGTGTGGTTGGTAATAACGTTATTCTGGCAAACAGTGTACAGCTGGCAGGGCATATCACCATCGATGACCATGTTTATATAGCTGGCACAGTTGCCGTAAATCAGTTTGTTTCTATTGGGGCACATGCTATGATCTCGGGTGGGTCATTGGTACGTAAAGATGTACCCCCGTATGTCAAGGCGGGTCGTGAGCCCCTTTCTTATGTAGGTATTAATTCTGTCGGTCTGCGCCGCAGAGGGTTCTCAGATGAAAAGATCAATGAAATTCAGGATATTTATCGAACGATATTTTTGCGCAAGTATAATATTACCCAGGCTATTGATATCATAGAGGCTGAGGTAAGACCAACTGAAGAGCGTGATGAAATCATCAATTTCATCCGTAATTCAAACCGTGGTATTATGAAAGGCTTTCTTCAATAGACTGTGACTGAACTTGAATTACTAAAGGCAGGCCGCAGATATAACCGGAACTGGATCTTTAGAAACCTCGATCTGCAATTAATTGAAGATTCGAGTCTTGCAATACTTGGCCCTAATGGGTCAGGTAAATCTACGCTGATTCAATTACTGGCAGGTTATTTAAGCCCTAGTGAGGGTACAATAAGTCTGCGTAAAAACGGTAAAGAAATAGATTCTTCCCAAATTTACCGATATATCAGTCTTGCTGCCCCATATATAGAACTGCTTGAAGAATTCAGCTTCCAGGAACAGCTGGCCTTTAATTTAAGTCTTAAAGGGAGTTTCGGGGGATATTCTGAAGAGTATCTGATTGATCGTTCAGGTCTAAAGAAGGCGGGTAACAGGCCAATCAAGCAATTTTCTTCAGGGATGAAACAACGGGTTAAGCTTTTATTAGCCTGCTCGGCCGATACGGCTATCGTACTTCTCGATGAACCGCTGACAAATCTTGATCAGCAAGGACTGTTATGGTATCAGGAATTAGTCAGAGATTTTGCAAGAGGAAGAACAATTGTTGTAGCTTCAAATAATCTGGCTGAATATTCATTTTGTGAACATCGCTTGTCAATTGAAGACTATAAAAATTGCTGAAATTAGTTTTGAAGTCCTGGTATTTTTGAGATATGCCTGATCAGAGCTGAAATATAGCAGATATGCTTATGACTGAACTTCGACCCAGGCTGAAAACAGTGTTCTGGCCCCGACCATTTACCTGGTTTATTAATGTATATTGGAATTTTAAATAACCAGATATGTATATCGTCATTGCTTTTGTAGTCATTTTACTTGTACTGCTATTCGCATTTGTGAAAACAGTAAATCAGGGAACTATTGCAGTTGTAACAGTTTTTGGAAAATACCGGCGTATTTTACGACCTGGCCTGAATTTTCTGGTTCCATTTATTGAAACCATTGATAAAAGGATATCAATTCAAAACAGATCTGTAGAGCTTCAATTTCAGGCTATTACTATAGACCAGGCGAATGTTAATTTCACCTCGATGCTGCTCTATTCAGTTCTTGATCAACAGGAACAAACCATTATCAATGTAGCGTATAAATTTATTGATGAGCGAAATATGATGCAGGCTCTGATCAGAACGATCGAAGGCTCAATCAGAAGTTTTGTCGCCACCAAAAAACAGGCAGAGATCCTGCTCCTGCGTGGTGAGATTGTACTGCATGTGAAAGATCAGATTGATCTTCAACTTGAAAGCTGGGGTTATCATCTGATGGATCTTCAGCTCAATGATATTACCTTCGATGAAGCAATCATGAAATCCATGGCACAGGTGGTTGCTTCAAATAACCTGAAAGCGGCTGCTGAAAATGAAGGCCAGGCCTTACTGATCACCAAGACCAAGGCGGCTGAAGCTGAAGGTAATGCAATTAAAATCTCAGCTGAAGCTGAACGTCAGGCTGCGCAGCTAAGAGGTATGGGTGTCGCACTCTTTCGCCAGGAAGTTGCAAAGGGTATGTCTGAAGCAGCACGGGAAATGGAAAATGCACATCTTGATGCATCCTTTATTCTTTTCTCCATGTGGACAGAGGGAATTAGAAACTTTGCTGAGCTAGGAAAGGGAAATACGATTTTTCTCGATGGTTCTACAGCAGGTTTTGAACGAACACTAAAAGAACTGATGTCAGTTACCCAAGGTGGAATACAATCAAAAGATAACCAGCAGAGCTAGGCTCTGATACTAATCGTACGTGTTGAAGAGTCAGATCAGAAAGCAAATTCTACAAGCCCGGCAAGACCTGGATGCTAAAGAGTTTGCTTTTTTTTCGTTTAAAATTTTCGAGCAGTTCAAACGTATTGATTTATCAGCAATTCATACAATGCATCTTTTTCTGCCGATTCAGGAGAAAAGAGAAGTTAATACATGGTTGATTGTTAAGTGGTTACAAGAGGAAAATTCCCATATCAGGCTTGTTGTACCCAGGTTTATGGGATCATTTACTGAACTGGCACATATAGAACTTTTGGCAGACGTAGCGATTTTACTGAATAAATGGGGTATTCCTGAGCCCGTCTCAGGTGAACTGATTACACCATCTGAGATTGATCTTTGTCTCGTGCCCTTGCTGGGTATCGATAGGCGCGGGTACAGACTAGGTTATGGGGGAGGGTTTTATGACCGTTTTCTGGCTACTTGCCGCCCAGATATAAGAACTATAGGGCTCAGTTTATTTGAGCCTCTTGCTGAGTTGATTGAGATAGATAAATTTGATATCCCGCTTCAGACCTGCATTTTTCCTTGGGGTATAAATTATTATCCAGAGTCTGGTAGATGATGAATTAAGGCAGGGTTACGTCTGAGACCGATTATTTATTTCAAGTATTATTTTCGGCGTTATTCACTTTTTAAGGCTGTCAAAGTCAAGCTCCAGCACAACGGGGCAATGATCTGAATGAACAACATCAGCCAAAATCCTGCTGCTTTTCAGGTGATTTCTGAGCGATTCAGTTGCCAGATGATAATCAATGCGCCAGCCAAGATTCTTACCCCTGGCACCAGCTCTGAAGGTCCACCAGCTATACTGATCGGCCTCGGTATTAAAATGCCTGAAGGTATCGATGAAACCAGCCTGCATAAACTTGTCAAGCCAGGCACGCTCTTCAGGTAAAAATCCTGAAGAGTTTGCATTTGATTTGGGATTATGAATATCAATTGCCTGATGACAGATATTATAATCACCTGAAATTATCAGGTTTGGATGAACCTTCTTTAGCGCTGTTATATAATCGAAGAATTCATCGAGAAATTTATATTTAAAAACCTGACGCTCATCACCACTCGAACCTGATGGCAGGTACAGACTCATAATTGAAAAATCAGCAAAGTCAGCCCTGATCATTCTGCCTTCAAAGTCATGATGTGCAATACCAGAACCATATTCTATATGTTTTGGTATCTCTTTACTCAAGATCGCAACTCCTGAATATCCCTTTTTTTGTGCAGGAAACCAGTAGGTATGATAGCCCAGCTTTTCAAATTCGGCAAGCTCAGATATTTGATCGGGGCTGGCCTTTATTTCTTGCAGGCATACCACATCTGGAGATTCATTTTTAAGCCAGCCAAGTAAATCTTTAGAGATGGCTGACCTTATTCCGTTTACGTTATAGGTTATTACCTTCATTGTTCTTCTTCCTTGAAATAATGCACAACCAATGATTTAAGCAGGTATTCCTGCTCCATGATGCTATAATTGTCAACCTTCTTGAGTAATGTCCAGATCGGCCATCCCTCTTCATCATGACCTTCTAGTTGATAATAGCCGAGTTCGCTCAATAAGCGGCAAACAGCGATATGCATCAATTCTTCTTTCTGTCGTTTACTGAATTTTTGTCTGCCCTTACCGAGTTCCTGAACACCGATAAGAAAAAGTACAACATTCAGGTCTGGCACATCTGAATCGAATCTTATAGCAAGATCAGCAGTAAGTGTTTTCCAGTCTTCTGTTATTTGCTTAGGATTCATGTGTTTTTATTAGTTGAGCAAGTAGCTCATGTTCATCAACCAGCTTTTGCTGCCCACTAGTCATGTTTTTTAGTAAGAATTTACCACTACTATATTCTTCTTCACCAACAAGTATGACCAGGGGTATATGTTTTTGATGGGCATATTTGAGCTGTTTGGGTAGTTTAACCTGATCAGGATAGAGTTCGGTCGGTATGCCTTGAGCTCTCAGGAAATGGGCCAGCTTGTACAGCGCATTTTCTGCCGGGGCATAAAAATTACCTATCATTACCATAACAGTAAGCCGGCTTGAGGCAGGAAATAGATTCATTTCTTTCATCAGATCATAGATGCGGTCGGCACCAAAAGAAATGCCAACCCCAGTTAGCCCTTTTAGTCCGAATATTCCGGTAAGGTCATCATACCGGCCGCCACCACCGATGCTACCATTCGCATTTTCAGCTATGACTTCCATAATGGTACCTGTATAGTAATTCAGGCCTCTTGCCAGGCTCAGACTCAATGCAAGCTTCAATCCAAAACCAGGCACTGCGGCATGAAGTTCAATTACAGTTTCAAGCTCCTTGACGCCCCTTAATCCGGTTTCAGAAGTAGAGAAAAGCTCCCTTAACTGTGACAGCTGTTCTATGGCTGTTCCTTTGATCTGCCAGAATAAATTGGCTTTTCTGATTTCTTCAGATGAGAAGCCCCGCTCGCCCAGCTCTTTATCTACTCCGTTGGCGCCAATTTTATCAAGTTTGTCAATAGCGACCACAAGGGCTGACATATCATCGGGCCGTCCTATAAATTCAGCGATTGCTACCAGTATTTTACGGTTGTTTAATTTAAGCGTGGCATTTTTAATTCCAAGTAAATAAAGGGCTTTATCGTAAACTGCAATGAGTTCTGCTTCATTGATTAAAGAGGCTGAGCCAATAACATCTGCATCACATTGGTAAAACTCACGGTATCTGCCCTTTTGAGGCCTGTCGGCACGCCATACAGGCTGTATCTGATAACGCTTAAATGGGAAATTGATGGCATGATGATTCATGGCAACATATCTGGCAAATGGTACGGTGAGATCATATCGAAGTGCACGCTCAGAAATTTTTGGTAGTAGTTGTCTTGAGCTGATTTCAGTAAACTCTTCACGGGGTATTTTAGAAAGAAAATCACCAGAATTAAGAATTTTGAAAATAAGCTGGTCACCCTCATCCCCGTATTTACCCGTAAGGGTACTTAACTGTTCCATTGCTGGGGTTTCCAGTTGCATGAACCCGAATTCCTGAAATACACTTTTCAGAATATTAAATATGTAATTTCTGCATGCTGTGTCTTCAGGGCCGTAATCTCTGGTTCCTTGTGGCAGGCTTGGTTTGTTAATGCTCAATTGCAGACAGTGTTGGTAAGTTGGTAAAATTACAAAAATTAGCCGAAGGTCTTTTGTATAAAGCTCAGCGCTGACCTTCTGTAAGTAAGGTTGGAATCGACGATAAGAAAATACGATAAGCGAGTAAAATTATTTTAAAAAAACTTTGAAATCCAATTATTATTCTTTATATTTAAATAAAAAAATTATATGTCAACATTTAATAAGGTTATTCTGGTTGGTCATCTAGGTAATGAGCCCAGCATCAGAAGTACAGATCAACAGGTAAAAGTGGCTGATTTTTCAATCGCCACCAATGAACTTTTTCAGAAAAACGGTGAGAAGGTTGAAATTACCGACTGGCATGATATAGTAGCCTGGAGAAAACTTGCAGATTTCTCGGAGCGCTTTCTAAAAAAGGGAAACAAAATCATGGTAGAGGGCCGGCTGAAAACACGTGTATGGGTTGATAAAGAAACAGGAGTTAAGCGAAAAAATGTATTTATAATCGCCGACCAGATTCAATTCATGGATAAGAAAGAAGCTCCGGTGCTTGACGTCAGGGATCCGCTTTTTGACCAGACTTCTTTTACCATGGTAGCCGAAACAGAAGATGAAGAACTTCCCTTCTGATTGCATAGAATGACGTGTTTAATCGCCAATTCTTTTTTGCTCACAGGTACACGTTTGCGTACGATTGAGAAATATTGGACCATGTTCGTCTGTATTACGAAGTTTGAGAGTTGCCGGTGTTTGTTCCTTAATCTGATACCAGAAACGAATATTTCCTGAGCGGTAGCAGCCGGCAACTTTCATTTTATGATTTGGGTGGGTAAATACACCCGATACAACTAGTGAATCATGTTGAATGATATAGGTACCTTTAACGTATTCAGTATAATTGCCACCTGCATAACAGGGTGTCGCAAAATAATCCTGGCCTGCATGGGTATTCATGGTAATATATACAGAGTCACATGTGAACTTGAAAGTATACCGGGTAAAAACAGTTTTTTCGGGTATTGTTTTTAAGGCGTTACTATCTTCGATCCAGGTTCCCTGCAAAGAACTCTGTCCTCTACCCTGATACGGTGAATTGCGGTGGCATGCACAAAACGAAAACAAAAGGGCTATTATAATCAGGGCCCCAATTAGTGAATTGCTTATGTTTTTCAATTTTTCAATTCTCCGATCATATCTTCTGGCCTCACCCAAAGATCAAATTCTTCTGCTGTTAAAAATCCAAGGGCCAATGCCGCCTCTTTCAATGATGAACCTTCTTTATGCGCCATCTTGGCGATTTTTGCTGCTTTTTCATACCCTATATGAGGATTTAAAGCCGTCACTAACATGAGTGAATTATCAAGATTTCTCTTTAATATCGGGTAATTTGGGGTTATGCCTTGAGCACAATGTTCTGAAAATGAATGGCAGGCATCACCAAGCAAGATGGCCGATTGCAAGAAGTTTGCAGCTATCACAGGCTTGAATACGTTTAGTTCATAATGACCGCTCATACCACTAATTGTGATTGCAACATCGTTGCCCATTACCTGTGCACAAACCATCGTCATTGCCTCGCACTGAGTTGGGTTTACTTTGCCAGGCATGATCGACGAACCTGGTTCATTTTCAGGAATCAGAATTTCACCAATACCACTGCGTGGGCCTGATGCCAGCATGCGAATGTCATTGGCAATTTTCATTAATGAAACAGCTGCCTGTTTAAGAGCACCATGAGTTTCAACAATGGCATCGTGAGAGGCAAGGGCTTCAAACTTATTAGGGGCTGTAATAAATGGAAGGCCGGTAAACTCAGCAATTTTTGCAGCCACCAGTTTATCATATCCCCTGGGCGTATTTATCCCGGTGCCGACAGCTGTACCACCAAGTGCCAATTCTGATAAATGATCGAGCGTGTTTTCAATTGCTTTAATTGAGTAACCCAGCTGTGCAGCATAGCCTGAAAATTCCTGGCCGAGGGTTAACGGGGTAGCATCCATTAAATGAGTGCGGCCAATTTTGATAACACCCATAAATTCAACAGATTTTGAATCTATGATTGTTCTTAAGCGGGAAATACCTGGCAGGCTGTGTTTATTTAATGCTTTATAAGCTGCAATATGTAGCGCAGTAGGAAAAGTATCATTTGAAGACTGTGATTTATTTACATCATCGTTCGGATGCACCAATACCTGGCCCTGACCAAGTTTGTTGCCCAGCAATACATGCGCCCGGTTAGAAATGACTTCATTTATATTCATATTACTCTGGGTGCCTGAGCCTGTCTGCCAGATTACCAGTGGAAATTCAGCGTCAAGACTACCTGTCAAAATTTCATCGCAAACCGCAGCGATCAAATCTCTTTTTTCAAGACTCAGTACACCAAGTTCATGATTAGCAAATGCGGCTGCTTTTTTCAGGTAGGCAAAACCCTCGATAATTCCCTTTGGCATACTACCTTCAACGCCTATCCTGAAATTATTTCTCGACCGTTCGGTTTGGGCTCCCCAGTATCTATTTGCAGGAACCTGCACTTCACCCATGGTATCATGTTCAATTCTGTAAGACATAATGCAGTATTATTCTGCAAATTTATTGCAATAAGGCGGGGATTACACATTAAAATTTATAACAAAATAATATATCTAAATTCAGTGCTATGTAAGAATTATGTTTTGCTTTAAAAATTATTTGCCATATAAGTCAATTTTTCTTAACTTTAGGATGACCCATCAGTAAATCTCAGTTATTAATTGTTTCATGCCGCGTTTCCAATTTCTGGAAACGCCTCATCTTATGTTTAAAAATGCGGAATAAAAAGGAAAAAGGGTCGTTGAGCGGAGGACTATATCAAAGCGGTTTTGAAAAAGATTCTTGTGGAATTGGGTTTATTGCCCTGTTGAATGGTAAAAAAACGCATCAGCTCGTCGAGGATGGTCTGACTATGCTCAGCAATATGGAGCATAGGGGTGGTTGCGGTTGCGAAGAGAATACCGGTGATGGTGCAGGTATTTTACTGCAGATTCCTGATGCCTTTTTTCATAAAGAATGTGCAGCAATGGGTGTTAGCCTGCCTAAGAACGGTATGTATGGGGTTGGTGTTTTATATCTGCCAAAAGCAGAAGTTAAAAATTATGTTTCAAAACTTGTCATCGCTGAAGTTGCGGCTAAATTAAATTTTGAAATACTATGCTACCGCATCGTTCCCGTTAACAGTTCGGGCATCGGCCCTACAGCAATTGAAGGTGAGCCCCTGGTAAATCAGATTTTTCTGAGGCCCAAGTTCAAAGTGGCAGATCAAGATGAACTTGAACGCAAACTGTTCGTTTTCAGAAATTACTGCACCCACCAGTTGCTTGAAAAAGTAGCCAATGCCAAAAATGATTTTTACTTTAGTTCATTATCTTGCAAGACTATTATTTATAAAGGTCAGGTAACAACTTTTCAATTAAGAGACTATTATACAGATTTAACAAATGAAGAGCTTGTATCAGGGCTGGCCCTGGTTCACTCCCGTTTTTCTACCAACACGTTTCCAAGCTGGAAACTTGCCCAGCCTTTCAGGTATCTTGCTCATAATGGTGAAATTAACACCATAAAGGGAAACCTGAATTGGATGAAAAGTAAGGAAACGCTCTTAGAGTCGACCCTTTTTACCAAAAAAGAACTGGAGATGATTCTGCCGGTTTGTGATCCGGAAGATTCAGATTCTGCGAATCTTGACAATGTTATTGAATTACTCTTTCTTGGGGGCAGGCCACTTCCTCATACCATGATGATGGTAATACCTGAAGCATGGCAGGGCAATGATCAGATGGAAGACTATAAACGTGCTTTCTACGAGTATCATGACTGTCTGATGGAGCCATGGGATGGACCGGCCTCTATTTGTTTTACAGATGGACGCATTGTGGGGGCAACCCTTGATAGAAATGGTCTGCGCCCGTCAAGGTATGTTGTTACCAATGATGATCGACTGATTATGTCATCTGAGGCCGGGGCCCTTGAAATTGATCCTGCCATTGTTGTAAAAAGGGGCAGGCTTCAACCTGGAAAGATGTTTATTGCAGATCTCGAAAAGGGAGTTATCATCAGTGATGAAGATCTGAAGAAAGATATTTGCAATCGCCATCCGTACCGACAGTGGCTGAATAAACATAAAATAACGTTTACTGATTTATCAAGCTCAGATAAAAACACAGTTCACCCTGATAAAGCTGAATTACTTCGTCAGCAGATTTCATTTGGTATAACGCGTGAAGAGCTTGAAACGATCATAGAACCAATGATGCTTGAAGCAAAAGAGCCTATCGGTTCTATGGGAACAGATGTACCACTTGCTGTTTTGTCAGAGCACCCTCAGAATCTGGCAAATTATTTCAAACAGCTTTTTGCCCAGGTTACCAATCCTCCGATTGATCCAATTCGTGAAAAAATGGTTATGGCCAATTTTTCGATATTAGGAGGTTATGGCGGAATTCTTACAAGTACTGAAGAACACTGTAAACAGATTCAGATCAAACAGCCTGTACTTACTGACAGCGATATCGCAAAGTTACGGTTCATAAGACATCCTGATTTTAAGATCATTACCATACATACCTTGTTCTCTGCTGTAAATAAAAGGGGAGGGCTTGAAAGGGCCATTGAACGCATTTGTATTGAGGCTGAAGAGGCTGTTGAGAATGGCAACAATATTATCATTCTTTCTGATAAAGGAGTTGATAAAGATAATGCCCCTATTCCATCATTGCTTATCACAGGTGCTGTTCACCATCATCTGGTCAAGAAAAAGATTCGAATTAATACCTCTCTGATTGTAGAAAGCGGTGACTTGCGTGAGGTGCATCATTTCGCGGCTCACATAGCATATGGAGCAAGTGCCTTATATCCATATCTGGCATATCAGAGTATTTATGATCTGAACCGTGAAAAACTCAATACCGATGAAGATTTGCTGATCGATAATTATATTCATGCTATCTCGGCTGGTCTTTTGAAGGTTTTCTCCAAGATGGGTATTTCAACCTTTAGCTCATACCATGGCTCTCAGACTTTTGAGATTCTAGGTCTGAACATGAAAGTTGTAAATAAATGCTTTACCGGTACAGTTTCAAGAATAGGGGGAATGGGCTTTGATGAAATTGGTCGTGAAACCCTGAAAAAACATACAGCTGGCTTTCCTGAATTGGAGAGTCAGCCTGTAAAAATGAATGACGGAGGGATGTATCAGTGGAGAAGAAGGGGTGAAGAACATATGTTCAACCCTGAATCCATACATCTTCTGCAATACTCAACGGCGAGCGGAGATTACAGGATGTTTAAAAAATATACTGCTAAAATGAACCGTCTGCAGGATAAAGTGGTTACCCTTCGAAACCTGATCGATTTCTCCTATGATAGAAAGCCGATACCACTTTCTGAGGTTGAACCAGTTGATTCTATCTTAAAAAGATTTGTTAGCGGAGCCATGTCATTTGGCTCAATTTCTCATGAGGCACATACTAATCTGGCGATTGCAATGAATCGTATGGGTGCAAAAAGTAATAGTGGAGAAGGTGGTGAGGATGAAATCAGGTTTGAGAAAAAAAGTAATGGCGACTGGGAGCGGTCGGCTATAAAACAGATAGCTTCAGCAAGGTTTGGTGTTACCAGTTATTACCTGGCTAATGCTGATGAACTGCAAATAAAAATGGCTCAAGGTGCCAAACCAGGTGAAGGAGGTCAACTTCCTGGTGACAAGGTAGATAACTGGATCGCAAGAGTCAGGTATTCAACACCCGGGGTCGGGTTGATTTCACCCCCTCCGCACCATGATATTTATTCAATTGAAGACCTTGCGCAGTTGATTTTTGATTTAAAGAATTCAAACCGGGATGCCCGGGTCAGTGTAAAACTCGTTTCTGAGGCTGGTGTGGGTACTATTGCTGCGGGAGTAGCAAAAGCGAAGGCTGATCTGGTACTGATTTCTGGTTTTGATGGTGGTACAGGAGCTTCACCTATCAGCTCAATCAAGCATGCGGGTCTGCCCTGGGAAATGGGCCTTGCCGAAACACATCAGACCTTGGTGAAAAATAAATTGCGAGACCGTATAACTGTGCAGGTCGATGGTCAGCTAAGAACTGGGCGCGATCTGGCCATTGCCACATTGCTTGGGGCTGAAGAATGGGGTGTGGCAACTGCGGCTCTTGTAGCAAGTGGCTGTATTATGATGCGCAAATGTCATCTGAATACCTGCCCTGTGGGTATTGCTACCCAGGATGCTGAGTTACGCAAGAATTTTACGGGCACCCCTGAGCAGGTGATTAACTTCTTTACCTTTTTGGCCGAAGATCTGCGAGAAGTAATGTCTGAATTAGGGTTTCGTACAGTCAATGAAATGGTGGGTCAGGCCCAGGTATTAAAAACTTCAGCCCGTCAACGTCATTGGAAATTTGCCAATCTTGATATATCAAAAGTTCTTTTTAAAGAAGAAAATCCCACGAAGGCTGCACTTTTCAAAGTTCAGCAACAAGATCATAAACTTGATACCATATTAGACAGGGAAATCATCAGACAGGCAAAAAAAGCACTTGAAAGTAAGATTGCTATGAATGCCTCCTTTCAGATCACTAATACTGATCGGGCTGTTGGCACGATGCTCTCTTATGAAATCTCAAAAAAGTATAAAAAAGAAGGCCTTCCGAGCGATACGATCAACCTCAAATTCAAAGGATCTGCTGGCCAGAGTTTTGGAGCCTTTGCAGCAGCGGGCATCAGCCTTGAATTAGAAGGCGAAGCAAATGACTATCTGGGTAAAGGCCTTTCAGGAGCTCGTATTGCCGTTTTCCCACATAAAGAATCAACATTCATTGCCGAAGAGAATATCATAGCTGGCAATGTATTGCTTTATGGGGCTACATCAGGTGAAGTCTTTATCAGGGGTATAGCTGGTGAGCGGTTTTGTGTGCGAAATTCAGGGGCTACAGCTGTAGTTGAAGGCCTGGGTGATCATGGATGTGAATATATGACTGGGGGCCGGGTGCTTGTTCTGGGTAAAACCGGAAGAAATTTTGCTGCTGGTATGAGTGGTGGTATTGCCTATGTTTATGATACAGCAAAGGCCTTCTCATTGGTTTGCAATATGGAAATGGTCGACCTTGAGCCACTTGATACCACTGACCAACAGTTCGTACTTGAACTGCTCTCAAAACATATCAGGTATACGGGTAGTAGCCTGGCTAAATATATCATTCAGACCTGGGACATCCAAACAGGTAGTTTTGTGAAGGTCATGCCGAAAGAATACAAGAAAGCACTACAGGTGCAAAAAAAGAAAGAAGTGAAAAAAACTTTTATCAGCTAAGAATAATGGGGAAAATTACGGGGTTTATAGAGTATAAAAGGGAATTACCAGTTTCAAGAGATTCAAAAATAAGGCTGGCAGATTATAAAGAAATTTATCAGGAATATCCTGCTGAAAAAACAAAAGTCCAGGCTGCCAGATGTATGGATTGCGGTATTCCATTCTGTCACCATGGTTGCCCGCTTGGTAATATTATTCCAGAATTTAATGATGCTGTATATAAGGAAGATTGGAAAGAAGCCTATGATATACTATCATCTACTAACAATTTCCCTGAGTTTACTGGCAGAATCTGCCCTGCACCTTGTGAAGCTTCCTGTGTGCTTGGCCTGATTCAACCTCCGGTTGCTATTGAACATATTGAGAAATCAATTATTGAAATGGCGTTTGAAAAGGGATATGTTAAGGCACAGCCCCCGGCTTTACGCACAGGTAAAAAGGTTGCAATTGTTGGTTCTGGTCCTGCAGGGCTCGCTGCAGCTGCCCAGTTGAATAAAGCAGGACACCAGGTTACGGTTTACGAACGTGCTGATAAACCTGGTGGTTTACTTCGATACGGGATACCTGATTTTAAACTCGAAAAAGAAGTAATTGACCGTCGCCTGTCAGTGATGGAAGCTGAAGGAATAACCTTTATTAATAATGCATACGTCGGAAAAAACATATCAGCAAAAGAGCTTATTGCTGATTTTGATGCTGTTGTTCTTACAGGGGGTGCCACCATACCACGGGATCTGCCAATACCCGGGCGTGAGTTTAAGGGCATACATTTTGCCATAGAATTTTTAGAACAGAATAACCGCAGGGTTCGGGGAGATGCTGGTTTTGAACATGAAATTATGGCAACGGCAAAGAATGTGGTTGTAATTGGAGGGGGTGATACCGGTTCAGATTGTGTAGGTACTTCTAACAGACATAATGCGCTAACTGTTACTCAGATTGAATTATTATTAAAGCCACCTGTAAACCGCGATGGTAAAAATCCATGGCCACTCTGGCCAATGATTTTACGAACTTCTTCTTCTCATGAAGAAGGTTGTGACAGAAATTGGGCAATACTGACAAAAGAATTTACAGCTGACGAAAAGGGCCATGTTAATGGCCTGAGGGTGGTAGACATCACCTGGAAAAATGAAGAAGCAAAGCCATCATTTAATGAAATTGAAGGAACTGAGCGTGTCTTACCCTGTGACCTTGCTCTGCTGGCAATAGGATTTATGCATCCATTACATACAGCAGAATTAGCCGAGCTTGAAATTGCTTTGGATGAGCGCGGAAATGTAAAAACCAACGGTTATCAGACCAGTATTACTAAAGTCTTTTCAGCTGGAGATATGCGCCGGGGCCAGTCACTGGTAGTCTGGGCTATTTCAGAAGGAAGAGAAGCCGCAAGAGAGGTAGATATATTCCTGATGGGAGAAAGTAATCTTGAAACAAAAGATGCATCCCAATCTGTTCTTGAAAATTAGTCAGAACAAAATTTAACTGTAAATAAATTAATTCAATACCGGTCTGCCAAAAGTTGACCAGCAATTTTTGTAGTTTTAGCTTTTTCTAATCATTCTCCTGAATGAAATACCTGTTTTAGGATAATAGTTCTTCCTAAGTTGATAAAAACAGAACATTCGCTAAAAAAATTCGTTCAGAAAGCAAAAATAAGTACAGTGAAAAATTTAGTATTGTTAATCTTAGGGACGCTCTCCTTCGTCTCCTGTTCTCATTCGAAAAAAAACAGTCAGGTTGCAACAACTGCAATTGAATCCGTTAAGATCAAGCATGATTTTAAGATAGACACAAACTATAACCCGGCAGAAAGGGATAAAAATATAGACGCTTATTTTCAGCGCCTTCATGCACGCATGAATTTCAACGGAGCAGTTTTAATTGCTAAAAAGGGTAAAATTGTATACCGTAATGTATTTGGTTATGCAAATTATGCCAAGCGTTTGCCGATCCTGAAAGATTCACATTTTCAATTGGCCTCAATTTCAAAGCAGTTTACTTCTTTTGCTGCCATGATGCTGAAAGACCAGGGTAAGTTAAAGTTTGAGCAAAATGTGACTGACTTTTTTCCTGACTTTCCATATCCAGGGATCAGTATACGAATGCTGATGACACACCGTTCAGGATTACCAAATTACCAGTATTACTCAGAAGGGGTTTGGAAAGACAAGCATAAAGCTATGAGTAATATGGACCTTATGACCATGCTGGCAAAAAATAAGCCTGGACGCTGGTCAGCACCTGATACACATTTCCTGTACAATAATATTAATTATGCTGTTCTGGCTGCGATAATAGAAAAGGTTAGTGGCAAAAGTCTTTCTCTGTATATGAAAGAGAATGTATTTGATCAGATAGGTATGACACATACCCATATTTATAGTAAAGTTACAGATACGCTTGCACCAACTAATCTGATTGGTTATGAGCGTAGTTTTAGACGGGGTGATTATCCAAACTGGCTTGATGGAGTGGTTGGTGACAAAGGGGTATATACGACAGTTGGAGATATGTTCATCTGGGACCAGATGTTATATACTGACCGTTTGTTAAAGCCGGCAACTCTACAGGAAGCATTCGTGGGCTATAGCAAGGAAATGAAGGGGCACTTCAATTATGGGTATGGCTGGCGAATATTTGATGTTGATCCGGGTCAGAAAATTGTTTATCATACAGGTTGGTGGCACGGTTACAAGAATATATTCGTGCGAGATATCAGACATGAAACAACTGTTGTTATTCTCAGCAATATGTTTAATAGTAGTATCAATGACCTTGATGACCTGTATGCGATGCTGAATATTCCACCAATCAGAATGTCAGCATATTGAAATGACCACCTTACCCGGGAAAGATTTCCCAGATAAGAAAGTTTATATTTTTTCTAAATCTTGCTAAACGGCAATTAAATTGGTGTAAAAGGTCACGAGTACTATTGAAAGATTTTTTATCTCTCCCAAATTCTTTTAATGAGCTGCCAACCAATTATCGCCAGAACCAATCTCAACAACTATGGGTACTTCAGTTGTGATCGCATTTCGCATATAATGTTCAATGATTGGTTTCATAATTTCCAGTTCATTTCGCGGTGCATCAAAGACCAGTTCATCATGAACTTGCATGGTCATTCTGGTTTTTAATTTTTTTGCCTTTATTTCAAGATGAATTCCTATCATGGCAATTTTAATCATATCTGCCGCAGATCCTTGTATCGGAGCATTAATTGCATTACGTTCAGCAAAGCCACGCATAGTTTGATTGGCCGAGCTGATATCACGCAGATAACGCCGGCGTTTCATCATCGTTTCAACATATCCGTGCTCACGTGCAAATGAGATCGTATCACTCATGTACTTCTGAATATTCGGATATTGAAGAAAATACTGACTGATAATTTCAGCAGCCTCTTTTCGGGCAATACCCAGATTCTGAGAAAGGCCATAAGCCGACTGTCCATAAATAATTCCAAAATTTACCGATTTAGCATTGCGCCGCATTGTGGTATCAACCTCTTCGATCGCAACTCCATAAACCTTGGCCGCGGTGGCGGTATGAATGTCAATATTGTTTAAAAATGCATCCATCATATTAGGGTCTTTACTGATTTCAGCAATTATTCTTAATTCTATCTGTGAATAATCGGCAGAGATCAGGATATGATCATCATCACGGGCAATAAAGGCTTTTCGAACTTCCCGCCCGCGTTCTGTACGGATCGGGATATTTTGAAGGTTTGGGTTTGTAGAGCTAAGACGTCCTGTGGCCGCTATCGCCTGATTATAGGAAGTATGAATGCGACCTGTTTTGGGATTGATCATTTCTGGCAGCGCATCAACATAGGTAGATTTTAACTTCTGAAGTGACCTGAAATCAAGAATATCATTGACAATATCGTGCTTATGGGCAAGAGCTGCCAAAATATCTTCACCCGTCTGATACTGACCTGTTTTAGTCTTTTTAGCTTTGGGGTCAAGGTTCAATTTAGTGAATAGAATTTCTCCAAGTTGCTTGGGCGATGCAATATTAAAAACCTCGCCGGCCTTTTCACAGATTGACTTTTCAAGTATGGCCACTTCTTTTTGTAGTTCAACAGAAAAATCATTCAATATCTGTTTATCAACGCGAACGCCCTGACGTTCCATTTCTGCCAGTACATAAATCAGGGGATTTTCTATCTCAGCAGCCAGTTTACTGCCTCCGATTTTCGCCAGTACAGGTATAAATGTATTCCTTAATTGCAAGGTCACATCTGCATCTTCAGCGGCATATTCTTTAATCTTCTCTATATCGACATCTCGCATATTGCCTTGGCTCTTTCCTTTTTTACCGATCAGCTCTGTAATTGAAACCGGTGAATAATTCAGGTATGCTTCTGACAGGTAATCCATATTATGCCTCGTGTCAGGATCTATAATATAATGAGCAAGCATTGTATCAAAAAGCTCTCCGCTTAACTCAATCCCGTAACACTTAAGTACGATGATATCGTACTTGATATTCTGCCCGGTTTTAGAGATTAAAGGGTTTTCAAGAATCGGCTTGAATTCAGCCAGGATTACTTTGGTCTCAGCTTCATTTTCAGGTAATGGTATATAGTAGGCTTCTCCGGCTTTTACTGAAAATGACATACCAACCAGTTCAGCCTGATTGGCATCAACAGAAGTTGTTTCAGTATCAAAACTCACCCACTTATTCTTGCCAAGTATCCAGATCAGATCTTCTCTTTTTGCTGCAGTATCAATCAGGTGATAGGCGTGCGGGGTATCGCTGATTCGTTTTAAAAGATCAGGTTCAATACTGATTTCCGGAGGCAGGGCTGAGTCAGGGTCAAGCTCGGGATGAAAAGATATAGCATATTCCTGCTGGCTAAAAAGATCCTGTTGAACGGAATGCTGGTTAAATACACCTGATGCAACAGATCCTGTTGTCGGGGCTTTTATTGCAGGTTCTTTATGTGCAGTTAGACCACCCCCAGTAGCACTATTCTCTGCTCCAAAAATACGGCGGCCCAGCGTTTTAAACTCAAGTTCAACCAGTAAAGGTTTTAAAACTGATTCATCAGGTGCTTTAATTCGTAAAGCCTCTTCATCGAGTTCAACCGGAACATTCAGCAGTATGGTTGCCAGCTTTTTTGAAAGCATGCCCTGAGCTGCAAAGTTTTCTATATTCTCTTTTTGTTTCCCCTTTAAAAGGCCTGCTCCAGCAATGACGCCTTCAACTGAACCAAATTGTTTAATGAGGCTTTTTGCCGTTTTTTCACCTATGCCTGGTATTCCAGGTATATTATCAGCCGCATCACCCCAAAGACCTAAAATATCAATTACCTGTTCAATATGTTCAATATCCCATTTTTCAAGAATCTCGTCAACGCCTAGAATTTCGGCGCTTTTACCCATAAATGCAGGTTTGTAGATCTTGATATATTCAGACACCAACTGCCCAAAGTCCTTATCTGGAGTCATACAGAAAACCTTAAAGCCCTTGAGTTCAGCAGCCTTTGCCAGTGTACCAATGATATCATCAGCTTCATATCCATCAAGGGTAATGACAGGAATTAGAAAACCTTCAATCAGTTTTTTTATTATGGGTATGGCAATGGCTAAATCTTCAGGCATTTCCTGACGATGAGCTTTATAAGCTTCAAAATCGATATGACGTTCAGTAGGTGCAGGGGTATCAAATACCACTGCAAGATGGCTGGGCTTTTCTTTATTTAATATTTCAAGAAGCGTATTTGCGAAGCCCAGTACAGCTGAGGTATTTAAGCCGGTTGAAGTAAAACGAGGCGTTTTGCTAAAGGCAAAATGAGCGCGGTATACCAGTGCCATACCGTCAAGTAAAAATAATTTTTTGAATTCTGTCATCCTTGAGTGCTGATAGGCAAAAATAGTAATTAAAGTTCTTAGACACCCTCTTTACGGAAACAGCTCAAGAGATGATCATCAACCATGCCTGTTGCCTGCATGAATGCATAGCAGATAACGGGCCCCACAAAAGTGAACCCTCTCTTTCTTAAATCTTTACTGATTGCAACTGATATTTCAGTGCTTGCAGGTATATCAGCCTGGTTTTCCCATTGGTTTATTATTGCCTGGTTTCCAGGCATAAATGCCCAGATATAGGCATTGAAGCTACCAAACTCCTGCTGTATATTGAGAAATAATTCAGCGTTATTAATGGCTGAATTTATTTTAATCCTGTTTCTGATAATTCCAGGATTAGAAAGCATGTTTATTTTGTCTTCTTCAGTAAAACAGGCAACCCTATCTGCTTCAAAACCAGCAAATGCCGATCGGTAGCCTTCTCTCTTTTTTAAAATTGTCAGCCAGTTTAATCCAGCCTGAGCCCCTTCAAGCAGGAGAAATTCGAAGAGTCTCTTATCTTCATGTATAGGCCGCCCCCATTCGAGATCATGGTAATTAATGTAAATTTCATCATTTGTGCACCAGGTGCAACGGGTTTGTGCTTTTCCCATATGTGTTTGAACTGTTTACTATGTACACCTGATTCGCCCTATTTTTTTCGCTTTTAACCCAGGTTTGAGAAATAATCAGATTCAAGTTCAACCGATGGATCCCAGTGTAATATTGAAAAATATTTAACTTGGTCATCTTCAACAATGATTCCTTCATTTTCAAGCAATTGTTGCATTAACGTAGGGGTGCCAAAATGGATCTTCCCGGTTAGTAAACCTGAACGGTTTACAACCCTGTGAGCCGGCACGAAGGGCAGAACATTATGAGAACAGGTCAGCGCATAACCAACCATTCTTGATGCTGAACCTATACTAAGATAACATGCAATTGCTCCGTAAGAGCTTACCCTACCCCTGGGGATCAGCCGGGTGATACAATAAACCCGGTCATAGAAATTTAACGTTGATTCCTTTTTCATTCATCTACAGGCCTTTACATATACCGGGTTTTAGAAAATCATTTTATGTCTTGTTGTTTAATCTCTTCCTCCACTTCTTCCTCATTTTCTTCAGTATCAAATACTGTTACTACTGGAAATTCAAAATTCGGATCAAAATCAAATTGTAGGTAATTTATTTTCTTTCCTTTTTTTAAAAATATTTTCTCATACGTAGTTTGAATCTTTGTAAGGCTTGATTCATTATCAGTCAAGTCAATATAGATATCTTTACTACTCTGCAATATACGAGCCCCTACCAGGGGTAACTCTTCAAGACTAAACTGATGTAATGGCTCATCATCTGTTTTTAAATGAACCATGCCTCCTGGCCTGACAATATCACGGTAGTATTTTAGAAAACGGATAGAGGTCAGTCTTTTTCTGGTTCTCCTTTGCGCCGACTGAGGATCAGGAAAGGTTATCCAGATTTCGCTAACCTCATCTTTATCGAAATATTGAGTAAGGGATTCAATCTGAATTCTGAGAAATGCCACATTTGCCAGTTGCTCTTCCTGAACTGTTTTCGCTCCACGCCATAACCTGGCACCCTTAATATCTATGCCGATGAAATTCTTTTCAGGAAAGACCTTTGCCATACCAATCGTATACTCGCCTCTACCGCATCCTAATTCAAGTACAAGAGGATTTTCGTTTTTAAAAAAATCTGTATGCCAGTCACCTTTTAAGGGGCAGCCTTTTTCAAATACATGTTTGAAGGTCTCAATCTCTGCGAATCGCTCTAGTTTTCTTTTCATGATAAGTAAAATGTAAATGTGCACAATTAGACACAAAGGAAAAAAAAGAGTATTAAATAGGTTTGACTACCAGATTTTAGGCTGCAAATTGTTTATTTACTATTTTTAACCGAAATTAGTTCAGTACGTAAATTAATGGAATTTCATAATAAGATTTTTGTTGCCGGACATCGGGGTATGGTAGGTGCCGCACTTGTTAAAACCTTGGAAAAAGCCGGGTTTCACAATATCGTCAAGCGTAGCTCGGCTGAACTTGATCTCCGGAATCAGGCAGCAGTAGCTGATTTTTTTAAGCAGGAGATGCCAGAATACGTATTTCTTGCTGCTGCAAAAGTCGGGGGCATTTTAGCAAATGACACTTTTAGGGCAGATTTTCTTTTTGAAAACCTTACTATCCAAAACAATGTAATCTATCAATCATACCAGAATGCCGTGAAAAAACTGATGTTTCTTGGTTCTTCCTGTATATATCCAAAGTTTGCACCTCAACCTTTAAAAGAGGCCTATTTATTGACCGGTCTGCTTGAAAAAACAAATGAGCCATATGCGATAGCAAAAATTGCTGGAATCAAACTCTGTGAAGCATTTCGTGACCAGTATAACTGTAATTTCATTTCAGTTATGCCAACAAACCTATATGGCTATAATGATAATTATCATCCAACCAATTCTCATGTCATGCCTGCCCTGATCAGAAGGTTTCATGAAGCCAAACTTGCCAGGCTCGATGCTGTCGTAGTTTGGGGCAGTGGAAGGCCTTTGCGTGAATTTATGTTTGCAGACGATCTTGCTGATGCCTGCTTACATTTAATGCTCACCTATGACAAACGTGAGTTTATTAATATAGGAACTGGCATAGAGATCACTATTAAAGATTTGGCCCTGTTAGTTGCCCGCGTAACCGGATACGAGGGGAATGTCGTGTTTGATTCTACTAAGCCTGATGGTACACCGCGTAAACTCATGGACGTGTCAAAACTAAAAGAAGCAGGTTATGTTTCTACAACAACCCTCGAGGAAGGATTAAAACTGGCCTACCATGATTTTCTGACCAATGATAAATATAGATCCTGAGAGCTGTCTAAGAATTATGATCAGGTAAGAAGAAATTGTTAATTGAAATTTAGACCTATCAGTCGATTTTGCCTCACAGCCGACTAAAAATCATAAGCATTATGGCCCAAACCAGTTTGTAGTTTTATGATAGCTTTAGAGCTTTCTAAGTAATTTTTTAATGACGGGCATTTTACTTAATAGGGGTATGAGGCCACTGAGTTTTTTTAATAAGTCTGATGGTATTTCTTGAGAGAGCCTTGTGGCAGCAAATTCTGAGGCCCAAATTGCAATCTTCTTTAAAATCAACCCCCTAGTTCCTAAAAAAAACCTGTCAATAATCAGTGGTATTCCAAGTTGAATAGCTGTTGAAAAAGATGATGAGCTTTCTTTACCTGAAGAAAACAAGCGATCTGCCCTTGAGAAAAGATTTTTATAGGGTAAGAATTTTCTTTTAATTGATTCAGCCTCGAGTTTAAAATGTAACTCATGCTCATTTTTTAAAGCAACTAATCTTATACGTTCTATATTTAACTCCTTACGGTTATTAATACGGGACATCATTTTCTGAAATGTTTTTTAATCTGAAAGTTAATCAGTGGGGTCTCGAAAAAGAATTTTCTGCCAATGGCCAGAATTACGACCAAAAGGGCATAAATTCCTGCGACAATAAAAAAACCAGTGGCTGTATCATTAAACAGATTTCCTAAATACAGAGCCAGGCCTACGCTGAGAAAGATAAATATGAAAAGCGAAAAAAGACTTATAATAACCGCAGTTAGTATTTTTGAAATAATCTCGCTTGATTTTTCAATAAAATCTATACGAATAATATCGATCCGGTTATTAATATATTCTTTGAGCTTGTCGAGAAGATTCTTATCCTTAAATGCTTTTTCTTCCATTGAGAGGTATTGTTAAATGCCGGCTGGTAGCCCAACCGGCAATGTAGATTTAGGCTACGAAATCTTCATGAAACTGCTCAGCATCTTGCTTAAGTTTGCTCTTTTTTTCATTTAGGGTATCGATTTGTGATGAAACCTTCTTCTTGACATCATCGCTAACACTTTTTAAAGAATCATTTAATTTTTCGCGGAGATCAGAACCCTTTTCAGGGGCTAATAATAGACCAATTGCAACACCTGCAACAAGACCTAATAAAATACCAGCTAGTGTTTTTCCAGAGTCATTCATCGTGATTTGATTTAAGATTTATATTACTATTTAGTTGTTTTGATATATACCTGATACCTCGAAATAACCAAAAATTACGCCAAGTTCTTGGATAATCGTTCTCAGATTGGGGTAATAAATTAATTGTAATAAAAAAAGCCGCCCCTTGCAGGGCGGCTTTATACATTTTTTTAAAAAATTAAAACAGATTGAATTCAACTCTTCTGTTTTTAGCTTTTCCAGCTTTCGTTTTGTTTGAAGCTACAGGATGAGCACGTCCGAATCCTTTTGCAGAAATACGGGTATCAGCTACCCCTTTTTGTACAAGATAATCCTTAACAGCATCTGCACGACCTCGTGAAAGTTTCATGTTTGCAGCAGCCTTACCTACATTATCGGTATAACCTTTTAATGTAAGACTTAAATTTGCATGTGCATTCAGAATATCAGCAAGCTTGTCAAGTGAAGGATATGAAGTCTCTTTGATCGTAGTTTTGTTCGTGGCGAAGTCAAGATTCTTAAAGGCCTCACGTACAACTGTTACTTCTTCTTCTGTAATTTTCTCTACAACTGGAGCAACAGGAGGAGCAACCTTTGGAAGGTCACAACCAGAACCATCAACCTTATTTCCAGCAGGTGTATTTGGACATTTATCAAATACATCAGAAACACCATCACCATCAGAATCTTTCTTCAGGTTAGAAACGTCACCTTCAACTGCAGTTACACGGGTTTTGACATTAGTAATCTCTTTTGAAAGACTATCATTATTTTTTAACTCATCATACATACCTGCAACTGGGTTGTTCCAGATAAGTGCCTGTTTCTTAGCACCAGCACCGAAGATATATTCCAAACCTAGATAACCCATTGAAGCTTTACTCTGACGTGAGTCTCCTGTTGCATAAGGTGCTCCCATTAAGTTTGAAGCATCAAAGAAATATGCATCATAACCTAAGTTGATTGCAAGGCCTTCGCTGGCTCTGAATTTAATACCTGCACCAACCGGTACATAACCTGATTTAATTTTTTTGCCATAATTTGAAGGAGTGAACTGTGCAAGACCATAACCACCAGTTACAAACAGTCTTATACCATTTCTTCTCTTTAAAAAATTAATAGAGGCAATGTCTGCTTCTCCTTTAATACTTACACCATAAGCAAGTTTTGTTGAAGCATTTGGCACATTGGCAGGAAATGCAGCTGCTGAATTCTGGCTTGATGCGCCATTGTTAGCTTTTAATGTTCCGCCAACGTAATCAACGCGTATACCAAGATCATGAGAAAACTGGTATTTCAGGTATGCGGCATAACCCAAAGTTACCTGATTATGGGAAAATTGATTTGTTCCGATGAAGAACTGAGGTGAAAAAGCCCCTGCATTTACCCCAAGAGACAAACCTGCAAATTGCCTTGCTCCACCAAATGTTTTAACCGGACCATAAACAGTCATTGTTTTGGAGGTGTCAACGGTTTTCATAGGCATAGCTGCTTTTGTGCTGTCCTGAGCAAATGCAGGTGGAGCAAATAAAGCGGCACTCATTAAAATAGGTAACATAATTTTTTTCATAGTCCTTTTATTTATTAAAAATTGAAATTTCAACTCATAGGCGCAAAAAATGTACCAGAAATTGATTCAGATTAAAGTTCAAATGAAATTATAAATTCTGTTCCTATCAGTGGAGTACTTTCTACCTTTATAGTTCCTTTATGGTTAATGATTATATTTTGAGCGCTTGTAAGACCAAGGCCCGTGCCTTTTGCCTTCCCGGTATAAAAAGGTTCAAACATTCTTTCCATATTTTCTGAGCTGATTCCTATGCCATTATCCAAAATACTGATAGTAAAACGGTTGTTTTTTTCTGTTGTTTTGATCGTCAGAATCCCACACTGGGCGGGCATAGCTTCAACTGCATTAATTACGATATTTAACAAAGCGATTTTCATTTTCCCTGGATCAACAAGTATTGAAGCTGAGGTATGGGTAAACTCTTTTTGAAGGTTAATTTCTTTTAGTTTAATACGGTCAGCGGCAAGTTCAATTGTTTCATTTAACAGGCTGTTTATTGAAAATTGTACAAAATTTAATTCTTCGGGCTTTGTTGATTTCAAAAGTTCAGTGATCAGCTGGTTGATGCGCTCACAGTTCCTTTTAACAATATCGAAATACAAATCAAGATCATCTTCTTTTGTCTCAATCTCACTTTTTAATTGCCCCATTGATAAAGTGATATTTGTCAGTGGATTCCTGATCTCGTGAGCAATTGTTCGGGCAAACCTACCTGTAAGCGCCATTTTTTCTGACAGGATCAGATCTTGTTCAGCAGTTTTTCTATTTGTGACATCACTGAATGTGATGACAATACCATCACCAAATTTTACCGCAGCAATATATAACCATTTTTTAATCACGGTTGCATATTGCTCCCAGCCTGCCACTGGCTGATTGTCGACCACCCTGGCTAGACTTGAAATATACCCGGCAGGCAGGATACTACCGAAAATATCTGAAAGAAGTTTTCCTTCATAAAGCTGAATATCATTTGTTATAATATCCTGTGAAACGAGGTTATAGGTAAGTAAGGAAAAGTTATCAATAGTTAACCCCTGAGAACGCAAGGCATGGAAAGCAAGGATTCCATTTTGTGAACTATTGAAAACCCCTTTTATTAATGCTTCGGCATTAAGTCTTTCACGCACTTCTTCATCAAGGGTATGAATTACCAGTTGTTCATTCTGCTGTGTTTGTAGGTAATTAAGACACAAGCCTGTAAATGGAATAAGATAAGTTAGAATTTGAAGGAAATGTGCAATATTGAAATGATTATCAAAAAGTGGATAGGTCGAAAGACTCATATGTATTTGAGTAAATATCGCAGGCACCAGACTTAAAATCAGCATTTGTGAAAATTTCGAAGGGTATTTTCGGTAGAATGCTGGAAATATAAAAATCAAGGAGAGAATATACAGGACTATTGGTATCACATCAAGTGGGCGCTGTATAAAGTTGCCTGGATAATACAGGTCTGGAACTGTTTTAAGGGAGAGTAAGATATTGATGGTCAGGAATGTCAGCAGAAAAAAAATGGCACTGATATAATAAACAAGATTATCATCTTTTTGAACAGAGTTATCGGTATCAGTGTCAGATTTCAGCAGAAAAATACCCGTACCCAGAATCAGAATAATTGAGTGAAATGTTCGGCTGATGGTCCAGGTAAACTGAGAAATGATAAGCTGGTCGCCCTGCAGCGTGATCAGATTTGTAGCAGCCAGAATATGAAACATATCAAGACATCCAGCACAAAATAAGGCGACACCCACAATCGGCGTTGTGATATCTTTTTTTATACTGTAATCGATAAATGCCAGAATTGCAGTTACAAAAGCAATTGGTACAGAAAGGCAAACAAGTATGATATGTATAAACCTGCCATTCTGGAATTGCTGAACCTCAAGTTGTTGTAAATTTAAAGGCAAATGGTCAAGTACCTGAAAATTTATACTGTGTTGATTTGCTCCAAATTCAAACCCCAACCAGTTTAATATGCTGGGGGAAATACATATCAGAAACGTCAGCCAGATAAATTGACCAGGAATATTGTACTTGTTTCTGAAGCGTATAATTTTAGCCGTCATCCGCTAATAAACTATATTAAATCAGAGTTTATTGCCTTCATTTTATTGTAAAGTGTTTTGCGGTCTATATTAAGAATTTTAGCAGCCTTAGTTTTATTGAAATTTACCTGTTTAAGTACCTGAAGGATTGTTTCATATTCTGCCTCAAGGGCTGCATTTTTAAGATTTGTCTTCAGAGCCCCATTCTCTTCTTCACGAATGAGTGCCGGTTCTCGGGCTAGAGAGAACATATTTGACATCTCTGTGATTTCAAGGGGTAACGATTTCGCTTCTACAATCTTATGACTTTCAGTTAACAGGGAGGCTCTTCTAATCACGTTTTTAAGTTCTCTAACGTTACCCGGCCATGGATACTCCAGGAAGCAATTGATGACTTCTTCACTAAAACTTTCGAGCTCTTTGTTTAACTCCTGGGCAGAGAGTTGTAGAAAATAGTCTGCAAAAGCAAGTATGTCTTTGCCTCGGTTTCTCAGGGCAGGAATATTTATACTGAATTCATTGAAACGGTGGTAAAGGTCTTCTCTGAATCTGCCTTTTTGAACGGCTTCCCATAAATTCTCATTTGAAGCAACAATAAGCCGTACATCCAGATCAATTTCTTTAGTTGAGCCAATTCGCTTTACCTTTCGCTCCTGTACAACCCTGAGAAGAGAAACCTGTATATCATATGATAAATTGGCAACTTCGTCAAGAAACAGTGTACCTCCATTTGCCATCTCAAAATGCCCTATTTTTGTTTGAAACGCACCTGTAAATGATCCTTTCTCATGACCGAACAATTCTGAGCTGGCAAGTTCTTTTGAAAGAGACCCACAATCCATTGCCACAAATGGCTGGTCTTTACGCATACTCTGGGCATGTATTTTATGTGCTACAGATTCTTTCCCCGTACCGCTTTCGCCAAATAAAATAATACTGTAATTAGTGGGGGCAACCAGATCGATCTGCCTGTAAAGCTCCTTTGCGATAGAACTATCGCCACGAATAAAGCCTTCTTCTTCTTTGTACATTTTACCACCCTTTCCGAGTTTGGGCTTTGGAGAAAATCCGTCACTGATAGAAATTACCTCGGCATGTTCAAAGGCTTTATTAATGGTATTCAAAATTTCATCCGGATAAAGTGGCTTTGTGATATAGTCATATGCTCCACCTTTAATTAGATCAACGGCCATCTTGACGTCTGAATACCCAGTTATGATAATTACAATTGTTGAAGAATTGATGTTTTTAATGCGTTGAAGCATTTCTTTACCATCTGCATCTTCTAATCGGAAATCACATAAAACAAGGTTATGAATCTCATTTTTCAGTATTTCAATAGCCTTTGCGCCAGTTGCAGCAGTACTTACTTCATATCCATGTTTATTCAGAAACTTTGACAGTAATAACCCAATATTTACTTCATCGTCAACGATCAGGATTTTTTTCATGGGGAAAATCTATTTTTATATACGTTGTGAAACTGAATATTTGTTAGTGATCAGACTGGTTTTATTTATCAGTTTAATTTTTTAAAAATATAAGCAGTTCAATTTATTTTACATAATCAAGTAGCCAAGAAATTTCCCGTTCACAAAATAAGTGAACAGAAAATTAAGGTTACCCGCGAAAATTTAAGGGTAGATTTATTTTTTACGGCAATAAATAACATATCTTCTTCAAAGTTAAAAACTTTGAGTAAAAAATTGCACGTTTTACTATAACTCAATCAAAAACGGGAAGTTGGTTAGTATCAGACCCCATTCCTCTTAATTTGCTTATAATCAGGTATGAGTTAAAAGGTTTGGAAATGAAATCGTCAGCGCCGTTTGAAAATGCTGTTGTTCTTTCAATTTTACTGTCATATGCGCTTATCATGATCAATTTTACTCCTGGATTGTTTTTTTTAATTTGTGCTATTGCATCCAGACCATTGCCATCAGGTAGATTTATATCAAGAAAAACTAATACTGGCTTTACTTCAGGTATACCGATCAGACCCTCATTAAGGGTTTGGTAACAGAAAACCTGGCAATTAAATTTTCGGAGAGAAAACTTTAAAAGTTGGAGAATATCCAATTCATCATCAATGATCACAATCTTTTCAGCTTCCATAATTCGCGTACTAAACAGCAAAGCACAATCCAGAAATTCAGATAAGCAATAAAATCTAAAGAAATTAGAATTTTCTCGTAGTGGGATGAATTTCTATTGAATCAATATCGAATCGGGTCAGGGTTGCCGGCTAAAGCGCCACCCTGAATATAATCAGTTTTTATTTTCCTGTAAATCGAGCTTCTCTTTTTTCAAGAAATGCAGCTACCCCCTCAGTGAAATCACTGCTACCAAAAAGGGTTGAAAACTCTTTAATTTCAATTTCATACCCATGACCAAGTGGTAAAGGCAGACTATTCGCTTGATCTTGACCTTTCAGCTCATTATCAGAAGCATTGATGGCCCGAATTGCCGCTGCAATTGACAGCGGTGATTTTTTACTGATCTTTTCAAGCAAATTTCTTGAATAAGGAATCAACTCATCTGGAGCGACAACTTCATTTACAAGCCCCGTAGACAGTGCCTGTTCAGGCGTAATTTGGGTGCCGAGTAGTATAAACTCCATTGCTTTTGACTTTCCTATTAATTTGCTGAGGCGTTGAGTACCCCCATAACCAGGTATCAGGCCCAGGGATAATTCAGGCAGCCCTAGCTTTGCTTTTGTAGAGGCAATTCTTAGATGACAAGCCAAAGCAAGTTCAAGACCACCACCAAGAGCAAATCCATTTATAGCAGCAAGTATAGGTTTTGGTGAGTTTTCAATAACATTGAAAACAGATTGATGCCCAAGTCTGGCAAGTTCTTCTCCTTGAGCAGGGGTTAGCCCTGCAAATTCAGCGATATCTGCACCTGCAACAAATGCCTTGTCACCCGCGCCGCTTATTAATATTGAACGTACCGAGACATCGGCAATAGCCTCAATCAGACAGGTTCCCAGATCAGCTACAGTTTGCTTATTAAGGGCATTTAATTTCGCAGGTCTATTAATAAGTAGTGTGAGCACACCAGAATCGAGGCTCAAAAGCAAATTTGTATATTCCTGCATGATACTTAGAATGGTCTTTTTTCAGCTACCCAACTTTTAATATAATTGGCAATATCTGCAGTATTGGTGCCTGGGGCAAATAATTTACCTACTCCAAGCGCACTCAATTCCTGCATATCATCGTCAGGAATAATACCCCCACCCGTGAGTAAGACATCATCCATGTTTTTTGCTTTCATCAGTTCAAGAATTCGTCCAAAGACTGTCATATGAGCGCCTGACAAGATGCTGATGCCTATAGCATCAACATCTTCCTGAAGGGCAGCATTGACAATCATTTCAGGGGTTTGTCGCAAACCAGTATAAATCACTTCCATACCTGCGTCGCGCAGAGATGATGCAATAATTTTTGCCCCACGGTCATGGCCATCAAGGCCACATTTTGCAACTAATACCCTGACTGGCCTATCCTGCTTCATACTTTCTGTAAAATTTGAATTGCTTTATTTAATCGTCCTGCTACTTCTGAGGCTCCCAGCAAGCCGGCCATCTCGAAAAGAGCTGGGCCTGTTGCCAATCCGGTGAGGCAAACACGAAATAATTGCATCATCTGTCCTGGATTTATTTCAAGTGAAACTGCCGTTGACTGAAAGAGTGATTCGAACTCTTCAGCAGTGACTACAAAAGCATTACTGTAAGCCTTTGAAAGATTAGATATAAAAACAGGAGCCTTGTCTTTCCATTTTTTGCGTATCACTTCATCATCATATGTAGTTGGCGCTATAAATAAGAAAAATCCATTATCCCAGAATTCACTTATCAGATGGGCCTTTTCTTTGATAAGATTACAACTTTTTTTAATAAAGTCATCATTTGCAGAAATCCCTTTTTGTTTAAGAATTACATTAAATTCTGTGGCAAGTTCTTCATCTGTTCTACTTCTCAGGTATTGCTGATTGATCCATTGCGCCTTGTTAAAGTCAAACTTTGCTCCAGATTTACTGATTCTTTCAATACTAAACAACTTGATCAATTCATCGATACTGAAAATTTCCTGAGTGGTGCCAGAGTTCCAGCCCAATAAAGCCAGCATATTTACAACAGCTTCAGGATAATAACCACGTTCACGGTAACCTGAACTAATTTCGCCAGTTAAGGGATCTTTCCATTCAAGCGGGAATACAGGAAAACCTAACCTGTCTCCATCACGCTTGCTAAGTTTCCCGTTCCCTTCTGGTTTAAGTAAAAGTGGAAGATGGGCAAATGCTGGCATCTTATCTTCCCAACCCAGGTAACGATATAATAGCACGTGCAGCGGCGCTGATGGCAGCCATTCTTCACCCCTGATCACGTGACTGATATTCATCAGGTAATCATCAACAACATTTGCCAGATGATATGTTGGCATACCATCGCTTTTAAACAAGACCTTATCATCAATTGTAGTGCTGTGAACCAGTACGTTACCTCGAATCAGGTCTACTACTTTGATTTCTTCTTTTCGGGGTATTTTGATCCTGATCACATAAACCTCTCCGGCAGTCAGTCGACGCTGAACTTCATCATCTGGCAGGGTCAGTGAATTGACCATGCTCTCCCGTGAGATGATATTATATTGAGGTGATACTATGCCTGCAGCCTTCATTTTCTCACGCATCTGGTCAAGCTCTTCTGTGGTATCAAAGGCATAATAGGCATATCCGCTTTCTATCAGGCGCAGCGCATACTCTTTATAGCTATTTTTACGTTCTGACTGTCGGTAGGGGGCAAACGGCCCACCTGCAGAAATTCCTTCATCAGGTGCTATGCCACACCATTTTAATGCTTCAACTATATATTCTTCAGCACCGGGAACAAAACGCGCCTGGTCTGTATCTTCAATACGTAAAAGAAAATCTCCGCCATGCTGCTTGGCGAAAAGATAATTATAGAGGGCGGTTCTTAGCCCACCGATATGTAGCGGGCCAGTTGGACTGGGAGCAAAACGAACCCTGACCCTGCGATCTGCTGTATTCATAATAGCTTTATATTAAAACCGTAAATATAGCCCGAATGAACAAGGTGATATAATTTTTAATTGGTTAGGTTTGATTAAATAGCATGCGAAAGCCACTACAATCACTTTATTATCAAACACAGTGGAAGATTATACTGCTCTTATTTGCAGGATTGATCGGCACCCTCTCCGTTTTTTACACCGACTATATGGTGAAAAAAATAAAAATGGAGGAAGAGAAAACAGCAAAACTCTGGGCAGAATCATTGCAGCAAGAATTTAAAACAACAAACAGTGACTTTTTGATCTTTCTAGGTGATGTACTACGCGAGCACACCTCTGTGCCTGCCATTCTTTTAGATCAGGACGGGATGATACTTGGTACAAAGGGCCTTGATTCAACAAAGACCTTTAATTCGAGTGAAAAAAATAAATATTTTGATCCTGACTATTTTAAAGAGCAATTGAGTCTGATGAAGGCCCATGGCCGCCCTTTTGAAATAGATCTGGAAAAAGGGAAAAAAAATTATGTTTTTTATAAAGAATCAGCTCTCCTGACTGAACTAAAATACTTCCCCTATATTCAGCTCAGTGTGATATGTGTGTTCTTACTGGTATCATATTTTGCTTTTAACCGTTCAAGACGTACCCAGCAAAACCAGGTATGGGTAGGTATGGCCAAAGAAACAGCACATCAGTTAGGAACACCGATTTCAGCGCTTTATGCCTGGATGGATCACCTTCATGATAAATACACTGATGAGCCGGTACTGGCTGAAATGGAGAATGATATTCACCGATTGCAAATGATCACAGACAGGTTCTCTAAAATCGGATCTACACCAGTACTTGAAAAACATGACGTTTTAGATGTGATAGAAGCTTATATTCTTTATTTTAAGGTTAGGGTATCTAAAAAAATCAATTTTAAAATTGAAGGAGACCATGTAAACGCCTTGCTAAGTGTGCCTTTATTTGAATGGGTTATCGAGAATATTTGTAAAAATGCCATTAATGCTATGCGCTCTGAAGGAAACATAGACATACTGATCGCCACACAAAAAAACAAGGTTACGATTGATATTCGTGATACCGGAACAGGAATTCCAAAGTTCAAATGGGAGACAATTTTTCAACCTGGTTATACCACTAGAAAAAGAGGCTGGGGTCTTGGACTTTCACTTACCAGACGTATTATTGACGGGTATCATAAAGGCGATATTTTTGTGAAAGAATCAGAAGTAGGAAAGGGTACAACTTTTCGAATTATTCTCCAGGCTGCCTGATCAATTAATTCGTGATTGATTTTATCAGGTTTTTTTGGAAATCAACGATTTTATGTTTGTATAAATTTCAAGGAATTTTAAAACTGTCACGAGAAACTGATTTTTTGCCGTTTACAATCACTATAAGGCTACCAGACTGATGCTTTCCTGCAGGTATCGTGACTTCAATGATCTGATCATAAACAGAATTGACTACGAGTGATTGCCCGCCTTTAAGATTTACAGACACATTGTTTTTATCGAATCCAAAATTAAGACCTGAAATTCTGACGACTGTTCCCGCAGGTCCATTTTTAGGCTCAAATTCTAAAATCAGCGGGCGTTCTAAGGTATTTGATACGGGGAGCTTTCCATTATCTACCGTATGCTCTGGTTTTGACAAATTTTCTTTACCTGTTGGGGCAGGTGTTATATCTCTAGTAGCTGATGCTACGACAGACGTACTGGGAGTTATCACTTTTTTATTTTTTGACAAGGGCATAACTTTTCTAGGCGCTATCGGTGGCGTAATTTCATTACTGTCTTTTGATGAACCTTGATGTCTGATAGTTTCTTTATGATTTAAAGTTACTACAGTACGCTCTACAGGCACTATAGCTAATTTTGCCTTATTTGTTAAGGCCATGACTGGAATCGGGATGGTAATTTTGGCTTTATTACCTGTAATAAATACGGTTTCAGAGGCAATTTGCCCTGCAGCGTCTTTTATTACAATAGGACCATCTGCACAGTCTTCAGGAACTATAACAACGAAATGATCACTTGCTTTCTTCAGTAGATGCGCTTCTTTATTACCAAAGAATACCCCGATAGATTTATCTTCGACATCGAACCCTTTTACTCCAATGATAACTTCAGTACCAGCCTTGCCTGAGCCTGGCTCAAACCAACTAATTGATTTCTTTTCCTTCGCTGTAACTGAAATTATTGTTGACAAACAAACTAGTAAACATATGACCGTTTTCATCTGCATCCGTTTATAAAGCAGGGCAAAACAAGCACTGGTTTGCTATTCTACGTTTTTTTGCGTGCTTTTGTTACATTTATTGAATTACACTACGGGCTAACAATTTGACAAATTTCAATTTAGTTTGTTCTGATCGCTTATCAGGTAAAAAAACTCCTGCGGTTCTCTGCCACAGGAGCTCGATTAAACAACAATATGAATAAATGAACGATGAGACTAGTGTGATGATTTAACCCGGTTTTTTTCTTCAGCTGAGCCAGTATCTTTATGATTGTTGCTGCCATTGCTGCCAAAGCGGTACGTAAATGTGAGCGATGCCCGGCGGCTTTCCCATCTGTTTAAAACAATCAGGTTAATATTAGGCTGCCTGCCTGAAAACTTTTCAGTATAGAAGATATCGTTCACATTAAATTTCAGTGAGGCCTTCTTTTTAAAAAGATTTTTTTGCAGCCCTCCGCTTATTGAATACTGAGGATCAGCATGCAGGTATCCATAAATGGCTGACGAATTATAATTACCCATGAATTCTACCGTGAAATCATTTGGCAGGATCATGGTGCTCATTGCATTCAGGTTAAATGCGACCTTACCAGCATTCAATAAGCCTCCAATGCTTGATCCTGAAGCCAGGTACCTGTTGTAATTTATATTCAGGTTAGGGGTGATTGTCCACCACTTTGCAATAACTAAAGGAGTACTGAAAGTAAAACCGAAGCTATTTGAGCCATTTATATTACTGGTAGTTTGATGCGTGCTTTTTGTTGCCGTATCCTGCAACACGTTCTGAATCATCGTATTGCGGGTATGGCTGTAATTGACCGATAATATCGTGCTTGACTTATAGGTATGGCTGATCTCAAAAGCATCGGTATACTGTGGGTTGAGATAAGGATTACCAACCTGGTAGGTATACTGGTCAATATAAAAAGTAAAAGGATTCAAATCCTGATAAGATGGTCTGTCGATACGGCGTGTGTAGGATAGGCCAAGCTGATGATTGTCACCTAATTTTTCAGATATGGCAACATTTGGAAAAAAGTCTGTATAACTACGTTTTACGTTTTTATTCAGTGTAACAGAATTGCCTTCTGAAGCAGTATGCTCAATTCTTAGCCCTAGCTGTATGCTTGTATTTTTACCAAACTGCTTGTTTAAACTGGCATAAAAAGCAGCAAGTTTTTCTGTATAAACAAACTGATTGCTTTGATTTTTAGTGGGTATTGGTTTGTTATTAATGATTGAATCATAGGCAACTGTATTATTTGTTGTCACGGCGCTGTATTTTATTCCTGTTTCAAGCTTTAGCGTTTTGTTGAAGGGATGACTAAAATCAATTTTGCCGACCCGAATGCTGATGTCTGAAGGCTGCCTGTTTTGAATAATGAATGGGCCTTTTAAAATCTGTGTTTTATCAGAGCTGAATAACGTATTGGTCAGGGTAGAATGTGATTCATTGTTGAAGGTAGAATAATCTAAATCACCTCCCAGAGAAGTGCCAATGGTATCAATTTTACCCCGGTAATTTAAATTATAGTCAATGCTCCTGAAAGTACCAGGATTTAATGAACTGGCTTCTAAAATTGAATCAATTACTTTAGGTCTTATCTGAGGATTACTGATAACAGAATTGCTTGTCGATAGGGTATTACCATAATTTGAATAGCCACTAACCTGTACGCCGATTGTATGATTTTTTGTCAGTGAATAATCAAAACCTCCCTTATAATTATGATTTGTATACTCATTATCAAAACGCCCAAATTGATCAAAGTCAGTAGAATCTTTCTTACTCCTGATTTGTCTCGTGAGTCGCAGGGTACTGTAATTCTTATTTCTTGAAAAGTCATAGTTAGTAAAGAAATTAAATTTTCCGGTCTGATAGTTAAGATTTATACTGCCATTGTATTTTGCATAATGCCCGTAACCAGCTCCAGCAGTCACTACACCGTTCAGTCCCAGTTTTTTAAGCTTTTTGGTTTTGATATTGATGATACCAGTATTGCCAGATGCATCATATCTGGCTGAGGGCTGGGTAATTATTTCAATCTGGCTTACGGCAGTAGCAGGCATATTTTTAAGCATATTTGTCACCTGGGCTGTAGACATATAGGTAAGTTTATCATCTATCATTACCATCACCCCACTTTTACCCCTTAGCTGGATATTATCATCTTTATCAACTGTGATACCTGGGGCACGCTTTAATGCTTCTAGCGCTGTTCCTCCACTAGCAATTACATCTGATTCAATATTCAGTACAGTTTTATCAACCTGCCTTTCAATAAATGGCCTTTTTGCAATGACTCCAACTTCAGTAAGCTGGGTCGCTGCCTGAATCATTACTAGTTCAGGAACTTTTTTTTGCTCTCCTTCAAGCAAACTAACGGGTAATCGTGAAGATTTCTTGAATCCAATAAAACTACCCTGCAGATAATACCTTCCAGGTTCGAGTTGACTAAAAAGATATGCACCAGCTGTATCTGTTGCAATACCTTTTAACAAGATTGAATCTGGCATATGGTAAATATTGACTGTTACAAATGCAACGGGCTTATGCTGGGAATCAACCACTTTGCCGGTTAGCGAACCAGTAGGTTTACCAGTGAATGATTGTTCTTGCTGGGTATTTACTGTCTGGGACCAGCCTTTATCAGGTGCTAAAATCAGTATCACTACAAATAATGCAAGTGGGGCAATAGAGGAAAAGAAGGACTTTTGTATACGAATTATTTCGTAGTTTTTATTTTTCATATCCCGGGGGTGAAATGAAATCTTCATTTTGAGTGGGTTAAGTTCGAAGTGTTTGAGAAATTATCAGTGGGTTAAATCACCCAGAATCGAAGTTTTATCCGGGTGATTTACGCTATATAAGAAAGGGGTTTAACGGATAATTTTTTCCCGCTTTCGCTCTATAATATAAGATACAAGTAATCCAAGACCGCCAAATATAAACAGTAGTGGAAAATAGATGGCCTCTCCGTTTGCCTCCGTATTTGCTGAAATGAAATAGGCAATGATTAAACCAATACCAACCCCAATAAAAAGCAAGCTGGTTCTTAGTACACTCGATGTTCGGTCACGCAATGCAGAATCTTTTAATTCTATACCCCGTTCGATCAAGGCCATTCTTTCTCTTGATTTCAAATAATTCAGACCAAAGATCATCAGAAATAATCCAAGTGATATAATGATTGGAAGTAGAATGGCCAGTTCGCCAGTTACATCTTGACCTGCTTCTATTAATAGTGGCATAAATAAACCTACCATGATTATATACGTTTAAGTGTTATTAAAATCTTCAGCAGTTATTGCCAGATTTATCAGTATGACAGCAAAATGAGAAGGCAGGTTACATTAATTTTTTTTTTTTATTGTATTCTCAAATTTATTTTTCATTCAAAACGTAAGGACTTAATTTTATTTGGTGTTATTATTAATATAATTGTTAAAAGGCATAATTTTATCTTTTAGCTATCTTAATCTGTAATTGCATTTTTGACTTCCAGGTCTGCGAAATAAGTGTGAGTTAACTCAATACTGATTGCAGGTTGTAACCCAGGTCAGCTAACCGGTGTCTTACCTACAATGATTAAACAATTATCTGATATAGAGCTTGTAGAAAAAGCGCTTAGAGGTGAAAAATCAGGCTACGCAGCCTTGGTTAACCGCCATAAGGCCTATGCTTTTTCAATTGCTTTGAGAATTGTAAAAAACAGAGAGGAAGCCGAAGAGATTACACAGGATAGTTTTCTGAAAGCATTTCGCGCACTGGATCAATTCAGGCAGGAAGCAAAATTTTCTACCTGGCTTTACCGTATAGTATACACAACGGCGCTAAACTACTTGCGTAGATATAGCCCTGAAACGATTGAGTTAGATTCAAAGCTTTCAGACCAGTTACCATCTTACCAACCTGACAGTGCAGATCTGCTGGATCAAAAAATTAAAAAAAAGTACCTTGCCCTGGCATTCAGCAAATTAAAAGCGGAAGATGCCGTAGTTTTACAGTTATTCTATATTGATGAAAAAAGTCTGGATGAAATAGCTGCAATTATGGGCCTGGAAACAAATACCGTCAAAATTAGATTGCACAGAGCAAGGCCCAGACTGAGGCTTTGTTTAGAATCAATTATGAACAATGAAAGTATAGCAGTATGAAACAGCAGGATGAGAATAGAATCTGGGATTATGTTGATGGCTTTCTTACAGAAGCCCAGAAGGCTGAAGTTGAATATTGGGTGAGTACCAATACTGAGGCCAGACAGCTTTTAGCTGAGGTCAGGGCCTTAAAAATCAGACTTGATGAATTACTGCCAGAGAAACCTTCTGCTGGGTTCACTATGAATGTTCTTGGGGCTTTCGCGGCTGAGACTGGGAAAATTGAAATTAATACGCAGCAAGCTGATAACTGGATAATAAAAAGCATTGTAGGTGCGTTTATGGCCATAATTCTGGTTTTGATTGGCCTTGTTGTTTTTTTGGGCTCAGGAAATCAAATGCACCAGGTTCAGCAGGTTTCGAACGGTCTGGCCAGTGCCGGCTCAGGTGATATTATTCATTTGATGGGCAATAAATTCGTGACAAGATCATTCTTAATTGCAGAGGTTTTAATGCTCCTGTTTTTTGCTGAAAAACTCATTAAAAGATTTACCCTAAAAAAAGGCATAGCCTGAATTTTGCAGCAAACTAAAATTTCAATCCTGTTCGCACTTTTGTGCACACTATATTTCAACGGTTCATGTGTCCGTAATAATCCAGACAACAGGTATGACCGGCTGAGTAATAATAATCAGGCTTGGGAAGATATTACAGATAATACAAGCAGTGGTGGTGATCAGTCAGGAACCCGCAGGCGATTTTCTTTTTTGCGCTCAGGGGTGTTCGGAATTAATTGTGAGCCCAGTGACGTAAGTTGTGTTACAGGTGGTAATACTACAGGAACATGGGATTATATTACCACTACCACTGTTCAGGTAACTATTTACAATGGTCCGATCTATTTCTATAATATCGTGAAAATTGATCCGACAGATCTCTGGTTACAGGATAATAATGTCAGGGGGAAACCTGTTCTACGAAAATTTGTACCTGCCAGATAGCCAAGTCAGGGGTACAAAAAAAGCCTGGTTTTAGCCAGGCCTCTAAAATTATTCTCAAAGAGAAATGCACTTAGCGCAATATAAGCAGCTTTAAAGGCCAACTTTTGTATGCCAGTATAGCTCATGTCTCGTGGTGACACTGATGTCAGCCTACAGATACTATTTCTTAAAATTTTACAGGAAATTCTGCTACCGTATTATCCCATCCCATTACCAGGTTCGCACCATCTGTAGCTGGGGTAAATGTAATTGAGAATGCCTCGATTGCTTCTGCTGCTTTTTTAACGGGCACTGACAGGCGTACAAGATCGAGTGTCTTATCATATGAATAGGCACCCCAACGGTCTGTCTGCTTATTAACAATAAGTGTCCATGTCTTTTCTGTGGGTATGATAAATAAAGAATAGGTACCGGCAGGAATGGCTGTATCACCAATTTTTACATCTTTGAAAAAGTGAACCTGAGTTTCATTATTGGCGCCTGTTCTCCAGACATCACCAAACTTTTCAAGTTTCCCAAAAATTTCACGTCCTTTCTTTAATGGTCTGAAATAGTCAATCCGAATTACGGGTGCCGTTCCTTTAAAAGGAACATCCATTGGGAAGTAAGCAACATCACCTGAACTTTTTGGTGCAGGTGAAAACTTTTGGGCATTTGCGTTGGTAAGGCAAAACAAGAAAGCTGCCGATAGCAGCATTTTAACCATTTTCTTTTTCATTGTGTCTGAATTATTAAGTACTGTTTTATGATTTTATTGATTGCTTAAAGATAGTTTTTTGAAAGAAAAAGGACAATAAAACAACTAGTAGTGCACCGAAAACATTGAGCCACAAATATTCCATCCATTTATAATGAGCAGCTATAAAAATCAGGGTCTCAGAAGCAATAGCCGCATAAAATATAGCATTTCCCTGAATCGATCTGATATAAAACGCAACGAGAAAGATACCTAGAATGGTACCATAGAAAAGAGAGCCGAGGCTATTGACCGCTTCGAGCAAATTTCCAAACCGCCCGGCGTAAAGGGCAAATACCACGCATATAAGACCCCAGAAAATAGTGAAACCTCTTGAAACCCATAAATAATGAGATTCACTACCATCTTTAACTATCCACCGCTGATAAATATCTACCACTGAACAACTCGCCATAGAATTGCAGGCTGAGGCGACTGAACCCATAGAGGCTAGAAATACAATTGCAATGATCATTCCAATGGTACCATGGGGCAAATACGCAAGAACAAAATTCAAAAACATATAATTCGTATCAGAAATATCTGCCAGCTCAGAATCTGGATGATTCTTTAAAATAAGTTTACGAAGAGATGTTTTATTCTGATCAAATGATTCCTGGGCTCTACGCAGATCTGCAGCTCTATGAGCTATTTCATAAGATTCACCAACTCTCAAAGAAAGAATATACTTGTCAAGATTAACTTTCTTTGCTTCAAAGAGCACCTGCCGCATTTTCTCAAGATCATTATAGGCACCCTTATCCCTACTATTTACAATTAGATTCAGCTCATGCTGGTTGAAATAAGCGGGGGGCTGCTGCCATTGGTAAAAAACGAACACAAGGGTACCTAATAATAAAATAAGAAATTGCATGGGTATTTTGACAAAACCGTTCAATATCAGTCCCAGCCGGCTTTCTGCAATTGAACTTCCTGTGAGATACCTTCCTACCTGTGACTGGTCAGTTCCAAAATAAGAAAGCTGTAAAAATAAGCCCCCAATCAAACCTGACCAGATTGTATAGCGATTATGCAGGTCAAAATGAAAATCAATAATGTTCAGTTTACCTAGAGTTCCTGATACATGCATGGCCTCAAGAAAGCCTGTACCTTTTGGTAATAGATGAAATACTTCATACCCGGCCAGGCCCATACCTGAGAAAATGACCAGCATCTGAATAAATTGGGTTGATGAAACTGCTTTCGCCCCCCCGCTAACCGTATAAGAAATTACCAGTAGCCCAATCAAACAGGTGGTCAGGCCGGTTGGTAAGTGCAGTAGCGTTGAAAGAATGATAGAAGGGGCATAAATACTGATTGCTGTTGATAAAGACCGTAGAAACAAGAAAAGTACTACAGTTAATACCCTTGATTTGGCATCAAATCTTTTTTCAAGATATTCATAGGCAGTAACTACGCGTAACCTGTGAAAGTTTGGAATAAAAGAGGTGCATAATATTATTACAGCCAGCGGTAAACCCAGGTAAAACTGTATAAAGCGCATCCCATCTGAATAGGCTTGACCTGGTCCGGCAATAAATGTAATTGCACTGGCCTGGGTGGCCATAACTGAAAGTCCGACCTGATACCAGGGTAAAGATCTGCCAGCAAGAAAATAACTGTCAATACCCGTATTTTTACGGCTTTTGTAAATGCCGTATAGTACGATGCCGAGTAAGGTAAAACAGAGTACAAGCCAATCGGTATAGGTCATTTAAAATAGTAGGTAAAAAAAGAAAAAAATAAGATTTGCAATACCAGAAAAACTGCCAGCCAGAAATACCAACGTTTCCAGTATGCTGGCTTAAACTCATTTTCTTCTGACTTCTCTGCCTGGTTAAGTGCCAATGAGGATTCTATTGATGAGGTCGTATTTATGGGTTTAGGGGTATCGGCAGCCATTAGATTTTATTTTTGCCTGCATTCAGCATATTTACAAATAACCTGATTGCACCTGTTACGCCAGCAGGTAACTGCCTGAAGAAAACCAGGCCTGTATACATATAGGCCCCTTTTCCATATCTGGCATAGATCAAGGTATTGGTCAATAAAGCCTCATTTGGGTCGTTCATAGATAAAGGGCTATGATAATGAGGGTCAGCATTGACAGGCACATAAATCGCCCGTTCCTGTATCCAGCCCTTAAAATCAGCCAGAGTGATTTTATTGGGGTAATTCAGCAATGGTGAACTGGGTTCTGAGAATAGTACAGGTGCGTTTTCATCTGTAATTCTTTTTGCGCTAATCTGAAAAGGATAGGGGCCCAGACTTCCTGTGACCAGATCATTTGGTTTATTGTATTGCTGTATGAAGCAACCCCCATTTTTGACATATTCCATTAACCGGGGCTGCATATCGCGGAGTATTATACGGGTATTATAAGCCCTTACCCCGGCAACTATAGCAGTAAAACCGCTAAGATTTTCTTCTAAGGCCTGTTTATCGCTAAGAATACTGACCCTGTAACCCAATTGTACAAGTATGGCAGGTAACTGGTCACCAGCTCCAGCAATATAAGCGATATTGCCTGCAGGAATAGTGATTACCGGATTGATGATTTTAATTATAGCAGGGCTAAGCCAGGTTATATGCGGGATATGGGCATATTCAAGATCATGAACACGTTGATTTACCTGAAGGTTGCCTATTGTTGAACTGAATGTGATTGAATCTGCAGCTCTGGCTGCTGAAGTCTGATGAATAGTAAATTGCAGTTCAGTTTTATCACCCTTATGAATGAGTTTAAAAGGCAGGCTGGTGATAGCTGATGAATAACCTATGGGTAAATGCATGTCCAGGGTTCCGCTAAGCTGGTCTTCATAGGCTGTAAGTTGTATGTTTACCGCTTTTGATACTGACTGATGAAACACAAGCAGATTCTCTTTCGGGTTAATGGAAACTGGTGGAAGAATACGCAGGGGCTGATAACTCTCACCATTGGCAGGGTTCACTGAATGAAATTGAACAGGGGTAGTAAACTTTACCTGTGTACCCAATAGTTCAATGGTAAATTCAGCATTTAAAGGGGCATTATTTATAGCATAACTTCTGAACTGCCCAAGTCCGCTTAAATCATATCCTCCACTTGTATGTGGTTTTCGTAGCCAGTATGGCTGGGTAATCATCCCTGAATCGGCCTGTACTAAAGTTTGGAATTTCATGAGCTCATTGATTGGCATGAGTTTTTCGCCCTCAGCGGTTTTAACCAGAACATTATTTATTGAGATATGAATGATTCGGGCCAGCACCTTATTTCTGCAGATGACTGAAATATCTACCGGAATCAAACTTCTTTCAGACCATTCTCCTTCATTACTATTTGCCGACAACCATATACCTGAACAAGCCTGAATTAGAGAAATAAGTTCAATCTTTTTCTCATTTATCCAGAACGGATCCTTAATCAGTACAAGTGCTTTATAAGCGCCAATCAGAGTTGGAAGAATAAGCTCAGGCCTCAGGAGATTAAAATTTTTCAGTGCCAGTGCTGATAATCTTGCAAATTCTTCACTGCCGGCAATATTAGCTAATCCAGTATCCAGGCCTTCGAAAATGCTTGTTTTAAATGGCTCCCCACTTATTAACTTCAGGTATTCATATTCAGTACCCCTACCTGCAGCACTCCCAAACCCCTGACTTTTATTAAATGACCTGCTTTCTGCGGCCAATTCACCATAGCTCTTACCCAGTAAGGCAGAATAACCACCCACATCAATTTTTACCTGATCTGGTGATGTCATATTTAAACCCCCAAAGTTGAATGTATTCCAGAATAACCGCTTCACTTTCCAAGTTTTCAGGGTTTTTAACTGTTCAGGAAATTTAGTTGGATCAGCCGCCGCAGCAATTGCATCAAGAGAAATGATAGCTGAAGCGGTATGATGCCCGTGTCCCCCTTCACCTGTTGTCGGAAAGCGGTCAATGATGAGATCAGGTCTGAAAAGTCTGATTACCCAGACAGCATCAGAAAGAACACTATCCCGATTCCAAGTACGAAAAGTTTCAGCATGGTTTTTTGAATAGCCAAAATCATATGCCCGGGTAAAAAACTGCTGTGCACCATCGATAGTTCTGGACCCAAGTATTTCATTTGTTCTGATCAGACCCAGGGCATCTCCCTGTTCATTACCGATGAGGTTCTGCCCACCTTCGCCCCGGTTTAAGGCTAGGTAAGCGGTACGCAGATTCAGGCCCCGTCCCAGATAGGTAAGCAGGCGGTTATTTTCATCATCAGGATGAGCCGCAAAATAAAGTACACTGGTTGATGTATTGAGTTTTTGCAGCATCAGGGTAATCTCTGAACCTGAATAAACTTTTCTTTGCTGGGCACAAGCCTGGCAAAAGCATAAACCAGCAAGCATGATCGTAAATACCCATTTATGGTTCTTATTTACACATCGGGTAGTAATTTCAGTAATCGGTTTTATCGGTAATTCAGGCCAGCAGATCATAGGTGAAATTTACATAAGCTTAATGAGTAAGGATAATTATTTTTCTAGTTACTAATTAGCTTGCTGTGTAACAAAACTTTTCAAAAGTTTTGTTGTAATTAATTAATCGATTGATTAGTTTTACACTTATTAATTAATCGATTGATTAACAAATAGGGATCGTATCTAAAATTATGGAAGGCAGAGAGAAGAAGAAATTGAATGCCGAGCCTGGTAATGAAGACCTTATCAACACACCTGCATCAGTAGAGAAAAAAGAAAAAATACTTGCCGCTGCTGAGCGCTTATTTGGTGATCTGGGCTTTGAAGCGGTATCAACCCGCTTACTGGCTAAAGAGGCTGGTGTAAATATGGCTATGCTGGCTTATTATTTTGGCTCAAAAGAGAAATTATTCAGGTCTATGATTCAGCGCAGGACTGAAGACGGCAGAACAAAATTACAGGAACTGCTTAGTACTGGGCACACCCCAAGTGAAAAAATAGACCTTGTTATAGATATGTATGTCAATAAATTATTTGATTCAGGCCGTATGCATGCCCTATTTCAGCGTGAAATATCACTGTTACAGCGTACGACTATTTCAGAACTGATCTGTCAGAGTTTGACCGATGCCTTTAAATCAATCATTAAAATTATCAAAGAGGGACAGGTGCAAGGCGTTTTTAGAAAAGTTGATATGGAGTTTACCGTAATCAGCATGATCAGCACGATCAGCTATGTAGTTAATTCACCAGCGATGACCCGTCTTGTTTTCAATCTGGGTGAAGATGAGGTTTCAACTAAAAATGATGTTTTCAGAAAAAGAATTAAGAAGCATTTAAAAGATATGATTCACAAACACCTTGAATTCGGGATGGTGGTTCCGTTAAAAGAATCTATTTAGTATAAGTCACTATTTTAATGAGTAGTAAAATCAATTTATGCGCATGAAAAAATTAATAACTAATAAAAAGTCAGGAAAAATTATTGTTCTGATTTGTTTGCTCAGTACATGGGTACATCTTGCAGGTGCCCAAGTGATTAAAAAACTTGGTTTGACCGAATCTGTAAAGCTCAGTATTCAGGCCAATAAAACACTGAGAATTTCAAAGGCTCAGGTTGAAGCTGCTGCTGCCAGATTATCACAGGCAAAAGACCGTCAACTGCCACAGTTAGGCGTAAGTGGTAGCTATTACAGGCTGAGTCAACCAACGATTACCCCAGGTAATGGCTTGAAGGCTTTATTATCTGGTAATAAGACGGGTTCAACTACAACCACCACAACTACTAATCCAACCAACACAAATACAACCAACACAAATTCAGCTCCAGCATCATTTCCTACAATTAATCAGGCAATTTTAGTTCAGGCGAATCTAACAATCCCCATTTTTGCGGGTTTCAAAACCAAGTATTCAATCGAATCTGATCAGTTTTTACTGAAGGCAGCAGCATTAAATGCAACCCATGTAACAGCTGAAGTTGCCATCAATACAGTAAGTGCGTACTATAATATTTATAAACTGCAAGCTAATAAAAAGCTTCTACAACAGGATCTCGATGAGCAGAGCCGTAGGGTAAAAGATTTCAGTAATCTTGAGGTAAACGGGTTACTTACCCGCAATGATCTTTTAAAAGCGGAGGTTCAGCAGTCTAATATAAAATTATCGCTTCTTGACATTTCTAACAGTCTTGAAATTGGACTCTATAATTTTAAAGTCATGCTCGGACTAGGTGATTCAATTGTAGTTGATATTGATACGCTGCAACTGTTTCCTGATCATACGATCAGAGCAAAGGCCGATTATCTGCAAGCAGGGTTAAACCAACGCCGTGATCTTCAAGCCTATGGTCAGCAGAACGAAAGTTATAAAGCGTCAGTAAAAGGGGCAAAAAGTGGGTATTACCCTAGTATAGCACTCTCAGGAGGTTATATCGATGCATGGATTCCAAATTTTATTATAGCAACGAATGTCATAACGGCCAGTATTGGGGTCAGGTATAATCTGACAGATATTTTTACCACCAGACATGATGTTCAGCAAGCAAAAGCCAGCCTGAAACAGTCAGAAGCTTCATTTGACCAAATGAGTGACAATATTAAAATGTCAGTTAATCAGAATTTCTTGAATTACAATCAGGCGCTCCAGAAAATTGAAGTTACCAGTTCAACAATTGCACAGGCTGCTGAAAATTTCAGGATTACCAAAAATAAGTATACTAACAGTTTATCTACGCTGACAGACCTTCTTGATGCCGATGTAGCCTTACTTCAGACACAGATAAATAAAGCTGAAGCTAAAGCGGATGCAGAGATAGCATATTATCGCCTGCTTGAGTCAAGTGGTGAAGAAATTAAATTTTAACCAGATCATAAAAATTATACAATAAAGTCATGGCAGAACAAACCCAACAACAACAGTCAGCAGATGCAGAACTGGTCGTGAGTAAGAAAAAGACCAATAAAATCTTTCCAATTGTTTTAGCCGTAATTGTCATTGTCGGCTTGTTCTTTGGAATCAGGGCAATAATCTGGAACAAGCACCATACGGAAACAGATGATGCACAGCTTGAAGGTAATGTTTCACCGGTGATTCCAAGAGTTTCAGGCTATGTGACTGCCTTAAGAGTAGCCGATAATCAGGTAGTTAAAAAAGGAGACACCCTGCTGGTTCTTGACCAAAAAGATCTTCTGAGTAAAATTGAGCAGGCGCAGGCCGCACTTGATAATGCGAATGCGAATCTGGATGTTATCAAGGCCAATGTTAATTCAAGCCGTCAGAGCGTAGCCTCGTTCAGATCTAATACCCTGGCTGTACAGGCACAGATTCAAGCCGCCCGTATTCGTGCCCGCCGTGCGGCACAAGATTTTGACAGGTATGCTAATCTGATTAAAGATCATTCTATTACACAACAACAATATGATCAGGCTGAGGCTGATAAAGAAACAGCAGCAGCACAATTGCAGGTTGTTCAAAATCAACGTGGACAGGCAAGTAGTCAGACTGAGTCAAGCGTATTGCAGACCCGTGCCACCACCGAACAAATTAAAGTAGCCCAGGCACAGGTTAAGCAGCGTCAGGCCGATCTTGATTTTGCGAATCTTCAATTATCATATACCGCAATTCTTGCTCCTGAAAGTGGAACTGTTTCAAAAAGAAATGTTCAGCAAGGTCAGTTTGTCACTGCTGGTCAGGCACTTTTTTCATTGGTTTTGAGTGATGAAATCTGGGTTGTAGGAAATTTTAAAGAAACGCAACTTGAAAAAATGCGCACAGGTCAGGATGCAGATATTGATGTAGATGCTTTTCCAGACGATAAGTTCAAGGGTACTGTTCAATCAATATCGGGAGCAACAGGTGCTCGTTTTGCCCTGCTTCCACCAGATAATTCTACTGGTAACTTTGTAAAAGTTGTGCAAAGAATTCCTGTAAAAATTGTACTTGATAAAAATGATGCCCATAATAAAAATATAGGCTTCTTGCGTGCGGGTATGAATGTGACTGTGACCGTAAACTTTGATAACAAATGAACGATGAATCACTGATTGAATACGGGGCGCGGAGGTACATCATCACTATAACTGTAATCTTTTGTGCCCTTCTTGAAATTGTAGATACCTCTATTGTTAACGTTGGTTTACGTGATATGGCAGGTAACCTTGATGCCTCAACCCAGGAAATAACATGGGTTATTTCAGCCTATGCGATTGCAAACGTCATTGTAGTTCCTATGAGTACCTGGCTTTCAATGAAATTTGGCAGGCGAAACTACTTTGCTGTATCAATTGCCATCTTTACGATCGCTTCCTTTATGTGCGGGCAGGCAACTAATTTATGGGAATTAGTCGGATTTCGTTTTATACAGGGTGCCGGCGGGGGAGCTTTACTTGCCACCTCACAAACGATTTTAACAGAAACCTATCCGGCAAATGAGCGGGCGAAGGCAACGGCCATATATGGGCTGGGTGTAATTGTTGGTCCAACCCTGGGCCCACCATTAGGAGGCTGGATAATTGACCACTCTTCCTGGCCGTACATTTTTTACGTAAATATTCCCATAGGTATTGTTGCCACCCTACTTACGCTTCAATATATTAAAAGTCCAAAATTTGCCAATTACGATAAAAATGCATCGGTAGACTGGGCTGGTATTGGTTTACTAGCATTAGGAGTTGGGGCGTTGCAGTTGGTACTTGAAAAGGGACAGGAGGCCGACTGGTTTAGTGCTCAATATATCGTCATTGCCTCGATACTTTCATTTTTCGGTTTGTTCTTTTTTATCTGGAGAGAGCTGGTTGCTAAGAGTCCGGTAGTAGAATTAAGGGTTTTGAAAAATCCAACTCTTGCTATCGGTACGGCCCTGTCGTTTATTCTGGGTTTTGGTCTATACGGGTCAACCCTGGTAATTCCGTTATTCGTTCAGTCGATACTTGGCTTTTCGGCAACCCAGGCAGGAATGATTTTTATTCCTTCTTCCCTTGCCACAGCATTCATGATGCCACTGATTGGTGTCATGTTACAGAAAAAAGTATCACCTAAACTACTTATGGCTGTTGGTTTTGGAGTTTTCTTTATTTTCTGCTTCTGGGTATATGCCACCCTGACACCTCAAACCGGGCAGGGTGACTTTTTCTGGCCACTGATGATAAGAGGCTTTGGTCTGGGCTTCCTATTCATACCGGTGACTAACCTGGCCCTTTCAACTTTAAAAGGGAAAGAAATCGGGCAGGGTGCCAGCTTTACAGCAATGATGCGTCAGCTTGGAGGATCATTTGGAACAGCTATTATAACGACCTATCTGTTAAGAAGACAAACAAACGTGCGCAGTTCAATTGTAGAACACCTAAATGCAACTGATCCAAATGTACAGAGCAGACTTGCGGGCTTAAAAAATCTGTTTATGTCTAAGGGCTTTGCTTCAAATATTGCAGAAACCCAGGCCTACAAGCTCTTGGATTTCCAGGTTTCACAGCAGGCTACAATCATTTCTTATATGCAGGTTTTTATTGCTTTGGGTTTATTCTTCTTACTTTGTGTGCCGGTGGTATTGATGATAAAAGATGGTAAACAAAAGATTGATCCGGCCCTGGCTTCTCATTAATAAAATAGCTTTAATTTTTAATGTTGAAAGGCCAGCTTAATTTGGCCTTTCTGCATTTAAATACCCTTTGATCAAGTTTGCCCTTAAAAATTACAAACCCGTAATTTAAGCGATTCATCTAAGGCTCGTTTAATACTGAAAAAGTATAATTTATCTATTGAAATGCCCGATTTTACACCGACCACTCAGCGAGCTTTGTTGAAATTTAATAATAAACGGGTTATTACAAATAGTACAGTTTTCAAGCCTTCAATTAAACCCGGATTTATCGGTCAGATGTTTGCCTTTGGCGAACATGACGGATTTGCAAATGCACAAAAATCAACCATTGCTAGTACCTATAATAAGGGATTTACGATTTTAAGAGTGAGGAGCATGGTGGGTGCTCAGGTTTCTAGAAATTAAGTTTCTTACTTGAAACAGAACTAGCTTCTGCTATCGATGGCCTCCTTATCCTGGCCGCGGCTGATGCTCCAACGAAAAACGTTAACGTGTCACCAATTATACTTGATGCCCAGGATGAATATGATTTTTTTTCAGGGTTTGAGCTCATAGCCGGAAAGCAACTCGAATCAAGCACGAGAAATGGTCTCCAAAGCTGCCGCTTTAATGGGTAATAGTAATGACGGGTTCAGTTACAGTAAATGCTGCTGCGCAATACCTTTATAGAGGAACAAATACGGATTCAAAACACTCATTTGCAGGCTTGATTCCCGCTCAGAATATTCAGTTTATTGAGTTGGGTTATTAGTTTAAAAGAGTAAAATAGCAGCCATTGGTTCAATTTGACAACCAAAATATTAACGCATTACCGGGTTAATCTGGTGCTGTTGATCTGGCAACTTTTGATCAGTTAATACCCAGTACGGGAACCCCTGCCGGAGTTAATTATTTTTTCAATGGTATGGGAACTAATTTGCGTCTTTCTTAAAATGCTAAAGCATTTAATGTGCAACAAGAAGCACTCTAAAACTTTGGGAAACGTTCGTATAATCAAATTTGGTTCTAGCTGTAATTCTTTCTTTTTTAAACTGACAGATAAATCTAATTATACTTAAAAGGGGCAGTTCAGTGACTGAATTGCCCCTTCTATAATATGGAAATACGAACTAAATCATACCCATCAGGATAGGTTACTAATTTTAGAATCCATTCTTTTTTTCTCAATATTCGGGTAAATTGGGTTTTGAGCCCATGATTTTGTCGATCTCTGTCAAAATCTCAGGGGTTAACTTCGATACAGCTTCAACTGCAGTAATATTCTCCTGAAGTTGATTGAGTTTTGACGCTCCAAGAATTACGGTACTCACATTGGGGTTTTTAAGGCACCATGCAAGTGATAATTTGGCAACTGGCAAATCAATACCTTTTGCTAAAACCGTCAGTTTTTTAACCCGGTCAATATTATCTTTGGCCAGTGTTTTATTCTTTAACCACTCCATTCCTTTGATATTAATGCGCGTATCCTGAGGATCAAGGTCATTGTACTTTCCTGATAATAAGCCACTGGCAAGCGGAGACCAGGTTGTAGTTCCCAGACCATAGTCCCGGAATAATAAAAGAAATTCATTTTCTACTTTATTTCTTTCCAGCAGATTATACTGGGGCTGTTCCATGGTAGGCCCAATTATATGATACCTTGAAGCAACTTCATAGGCCATCGCAATTTCAACACCACTCCATTCTGATGTTCCCCAATACATAATTTTTCCTTGCTGAATCAAGGTATTCATTGCCAGAACAGTTTCTTCAATGGGCGTGTTTTTATCTGGGCGATGGCAGAAAAAAAGATCGAGGTAGTCGACCTGCAGGCGTCTTAGAGCCTGATCACATGCTTCAAGAATATGCTTGCGTGAGAGGCCAGTCATATTTATGCCTTTTGGCTCTGAGCCAAAAAAAACCTTGCTTGAAACCAGGTATGAGCCCCTTGGCCATGATTTGCTTTTAAGAATTTTACCCATGACTTCTTCAGACTTGCCACCTGCATAGGCTTCAGCATTGTCAAAGAAATTTATGCCGTTCTCATAGGCATAGGTTAATAATGCATCGGCTGTAGCATCATCAATCTGTTTGCCAAACGTTAACCAGGTACCAAATGAAAGGGCGCTTACTTGTAGGCCTGATTTGCCTAACCGTCTGTATTCCATGCTGTATTGCGGTGTTAATTGATTAATCTGTTAATTGAAAAGAAGTAATCAATTAGAAGGCCTGAATGTTTGTAGCTGTGTACTATTTTTGATTCATTGATCAAAACTGCTTTACAAAAGAAATTTTATTAATGAACTGCCGCTCATTAAATACTCTTGATTTATCATTGATATCGGTCAACACCAGGTAAATAAAGGATAGGGGATGGTACTCCCATGAGATACGCAGGTTATAATTTAATGAAGTA
>JANLVJ010000008.1:0-4545 GCA_031363945.1 bacterium | reverse complement strand
CCTGTGGCTATCTATCTCAGACTTCGTGATGTATTTCCAAATGCGCTATTATTAGAGAGTGCTGATTACCACAGTCGGGAAAACAGTATGTCGTATATCTGTCTTGAGCCTGTTGCTGGTTTAAGGGTTGAAGACGGGATTTACTCAGAGCATTTCCCTGGTGGTGAGCGTAATACGGCAAGACTTACAGGTCTTGAGTTGCAGCATTTGATCAGCAAATTCTGTAGTCGTTTTCAGGATGATCCTGATATCACTTTCCCGTATATCAGCGGAGGGTTATTCGGCTATATGAATTATGACTGTGTACAGTATTTTGAAGACATACAGTTAAAAAATGTACTCGATGCTGACAGGAAGATACCAGAACTGGTTTATCATGTTTATAGATATGTCATTGCAATCAATCATTTTAAAAATGAGTTACATGTTTTTGGTCATCAGTTCAGCGAAATAAATGATGAAATGGTTGATCTTGAAAAGCTGTGCAACCTGATACAGATTAAAGACTTTGGCAGCTTTCACTTTCAAAAAACAGGGCCTGAAGAAAGTAATTTTAATGATGCAGACTTCCTGAATGGAATTGCCCATGTTAAAGAACATATTCAACGGGGAGATATCTTTCAGATGCAGTTATCAAGAAGGTTTTCTCAGCATTTTAAGGGTGATGATTTTAATCTTTACAGAGCTTTGAGATCGATCAATCCATCTCCTTATCTCTTTTATTTTGACTATGGCAGTTACCGCATCATTGGCTCTTCTCCGGAAACTCAAATAAGTATCAAAAATGGTGTTGCCCATATCAACCCCATTGCTGGTACATTCAAACGAAGTGGAGATGACAAACAGGACCAGCTACTGGCTGAAAAGCTCATAGCTGACCCCAAAGAAAATGCTGAGCATGTCATGCTGGTTGATCTGGCGCGAAATGACCTCAGCCGCCATTGTGACCATGTGCAGGTAGAAAAATATAAAGACGTACAATTTTACTCACATGTCATACATCTTGTTTCACGCGTAAGTGGGCGGTTAAAGAAAAAAAGTACTCCGATGGAAATTGTAGCAGATACATTTCCTGCAGGAACACTTAGCGGGGCCCCAAAATACCGAACGCTTGAGTTAATTGATCAGTATGAACGGGGTGCAAGAGGTATTTATGGGGGTGCGATCGGTCATATGGGCTTCAATGGAGATTTCAATCATGCTATTCTTATCAGATCATTTCTTAGCAAGAACAATTTATTGCATTATCAGGCTGCTGGCGGTATAGTTGCAGATTCTATTGATGAAAATGAATTGAACGAAGTTCACAATAAACTAATGGCATTGAAAAAGGCTATTGAATTTGCTGAAAAAATTTAATATGAAAATTTTAATTCTCGATAACTACGATTCATTTACTTATAACCTGGTTCATTACGTTGAACAGGAATGTGGAGAAACGGTAGATGTTTTTCGTAATGACAAAATTGAGCTTGATGCAATAGACGCTTACGATAAAATTCTATTGTCACCAGGACCGGGTCTACCTTCTGAATCGGGTATTTTGATGGATCTTATTAAAAGATATGCCCCTACCAAAGATATTCTTGGGGTATGCCTGGGTCATCAGGCTATATCAGAAGCATTCGGTGGTACCTTGTATAATCTTGACCGGGTTATGCACGGGATAGCAACGAAAACGATTCTCACTGATGTTGAAGATCGGTTATTTGATGGTTTGCCCGCTGATTTCCTGGCCGGCAGATACCATTCCTGGGCTGTCAGTGCTACTGATTTTCCAGAAGAGCTAAAAATTACGGCTTATGATGAGAACGGAACAATTATGGCTTGCAGGCATACTCATTATAAATTAAGAGGGGTGCAGTTTCACCCAGAATCTGTTTTAACAGAACATGGTCACCTGATGATCAGAAACTGGCTAAAAATATAGTTTGATGAGCATTCTTGATGAAATAGGAGCCCAGAAGCGGCTCGAAGTAGGTAAAAGAAAGTTAGAAACAGCTATACATCTGCTTGAGAAAAAAAAACTATTTGAAAGTTCGCCCATATCACTTACAGCATCTCTCAAAAAAGAGGGGAGCACAGGCATTATTGCCGAATTCAAGCGCAGGTCTCCGTCAAAAGGAATGCTTCATGAGCTGGCAGATGCCAGTCTGATAACCCGGGCTTATACTTCAGGTGGTGCAGCAGGACTATCTGTGTTGACAGAAACTGCTTATTTTTCAGGCAGTGATGAAGATTTTGCAGCCGCCCGGAAGAATTCAGGAATCCCCATCATCCGCAAAGATTTCATTATTGATGAATATCAGATAATAGAAGCGCGTTCAATGGGGGCAGATGTGATTTTACTCATAGCGGCACTACTTGAGCCCGCTGAGCTAATAGCTTTTGGCAAACTTACCCAAGAACTTGGGATGCAGGTATTGCTAGAAGTACATAGCAAAGAAGAACTCGAGCGTTCGCTTAACCCATATATAAACCTGGTCGGCATCAATAACCGTAATCTGAATGATTTCACTGTTTCTATCCAAACCTCTTTTGATCTGGCGGGGCTAGTACCCGCAGAATTTGCTAAAGTGTCAGAATCAGCTATCAGTGATGTAGCCGTTCTGAAAAAACTTAAGACTGCTGGTTTTGATGGGTTTTTAGTCGGTGAAACCTTCATGAAAGAAAAAGATCCCGGTGCGGCGTTAGTAGATTTCGTTAGAAATCTTAGGTGATGTTTGCTGGGCTAATAAAATTCTGGGTATAAATTCGTGACAGCTATTGGCCATTGAATATTTAGCAGGTCTCAGTTTTACTGATCTTGATTTTAGATTATCGTTGAAATTAACAAGGCTAATCAATTCAATATTTATTTTAGGTTAGCAGACATTATACTTCAATGATTTGCTCAATCAGGAAAAGCAAGTTTTTACGTGGTTTTATGTTAGGGTTACTTCCATTTTAAGACAACCTAGTCGAATGCTAAAGTCATAGTCACATTCATTGAGAAACCCTAAGCTTGAAGCTGTTATTATCCAGGGGTTTGATCGCAATATTGATAGGTTTTTATTCGTATAAAAAAGGTACGCCACTTAACCTAAAACGAATTCAGGCGTGGACAAAATTCCTGTACTGACCAAAGTGGGCCAGTACTATCATCTATCTAGTAAACTCAGCCACTTGGACTAAAAGCCATTCAGGAGTGGACAGTCTGAATATCCTACAACGAAGCTGTCATTGTAATATAACGTGTCAAGTCCGACAGCATTTTCATCGCTCGTCCCGTAGGTGCTAGCATTTAATTTCTAAAGAGCTGTGAAATTGGGAACAGGAATGCCTTTATTTCTGTTTTTACCTAATCGACCCGTTGATTGCATAGTATCAAGAAAGGTGTTTAATGTACCTTGATTTAAATTATAAGTTGACCTATTGACACCTAAATATTCCAATAATGAGCCAGCAGATAATGACCCAGAGCCGCCCCACTAATTGGCAACTTAATTTTCATTATAATTTAAGATCCTTTGAGGCATTTAATTGTTTTAATTTATCTAAATATTCATCTTTTGTTAACGGCCCATATACATTAGAATAAGATTTTGTTCCTTCATTAAATACAGACTTCTGCTTCTTGTCAATTATCCAATATTGTTTAAAATTGCTTTTTTCATATGCTATTTTCAATTCTTCATAATTCATATTTGGAATATCACCAATTGGTTTTTGTTCAACTACGATGAAATGTACATCGTACTTGTAATTTATTATATTGTCAAAAATTATGACTCCATCGTCAATCTTTTCTATTTGAATATAATTACTTCTTCCACTGTAGTCTACCTTATAACCACTACCTAAATCAGGGAATTTTTTACATCCAATCATTATAATTAGTATAAATGCTCCTGTTATAAAACTTTTTTTCATGTCAATATTTTTATTTTGGTATAGTTACAGTTCCAATAAAATTAACTGGATATGGGCCACCCATTATTAATGGAAGTTCCGGAAAAATTAAAAGGTTATAATTTATAAATGCCCCTAACAGAGTTCCAGCATTTCGTGCTGAAAAGCCATTTTGCCATTCTATATTAAAGTCAAAAAAATCTTGGTTAATTTGAAATTGATTGTTTCCTCTATTCGTTATACTCACTTTTCCAAATGCTAAAGAGACTGAATTTATCCCAGAACGAAATAGATTTATTGGTAGAGTTTTATTAACCTTTAAGTTTGTTAATCCAAGCTGTTTTTGAGACATGCCACTGAAGTCTAGTGAGGAAGCATCTATATTTAATGGTTGATTTTCCCCAATCTGAAAATGACCATACATTTTTGCTAAAGAAAAGGCTTCACCACCCCCCTTTCTAGCTTTTACATTTGCTTTTTTATTTACCTCCTGGATCACCTCCTCCTTCTTAAACAGTAGTTCCGTCTTCAGTAAGGCTACTGGTTATGTTACTTCTTGACTGTAAAGATGCTTGCTGTCCGGGTGCATTGGCTTTGTCTAGGGCAACCGGACCATTTCCTACGCTACCAAGTAACCCTGCTGCAAAAGAAGCT
>JANLVJ010000024.1:0-82955 GCA_031363945.1 bacterium | reverse complement strand
TCCTGTTCTGCTCATTTCACTTTTGGGGTTAGGTACAGACTATATTTTTCTATCATTCGCACCGTCTATATTCTGGCTTTTTATAGGGAGAATTATTGCTGGAATATCTGGTGCAAGTGTAACGACAGCAATGGCTTATATAGCTGATATATCAGAACCTGCAAAAAAAGCCCAAAATTTTGGCCTGGTAGGTGCGGCTTTTGGGATAGGTTTTATATTAGGACCGGTAATTGGTGGCGTTGCAGGTTCTCTTGGTATAAGGGTTCCATTTATGATCTCTGCAGGATTGGCTTTATTAAATTTGATTTATGGATTTTTCTTTTTACCTGAATCATTGGCATCTGACTGTAGACGTAAGTTTTCATTAAAAAGAGCTAACCCTATTGCATCTCTGTCAAACATTGCAAAATACCCTACTATAATTGGGCTTTTGGCTACACTTCTACTAGTTGATATCGCCAACCATTCAGTGCATTCAAACTGGTCATTTTATGTAATTGAAAAATTCAGATGGAATTCAACCCTGATTGGTTATTCATTGGGTGTAGTGGGCTTGGCTGTTGCCGTTGTTCAAGGCGTATTTATAAGAGTAATTGTGCCAAGAATATGTCAGAAAAATGCAATTTACACGGGTTTGATTCTCTATTTCACGGGATTTATTTGTTTTGCATTTGCATCTTCCGGCCTTTGGATGATGCTTTTTATTTTACCCTATGTTTTGGCGGGCATTGGAGATCCAGCTATGCAAAGCATTCTTTCAAATCAGGTCCCAGAGAATTCTCAGGGAGAATTACAGGGCATTACAACAGGACTACAAAGCCTAGCAGCAATAATTGGTCCCTTTCTGGCGACCCATATATTTGTTTATTTTATTGAAAAAAGTGCCCCGGTTTATTTTCCCGGAGCACCTTTTATATTGAGTGCCTGCTTAATAGTTATAGGTTTAATCGTTGCTATAAAAACACTTAACAAATATCATAAAACTATATGAAAAAGCTTTAAAAGGCTATAAAGTGGGATGATCGCTGATCTTTAGAGCCATGCCTTCTAAGGCAATAACATATTCTTTTGTCATTGCATCATAATAAATATGGGTAATGGTCGGATAATAATCAGCGGATTGAAATGAAGCCGGCTGTTTAATCTGAATCTTATAATCAGGATTACTCAGTAAAAAGGCCGCTGTGACCATAGGTTCAAGAAAAATTAAATTCGCCTTGTAAAACCCATAAATATATGTAGCTGTAAACTTTTGACCTGTAAATTCAGGAGCTTTTGAGTCAGCATAATGAACTCCCATACCGGGAACAATCATTTTATTTGAAACGTAATCAGGAGCCAAGTACCTGGCGGGTATAGTCATCGTATCTGTTCCTGCCATAATACCAGCCTGAAATGCCTTTGTGATCTTAGAGAAATGGCAGTCAAAATGTGGTAATCCATATATTGGTTTGGGATCGTGCCCTATTGGATTCCAATCTAACTGTATATGATCAAACCCAGCATTTTGAGCCTGGACTGGCAAATCAATGGAGTATGACCACATCTTTGTAGAGTCTGCAGGAAGATTAACCAATGCAGCAGCAGAAATACGCACTCCAAGTGTTAACATTTTACCATAATTATCTAGTACAACAAATGATTTTACTGTGCCATTGGCAAGCTGAGCTACAGGGCCATAAACAGAACCTGATAGACTATTTGTCTGCGGGTATTTTTTGCAGGCTGTGGTTAAGAGTAGGCATGCGCCTAACAAAAAAAAGTATTTTTTGTTTACCATTTAGAGTTGGGTTTTAAAAAACTAATGTAACAATTGTAAGATTAATAAAGATAATAAATATCAGTAATAATACCCTAGTACCTTCTTATTTACATTTAGATAAAAATCATTTTAAAAAACAAAAAAAATAAAACTTTAGGCTGCCAGCTAATACTGCAAATCAACAAAGTTTTTAGCTAAACTACCTTAATATTACAATATTGATAAGCAATATTAATTATATTTACAATCTAAATACACAAAAGCTTATTTATTTAAGTAACTGCTTTTATGCAGGAAAAATCTAAAAAAATAAGCTAGACGTGTTGCACTATCCTAATTAGTATACTAATAATTTCAGAATGAAAGTATATTCATCAATAGTCTTCTTGTTCGCTGTTTCTACCTGTTCATGGGATACCCTGCCCGCTCAAACCTTACCTTTACTTGGCGATCTTGCACATTATTCAGTTATTTCAGATCGTGGCATCGAAAATACCGGTAAAACAATTATTTCAGGTGATGTAGAGGCATTGCTGGATATTGCTGGTTTTACAAATTCTCCAGATTCAAAAGGTCCAGGTTTGATCAAAGACGGTTCATTGATTAATGGTATATCACTCACTGGGGTAGGAAAAATTTTCGGAGAACTTGCCTCTAAACAGAGTAAATCCGGAAACAACTTAACGGGTAAAGTTTTAGGTAAAGATGTCTTAACTCTTGGCCCTGGAGTTTACACTTTTGACAGCAATGCAAAACTAACGGGAACCTTAAAATTAAATGATCACGGGAATAAAAATGCGATTTATATTTTTCAGGTGCATGGTAGTCTGACAACTTCAACATTCTCTAAAATTACCATGTCGAGTGGTGGTGTTGGTCACAATATTTACTGGGAAGTTTCTGATGCTACTATCGGATCTTACTCCTATTTTATTGGTAATGTAATTTCCAAATTTAATATCACCTTAAATAAAAAAGCAAATACAACAGGTAAGCTATGGACCATATTTGGAACAGTCAACCTGAATTCAAACTCAATTGCTTTAACCAAGGACGCCCTTACTGATAACGTGCCCGAATACAAATTCCTTTTCCATCAATCAATATGATAAAATAAAAGATTTAGTGCACTATTAGAAACCTTATCGAACTATTTTTTCTTCCCGATCTTTTTTAATGATTACAAATTATCCAAATTATACACTCTCTATAAAAATTAAAGACTCATTGATAAGGTTATGTTTATTAGTCCCTATTTATCGTTTAGTTCTATGTCGGTTGCAAACAATTTATTGGTACAACACATATTTGCATGTTTACTAACAACAGCCACTAGCTTCTGGTTTCCTTTTTATTCTTCATACAGCTCAAGAGGAAGATGATCAGGATCTTCAAAAAAGGTAAATCGCCTACCTGTTAATTCATCAACCCTGACTGGTTCTGTTTGAATTCCGGCGTGGTTCAAGAATTCAATTTCTTTCTCTATGTTATTGACAGCAAAAGCCAGATGGCGCAAACCTAGGGCCTCTGGTCTTGAAGGTCTTGAAACATGATCAGGAAAAGAGAAAAGTTCTATGACATAAATTCCATTCAGACACAAGTCAAGTTTAAAAGACTTTCGCTGGGTTCGATAAGTTTCGCGTAAGATTGTCAACCCTAAAATTTCTGTATAAAAGGCTTTCGACCTTAAATAATCATGACAAATAATGGCAATATGGTGAACGCTATTTAATCTCAGCATTTTTACAGAATAGATGTTTAAACATTAATATTAATACGTTAGATTGCATTTGTAATTAACATTCAAAATAAGCTTAATTACCAGATTTATCACGCATCTGTAAATTACCTATATGCCAAATTTATTTTCTTCGCTTAAAATTAAATCAGTAGAATTAAAAAACCGAATTGTTACTTCTCCTATGTGTGAATATTCGTCGGTTGATGGTTTTGCGAACGACTGGCATTTGGTTCATCTGGGAACAAGAGCTGTTGGAGGTGCAGGACTTATTTTTACCGAGGCGGCAGCAGTATCTCCCGAAGGCAGAATTTCTTTTGCAGATCTCGGAATCTGGAAAGATGAGCATATCGAGAAATTACAACAAATAACTTCATTTATTTCTGCCCAGCATGCTGTACCTGGCATACAATTAGGTCATGCTGGAAGAAAAGCGAGCTCAGAACAGCCTTGGAATGGGGGCAAACAAATACCAGCAGCAAATACAAATGGTTGGCATAATTTTGCGCCTACAGCCATACCCTTTAATACCGATACGGAACCTCCCTTAGAATTAGATCAGAACGGCATTGAAAAAGTAATTACAGATTTCAGGCTCGCAGCATTAAGATCATTAAAAGCAGGCTTCAAAGTCATTGAATTGCATGCTGCTCATGGTTATCTGATTAATGAATTTATGTCTCCAATGAGCAATAAACGGGTAGACAAGTATGGGGGATCATTCGAAAACAGAATCCGCTTATTGCTCGAAATTACAACAGCCGTAAAAGAAGTCTGGCCTGATGACCTTCCCCTGTTCGTTCGTATTTCTGCAGTAGAATGGGTAGATGGTGGGTGGTCAATTGACGATTCTGTAAAACTTGGGCATATTTTAAAAGAAGCAGGTATTGACCTGCTTGATTGTTCGTCAGGCGGCAATTCTGCCCATCAGAAAATTACAATAAAGCCTGGTTATCAGGTTGAATTTGCTGCAACTGTTCGCAGACAATCAGCAATACCTACTGGAGCAGTTGGCCTGATTACAGAACCCCAACAGGCTAATCTTATTATAGAAAAGGAAGAAGCAGACCTGGTATTTCTTGCCCGTGAGCTTTTGAGAGACCCCTATTTCCCACTCAGAGCAGCACATATTCTTAAACAGGAAGTCAAGTGGCCTGATCAATATGAAAGAGCTCATTTCAGACCAATAAAATAAAGCACTATTGCTCTCCATTTTTAAGCCAATTAGTGATAGTGGGTAGATTATAGGATTGCATCATTTCTATTAATACTGGAATCTCATTTGCTGAGAGCATTAAATTTCTGTTTTCCTGCTTTAAAAATCCTGCACCAACCATAGAATCGGCAAGCGCTAAAAGCGGATCGTAAAAATTATACGTGTTTAAAAGCGCAATTGGTTTCTTATGAAGTCCCAATTGCCCCCAGGTCAGCATTTCAAAATATTCTTCCATTGTACCAAATCCGCCTGGAAGTGCAATCATATTAACCACTTTCGGCTTATTGACAATAATCTCTGTAACGTATAGTCAGACCAGCTACCGAATATAATATTACAGCCCCTCAGTTTGGGCTTGAGCCTTGAAAGTGAGTGATACTATAGAGATGAACTTTAACCTGTTCTACCAGTAGTAGTCAGGTACTATGGGTTTAGAAATTCAGTAAGAAATTAGTTCAACTGATTACCCCCACTTTCTTATTGTACAAATTTACGATCTGATAATAGTTTACGTCCATTGCGCTCGAGTAATAGCTTTCCAAAGGCAATAATTGGGCGGTCACCCAGCAACCTCCGTAAAAGCAATAAAAGACCAGCATTTCCACCTGTTGGATATCTAAGCCTGGCACCTTTATCTGTTGCTGCTTTAAAGATGGTCAGGGCTACCTCAGCTGCCGAGCCCGTTAATTTACCCGAGCTGGCTTCGAGTATATTTCTACTTACTGTCTCAGTATAAGCCCTGTATTCTGGAAAATTTTCTAAATCAGTATGATCCTGTGATCTAGAATTAAAATCAGTTTTAATACTTCCAGGCTCGATCAGACGAACTTTTATACCAAATGGTTTCATTTCAGTGTATAAACTTTCAGAGATACCCTCGAGGGCCCATTTTGTACCATGGTAAATACTATACAGTGGAAAAGCAATCCTGCCTCCGATTGAAGAAATATTAATGATAGCTCCGGAACCTTGTTTCCGAAATGAAGGCAAAAATGCATTGATTAATGCTATAGGGCCAAAAACGTTCGTTTCAAACTGTCGGTGAATCTGCCCAGGAGTAGCTGTTTCCATAGGGCCGAGCAGTGCATAACCTGCATTATTTATGAGTACATCAATTTGTCCGTATTCAGCAAGAATAAGTTTGCTACAAACATTGATCTGCTCGTGATCGGTAATATCAAGTTTAAATAAAGTGACTCCGGGTAATAAATTTAATATCTGCTCATTTTCTGGACTGCGCATAGTGGCAGCGACACGCCAGCCCTTACTTGAAAATAGCTCGACGGTTGCACGCCCGATTCCTGTTGAGGTTCCGGTAATAACTACTGTTTTTTTTAGCATTTACGTATTTACTTTAAACCTTCCTTTCCGAGACTGTCCATTTCCATTCCTGTATCTCTGGCATATCTTCACCTCTAGACTGCACGTATGCCTTATGATCGAGGAGTTTATCGCGCATTGCCTGTTTGACATACGCACCTTTTGCACCCAACTGGGGCAGACGATCAATTACATCTGAAACGAGGTGAAAACGATCAAGATCATTTAATACAACCATATCAAATGGGGTTGTTGTCGTGCCCTCACCTTTGTAACCTCTTACATGAAGATTTGCATGATTCGTTCTACGATAGGTAAGACGATGAATCAAAAGTGGATATCCATGAAATGCAAAAATGATGGGTTTGTTTTTCGTGAACAGTAAATCAAAATCCTTGTCGTGCAAACCATGAGGATGCTCTGATTGAGGTTGCAGGGTCATCAGGTCAACGACATTTACCACCCGAACTTTTAATTCAGGCAAATGGGCTCTAATGAGCTGCACGGCTGCAATCGTTTCAAGAGTTGGCACATCACCCGCGCAGGCCATGACAACGTCTGGTTCAAAGCCCTCATCATTGCTGGCCCATTTCCAGATACCAAGCCCTGCCGTACAATGTTTGATGGCCGAGTCCATATCTAGCCATTGCAGCTCAGGCTGTTTCCCTGCAACAATAACATTTATATAATTTGTACTTCTCAGACAATGATCTGTAACTGATAACAGCGTATTTGCATCAGGTGGAAGATAAATACGGATAATATCAGCTGTTTTATTTGCTACAATATCAAGAAAACCCGGATCCTGATGACTGTTTCCATTGTGATCCTGTCTCCAGACATGAGAAGTAAGCAGGTAATTCAGTGATGCAATGGGCATGCGCCAAGGTATTTTATGGCATACTTTTAACCATTTGGCATGCTGGTTAAACATTGAGTCGACAATCTGAACAAATGCTTCATAGCATGAAAAGAGTCCGTGTCTGCCTGTAAGAAGGTATCCTTCAAGCCAGCCTTGACATAAATGCTCACTCAATACTTCCATTACCCGGCCATCAGGTGATATATGATCATCTGTAGGTAATATTTCAGCTGTTGAAGTCCGGTCTGTCAGGTCAAATAAATGGCCTAAACGATTCGAAGCTGTTTCATCTGGCCCAAAAACCCTGAAATTTCGTTTATCCCAGTTTAGTTGCATTATATCTCTGAGAAAAATACCCATGACAACCGTTGACTCAGCAGTTACAGTACCCGGCACTTTGATAACAATGGCGTAATTTCTAAAATCTGGTAATTGAAGATCCTTTTTTAAAGCCCCCCCATTGGCATGTGGATTTGCTCCCATACGACTTAAACCAGTTGGTGCAAGACCGGCAATTTCGGGCAGCAGTTTTCCAGTATCGTCAAAAAGATCGGCCGGTTTATAACTTTTCATCCAAGCCTCAAGTATGCCAATATGATCTGGTTTTGTCGCCATATCTGTAACCGGTACCTGATGAGCCCTCCATGTACCTTCAATTTGCTTCCCATCCACTATTTTGGGTCCGGTCCAGCCTTTCGGAGTTTTTAGTACGATCATTGGCCATACCGGGCGTTTCTTAAATCCCTCGGTTCTGGCCTTATGCTGAATTTCTTTGATTTCTGCCAATACCTTTTCAAGGGCTGAGGCAAGTAAATGATGCATCACAACCGGATCATCTCCTGTGACAAAGTAAGGTTTATAGCCATAACCAGTTAACAGGCTCGATAGTTCATCCTCTGGGATACGTGCAAGTACGGTCGGGTTAGCAATTTTATACCCATTGAGGTGCAAAATTGGAAGAACCGCTCCATCATGTACTGGATTTATAAATTTATTGGAATGCCAGCTGGCGGCAAGGGCACCGGTCTCAGCCTCACCATCACCTATCACACAGGCAACAAGCAGGTCAGGATTATCTAATATCGCCCCGTAAGCATGTACCAGTGAATATCCCAGTTCACCACCCTCATTGATAGAGCCTGGGGTCTCAGGTGCTACATGACTTGGAATACCCCCGGGAAATGAAAATTGCTTGAAGAGTTTGTGCATTCCCCCTTCATCCTGATTAATACCTGGATAGAACTCGCTATATGTACCTTCCAGATACGTATTTGCAACCAAACCTGGCCCACCATGACCAGGGCCAGTAACATAAATCATATTCAGATCATGTTCTTTAATAAGCCGGTTGAGATGAACATAAATAAAATTCAGGCCCGGGGTTGTGCCCCAATGACCAAGAAGCCGGGGTTTGATATGCTCAATTGCAAGCTTTTCTTTTAGTAAGGGATTAGCTAATAAATAGATTTGGCCAACAGAGAGGTAGTTAGCAGCATGCCAGTATTTAGTCATCAGGCCTACTAATTCAGGGCTTAGCGTTTTTAAAGCCGGGGGAATAGAATTCTCAGTTAGCATAAGTTATTTCATTAAGAGTTTGTCAAAATCTCAACAACAGATTTTGCGATCATTATTTCTTCATTGGTCTTGATCACATAAACAGTGACAGCTGCGTGTTTGGTAGAAATGACAAGATTATTTTTATCATTCGCCTTCGGATCAAGTTCAATACCAAGAAAATTAAGGCCAGAACAAATCGATGCCCGAACGGCAGTGTCATTTTCACCAATTCCACCTGAAAAAATAAGGGTATCAACACCTTCCAGAATTGCGGCCAGAGAACCAAGATACTTTTTTGACTGATAACAAAAAAGGTCAACGGCTTCTGCTGCTCTTTCGTTTGTAGTCTTTTTATTCTGAAGTACCTGCATATTGCCACTGATTTCAGAAACACCGAGTAAACCTGATTCATGATTAACGAGGTGTGAAAAAGTAGCCGCATCTATATGATCATTTGCCATCAGATAAGAGACTACCCCAGGATCAAGGTCTCCAGTTCTTGAACTCATTACCAGACCAGAGGTTGGGGTAAATCCCATACTGGTATCCAGTGGTAAACCTTCTCTGATTGCTACCATACTGGCCCCACTTCCCAAATGTGCAATGATGACTTTGCCCATAGCTATCTCTTTACCTGCAATAATTTCTAACTGACCCAGTAAATAAGCGTAAGAAAGCCCATGGAAACCATATCTGCGAAGGCCCCTAAGCTGGTATTTTCTGGGTATGGTCAGTAATTTTGCAATGGCTGGCATTGTAAAATGAAAAGAAGTGTCAAAACACACGATTTGTGTAATAGACTCGTTGAACTGAAAAAATGCTTCAATGAGTTTAATTCCAGCTGGCATATGTTCTGGATCAAGTAAGGCTATAATATGTAATTCTGCCAGCAACTCAGGAGTAACCAGGGCTGGCCCCGCATGCTCAAGACCATGAACTATTCTATGCCCGATGGCTTCTATTGAATCAAAAAATAGTTGTTTTTTAAGCCATGAGATAAAATAAGCGATTACAGCAGTTTGCCCATTTATTTCAATTGGGACTGATTTTTCTACCCCTTTTAGCATATCAGTATAGGTAAAAACCGGACTATTACTATTAACCTGTTTGAATTCGCCTGTCATTAGGGGCTCAGGTAATTTTTGAATTCTGTATACGGCAAACTTAATACTTGAAGAGCCTGCATTAATGGTCAGAATACAGTCTGGCTCGTTCATACAGCTAATTCGTTTTGAATTTTTAAACCATAAACTTCTAATTTTTCACGGGTAGTCTGGTAATCAACATGCTGAATGCCCTGAAGACCCAGGGTTGCAGCAACCTGTACAAATAATTGCCTGTCTTCGATATAAACGATTTGTTCAATCGGGATCTGTGCAACATCGAGGGCAAACTTAAATATATCAGTATCTGGTTTACGCAGATGAACAAAACTAGATGAAATAAAAAAATCTACAAACCGATGCAGGTTAAACTTTTTTATTCTGTACTCTGTCAATTCCCTGCCTTCATTGCTGACAACTGCCACTTTAAGCCCATAAATTTCTTTCAGCCGGCAAATCAGCTCTATCATGTCAGGAAAAGGTTGTGACTGCTCAAACATGAAGTCTTTAAAATCCTGGTTGGTAAAATCCCGGTTTTTAAAAAATACTACCCTATCCAGGTATTCATCAAGGCTGATTTTTCCAACTTCATAGGTATCATAAGTAAGATGGTGGCGATTATCCATATCATCGTAATCGAGATTGAACTTTTCTGCCGCAGCTTTTCTCCATTTTCTGTTCCATCCATCTGTTAAAATAACCCCACCAATGTCAATGAATAAAGTAGTGATACCTGTTACTGCTTTCATAGGTAAGCTGTTTTTTTTTAATTAATCCTGTTTTAATTATAACGAAAAATGGAAGGCCTTTAATTAATCAGGCAACGTCAATCTGTTTTTCAAGATAAACGTCCTGAATTGCATTCAACAAAGCAACCCCTTGATCAAATGGACGCTGAAATGATTTTCGGCCACTGATCATGCCCATACCTCCGGCTCTTTTATTTATGATGGCTGTTCTTACTGCCTCTTTCAAATCTTTATCGCCTACTGAGGCCCCGCCTGAGTTAATTAGTCCCGCCCTGCCCATGAATCCGTTAATAACCTGATACCGGCAAAGATCAATCGGGTGATCACTTGAAAGTTCGGTATACATGCGCTCATCAAATTTACCGTAGGTGACACCATCAGTGTTCAGGGCTTTATAGCCTCCGTTTAGCTCAGGAAGTTTTTGTTTGATGATATCAGCCTGAATGGTTGCCCCAAGATAATTTGCCTGTCCAGTTAAATCAGCCGCAACATGGTAGTCAATACCCCCTTTTTTGAAGGCATTATTTCTTAGATAGCACCAAAGTACTGTCACCATTCCCAAATTATGGGCTTCTTCGAAGGCCTGGGAAATTTCAATAATTTGACGGCCAGATTCTTCTGACCCAAAATAAATGGTAGCTCCAATCGCTGCAGCACCCATATTCCAGGCATCTTTTACAGAACCAAACTTAATCTGATCAAACTTATTTGGATAGGTCAGCAGTTCATTGTGATTAATCTTGACAATAAGTGGAATTTTGTGAGCGTATTTTCTGGCAATTATGGCTAGACCACCTATCGTGCTGGCCACTGCATTGCAACCACCTGCTATTGCAAGCCTTACAATATTTTCAGGATCAAAATAAAGCGGATTTGGGCTAAAAGAAGCACCTGCACTATGTTCTACACCCTGATCAACAGGAAGTATAGAAAGATAACCTGTACCTGCCAGCCGGCCTGTATTAAAAAGGCGGTGCAAACTGCATAAGGTCTGATTACTTCGGTTAGATTCACTGAATATACGGTCAACAAAGTCAGCACCTGGCAGGTGAAGCTGAGATTTAAGCACGGTGTTGCAGGTATGAGTCAGGAGATTTTCATTTTCTTTTCCAATTAGGCCGGCAATTTTTTCATATGTCATACAAAAAGTTTAATATTCTGATACAAAGGTGCTATTCCTTTTCACCCTAAGTGCCTGAGGGCAAATGTAATCAGGTAACAATTTTCACATATTTAAAATTATTTTTTATTAAACCAATTAACCTGTAAATATTGTAGAGTGATTAATATTTTCAGGAAATGAAACTATTTTTTCCTATTTATCATGCTTTTTATAAAAATCATTTCGTTTTATCTTTTAAAATAAGCATATTATATTTTTTTATCAAAAAATAATAAATTCCTCAATAATTCAAGTAATTTACTGCCATTTAATTAATAGTTTTTCAGGTTAGCGTGTTAATCGCTGCGATTTTAATTATTCAGTATAAGAACTCTATTCTTTTTAAAGTAAAATACATACAATGGAAAAAAAAATACTTCTTATTCTCGCTTTTTGCCTTTTGTCAAATATACTTCGGGCACAAAATATAACAATCAGCGGTAATGTAACCGACGCTACAAGCAAAGATTTACTGGCTGGTGTTTCGATTCATATTAAAGGTGGAACCAATGGAACAAGTACCAGTGCCACCGGTCAATTTACACTGAATGCGAATGCGAACGATATACTCATTGTGACTTATACAGGATACAAGCCTTTGACAATCTCAATTAATGGACGTCATTTACTGACACTAAAACTGGAAAGTAATGTTTCGCAGTTAAATGAAGTTGTTTCAATCGGAACCCGTTCTTCAGGCAGGGTCAAACTCGAAACCCCAGTCCCCATAGATGTTGTTAACGTTTCTAAGGCTGCCGTGACCTCGGGACGATCAGATCTTACAGATATTCTGAACTATGCTGCGCCTTCGTTCAATTATAACAAGCAATCTGGATCAGATGGAGCTGATCACGTTGAACTCGGAACCTTGCGTGGACTTGGCCCAGATCAGACCCTGGTATTAATCAATGGAAAACGCAGGCATTCCACTGCTTTCGTAGCTGTTTTTGGTACAAGAGGAAGAGGAAATTCAGGAGTCGATTTAAGCTCTATTCCAATGGCAGCTATTGACCATGTCGAAATTCTGCGTGACGGTGCATCTGCCCAGTATGGATCAGACGCCATTGCCGGAGTAATCAATCTGGTGCTGAAAAAAAATGTGAACGATTTTGCAATCAATGCAGGATTCTCAAATTATTATGACCCTAAATTCAATAGTAAATTTTCAGTAGCCAAAGCTGAATACCCCCATGCTGGTACCTTTGATGGTAATGCTTTTACAATCGATATGAATTATGGAGTGGCACTTGGCAAACATGATGGCTTCATAAATTTCTCGGCTGATTATGGTACGAGTGGTAAAACATTCAGGCAAACACATGATACTGCGTATGCAAATCAGCAGGCTCTGCCGTATAATACCGTTAGAAGAGCAAATGGCGATGGTTCAGCCCAAAACGCTGACATCTTTTTTAACGCTGAAGTTCCTTTAGCTGCCACCCGTACTACTTTCTATAGTTTTGGGGGCTTTAGTTTTAAGAATTCCAATGATTATGCGTTTACAAGAAACTTTTCAGCTCAGACTATCCGTTTTCCACGTGATGCCAGTGGAAGTTTTATTCCGACACCTGGAATAATTTTCACTTCTCCGACTGATAGTTATTTCAACCCTATTATTCAAACTCATAATACTGATATAGCTCTTGCACTTGGATTAAAAGGAGTCATTGGCAAGAACACTGACTGGGATCTAAGCAATAATCTTGGAAACAATACATTTAACTTTTACGGAGATCAGACTTTCAACCCATCTCTAGGTAATCGAAAAACAAACTTCTTCGATGGAGGGCCTCAATTTCTTCAAAATACTACTAACCTGAATCTGTCAAAGCATTACGATTTCCTTTCTGGTTTCAACGTTGGTGCTGGTGCTGAATACCGCTATGAACGCTATAAAATTCAAGCAGGAGAGTCAGATTCTTATAAGAATTATGATAATTACAACTCAGGAACCGGCTCACAGGGATTCCCTGGCTTTCAGCCAAAAGATGTTGTTACAGCAAACCGATCTGTTGCAGGTATTTTCCTTGACCTTGAAGTAGATATAACTAAAAAATGGCTGATAGATTTTGCCAATAGGGTTGAACATTATAGTGACTTTGGCTACAACTACAGTACAAAGTTAGCCACGCGCTACAAGATTACTGATAATTTTAATCTACGTGCTTCGGCGGGAACTGGTTTCAGGGCTCCTTCTTTACAACAGATAAATTATAGTTCTTCTTATACAAATGGACAGGGTGCCTACCTTTCAGAAGTCGAGATTGCACCAAATAAAAGCCCCCTTACTCAGGCAGCTGGTATACCTAACCTAAAGCAAGAAACTTCTAAAAATTATGGGTTTGGCTTTACCTTCAGACCCTTACCAGAACTAAGTATAACCGCAGACGCCTATCAGATACAGGTTAAAAACCGGATAGTTCTTTCAGGTCAGTTTAGTTCTAGTGATACTACACTGAACCCGGTTTTCATACAGGCATTAAATGCCCAGCATGTTACAGCAGCACAGTTTTTTGCTAATGCCGTTAATACGACTAACAGAGGTCTTGATGTGGTAATTGATTTTAATAAATCGTTTGGTGACAATCATGTAAGAATTATTTTCACAGGTAATTTCCAGCACATGACTATTGACAGGGTTAACTATCCACCAATTTTGAGTAGCACAACTCTATTGAAACAAACTTTTCTAAGTGATCGCGAGAAAGACTTTATTCTTGCTTCTGCCCCACCACAGAAAATAATTCTAAATCCTGAATATGGATTTAAAGGATTTACTGTAGGCTTGCGTTTTACCTACTTTGGCAAAATCAGCCTTTTGGGATATGGTCATAATTTTGATGGTTTGTTTCCTGTTGTACCACTAGATAATGCCCCAACTACGTTGGTAGCCGATAGGTATAATTATAGTGGTAAAACAATAAGCGATTTATATATCACATACAAAATAGGAAAGAAAGCACATTTCTCTGTTGGATGCGATAATATATTTAATTTGCATCCTGATCTGGGCGTAATCCAAGGTGCAAAGGGCCATAGTGCAACTGCTGCAAATTATTCAGGATATGCTTACAACAATGAGCCAGGAAGTCCATTTGATGCAATACAAATGGGACAGAATGGTCGTCGTTTCTTTGCTAAAATCGGGTTTGATTTTTGAGTCTTTTTACTGGTTCCAGAGAGCCACATCATTATTATGTGGCTTTTTTTGTTACTGACTTGATTTCCTGTTCATGTCTGATTTGAACAGACTGAGCAAGCATAATACGGCAATCAGACCAAGTACAATCTGGATTACTTCAAGGGGACCAATAAGATTCAACATTAGATAAGGAATTTAGAAATTTTAATACACATTCATTAACGCTATACTATCTAAATACTTGAAACACCTCCATTGTTTTGATATATCAGTTTTTCAACCAGGAAGGGTTTTTCATTGGTCAGGAATCAGTTTCATAATGTGCGGCATGAAGCTGCTGCAGTTTTTCAGCAGGTATTTTGATTATTTCACTGTCTTAAGTCATCAGAATCTTATGTAACTAATGTATATACAGCAATAAAATGCAAAACTTTTTCGTAGCTAACTGTATGGTTAAACATGTAAGATGGTCTTATGTCTCATTTTCCCATTTAACACAAAATGAGGGCATTCTTTCGCACCTTTTTTTCTTAATTTTTTTGGCATAACACCTTTGAAACGCATTCATGCAAAGCATTTTTTGTCTAAATAAGTTTTCTTCTTTTTTTTTAGCTCTAACCCTGATAGTTGGTATTCCTTTAATCAACGCACAGAATCGGGTAATTACCCTTAAGGAAGCAATAACATCAACCCTTTCTGATTTCGGCGGAGTAAAAGCTAAAAAAAATCAACTTATTTATTATAAAAATCTATTTAAAGCTGAAAAATCTGGAGAATTACCTGATTTCAGCGTATCCGCTCAACAAGATTACGGAACTATTAATGGGCAATCGGGTCCGTCATATGCCTATCGCGGGTTAAATGTATCTTCGTCAGGTCCTGTTCTGACTAATCAAAATTACCATGCTGCATTTGGCAGTTTATATCTTGCAAATGTCAACTGGGATATATTTTCTTTTGGGAAAGTTAAAAATCTGGTTAGTGTAGCAGAAAAAAGAACAAATCAGGCAAATGCTGACCTTAACCAGGAAGAGTTTCAGGATGAGGTCAAAGTATCAGCAAATTACCTAAATCTTCTGGCATCAATACAACTTGAAAAAGCACAATATTCAAACTTACAGAGAGCACTATCGATACAGCATGTGGTAAAAAGCCGTGTTCTTGCAGGCTTAAATGCTGGAGTTGATTCTTCTCTTGCCAGCGCTGATGTTTCAGCAGCAAGAATTGCTCTGACAAATATCCGAGAAACCGAAAATGAGCAACAAGCAGAGCTTGCAAACCTTTTGGGTAATTCTGTAACAAATTTTACCCTTGATACGTCATTTGTACAGCATATTCCTGGTGAAATTGATACTACACAGATTAATTCAATCAATTCTCATCCTTTTTTAGCATATTTTGCTCAAGCCATTTCTATAAATGAAGCCTTGGTAAAATACTTGCGATCACTACAGTATCCTACTTTTTCAATCTTTAGTGTTTTTCAAGGCAAAGGGTCAGGCTTTAGCCAGTCATATGGTAGCCAGAATCAAAGAGCTTATTCTCAGAATTACAGTCAGGGTATCAAACCGACAATCAGTAATTACCTGATAGGAGCAGGAATGATCTGGAATTTCAGCAGTCTGGTGAAAACAGGTCATTTGATTGATGCACAGCGAATTCAGGGTGAAGTTTTAAAAAACAATTACCAGCAAGTTGAAAACCAACTTGATAATCAGGTGATCTTATCTGGAAAAAGGGTTAAAAACGCCATAAATAATTTTAATGAGGCACCAGTTGAACTAAGAGCAGCGACAGAAGCTTATCGTCAGAAAAATGTCCTTTATTCGAACGGACTTGCAACGATTGTCGATTTGAGTACGGCTCTGTACACATTGAACCGTGCTGAAACTGATCAGCAAATCGCCTACAACAATATCTGGCAGGCATTACTTTTCAGAGCCGCCGCCAGGGGTGATTTTCAGGCCTTCTACAAATTACTATAAGATGGGATTAATAAAAACAGCTTTACGAAAGCCAATTACAATTCTTGTGCTGGTAGCAGGATTATTCTTCTTTGGAATTAATGCTGTAAGAACGATCAAGATTGATATTTTTCCAAATCTTAATCTGCCCGTAATTTATATATCGCATCCGTATGGTGGTTTTACCCCCGATCAGATGGAAGGATACTTTGCCAAACCTTATATAAATCTGTTGCTCTATGTATCTGGAGTTAAGGCAATAGAAACTCAAAATATTCAGGGTCTGACCCTGATTAAACTGACGTTTTATCCGGCCACAAATATGGCTCAAGCGGCAGCTGAAGTAACAGCTTATACCAACAGGGCACAGTCAAATTTTCCACCGGGATCGAATCCCCCGTTTATCATTCGATTTGATGCCTCTACCTTACCCGTTGGTCAGTTGATTCTGAGCAGTTCAACCCGTAACAACAATGAACTGCTAGACCTGGCAAACGTATATGTAAGATCATCTTTTACCCAAATTCCAGGATTAGTAGCACCAGCACCCTTTGGAGGTAATGTTAGAGCAGTCGTAGTGAAGGTTGACCCCCAGTTAATGCGTAGCCATCACCTCACAGCCCAGCAAGTCGTTAGCGCTATCAGTGAAAATAATCAAGCCAGCCCTGCAGGGAATGTGCGTATCGGAGATCTCAACTACTTCACTCCTTCAAATACAACAATCAGAAGTATTAAAGAATTTGAAGATATTCCATTATACAGTGGAGGTATACAAACACTTTCTCTTCGGGATGTTGCCACTATTGAAGACGGGGCTGATATAACAACTGATTACGTATTGGTAAATGGTAAGCGATCTGTATACCTGCCTATAACAAAATCTGCAGATGCTTCTACCTGGGAAGTCGTACAGAATTTAAAAAAAGCAATACCCAGGTTTCAGGCTTTATTGCCAGATGATGTAAAACTTACCTATGCTTTCGATCAGAGTGTATATGTCATTAATTCAGTTAAAAGTCTGATAAGTGAGGGAGCCATAGGAGCTGTGTTAACAGGAATCATGGTTCTTATCTTTCTGGGTGATGTTCGGGGTGCTCTGATTGTTATTTTAACAATCCCAACATCTATCATTTCAGGCATTTTCTTTTTGTCACTTTTTGGGCAAACCCTGAATATCATGACTCTGAGCGGTCTTGCACTAGCCATTGGGATTCTTGTCGATGAATCGACGGTAACCATCGAAAATATACACCAGCATCTGGATATGGGAAAGCCCAGAGCACTTGCTATCTGGGATGCATGCCGTGAAATCGCTTTTCCAAAACTGCTAATTCTTTTCTGTATTCTGGCAGTCTTCGCACCAGCTTTCACTATGAATGGAATTCCAGGTGCCCTGTTTTTACCATTGGCAATGGCCATAGGTTTTTCGATGGTCACTTCCTTTTTATTATCCCAGACCTTTGTTCCAGTAATGGCTAACTGGCTGATGCGTGATCATAAAAAACATCAACCGGCTACTGAGGCCAGACCAGAAGATCAACCAGCCTGGGAGCAAAAAGAACATTTAATAGAGAAGATTTTAAGACCCGATCCGGATATAAAACTCAGTTCGTTTAACAAATTCAGAGGAGTCTTTCTACGGTTTATTGAGCGGATGATGCCTTACAGGAAAATTATTGTAATCGGGTATGTACTGGTATTCATGGGTATTACAGCACTTTTATTGAAATCAATTGGGCGTGATATATTACCAAAGGTTAATAGTGGTGAATTTCAACTTAGACTCAGAGCAGCAGACGGTACCCGTTTTGAACGTACAGAGCAAAAACTACTCAAAGTTGAAGAGATTCTGGATAAACTGGTTGGTGAAAAGAATATTGAAATTACCTCTGCCATGGCAGGAATTCATCCCCCTCAATTTTCAACCAGTCCATTATATTTATTTATGGCAGGCCCACAAGAAGCTGTATTACAGGTAAAGCTGAAAGAAGATTATCATGTTAATATGGATGACCTACAAGAAAGACTCAGGAATAAAATACATGCCGAGATGCCTGAACTTCACTTATCTTTTGAACCCATTGAACTAACCAGTAAAATTTTAAGCCAAGGGTCTCCAACCCCGATTGAAGTGAAAATTTCGGGAAAAGATAAAAAAAGAAATATCGTCTATGCCAACAAACTTATAAGTGAAATGAATAAAATCACTTACCTGAGAGATATTCAAATCGGACAGTCAACTAATTACCCGGCCCTGAATATTAATATTGATAGAAGTCAGGCAGCCCGATTAGGGGTAAGTCTGACAGATATCTCTCATTCTCTTTCAACCTCTACGTCTTCTTCAAGATATACAGATAAAATCATATGGCTAGATCAAAAATCTAATATCAGCTATAACGTACAGGTTGAAATTCCAGAATTTAAGATGTCAGGTCTGAATACCATAAAAGAGATTTCGGTTAAGAATGATCAGGACAGACCCGTATTAAGTGATGTTGCCGACGTGAAATTCGGAACTACTAACGGGGAAAATGATAACATAGGAAACATACCTGTAATTTCTGTTACGGCAAACTTGCATAACAAAAATTTAGGAACAGCTTCAGTAGACGTGCGTAAAGCTATAGCGGCTATCGGCAAACTACCTCGTGGTCTTTCAATAGAAGCTAAGGGTCAGAGTCAGACGCTCGATGATACGCTCGAAAGCCTTCAAAATGGTCTACTGGTAGCAATAATGGTGATTTTTTTAATGCTGGCAGCTAATTTCCAGTCTTTCAAGGTATCGATTGTAGTACTTGCTACTGTTCCTGCCGTTTTAGCGGGTAGTCTTATTTTACTGATACTAACTGGATCAACCCTGAACCTGCAATCTTATATGGGCATAATTATGTCAGTAGGAGTGTCAATCTCTAATTCAGTATTGCTCATAACCAATGCAGAACAGATTAGAAGTCATAAAGGAAATTCAAGACTTGCTGCAATGGAATCAGCTGCTCTGCGCTTAAGACCTGTTTTAATGACCAGTCTGGCAATGATTGTGGGTATGATACCAATGGCTCTTGGCCTAGGTGAAGGTGGCGATCAAACCTCTGCCCTTGGCAGGGCAGTTATTGGTGGGCTTTTCGCTTCTACTTTTGCAGCACTTCTTATTCTACCCTTAGTTTTTGCATGGATTCAGGAAAAAGCTGGTACCATATCGGTGTCTCTCGATCCGGAAGACCCTGAGAGTAAATATTACATTCCTGTTAATTAATAAAAGTTGAATGCCTGATATGTGCGTTAATCAAATTTCCAGCAGAATATGCTGCCTGATCTTATTGCTACTTACATTATATGCGTGTAATCAAACGGCAAATAATGTAAAGGATCAAGAAAAGCAAAACCAGAACAGTAAAAGCCTTACCGAAAGTTTTTTGCTTAGACGGGGCAAGCTAATTACTAGCCTTGAATTGCCGGGTGAGTTAATTGCGTATCAGCAGGTAGATATTTATGCCAAGACTAACTCTTTTGTCAAGAAAGTTCTCGTAGATGTAGGTGCCCAGGTTCAAACAGGGCAATTACTGGTTACCCTTGAGGCACCTGAAATAAGCTCCCAATTACAAGGAGCCAATTCGCGCCTGAGCGCTCAGGAAGCAATTTTCAGGGCAAGCAATTCCTCATACCACCGTCTGTTTGAAACAAGTAAGACACCGGGTACCATTTCTAAGAATGACCTGGAACAAGCCCTTGCACGCAAAAGTGCTGATAGTGCCCAGTTAATGGCTAACCGTTCAGCTTATAAAGAAGTTAAAGACCAGCTATCCTATCTTTCAATACATGCTCCTTTCAGTGGGGTAATTAGTTCAAGAAATATTAACCCGGGAGCATTTGTAGGCCCCGGGGGTAAGAGTTCAGAACTTCCGTTATTCAGCCTTGAACAACAGGATAAATTACGACTTGTTATTTCAATACCTGAGCAATATACCGGACAGCTAGCACCAAAAGTCGATGTGAGTTTTTCAATAAAGGCGTTGCCAGGTAAAAAATTTCATGCCCGTATTGTGCGTCTGGCTGGAAGTCTTGATAAAAAGCTACGCGCTGAGCGAATTGAGATGGATGTTTATAATCAAGAGAAACTCTTACTACCAGGCATGTATGCAGATGTAACTATTCCTGTATCAAATGCAATCCCAACCTTTATCGTACCTGCAAGCGCTCTTTTTAGTTCAACTGAAGGCAATTATGTACTTACAGTAACTGATCACAAAATTCATAGGATAGCCGTGAATAGAGGAAATGAAAATGCTGGTTTTACAGAAGTTTATGGCAAATTAACAGATAAAGACACCCTTGTTTTGCATGCAACGGATGAAATGCACGAGAGTTCTACCGTTCAGACCAAACTGATAGAAATTAAACGTGATACAGTAAGAGTCAAACTATAAAATATGTTTACTTAAACTCAAATCAGGTTTTTGTAAAAAGAAACTACGGATCGTGAATAATTTATCTCATCTGTTATTTTTCATCCCAGTAGTAACCACAGCCTTTTACAAGTAAAAGTTCTTGAGGAGAGCGTGGAAAAGTACTACAGTTTCTTGGTCTGAGCGTATAAACATTACATTTACTTTCACCCAAAAAAGGACAGGTATAACCTAGTTTGCAACATGCAGCACCTTTTTTCCCATCTAATGATTCGCATTGCTGTGGGTTACATGAACCTTTGCGATTGCTAACTACTCCTTCAAATGAAAGAACAAAACGTGAAAGTTTGCTCGATTCTAAAATACTCATCGGTATATCGTTACAAAAAATACTAAGCTAAGTAAATGAAAACAATTCTCAGCCAAATAGTGTCTAAATAGGGAACGGTTATTGATAATTTTGAACGATACAACGTTTTGTTTGCATTACTGTTTTACCTAACCTTTATAATATGAGCTTAAATTTGCCCTTTACCGATAAAAAAAGAATTGTCATTATTGGTGCTGGTTTCGGTGGCTTGTCTCTGGCAAGAAAAATCAATAAAAAAGAATATCAGGTTGTCTTAATTGATAAAAATAATTACCACCAGTTTCAGCCACTTTTCTATCAGGTTGCTACTGCTGGATTAGAACCAAGTGCTGTATCATTTCCATTGAGAAAGGTTTTTGAAGCTGATAAAGATATCTTTATCCGCATAGCAGATGTAATTGCAATGGATGAACAGGATAAATCAATAGAAACCTCAATTGGTAAAATTCAGTACGACTTTTTGGTGCTGGCCATGGGAACTACCAATAATTTCTTCGGCAACAAGAATATCGAGGCATTCAGTATTCCAATGAAATCGGTTACTGAGGCCATTGCACTCAGAAATACATTACTTGAAAACTTTGAAAAATCGGTACTTGCTGATAGTGATGATGAGCGAGACGGGCTCCTAAATTTGGTAGTTGTTGGCGGAGGACCTACAGGAACTGAAATTGCTGGAACACTGGCAGAAATGCGCCATTATATTCTACCAAAAGATTACCCGCAAATGAATTTCGACAGGATGAAAATCTACCTTATCGAAGGATTGCCAACGGTGCTAAACGGGATGGCAGAAGTTTCTCAACGTGCCGCTTTAAATTACCTGAAAGAGCTTGGAATTGAACTGGTACTGGGTACTTTTGTCAAAGATTATGATGGAAGGCAGGTTTCCCTGAGCAACGGTAATGTTATTCGTACAGATAATCTTATTTGGGCTGCAGGCGTAATTGGCAATACGATAAAAGGATTACCAGAAGCTGCTATTGATAAAGGTAACCGGATTATGGTCGATGAATACCTGCGGGTAATCGGGTCCGAAAATATTTATGTGGCTGGCGATATGGCTATGATGAAAGATACAACCTACACAAAAGGCCATCCGCAACTTGCCGCTGTTGCTTCACAGCAAGGATCGCTACTAGCCAAGAACTTTAATAAGATGGCGGCAAAAAAACTTCCGTTAAAATTTGTCTATTTTAATAAAGGAAGTATGGCTACAGTGGGAAGGAATAAAGCCGTGGTTGACCTGCCATTTATGCATTTTCAAGGCTTTTTTGCCTGGTTAACATGGATGTTTGTACACCTGATTCTTTCTCTTGGTGTAAAAAACAAAATCTTCATTATCATAAACTGGTTCTGGAATTATGTGACGTATAATCCGTCATTGAGGCTTATCATCAAACCATTTCAGCGTGAGCCGAAGCCTGAACTTAAATAGTTCAGGGCTGATTTGTATGTTTTTCAATTAAGAGCTGGATTATACCGTCAACGAGGCCTGTACTAGGAACAATAATTTGCTTGAAATTGGCCCATCTGGCCAGACATAGAAATATTTCGGAGGCAGGAATAATCACATCGGCGCGATCTTGCCTGAGGCCCAGAATACCAATGCGTTCTTTTAATGAAAATCCATTCAGGTAATTGTATAGCGCTCTGAGTTTAGAAACTGACAGAGATGCACCATTTTTCTCTTCAGACAAACGGTAAAGCTTGTTAATATTGCCACCTGTACCAATTGCCTGCAAATTGGTAATATGGCCTGTATGTGACTTAACCCAAACTTTAAGTTCTTTCCAGGTATACTCTGAATCCTGATTGTCAAGCATACGAATGGTGCCAATATTAAATGAGTTGGAGGCCACTAGTATACCTTCAGTAAATAAAGAAAGTTCGGTGCTGCCGCCACCTACATCGATGTATAAATAACTTTTACGTTTGTCAAGCAGTTGTTCCGTATGCGTTGCATAGATCATTCCGGCCTCTGTTTTACCTTCAATGATCGTAATTTCGAGGCCGGTTTTTCGCTTTATAAGCCTGATAATTTCTGGCCCATTCGTAGTTTCCCGAAGGGCAGATGTGGCACAAGCCATATAATCAACAACTTTATAAACATCAAGCAGATTTTTAAAAGCCTGCATCGTTTTCAACAAATCATCTGTCTTACGGTCACTTAATTTTTTATCCAAAAAAGCATCATCACCCAAACGGAGTGGAACTCTGATAAGTGTATTTTTTTTGGCAAGGTAGGTTGACTGTTCAGTCTGCACAATATCAGATATAAGAAGCCTGATGGCATTTGACCCGATATCAATTGCGGCAAATCTCATTGTATTGTTGGGGTTGTTAAGTTAGGTTGGCGATTTTTTAAATAGGTATAAATATCAAGCTGGGCGCGATGATTTTCTGTTTCATCAAATTGCTGATACTTATTACTATTGGTACTGTCTATAATTCTGGCCTTGGTATTATCTTTAAACTGCAATTCCAATATGGCTTTCATTTCTTTTAATAGCTTTTTGTCATAAATAGGAAAAGCCACTTCAAGCCGTCTGTCAAGATTTCTTGTCATCATATCTGCCGAAGAAAGATAGCATAATTCTTTACCCCCGTTGTGAAATAAATAAACACGGCTATGCTCGAGAAATTTATCTATTATGCTGATTGCCGTTATATTTTCTGAATACTTCTTGACTTCAGGCACCAAACAGCAGACCCCTCTTATAATTAGTTTAATTTTCACACCGGCAATACTGGCTTCATAAAGTTTAGCAATTATTTGTTCATCAACAAGACTATTAAGTTTAAGCGTAATGGCGGCAGCTTTCTTTGCACGTGCAAAGATAATTTCGTTTTCAATTAGTAGCAGCATTCTTTTTCGAAGATCAACTGGAGCTACCATGAGATGTTGGTATGAGTTAATGATTACACCCTCATTAATCTCTTTAAAAAGAGCATGCAATTCATACGTAATCCGTTTATCAGCAGTAAAGAAACTTTGATCAGCATAAATCCTTGCTGTTTTTTCATTGTAATTTCCAGTTCCTAAATGCGCATAATACACATCTTTACGACCCTCTTTACGTGTTATGAGGCAAATCTTAGAGTGCACTTTCAGGTTATGTATTTCTGTTAATACCTTGATTCCCTCCTCTTCAAGCCTGTTTGTCCAAAAAATATTTGCCTCTTCATCAAATCTGGCTTTTAATTCAACCATCACATATACGTTTTTTCCATTTCTAGCAGCATTAATCAGGACATTTATAATGCGTGAATTACTGGCAAGGCGATAAAGTGTAATCCTGATGGTTTTTACCTGATGATCAATGGCTGCTTCCCGCAAAAAATGTACTACATAGTCAAATGATTGATACGGTATATGCAATAAGATATCTTTCTTTTTAAGTACAGAGAAGAAACTTGAACCCAGGGGCAAATCAACTACTGGTAAGGGTATAATTGGAGTATACTCAAGTTGCTTGTCGCCAACATTGGGAAATTTAATATAATCTTTGAAATTATGGTAGCGTGCACCTGGTATCAGACTCTGTTTTTTGAGACCAATTTTTCGTACCAGATAGTGAAGCATATCTGGTAAAATATCTTTGTCAAAGGCAAATCTTACAGGCTTTCCTTTAACCCGTTGTCTAAGGCTTTTAGAAATAATGTCAATAAATTTTTCACCGAGATCATTGTCAAGATCAAGCTCTGCATCACGGGTCAATTTAACCGTAAATGCATCAAACGTATCATATTGGAAGGTCGAAAAAAGCTCACTCAATGAATATCTGATCACATCATCAAGCATGATGATAAACCGTAGATTACCACTTTCAGGTAATACTACAAAACGTGGATTTACTTCTGTAGGAATTTCGATCAGTGCCATTCTTGGCTTTAAAAGTTCATCTTTTCTTGAAAGTTTAACAACCAGGTATACACAGCGATCTTTTAAAAATGGAAATACCTTTAAGCCATCAAGCATGATCGGTACCAGGGTTGGCATAATTTTCTCCTGAAATTGCCTCTTTACAAATTCACCTCTGGAAACATTTAGCTGACTTTCGTTTAGTAAAAATATTTTTTTGTCAGCAAGTTCAGGTATAATAACCTTCTCATACAGTTCGTTGAATCTTACCTGTTGCCTGATGACAATCTCCTGAATCTGATTTAAAACCCGAACAGGCGAATACCCAAGTATTTTACGTTCATGTTTAGGTATGAGCGTTAACCTATTTAATGCTGCTACACGTACTCTGAAAAACTCGTCAAGATTTGATGAAAATATGGCCAGAAAGCGGATGCGTTCTATCAATGGTACAGTAGGATCCTGAGCTTCTTGCAAAACCCGCTCATTAAACGATAACCAACTTATTTCTCTGTTTGTAAGGGGAATTTTAGCTTTCATTCTACTGTCAAGAAATCTCCAGTGTATTCTGAAGAGAATTATCGTATAAGGTACACCCGTGCAAAAATAAAAATAGTCCCTGTAAACTACAGGGACTACCGGATTTTATCAAATTAATAAAAAGAATTCGTGAATTCATGCTTTAACAATTACCTGTCTAATTTTTAGACCGATCAATATTATGCAAGTGTATCAGGAGTTGGTTTAGCAGGAACAGCCTTATCGGATGCAACTTCTTTATTTGCTACCGTAATTTTAGGCTTGCGAATGCGGATTTGTTTTGGTTTTACCGGTGAAACAACAGCTGCCTTTACTGCTGTAATTTCAGTAGCTGTTTTTGTAGCTGATCGCCGGCGGCGAACCGGTACCGGAGTAGGCGTTGGTACTGAAATGGTTGTTAGTTTTGGCTTTCTTGTACGTATGCGAGTTGGTTTGGTAACAGCCACAGATTTTGAGATATTTGCGAGAAGAGACGATTTTTTGCTATTCTTTAAAACCCCTGCTGTTTTACCTGAAACAAGCTTTGAAGATGCTAACTTTCTGCTTGCAACTTTTAGTCCTTTAGAAGAAGCTTTTTCGCTCTTACGAATTTTTTCTTCTACTATTTTTTTTAGCTTTTGCGACGCCTTAATTACTTTTTGAGCTAGTTTTTTGCTGGCTTTTTCAATCTTTTTTTCGATTGATTTTGCGGCTAGGCCCCCGGCAGAATTTATCGCTGCCTTGATCTTTCCTGTTATTTCGTTCTTTAACGATTTGACACTTACGTGATCTTTATTGGATCCTTTCATTTTTCTTTTGCTTAATAACTTTACAAATATTTAACAATTTATTTAAATACCAACAATTTATTTTCTGTTAAAGACAGTTGTAACTAATTCTTAACGTAATTAATACGCACATATTCAGAATATTAATCTACTCATTTTCGATGTAAAGAAATTAAGTAGTCAGCCACTTAATTAACGCCAGATATTTATAAATTTAAGAATAACCTGCAATACCAACAAGCAATTAAGTGCTAATTTTTTCCCAGTTACCAGAGCCAAGACTTTTATAAATTGCATCTACCACAAGCATATCTTTTAAACCTTCCATTCCTGCAACCCGGCTTTCTTTATTAGTATTTACGCACTCTGCAAAATCATCCATCTGTGCCGCCTGTTGAATGATATTGGGTAATTGCATTACTTTACCATTTACCACTCCTTTTATACTACCGTAACCATAGGCTGGCCCAAGTTCAAAATTACCCTGAGAGGCTTCAACTTTCAGATAACTCCAGTCATTATTATAACTCGATTTACCTGTAGTTTTTAGTCCTCCGTCAAATTCAAGTTCCCAAAAAACAGTTTCATCAACATCGGTAAAAAAATCAGGTCTGAGCTTTTCCTGCCTGGCTTTTACAGCGATCGGCTCTTTCCCTAATGAATACCGTGTTCCCTGAATACTATAAATGCCCATGTCCATTAAACCACCACCGCCACCCAATGCTTTTTTTAAGCGCCATGCTTTTGGATCACCATGGTATGTAAAACCATTACCAGTATCTAAAGAAACAATATTGCCCATTATTTTTTGCTGACCCAGCCGCATGACTTCTAAATTATGCGGCTCAAAGTGAAGTCTGTAGCCTATTGATAATAAACGATGTTGCTCATTACACGCCTTAATCATAAGCTTGCATTCAGCAGCATTCAATGCCATTGGTTTTTCACAAATAACATGTTTACCTGCACGTGCGGCACGTATGGTGAATTCTTTATGCAAGAACACAGGAAGAACTATGTAGACAATATCGATTTCAGTATTATGTATGATTTGATCAAAGTTCTCATAATTATAAATATTGCCTGACTTAATCTGATATTGCGCAGCCCAGCTCTTTGCTTTTGCTGGTGAACCGCTAACAATACCTGCGAGGTAACAGTTTTTAGTATGCATTAATGCAGGAGCAAGCTGTCCTGTACTGTAACTACCCAGACCAACAAGCGCAATACCCAGGCGCTTAGCAGGTTTATTTATAGCTACTACTTTTAATAAAGGGGCCAATGCTAAGGCACCAATACCTAAGGCTGTGGTTTTTATAAAATTTCTACGTGATAATTCATTTATTGACTTCATTGCCTGATAAGAAATAATGTGCACTTAAAGATAATAGATATTGCTTGAAATAGCGATTGATCAAAAACCCGAATGCAGTACATGTGTTGGAATATAGTAGAGCTATAAAAGACTTAAAATAATAAACCACGCAATATGTATACAAATGACTTTTTAAATGAAATGCGCACTCAAGCAGATCCGCTGGCAGATAATTTAATAAGCTATTACTTTGAAAATGCTGTGCGTAAGGTTGAATTACGTCAACTAATGGCGGGTTTAGAAACCAATTCCAATCTTATAGCATGCAGAGAACAACCTCAGATGAAAATATTGGTTGATTCAGCGTCAACCCTTCCCGTTTGGGCAATAAAAAAAAGTATGTTAAAGGGAACATTATTTTTTGCACGTTATGCTCAATCAATTACACAACTTCTCGGCTTGTTGTCTTTACCGTTTTGTTATGCTGCTGCCGATGGAGCTCAGGTTTTATACTTATCAGAAAAAATTAAAAATGATCCTGCAAAGCGATTACTCGATACAGCCGTATTCATCTGGGATGTTATGGCACCCGATGCATTTGAACCGACCGGAAAAGGTTTCTCCAGTATTCTAAAAATCAGGTTGATTCATGCTGCAGCACGTTATTATACATTGGCTGGTAAAGAGTGGAATGATAACTGGGGAAGACCAATTAACCAGGAGGATATGGCTGGAACAAATCTGGCACTTTCTTTCATTACTGTCAGAGGTTTGCGCAAACTGGGAATTAGTGTAGCATATGCAGAGCAGCAGCACTTTATTCATCTTTGGAATATCATCGGGAGTTTATCGGGTATTAACCGTACCCTTCTACCAGATAGCGGCAAAGATGTTAATTTATTGGAAGAATCAATTCGCAGGCGTCAGTTTAAGACTTCAGCTCACGGTATTGCTCTTACTAAATCACTTATCGACTATTTTAATACCGTTGAATTTGGTTCAAAAAAAGTCAAAAGCAGTTTTTTGCCATTAATGCGTTTCTTACTGGGTGATGAAACTGCTGACCTATTAAACGTTCCAAAACTAAACTTAAGTGAAACTGATTTATTTGCCTTAAAAACGCTTAATTTTTTGAAAGAATTTAAAACAAGTTCATCCTTTGAATATCAGGTACAAAAAAAGAATTTTGATCAGTTTTCAAAATTAGTTAAAACAGCAAACCTGCCGGGATAAACCCCCTGATTAGTTTGTAAAGGTGCTTGCAGAATAAATGAAACAGAATTCTGCAATTTAACGTATATGCACTTTTACTAACCAAAAATCATGGGTGTTGAATTATTTTTCCCTTCATTAATTTACCTGACAATTGGCAGTGTTGGTATAGCGGGTATTATGTTTCTATTCACGCATTTACTGAAAGTCGATAAGGCCGAAGAATCAGAAGTCTGATTACCTGGTTCATTAAGTTAATGTTTATACCATATTTACCTGCTAGCTGTATTTTTCACGCAGAATATTGCGATGATGTTCAAGGTGACCAGCAATAGTAAACAGTAGTTTTCTAACTGAGCGAACTATACCCGAAGCTACACCTGTTCTTTCTAATTCCTCGACAGAAAGAGCGTTAAAAAGAAACATATTCGCCTTACGCAGACAGGTAAACTCTTCTATCAGATTAGGTAATGTTCTACCTTCAACATTGACAGCCAGTGCATATTCGCTTTGTTCAAAGCCTGGAAGAGGTTGTTTTTCAAGCCGGGCAAAAGCCAGAAGCCTGTAAGACAGTATTCGTTCTGTATCAAGGGTATGTTGCACAACTTCTTTAACAGTCCATTTGCCAGGCAGATATGCGTAATCTTCTTTCCCGGCCAAGGTGCTTATTAATGAAGGAAAACCAATGATTTGTTCATTAAGAACTGACATTACATCATCATTGACCAGCTTAATATAATCATAGGTATAATCACTTCTTTCATTTTCCGGTCTTTTCATGGCCAAAAGTAAAAATTTTAGCGAAAAAAAAACCGGCTAAAAGCCGGTTCCCAACTAAAATAAACACTAAAAATCAACGCAAATATTATTTAATTACAATGTTACGGGCAATTTTACGCAGCTTGACATCTTCACGTTTACCGATAGTAATCGTTAAGATTCCAGCATCATAAGTTGCATTAATTACATCCTGATCAGCTTCTTCAGGTAAATTAAAACTACGGCTGAATATAGACTGAACTATTTCACGGCGGGTATAATTCAAGATTTCAGCGGCAGGTTCTGTTGCCTCTTCTTTCTTAGCAATTGAAACTGTAAGCTTGCCATCTTCAATACTTAGTACAAAATCTTCTTTCTTGTTGCCTGGTGCAGCAAGATCAATTTGGTAATGCATCGGTGTTTCTGAAATATTAACTGGAGGAATACCACCTGTACTTATTTCACCTGCAGGATGCGAATCAGATAAATTAGATAAAAGGTCTGAATAAATCGGAGTAAATGGGAAACGTTGTCCCCGGGCTGGCTGATTAAATTTTACGAATGTCATAGTTAAAGTTCTATTGTTTCTTCTATGTTATCCATTTAAATGCCAAACCTTAATATCACCTCATAACGAGTTCATTACCAGCATTTCGTCAGAATAATACTGTCAATAGGTCAGTTAAAATTTAAAGGCAATGACAGAATGGCATTAGTTGAATATTTTGCCTGGATTAAGAATATTCTGTGGATCAAAAACCGCTTTAATTCCTTTCATCAAATCAATATTTATTTGGGCAAATTTTATTTGCATATATTCTTTTTGCACCCAGCCAATACCATGTTCACCTGAGAGCGTACCTCCAAGTGATACAGTAAGAGCGAAAATTTCTTTTATTCCCTCCTTTAACCTAATATTCCAATCAAAATCAGACATATCACCCCTGATAATATTAACGTGCATATTACCATCTCCCGCATGCCCGTAACAAACTGACTTGAAATTAAATGTTCTCCCTATTGATTTGATTCCCTCAAGTAATTTTGCCAGTTCTGCTCTTGGTACAACAGTATCTTCTTCTTTGTAAACAGAATGCGCCTTTACAGAGGTTGCCATACTTCTCCTTAATTGCCACCAGCTTTCTTTCTGAGCTGCGGTATCAGCCAGCATAATATCGTGACTGCCTGCAGCATAAATGACCTCGGCCAGTCGCTCACTTTCAATTTGTAAGGTCTCAAGTGTACTACCGTCCAATTCAATTAACAGGTAAGCTCCGGTTATCTCATCGGTTTTAAAAACGAACAGCTCATGCTCAAGAACCCAGTCGACGGCTTCCCGTTCCATAAATTCAAGGGCTGAAGGAGTAAATCCATTTCTAAAAATAGCCGATACTGTCTGGCAGGCAACAGCAGCATCGGTAAATGCGGCCAGTAGTAAGATATTTGTCTTAGGCCTGGGAATTAATTTCAGAACCATCGCTGTGATCACACCAAGTGTTCCCTCGCTCCCGATCATAAGCTGTGTAAGATTATAGCCTGAAGCATATTTGATGGTATTTGCCCCTGTCCAGATCACAGACCCATCGGCAAGTACTACTTCCAGATTCAATACATATTCACGTATAGACCCATATTTTACAACTCTCGGCCCTCCAGAGCAGGTGGCAACATTACCCCCTAAGTAACATGAACCCTTTGAGGCAGGGTCAACCGGATAGTAAAGGCTCTTTTCTTCAACTAATTTCATGAAGACTTCGGTAATCATACCCGGCTGAACGGTGGCCTGCTGATTACGTTCATCGAGTTCAATAAGCTGGTTCATGCGTTCAAATGAAATGATTATCCCTTTATAAACAGGTAAAGCCCCTCCGCTTAAGCCTGTACCAGCACCCCGGGCAACAACAGGTACATTGTGCAAGGTACACCAGCTAAGCAATCTTGAAACATCAGCCGTATTATCAGGAATAAAAACTGCTTCAGGTAAAAAAACCAGGTCTTCAGTTTCATCATGTGCATATTTCTGAAGCTCTTCTGGCACAGTTTTAAAACTACCCTTGGAAAAAAGACCAGTAAGCTGGGCGAGTAAAATAGGATCTAAAGGAGTATAGGAATTCAAGACGGGAAATTTTAAACAGAACAGGTAATTTTAACTTTTATTTATTTTTATAACAGATTTCGATAAAAGATTTGGCTGTAGCCCCTTTAAGTGGTGGATTCATTTTGGCAACAGAAACTTTTATAGAAAAGGCTGTGGCAGGAAAAAGTTTGAGTTTCATCAAAATTCGCTCTGCCAGATGCTCGAGAAGCTTTGAGGTAATTTTCATTTCCTGCTCAACGATGGCATAGATTTGCTCATAGTTGAATGTTCCGGAAATATCATCACTTAAGGCCGCTTTGGTAAAATCAGTCTCAACTTCTACATCAACAATAAATTTATTGCCGTTAATTGTCTCTTCAGGATGTAAACCATGAAAAGCAAAAAACTCCATACCGTGAAGGCCTATTTTATGTTTTATCATTCAAGCAGATACCCATTTATGGTAAACCTAATAATACGCAATATTTCGTTAAAAGAACTGTACCGTAATCTATTATTATCTACCTTTCGCCATGGCAAGGCAAGACCAATACGAAGGTGCTGATTATTTTCTTCTTGATGAGTTTTTATCTCAGGAGCACCTGCTGATCAGAGACTCTGTGCGAGCATGGGTCAAAAAAGAAATCTCTCCAATTATCGAGCAGGCTGCTCAGGAAGCACGTTTCCCACATGAAATCTTAAAGGGACTAGCTGAAATCGGAGCCTTTGGTCCAACAATACCGGTTAAATATGGCGGGCAGGGTCTTGATTATATTGCTTACGGCATAATCATGCAGGAACTCGAACGCGGTGATTCTGGAATCAGGTCAACGGCCTCAGTACAGGGTTCACTTGTAATGTATCCGATAAATGCCTTCGGATCTGAAGAGCAAAAAATGAAGTTTCTGCCAAAGCTAGCTTCAGGCAAGCTAATCGGATGTTTCGGTCTGACAGAGCCTGATCATGGTTCTGACCCAGCAGATATGAAAACTCATTTTACTGATGCGGGTGACCATTATGTGCTTAATGGAGCCAAGATGTGGATTTCAAATGCCCCGTTTGCTGATATAGCTGTCGTCTGGGCTAAAGATCCTGAAGGTAAAATCAAAGGTTTAATTGTTGAAAGAGGAATGGAGGGTTTTTCTACCCCTGAAACACATAATAAATGGAGTCTTCGTGCTTCTGCAACAGGGGAACTTGTTTTCAATAATGTCAAAATTCCAAAAGAAAATTTGCTTCCTGACATTACAGGTCTGAAAGGCCCTCTAAGCTGTTTGAATTCTGCCAGATTTGGAATTGCCTGGGGAGCACTTGGAGCAGCACTTGACTGTTATGATACAGCTTTGCGTTATTCTAAACAGCGCATACAGTTTGGTAAACCAATTGGAGGTTTTCAGTTGCAGCAGAAAAAACTTGCTGAAATGATTACGGAAATTACCAAGGGGCAACTCATGGTATTAAGGCTGGGGCAGCTTAAAAATGAAGACAGGGCAACACCAGCTCAAATTTCTATGGCGAAGAGAAATAGTGTGGCAACAGCGCAAAATGTCGCCCGTGAGGCTAGACAAATGCTTGGTGGCATGGGTATCACCGGTGATTACCCGATCATGCGACATATGATGAATCTTGAATCTGTGGTGACCTATGAAGGCACCCATGATATTCATCTGTTGATTACTGGCATGGATATTACAGGATTGAATGCATTTAAATAAACGCTAAGGCGCCTTTGCTTAAATGCCAGACGCATTGTAAATGCAAGGGCGTCTTTATTCAAATGCAAGAACGTCTAAATTTAACCGCTATAAACTGTTTCTGCTACTTTGCGCAAATTATATCCCGATGTCATGACCTGGCCATAAGCACCGGCAGAACGAATGATCAGCATATCACCACGCCGGGTTTCAGGAAGTTCAACGGCTTTACGAAAAAGGTCTGAAGACTCACAGATTGGGCCCACAATGTCATAAACTTCGCTTACAGTAGTTTCAGATTTCATTGTACTGGTATCGGCTGTGAGATTCGCAATATCATGCCATGCCTGATAGAGTGCAGGCCTGATAAGTTCTGTCATTCCTGCGTCGATGATGGCAAAATTAGTTGAGATGCCTTTCTTGATATATAAGACTTTACTAATTAAATTACCACACTGGGCAACCAGAGAACGCCCAAGTTCAAAATGAACCTGTTGTAAGGGTTTTATTTCAAGGTATTTATGAAAGATTGAAAAGTAAGTCTTGAAATCAGGAATTGTATTTTTCAAGGGTTCGTGGTAATCAATACCCAGGCCTCCACCTACATTTAAAACATGAACAGGAAAATTGCGTGCTTCAAACCAGGCTGTGAGTTCATTGACCCGAATACATAGACTTTTGAATACTTCCATATCTGTAATCTGTGAACCAATATGAAAGTGCAGTCCAAGAAAACTCAGGTTTTTACTCTCACGTAAAACACTTATCACCTGTTCAAGATCTGCCGTATTTACACCGAATTTATTTTCATTCAGGCCGGTTGTAATATATTGGTGGGTATTGGCATTCACATTTGGATTAATACGAATAGCTACTCTGGCCACCTTATTCTTTGAAGCGGCTAATTCATTGATTACCTGCAATTCTTCAATTGACTCACAGTTGAAGGCAAATATATTTAGGTCAAGCGCTTCTTCCATTTCCCAATCACTCTTACCGACACCGGCAAAGACAATTTTTTCAGATGGAAACCCACGCTCAACAGCTTTTCGAACTTCATTGCCACTGACACAATCTGCTCCCATACCAGAAGCGGCTATCAAGTCTAGAATAGGATCATTAAAATTTGCTTTTAACGCATAATGAACATGAAAACCATAAGGTGAAGATGATTCATTACACGCTTTAATCGTTGCTGCAAACAAGAATAAATCATACCAGTAAAAAGGGGTACGCACTGTTTTTAGGGCTGCACTAAGTGATTCTATATTCATCAGCTTAAAAATATTCCTGTATGCAATGCCTGTAGTGCTGAATTTTTATCAACTGTTCGTACAAGAATTGACATATTATTGGTGCTGCCACCATATGAAACCATTCTGATCGGAGTATCTGGCAGACAGCCCAGAACTTTGGCCACCATACCTGTTTTTGTTGACAGAAAATCGCCCACCACACAAATAATGCTTTGCTCAAGATCTAGTTCAACCGTACCAAAAGAACGTAATTCAGCCAGAATTTCATCAAGGTGCACAATATGATCAATGGTAAGAGAAACCGCCACTTCAGAAGTCGTTATCATATCGATGGGTGTCTTATAGCGTTCAAAAATTTCAAATACCCTGCGTAGAAAACCATAAGCCATCAACATCCGGCTTGATAAAATGTTGATAGCAATAATACCATCTTTAGCTGCTATTGACTTAACATCTCCAGCCGATCGCTTATTACTGATCAGGGTACCCCGTGCTGTTGGGTCCATTGTATTAAGCAAACGTACCGGAACATTAAAACGCTGGGCCGGAAATACACTTTGAGGATGTAGTATTTTTGCGCCGAAATAGGCCAGTTCAGCTGCCTCACCAAATGACAGCTCGGCAATTGGTCGGGTATTTTTAACAATCCTTGGATCATTATTATGCATACCATCTATATCTGTCCAGATCTGAATTTCTTCAGCCTGTAAGGCAGCCCCAATAAGAGAAGCAGTATAGTCACTACCCCCTCTTTTCAGGTTATCAATATCACCAAAGTCATTCATACAAATAAAACCCTGAGTCACGAAAAGCTTCGTACCAGCATATTTCTTAAGCAGGGCCTGCAATTTTTCAGCAATAAAGGAAATGACAGGTTCTTCATTCTCATCTATTTTCATGAACTCAAGGGCTGGCAGCAAAAGAGCCGGAACTTTTTTCTCACGTAGATAAAGTGTAAAAAGCCGGGTAGATAAAAGTTCTCCCTGGGCAAGTATAATTTTTTCTGTCTGGGGTTTATAGGGTTCGGTACCAATGATTAATAAGAGCATAAAATGCTCTGCTAATGTATTGTAGGCTACTTCTAACAGATCTTTGTCTGTTAGAAGTTCCGAACAGAACACTTCGTAACTGGTTTTTAATTCTTCTGTAAGCAACCTGGCTTCTTCTGTCTTGCCTTTTGACCAAGCTCTAGCTATATTTACCAGTGAATTGGTAGTACCCGATACTGCTGACAAAACAATTATCTGTTCAGTCGTTGTGTCAAGAAGATCAAGTAGCTTGTGCATCCTCTCGGGACTGCCAACCGAGGTTCCTCCAAATTTTAAAACTTTCATATTGAATGGAAAAATAGTGTATATTATAGAAAAAAATGTGCTAACGTTACTAAACTTTGAAAAAAAGTCTTTAAATATCCCGATTTTTTACAAACATTTAAAGAATTTGATTCGCATTTTTGATGTAAAATCATTTACCTAGAATTACCAACCTTATCGGGCATCGATTAACGTTTTATTTAAAAGAAGACCTTTACTAATTATGCAAAAAATTAAATTTGGCACAGATGGCTGGAGAGCCATTATCGCTCTTGATTTTACTGTTGAAAATGTACAACGCGTAGCCTATGCTACTGCAGTATGGTTGAAAGAAAATTATTCTGCACCAACAGCGGTAGTTGGTAATGATCCGCGTTTTGGTGGGCGAATGTTTGCCGAAACAACAGCCCGGGTTCTTGCATATGAAGGTATTACGGTTTATCTGGCAGTAAACGAGTTCGTTTCTACACCCATGGTTTCTCTGGGAACAGTAAAATTAAAGACAACTGCCGGCATAATTATAACAGCCAGTCATAACCCCCCAGAATATAATGGCTATAAAATAAAAGCTTATTATGGTGGTCCCGCTACCCCTGAAATGATTGAACTGGTAGAAGATAATATTCCTGATAAAGTCTCTTTGGGTTTACTTGAACTTGATGAGTACAAGAAATCAGGTTTAATTAAGGATATAGATTTAGAAGAAATGTATCTGACTCAGGTGCGGGCTAATTTTGACATGTCTGTCATCGAAGAGTCAGGAATGAGACTTGCCTATGATGCGATGTTTGGAGCAGGTAAAAATGTTATGCGTGATCTGCTTCCAGACCTTACATTTTTGCATACCGATGTCAACCCTGGTTTTGAAGGGCAGGCACCAGAACCCATTGATAAAAACCTGACTGAGTTGCGTGAATTATTACAGGTTGCAGGTGATATGGACGGGGCGCTGGTTACAGATGGGGATGCTGACCGTATCGGTATGTATGATGGTGAAGGTAATTTTATTGACTCTCATCATTTACTCTTGCTGCTGATTCATTATATGGTAAAATATAAGGGAGAAAAAGGAGCTGTTATCACCACGTTCTCAACTACCTCTAAAATTGCCCAACTTTGCAAGGCTTATGACCTGCCCCATACAACCACGAAAATTGGTTTTAAATATATCTGCGATCTGATCGTAAATATGGGTGATGAATTCCTGGTGGGTGGTGAAGAATCTGGTGGAATTGCCATCAGAGGTCATATACCAGAGCGTGATGGTATTTGGATTGGCCTGATCATCTGGGAATTCATGGCTAAATCTGGCAAATCACTACCTGAATTAATTCAGGAAATATATGCTGTTGTCGGTTCATTTGCTGTTGAGCGCTATGATCTTCATCTGACAGAAGAAAAAAAGCAGGAAATTATTGCAAGTTGCAAAGCCAAAAAATATACAGCCTTCGGTACCTACCAGGTTGAAAGTATAGAAGATATGGACGGGTATAAATTTCATTTAGGCGATAGCCAGTGGGTAATGATGCGCCCTTCAGGTACAGAGCCAGTGTTAAGAGTGTATGCAGAAGCAGCAGATTCAGAAGCCGCATTTGCCATACTGGATATTGTTAAAGAAACTGTGCTGGCATGAGTTTTAATCTAGGCGATTATGTAAGGTTTGTAAATGAGCGTCAAGAAGGTATTGTGACAAAGATTATTGACTCACAACTAGTTGGTGTTACCATTGAAAAGGATTTTGAGGTACCAGTTCTGAATTCAGAACTGGTGCTTGTAAACAGGGGTGAAAAAAAATTAACAGATGACCTCACTGAGCCGGCCATGCTCATTGTAGAAGCACCGAAACCTGTAATTTCAAAATCAAGGGGTATTTATTTGGCCTTCACTGCAGATAAAGCATTAAATTATCTGCAGGAAAAGCATATCCTGAATACCACTGACTACCATCTGTTTATACAGTTTTACACAGAAAAGAAACACATATTTACAGGAGAATGGGCAGGTGTAATTGCCCCCGGTCAATCGGCAAAACTTGCCAGCAGTTCACTGAGAGAACTTGAAGAATGGCCGGTATTTTACTTTCAGGTGGTTTATCTGCATAAGGGCGAATTTGAACCTATACCTTCCCGACTTCATTCGATTAAATTAAAACCCAAGCAGTTTAGCCTGGCAAAAAAGCAGGCCCCGCTTTTGAGTGAACCAGCTTATTTATTTAGTCTTGACGAAGAATTTCCTGAACTCGATGCCAAAGCCTTGCGCGAGGCATTCTTTACTTCTGAGGCAAAAACACCTGTCATGCCCAGGCCTCTTGATATTGTAGACCTTCATTTTGAGCAGCTTCCCACTTATGAAAAAAATATCAGCAATCAGGAAATGCTAAAATTACAAATGAACCATTTTCAGAAGAGTCTTGATGCAGCCATTAGTAACGGCATGGAAAAAATTGTATTTATACATGGGGTTGGTAACGGGGTTCTTAGGCATGAAATACATAAGAAAATTTCAAATAACTCTTATATCCGTACGTTTAAAGATGCTGGTAAAGACCGATTTGGCTACGGCGCCACTGAAGTTTACTTAAAATAGCACTTTATGGCTATATTTGAAATGCAAACCGATCTGTCGCTGTTGCTTCGGGCAGTAGAGGAAAGTCCGGGCTACATAGGGCATCCTGCTTCCTAACAGGAAGGCATACAGGGATGTATGACTGCAAGTGCCACAGAAAATAAACTACCCTGGCGCAAGCCGGGGAAAAGGTGAAAACGCGAGGTAAGAGCTCACGGCCTGGTACAGTAATGTATCTTGCGGTAAACCACAGGAGTAGAAAGGTCAAATATGCCCCGGGTTTAAGGCGGCCCGTCTTATGTGCGCAGGCACTCGCGGGGTGGGTAGACTGATAGAGCCGGTGGGTGACTGCCGGCCAAGATAAATGACAGATAGGTAGAGAGCTCGTCTCTGTACTGAAACAGAACCCGGCTTATGGGTTTGCAAAAAACCAGATGGGGCCTTCGGGCCCCATTCCTTGTTAAATTAAAATATTCAGTATGTCAAGAATTCTGATCATTGATGACGAACGTGCGATTCGCAGTACTTTAAAAGAAATTCTCGAATACGAGCATTATCAGGTTGAAGAAGCCCTGAATGGTGTTCAGGGGTTAGAGCTTATCGGCAAAAACGCCTATGATCTGGTTTTATGTGATATAAAGATGGAAAAGATGGACGGAATGGAAGTACTTGAAAAAGCACTGGCATTGCAACCTGATATGCCATTCATCATGATTTCAGGACATGGAACCATAGAAACTGCCATTGAAGCAAGTAAAAAAGGTGCATTTGATTTTATTTCAAAACCACCTGATTTAAACCGGCTGCTGATCACAGTAAGAAATGCCCTTGACAGGTCAGTTCTGGTTACTGAAACAAAAGTATTAAAGAAAAAAATAAACCGAACCAGGGAAATTCTTGGTAACTCAGCTGCCATTCAAAAGATCAGGGAAACTATTGACAAGGTTGCTCCTACTGAAGCCCGTGTACTTGTTACTGGGGGTAACGGAAGCGGAAAAGAACTTGTCGCAAGATGGGTGCATGAGAAAAGCCAGCGTTCAACCATGCCCTTAATAGAGGTTAATTGTGCAGCTATACCATCAGAGCTGATTGAAAGTGAACTATTTGGGCACGAAAAAGGTTCATTTACCTCAGCCATCAAACAGCGTATCGGAAAGTTTGAGCTTGCTGATGGGGGTACCTTATTCCTGGATGAAATTGGAGATATGAGCCTCTCAGCCCAGGCAAAAGTACTGAGGGCATTGCAGGAAAATAAAATTACCCGTGTTGGCGGAGAACGTGAAATTGAAGTAAATGTTCGCATTGTTGCTGCCACAAATAAAGATCTGCTGGCAGAAATTGAGAAGGGTAATTTTCGCATTGACTTATACCACCGCCTGAGTGTAATTATCATTCATGTACCCTCCTTGAACGAGCGAATCGATGATATACCCCTTTTGACAAATTTCTTTATTGAAGAAATCTGTGAAGAATATAAAATGCCAGAAAAAGAAATAACACAGGCAGCCATGCTTGAATTAATGAAACAAGACTGGACTGGTAATATCAGGGAGCTTCATAATATGGTAGCACGTTTGATCATTATGAGCAATAAAACCATTACTGATAAAGACGTCATTGCTTTTGCTAACCCAAGTCATCAGCATACCGGAAGAACTGAAGATTCATTCGCGATGGATAAGTATCATAAATTTCAGGATTTTAAAGACTTTATTGAAAAAGAATTTATTAAGTTCAAGCTCAATAAAAATAATTGGAATGTCTCAAAGACCGCTGAAGAAATTGATATTCAGAGAAGTCATTTATATAGTAAGATCGAGAAATTCAATTTAAAGCGAGAAGAATTGTCGTAAGAACAAGGGCATTGAATAATAAGTAGCCGATTGGGCTTGTTTCCTTATTAGTTTATACCGCTGAAACATGTATTTTTGCGAATCAATGAAATATATCCGCAATTTTTGCATCATAGCTCATATTGACCATGGTAAAAGTACTCTGGCCGACCGTCTTCTCGAAATAACAAAGACCATTTCAGCCCGTGAAGCCCAGGCACAACTGCTTGATGACATGGATATTGAACGTGAAAGGGGAATTACTATTAAAAGTCATGCCATTCAAATGGACTATGTACTTGATGGACAGCCCTATATCCTTAACCTGATCGATACACCAGGACATGTAGATTTCTCATACGAAGTTTCCCGATCTATTGCTGCTTGTGAAGGGGCTCTTCTGCTGGTTGATGCTTCCCAGGGAATTCAGGCACAGACTATCTCGAATCTTTATCTCGCCGTTGAATGCGGTCTAAAAATAATTCCCGTTCTCAGTAAAATGGATCTTCCAGGGGCAATGCCTGAAGAAGTCAAAGATTCTATTGTTGAACTGGTTGGTTGTGACCGTGATGAAATTCTGGCTGTAAGTGGAAAAACAGGGCTTGGCGTTGCTGAACTGCTTGAGCAGATCGTGGCCAGAGTTCCCCCACCGGTTGGTGATCCAGATGCCCCACTACAGGCCTTAATTTTTGACTCTGTTTTTAATTCTTTCAGGGGTATTATTGCCTATTTTAAGGTAATTAATGGGGAAATAAAAAAAGGTAAGCGTGTTAAATTTTTCGCTACAGGCAAAGAATACTTTGCTGAAGAAATCGGCATTTTAAAATTAGACAAACAGCCGCGTGATTCCGTAAAAACAGGTGATGTAGGCTATATCATTTCAGGCATTAAGGAAGCAAAAGAGGTAAAAGTCGGCGATACCATCACCAATGTTGAGAGACCATGTGAGGCGGCCATCAATGGTTTTGAAGATGTCAAGCCAATGGTATTTGCTGGAATTTATCCTGTTGATACCGATGATTTTGAAGAGCTGAGAGATGCTATGTCAAAATTGCAACTTAATGATGCTTCACTCGTTTTCGAGCCTGAATCGTCAGCTGCTTTGGGTTTTGGTTTCAGATGTGGCTTTTTGGGAATGCTGCATATGGAAATTATTCAGGAACGTTTAGAACGTGAGTTTAATATGACCGTTATCACAACCGTGCCAAACGTTTCATATAAAGCCTATACAACCAAGATGGAAGAACTGCTGGTAAATAACCCATCAGACCTGCCTGACCCCAGCCGTTTAGAGTTCGTAGAAGAACCCTTTATTAAGGCTACCATCATAACTAAATCAGAGTTTGTAGGTCCGGTTTTATCCTTGTGTATTATTAAAAGAGGAATTATCACCAATCAGGTTTACCTGACTTCAGATCGGGTAGAACTGAATTTTGAGATGCCGATGGGTGAAATCGTTTTTGATTTCTATGACCGTTTGAAAACTGTTTCTAAAGGGTATGCTTCTTTTGATTATTCACCAATAGGTTACCGTGAGTCAGACCTTGTAAGACTTGATATCTTATTAAACGGGGAAGCAGTAGATGCCCTGTCTTCATTGATTCACCGCAATAATGCATACGATTTTGGTCGTAAAATTTGTGAAAAACTAAAGGAATTACTACCACGCCAGCAGTTCGAAATTGTCATACAGGCCTCTATCGGTGCCAAAGTAATTGCCCGTGAAACGGTTAAGGCGATACGTAAAGATGTGACGGCAAAATGTTATGGAGGTGATATTTCGAGGAAACGAAAACTGCTGGAAAAACAAAAAGAAGGAAAAAAACGCATGCGTCAGGTTGGTAATGTAGAAATACCTCAGTCAGCATTTATGGCCGTACTTAAATTAAATTCATAATAATGGAACTCCTTGACGGAAAACTTATATCAGCCATTTTAAAAAAAAAACTGGCAAAAGAAACCCGTTTATTTATTGAAGCCGGTGGAAAACGCCCTCATCTTGTAGCCATACTCGTCGGACATACAGCCGCAAGCGAAGTTTATGTCGCCAGTAAGATGCGCTCATGTGAAGAAACCGGATTTAAATCAACCCTGATACGTTTTGAAGAAACAGTTTCTGAAGCGGAACTTTTGTCAACAATAGATACCGTAAACAGCGATACAGATGTTGATGGAATCCTGGTCCAATTACCCCTTCCCGGGCATATTTCGGTTGAAAAAGTCACCTGGAAGATTTCTCCTGAAAAAGATGTAGATGGTTTTCACCCGATGAATATCGGACGTATGGCTAAAAACTTACCCTGTTATTTACCAGCTACACCCCTGGGCATCTTGAAATTACTGGAAGCCTATAAAATTGAAACTGAAGGCAAGCACTGCGTTATTCTTGGCCGTAGTTATATTGTCGGGTCACCTGTGAGCATTCTCATGGCAAGGGCCGCTTATCCGGGAAACTGTACGGTAACACTTTGCCACAGTAAAACCAAGCATATGGATGATATCATCCGTAGTGCTGATATCCTGATAGCAGCCATCGGTAAACCTCAGTTCGTTAGGGATACTATGGTTAAGCAAGGTGTTGTTGTTATAGATGTAGGAATGAACAGGATTGCTGACAGTACTACCAAATCAGGAACCCGCCTAGTGGGCGATGTTGATTTTGCAGGAGTTGCGCCGAAGAGTTCATTTATCACACCAGTTCCGGGAGGAGTTGGTCTGATGACCATAGTAGGCCTGCTGCAGAATACGTTCAGTGCAGCAAAGAAAGAAATATATGGGTAAAGAAATAGAAGGGGAAGACCAGCATACTGCCCAGACCGCAGTAGTGAAACCAACAGTGCCAGAAGATGGGTCTACCCTGCCCCTGATGGAAGAGTTTTATACCATTCAGGGAGAAGGTTTCAATACCGGGAAAGCTGCCTACTTTATAAGACTCGGAGGTTGCGACGTTGGTTGTCATTGGTGCGACGTAAAAGAATCATGGGATGCAACCCTGCATCCACTCACAACTTCAGAAACAATCGCATTAAATGCTGCATCCTATCCTGCAAAAGCAGTAGTTATTACGGGAGGTGAACCATTGCTTTATAATCTTGACTATTTATGTGACCTTCTTGAAAAAAAGCAGATCAGGCGTTTTCTCGAAACTTCCGGCGCTTACCCCCTATCGGGGTCTTGGGAGTGGATTTGCCTGTCACCAAAAAAATTTAAAGCACCGATGCCGAGTGTCAGTAAAATGGCACATGAGCTTAAAGTTATTATTTTTAACACCAGTGATTTTGCATGGGCAGAAAAACAAGCTGAACTCGTATCTCCGACCTGCAAGCTTTATATGCAGCCAGAGTGGAGCAAGGAAAAAACCATGACCCCATTGATCGTTGAATATGTAAAAGCACACCCATATTGGGAAATCTCGTTGCAAACGCATAAATTCATGCATATTCCCTGACTCATCATAGAACGTTTATGAAATCAGGATAAACCAGCTGCATGAAGTTATTTCTCTGTTGCGTGTTATCGCTATTTACAGCCCTGCTCTACGCCCAGGAAGAAAAAGTATTGAGCCCTTCAAATGATGCTGTCAAATGGTATCATGAAGCCCAGATAAAGGTAAACAGCCAGAATTTTGATGCCGCTTCAGGGCTGTTGCAAAAAGCTATTGCTGCTGATAATCATTTTGCGGAGGCATTTGAAGTTCTGGGAGATATTCTGCGTAAACAGAAGAAATATGAAGAAGCTGCTAAAAACTATGAGCGTGTCGTTCAATTAAGACCCAGGTTTATTTATCAAGCATATCTGGCTTTAGGCATTTCTCAATTTAATCAAATGAAATATGCAGAAGCCAGACAAAATTTTAAAAATTACCTGAGTTCTGGTCAGGGAGTCGAAGAATCAATCAGAAAGGCAAATGAATATGTCGAGAACTGTTCATTTGGTATTGCTGCCATGGCTTCACCCAAACCCTTTACCCCTATTAATCTCGGCCCACAGGTTAATACAGCGGCTGATGAATATCTGCCCAGCATAACGGTTGATGATAGTACACTGATCTACACCCGTAGAGAAAACAATAACGAAGATTTCTATATCTCCAGTAAAGGTGATGGTGGATGGCGTAAATCGAGACCCCTTGATGAAAATATAAATACAGCTGAGTACAATGAAGGTGCCGGAAGTATTTCTGCCGATGGCAAAGATTTGTATTATACCATTTGCGGCAGGCCTGGAGTTATAGGGCGCTGCGATATTTATGTCTCTCATCGTCAGGGATATCGTTGGTCTTTGCCAAAGAATCTGGGGCCAGAAGTAAATACCGAAAGCTGGGAATCACAACCATCAATTTCAGCTGATGGGCGAACCCTTTATTTTACAAGCTCAAGGCCTGGTGGATATGGTGGTTTTGATATCTGGGAAACTGAAAAAATTGGTAAAGATCATTGGCGTAAACCAGTAAATCTGGGACCTCAGATCAATACCAGGGGGAATGAGATTTCGCCATTTATTCACCCCGATGATCAAACGCTTTATTTTTCTTCAGACGGTTTACCTGGCCTTGGGGGCAAAGATCTGTATTTTAGCCGTAAAACGGGAAATGGTGAATGGTCAAAACCTGTGAATTTGGGTTACCCGATAAATACCGTTGATGATGAGAGTACGCTTGTCATTACGGCCGATGGTAAAAAAGCCTATTTCGCCTCTGACAAACTAAATGGTTTTGGTGGTTTCGATCTCTATTCCTTTGATTTATATGAAAGTGCACGCCCAGAAAATGTTAATTTCATTAAGGGTAATATCTCAGATGAAGAGAGTAAAGAGAAAATTGATGCCAAGGTTGAAGTCATCAGGTTAAAAGATGGCAAGGTTATTTATTCTGCTTTGTCAGATAAAGTAAGCGGTGATTTTCTGGCAGGCCTGCCCAGTGGGTTTGATTATGCCTTCCATGTCTCAAGACGTGGCTATTTATTTTATTCTGAAAACCTGAGCCTTAAAGATGATCCTGGCAGATTAACCCATAGCCTTGAAATATTTCTGAGACGGATAGCTGCAGGCAAAAAAGATATATTAAGAAATGTTTTCTTTGATACTGATTCCTATATGCTGAAGCCTGAATCAAAAAGTGAGCTTGACAGACTCGTCATTTTTATGAAAATGAATCCAGGAATAAAAATTGAAGTATCTGGCCATACTGATGACCATGGTGCTAAGCAGCACAATCTTGCCCTGTCAGAAAACAGGGCAAAAGCAGTCACTATCTACCTGGTTTCAACTGGCAAGATTGCCATTTCCCGTCTAACCTACAGAGGTTATGGCGAAACACAGCCCCTGGCTCCAAATTTGAATGAAAAAGGGCGGGCTCTGAACAGAAGAACAGAATTTATGATTACCGCAATAGAAAAGTAGGCTGGTCAGACAAGAAGGTTCTATGCTGTTGTCAAACATTATAGTACTTTTACAATGCTTACAAATTATTGAGATGAATAAAAAAATTGTTAAGGTTGGTTCTATTGGCTGTGGGGCTGATGCACTCTTTCTTATCTCAGGACCCTGTGTCATTGAGAATGAATCAGTAATGAACAAAACAGCTGAGAAGCTTCAGCAGGTATCTGAACGTTTAAACATTCCAGTTATATATAAGTCATCTTTTCAAAAAGATAATCGTAGCTCAAGAAAGTTCTATTCTGGGCCTGGAATTGAGGAAGGACTTCGCATTCTTGAGCGTGTAAAAAAAGATTATGGCTTTCCTATCCTGACTGATGTACACTATCCAGAACAAGCTGCATTGGCTGCAGAAGTGGTAGACGTGATACAAATTCCAGCTTATTTATGCATGCAAACCATGCTTATGGAAGCATGTGCAAAAACACAGAAAGTAATAAATATTAAACATGGGCAGTTTCTTGCCCCTGAAAATATGATCAAGCCTGTTGAGAAATGTCTGGAAGAGGGAAATTCTCAGATTATTTTAACTGAAAGAGGGTATACATTTGGCTACAATGACCTTGTTGTTGACCCACGTGCATTTTACCATTTGAATGAAACCGGTTACCCTGTGGTTTTCGACGTTACTCATGCAATTCGAAAATATGGGATTCCAAGTTCTGACCCGAACGGTGGAGCAAGACAGTACCTGCCAGTACTCGCCCGTGCAGGAGTTGCCTCTGGTATTGATGGTATATTTATAGAAACCCATCCAAACCCATCTGAAGCATTATGCGATGCAGCCAGCCAGCTCTGTGTGACTGATCTGGAAGAGTTTTTAAAGCCTCTTATTGAACTACATAATATAGAAGTTTCATTTCGTAAAAAATCAGCCGTTACAGCCTGATTTTGACTGATATTGCTAATCGAATGAGACCATCAATAAAATTGATATCATAAACTATGGAATTATATCTTGATTCAGTAAACCTGAAAGAAATTGAAGAAGCTTTTAAGCTGGGAACGCTTGCAGGGCTGACAACTACGCCAACATTCATGCACCGTGAAGGCGTAAAAGATGTAGATGCGATGATGTTAAAACTTGCGGGTATAGTACCTGTTTTACAAGTTGAAGCATTGGGAAAAACTGCTGAAGAAGTATTAAAAGAGGCTATGCGCCTGGTTTCAATCGGTCTTGATCCAAAGAAAACAGTATTCAAAATTCCGGTTTCTCTTGAAGGAATAAGGGCCTGTAAAATGCTTAGAGATAAAGGTCTGCTGGTTAATGTGCACCTTATTTACACCTTACAACAAGCCTATATGGCAGCCAATGCTGGTGCAACTTATATTTGCCCATTAGTAGGACGTCTGCAGGATCAGGGACATGATGCACTTGCCCTTGTTGAGCAATGTGTTGATATGGTCATGGAATATGGTTATGATACCAAGGTGATGTTTTCGTCGGTACGTCATGCTGAACATGTGCGTAATGCAATTACTATTGGTGTACACACGGTCACCGTTCCCTGGAATGTAATGAAGAAGCTTACTGAGAACAATTTTACTGAACTTGGAACCAAGCAATTCTATGACCATACACTTTTACTAACAGGTAAAGTATCAGATGTTATCAGAGAAGAAAACCCATTGGTCAGCCTGACAGATACCGTACTTGATGCTTCACTAAAAATGACAGAATCAGGCCTGGGAGCTGTGAGTGTTGTTGATGCAGCTGGTAATCTTATAGGCATATTTACTGACGGAACTTTACGCCGGGCATTAAAAGAATCAGGAAAAAGCCTGCTTGACAAACATATGTCAGACTTTACCTATACAATGCCGGTAAGCATCAGAGCAGATGATGTTCTTGAACTTGCAGCATCACTTATAAAACAACATAAAATCGATAACCTGGTTGTTCTACAGGATGAAAAACCAGTAGGTATGCTAGACATTCAGGATCTTGTTAAACTAGGAATAATTGGATAACACGCTTTCAACTATTGAAAAGCTATTCAAGTCAAAAGGAGGAAATTTTCTTCAATCACCTTCTGCAATAAAAGCAGGCCTGTTTGAGGTAAATGTCCTCCTTTTTGATTGGGATGGAGTCTTTACCGATGGGCGTAAAGATAATAAGCGCAACAGTACCTATTCAGAGCTTGATACGATGGGTATAAATCTGTTACGGTTTGCCTTATACCTGCAAAACGGACGTATTCCTTTTACAGCAATTATCACGGGTGAAGAAAACCCCGGGGCCATGTTTGTTGCTGAAAGAGACCGTTTTGATGCTGTCTATTACCAGGTAAAAGATAAGAGTCAGATGGAAGCACGTTTGGCTAAAGATTTTAATGTGAAGGTTTCAGAAAGCCTGTTTTTTTTTGATGATGTTCTTGATCTGGGTTTGGTAAAGGCTAGCCGAATGAGCTTTGCCCTTAGAAACAATGCATCCTTTCTCTTTCAGGAACACCTAAAAACTCTTGAAAAATGTGCTTATATCAGTAGTAACACCGGTGGTAACCATGGTATTCGTGAAATATCAGAATTACTAATGGGATTGATGGGGCTATATGATGTTGTTATTGAAAACAGAGCAACATTTTCTCCTGTATATACCGAATTTCTTGCCATTAGAAATTCAAAACAGGCACCAGTTTTATTCAGCTTTACACCAGCTGAATAGATTATGTGATATTAATTACCGTATTCAGATAGAAATTTGATACGCATCAATTGAATTTCTTCCCGCGTGTAATCTTCTTCTCCCAGTTTTTTTAAGGCAGCATCAACTGAATCTACTTCAGAGTTACGAAAGTAATCGTATACTTCTTCCTGGCGATCCTCATCAATGATATCATCCAGGTAATAGTTTAAATTCAGCTTGGTACCAGATGAAACAATTGTTTCTACTTCATGAATCATCTGAACATAACTTAGTCCCTTTGCTGATGCAATATCTTCAAGGGGAATCTTACGGTCTATATTCTGAATAATTGAAACTTTAAGTCCTGATTTATTCACCTGAGACTTAACAAGCATATCCATTGGGCGATCAATATCATGTTCATCGACATACTTATTGATCTGCTCAATAAAGGGTTGACCATAACGCATGGCCTTTCCTGCTCCTACACCTGAAATTTGCTTGAGTTCATCAAGGGTTACAGGATATTGGGTAGCCATTTCTTCAAGTGAAGGGTCTTGAAAAATTACAAATGGTGGAATACTTTTTTGCTTTGCAATCTTTTTACGCAGGTCTTTTAATAAAATAAATAAAACCTCATCAAGGGCTGCACTTATACCACCTTGAGAATCTTCATCATCGAAATCAATCTGACTATAATCAATATTCAGCATGAACTTGACTGAATACGGATTATCTATAAATGATGCACCAAATTTGGCAAGTTTTAAGATCCCGTAGAGTTCAATGTCTTTAATAAAATAATTATACAGTGTAGCCTGGCGAATAACAGACTTCCAAACATTGACACCTCTGTCTTTTCCTGATCCAAACTCTTCAATTACATCATGCTCATGGGTATGCACAGCCTGATTATTATTACCCATCAACACATTGATAATATGCGTATCATTAAATTTTTCACCGAGTTTACTTACAAGCTTAAGTACCATCAGCAGGTCTTGCTCGGCATCAAAACGTTCAGCTGGATGACGGCAATTATCGCACATCTTCTTACAACCAGCCTCATTAAAGTTTTCACCAAAATAATGAAGAATCTGTACTCTGCGGCAAACGGGTGATTCTGAATAATCGATCACCTCTTTTAAAATCTGGGTACCAATATCACGTTCTGAAACTGGCTTATCTTTCATGAACTTCGCCAGCTTATCAATATCCTTTTCAGAATAAAAAGCCAGGCAATGTCCTTCTCCCCCATCACGGCCAGCCCTACCTGTTTCCTGATAATAGCCTTCCATACTTTTTGGAATATCATGGTGAATAACAAACCTTACATCTGGTTTGTCTATACCCATACCAAATGCAATCGTAGCTACAATTACATCAATATCTTCCATTAAAAAACGATCCTGAGTTTCTGCACGCTGTTTAGAATCAAGACCTGCATGATAGGGCAACGATTTAATTCCATTTATAACCAATGTTTCAGAAACTTCTTCTACCTTTTTACGGCTCAGGCAGTAAATAATACCTGATTTACCAGTGTTATTTTTAATAAACCTGGTAATTTCTTTCATTACATTCTTCTTTGGCCGAATTTCATAAAAAAGATTGGTACGGTTAAAAGAAGATTTAAAAACGAATGCATTTTGCATACCCAGATTTTTCTGGATATCCTGCTGCACTTTAGGAGTAGCCGTAGCTGTTAAAGCAATTATTGGAATGTCATCACCTATCTGTTGTATAACCTGCCTTATTTTTCGGTATTCGGGCCTGAAATCATGACCCCATTCTGAAATACAATGTGCTTCATCAACGGCTACAAAAGAAATCTGTACCAGTTTTAAAAAATCAAGATTTTCCTGTTTGCTGAGTGACTCAGGGGCAACATATAATAATTTGGTTGCACCATCAAGCACATCTTGTTTAACGCGGGCGATATCTGCCTTGTTAAGTGAAGAATTCATGAAATGTGCAATGCTGTCTTTACTTCCGAAAGCACGAAGCTGATCAACCTGATTTTTCATCAGGGCAATAAGCGGTGAAATAACAATTGCCACTCCATCACTCATTAAGGCAGGTAACTGATAACACATAGATTTACCCGCACCGGTAGGCATAATTACAAATGTATCTTTTCTGTCAAGTATATTTGTTATTATAGCTTCCTGTTCACCTTTGAACGTATCAAACCCGAAAAAACTTTGTAAATTATCAAATAATGTTTTTTTAATCTCCATCTTCAACCAGCAAAATATTTGTAATACGCGAAAGGCCAGCTAGCCAAGCAGGGATAATGCTTCTTAAATATAATAAAAAAGTCTGCAAAATTAATCAATCATTTGCTCAATTTTTTGTCAATTTCATATTGGGTGGCTTAAACAGAAATAATCTGTTTATACTTGGTTTATTATTCCATTCATTTTTTGAAATTCCAGTTAACGCGTCATTAATTATTATGAAATCTAAATATGTTGTAATTATGGCTGGCGGCATAGGAAGCCGTTTTTGGCCAGTTAGCAAATCAACCTATCCCAAGCAATTTCTTGACATTCTGGGAACCGGTAAAACGCTTATACAACAAACGTTTGATCGTTTCAGAAATGTATGTCCTGTAGAAAATGTCTTTGTTGTAACCAATGAAGCCTACCGTGATATTGTTAAAAGTCAGTTACCAGAGCTAGCCGATTACCAGATACTTGGTGAACCGGTCATGAGAAATACTGCTCCCTGTATTGCATATGCCAGTAATAAAATTTTAAAGCTTGATCCACTTGCCACCATTATTGTCACACCTGCAGATCACCTGATACTTAAAGAAGAAAAATTCGAAGAAACCATTTTAGAATGTGTCGAAAAGGCGTCAGAAAAAGACTACCTCATTACTTTAGGAATTGTACCGACCCGGCCTGATACAGGTTATGGTTATATACAGTTTAACGATCTGACACTTGACAGCGGTTTTTATAAAGTAAAAACATTTACCGAAAAACCCAATGCTGAGCTGGCGTCTACTTTTTTAAAGAGTGGAGATTTTCTCTGGAATGCTGGAATTTTTATCTGGAGCGCAGCTTCAATTATCAAAGCATTTGAAAAGCACCTTCCTGATATTCTAGAGATATTTAAAGATGGTAAGGTTTTTTACAATACTTCGAAAGAACAGGATTTTATAAAACAGGCCTATGTTCAGTGTACCAATATTTCGATAGATTACGGAATCATGGAAAAAGCCAATAATGTGTATGTAATACCTGGTGACTTTGGCTGGAGCGACTTGGGCACCTGGGGCTCAGTCTATACTGTTAAAGAAAAAGATGAAGCAGGAAATACTTTTATAGGAAGTAAAAAGGTCATGGTGATTGATTCTACCAATTGTATCGTGAATGTACCTGAAAATAAACTGGTAATACTGCAGGGTATGGATGATTATATTGTTGTCGAATCACTTGATACCCTGCTGATTTGCAAAAAAGAAAAAGAGCAGTTGATTAAGCAAATTGTTGCTGATGTAAAACAAACATACGGAGAGCGCTACGTTTAGTTTTAAGCAGGTGTAACATTAGAAATTTAATAATCCGGGACCAGTAGTTGAACTGCCCGGGTTTTTATCATACATGTCAGAATAAATTGTCTGTTTCAGAAGTAATACTTTACCGCCTGAAACAAAACTGAATATTTTCTACCTGGCCCGGATACGTTGATTTAACGTTTCATATAAAATGATACCCGTAGAAACAGAAACATTTAATGAGTCAATTCTACCAGCCATCGGAATGCGTACCGAAGAATCACATAATTCAGAATAAGCATCAGAAATACCGTCTTCTTCAGAACCCATAACAATACAGGTTGGAACTGTCCAGTCTGCCGCTGAAACCAGCTTACTGGCCTTTTCAGTGCAGGCCACAAGCTGAAGACCTGAGTTTTTAAGAAACATGAGCGTATCTTTCAAATTAGGCTCACGACAAACAGGAATTTTAAGCAGCGCCCCGGCAGAAGTCTTTAATGCATCTTCACTCACAGGGGCTGCACCACGTGAAGGTAAAACGATGGCATGTACTCCAAAGCAATGTGCAGATCTTGCAATGGCTCCAAAATTACGCACATCAGTTATGCGGTCAAGTATCAGCACAAGTGGTACTTTCCCTTCTTCAAAAAATTGAGGAATTAAGTTTTCGATTTTCGAATAAGTAATTGGAGAAATATACGCAATGACCCCCTGATGAACCTTTCGCGTGACGCGGTTTAGCTTTTCATCAGGCACAAACTGAATGATAATTTCATGCAGTCTGGCTATGTTTTTAAGCTCCTGTATAAGCTCACCCGCTATGCCCTTTTGAACCAGGAGTGCTTCAATTTCTTTTCCTGCTGCAATCGCCTCAATCACCGGTCGGATACCAAAGATAAATGCCCGGGGCTCACGGGGTTCTGTACCAAAATGTCGCATGAAATTATTTAATAGGTAAAAAAAAGAAATAGGACTTGATAGTTAGGCGGTTAAAAATTTCAGAGACGATTTAAGATCTCACTTATCGGGTTCAAGTTTATTAACAAAGATATAATTATTAACATGCAGTTAATCCACATAAAAATCTGCCTTCATAGCTCATTTTTGCAGATTTTGCATTTTAACACTAAGTTACCAACATCTGATATTGAAATGAAAACTTAAATAAATCAAATTTTGCGTGCAAGGTTAAGCTAAGTTTAATTTAATGTTTATAAATTCCACACCTATCCAAACTTGCTTTTTTTATATTTGATCTAGTGGTCTTTTAGAAACAAAAAGACCAATTACAGAAGGTAAATGCAAATTCTGAGTAAGAATTTCAAACAGCCTGAAATGTCCTGACAGCTTAAAAAAATTTCAATACGGAATTACAAGTCAAACCCATGAATGAAGAAAATGATCTGAATAAGATCACTGGCAGATTTAAAGTCGAGAGAAGAAATGCAACCAGAACACAAGGGTCATTTCCTGTACTAGGCAAATTACCCCCACAAGCAATAGATCTTGAAGAAGCCGTTTTAGGAGCCTTAATGCTTGAAGTTGATGCGCTCTCAGCTGTCATTGACATTTTAAAGACAGACGTTTTTTACAAAGAATCTCACCAGATAATTTTTTCTGCAATTCGTAATCTTTTTCAGAAATCAGAGCCAGTTGATTTACTTACAGTGACAGCTGAACTTAGAAAATCAGGACAGTTGGAGATGGTTGGCGGAGCCTTCTATGTAACTGAATTAACGAACAGGGTTGCATCTGCAGCAAATATTGAATTTCATGCCCGGATTATTTCTCAGAAATTTATTCAGCGTGAATTAATAAAGATCTCAACAGATATCATAAACAAGGCATATGAAGATACCACTGATGTATTTGAGCTACTTGATGAGGCTGAAAAAAACTTGTTTGAAGTAACAGAGAATAACCTTAAAAGAGGTTCTGAAAACATGTCTGATCTGATCAGACAGTCGTTAGAAGAGCTTGAAAAGATAAAAGATGTTGAAGGGGGTCTTACAGGAGTACCGACTGGTTTTAAAGTACTCGATGAAGTAACATCTGGCTGGCAAAAAGCCGATCTGATTATTGTTGCCGCCCGGCCTGGTATGGGTAAAACAGCTTTTATCATGAGCTGTGCCAGAAATGCTGCTGTTGACTTTAAAAGACCGGTAGCTATTTTTTCTCTTGAAATGTCTTCTGTACAGCTCGTTAACAGGCTTATTTCTGGTGAAGCAGAGCTTGAATCAAGCAAATTAAGAAAAGGAAACCTTGAACGACATGAATGGCAGCAACTGCATTCAAAAATTGGAAAACTTGCTGATGCACCAATCTATATTGATGACACTCCTGCCCTGAGTGTATTTGACCTGAGGGCAAAAGCCAGAAGACTCAAGTCTCAATACGATATTCAGTTACTGGTAGTAGATTACTTACAGCTGATGCGTGGTAATATTGATAATAAAGGTAGCAACCGGGAGCAGGAGATTGGTACAATTTCGCGCTCGCTCAAAGCAATCGCCAAAGAACTTAATATCCCAGTAATTGCCCTTTCGCAGTTAAGCCGTAAGGTTGAAGAACGTGGGGGTGTAAAAAGACCAATACTATCTGACTTACGTGAATCTGGTTCAATCGAACAGGATGCAGATATGGTCATCTTTTTAAACAGACCAGAGTACTATGGTCTGGTACAGGATGAAGAAGGTAATAGTACCAAAGACCTGGCAGAGGTAATAATTGCCAAGCACAGGAATGGTTCTATTGAAGATGTTAAATTGAGTTTCCTGAATAAATATGTAAAATTCGTTAACAGGGATGACGAATTTATTAGATATAGCACTGATTCATCACGTCCTTTACTGCCCTCTATAGATTTCAATGATCGTCCTTCAGGTTATCTGATAAAACCTTCGAAGATGAACGATGATATAGATACCTCTCCATTTAATCAGTGAAAAAAATAACCACATATAAGACCTATAACGATTAATACCGGGGCTGGTATGCGGGTAAAACTTAACAGCAGGAATGTACCTGTCATGAAAGTCAGGCTGACCAGATCTACATGAACCTGGTTGACAAGCAGGTATAAGGCTGCAAGAATAAATCCGACAGAAACAGCATTAATACCTGTAAGAGAATTTTTAATATGGGTTATCTTTTTCAGCTCTTCCCAAAATGGAACGATAAAAAGCATTAAAATCAGGCCTGGTGCATTTATTCCAATCACCGCCAGCAAACTTCCGGCAACTTGCCCCCAGGTTGAATAGCCCGCATTTGACATACTCATCGCTCCAACAAATGAAGTAAAGGAGAAGGTTGGCCCTGGAATAGCCTGCTGTAATGCATATCCTGATAAAAATTCAACTGAGCTCAAATATCCTTTCAGGGAAACAAATTCTGTATACATAAAAGGCACCAGTACCTGCCCTCCTCCGTAAATAAATACCCCGTTTCTGTAAAAATTCTGGAACAAACGAATAGGCAGACTGAAAGCTGATGTACGGTTAATAACAGCACCCATTAGGGCAAAAACAAGGAATATGCCTATAAAATAAAACACCTTTAGCCTGTTAACATTTGCCAGAAGGCTGGTGCTGATCTTCTTTTCTTCTTTTCCCGCCTTAAAAACAGAGGCAGTAAAGCCCCCTACAAATATCATTGCAGGAAATACATAAGGAGAGTTAGCTAAAATCGTCACCAGCAACGAAAGAGTTGCAAGTGTAAAAAAAAGAACACTTTTCGTTGAAATCTTCACCAGCATAAATGCAGCATAGGCGACAAAACCTACTGCCATTGATTCAACATATAGTAATAAATTTGTTCCATTCAAGCTAAAAGCGATGCTTTTATAAAAAACTGCAGTCAAACACATCAGAATTGCAGAAGGTAAAATCCAGATCAGATAAATAAAGATCGCATAATACAATCCTCCTATCTTAAATGCCAGACCAGCCAGGGTTTGAGAAGACGAGGGACCAGGAAGCACCTGAGCCAGCGCGTTTAATTCAACCAATTCATTCTCAGTGAGGTATTTACGTTTTTGAACGAACTGACGCAGCATATATGCCAGATGCGCCTGAGGACCGCCAAAAGCTGAAAATGTATAAAGCAAGGCATCAAGTGCAAATTGCCGTTTTTGTGATTTCAAAGCCAGCAGAAATTTTTAAAGGGTGTGAATCCAGCAGTCATTTGGCAATTATGTATTCATGTCAGTAAGGGTACCAAAAAAAATCCAATTGATGCTAAAATTCATCTTCATCAAGAAACTGCCTGTATGCCTGTTTTAACTCACTGAGGGTATGGTCTTTACCAAGGCTAGCAGCAAGGCTAATACCTTTTAGGTAAGTTTCTTCTGCCAGGTTTTTCTCACCGATACGCTGATAAAGTGCACCAAGCTGATAATATACAGCAAGGTAGTTTTGATCAGCTTCAAGGACTTTTTTAAAATATTCAAGTGCAAGATCAGACCTGTTCATACTTCGGTATTCAAGGGCTAGTGCATATAAAATAAAAGTATCAGGTTTCCCGGGAATCAAGGAGGTTAAAAGTATTTCAAGGCGGCTTTCCTTCATTTTATATTACTGTCAATTTGCATACCTTTGGAACAGGTTCAACATATGAATTTTTACAGAATTCGCCATCAATGACGAAATCTCTCAGAATTAGAACATTAATATTTCAAACTTATGAAATTTCTGGTCTGCATAAGCAATGTACCCGATACAACAAGTAAAATCACATTCACAGATAATAATACATTATTCAATTCAGCTGGTGTACAGTATATTTTGAATCCGTACGATGAACTAGGAATTGCCCGAGCTCTTGAACTTGCCGAAGGTGGTAAAGCAACGATTACCGTATTGCATGTAGGAGAGATCAGTGCTGAGCCTACTATCCGTAAAGCGCTTGCTCTTGGGGCTGATGATGCAGTGAGGATCAATAGCAAACCCAAAGACGCATTCTTTGTAGCAAGTCAGATTGCGGCCTACGCGAAAGATAAAAAGTATGATATTTTGTTTTTTGGTAGAGAATCAATTGACTATAATGGTGCCCAGGTTTGCTCAATGGTGGCTGAGCTACTGGGAATACCTTCAGTATCAATAGCAAAAAAATTAGCCCTTGAAGGCAGTATTGCTACTCTTGATCGTGAAATTGAAGGTGGAATTGAAATAATTCAGGCAAATCTGCCTTTGGCCATAAGTTGCAGTGAAGGAATTTCGGAGCCTAAAATTCCTAATATGAGGGGTATCATGTCAGCAAGGTCAAAACCATTACTGGTGATTGAACCAATTGAAGGCCCGGATTTTACGCATGTTCTTCGTTATGAAGCACCTGCCCAGCGAGGTAAAGTTAAGCTGGTTGAAGCAGTCGATGCAGAAAAATTGATTGAATTATTACATTCTCAGGCAAAAGTTATCTAGTTTATAAAATAGCAAATGGCGATTTTAGTATACGTTGAACATACAGAAGGTAAATTTAAGAAGTCAGCATTTGAAGTCGTTTCATATGCTTCGGCACTGGCCGCTAAAATGGGAACTTCTCTTTCAGCACTGGCAATAGGTGCAATAGAAAATTCGGAACTCCTGAAATTAGCAGATTACGGGGCTCAAAAAATATTACATGCTTCTCCAGATTCAGTAAAAGGTTTTGTCAACCAGGCGTATGCTTCAATTGTAGCTGAAGCAGCTACAAGTGAACAGTCTGATGTAGTTTGCCTTTCAAATACATTCAGCGCCAAAGGTTTGGCACCGAGGATAGCTGTAAAACTGGGTGCATCATTTGGAAATGGGATTGTTGATCTACCTGATTTATCAGACGGCAAGTTTTGCATAAAAACGACTGCATTTTCAGGTAAAGCTTTTTCATTTGAAGAATTGACTCAGCTGAAAAAAGTAATAACTATCAGCCCGAATTCGTTTGGGGTTACAGAACAAAAAACAAGCGGCAATATTGTTCCTTTCTCAGCAACCCTTGGTTCAACTGATTTAGGAACCTTGATAAAGGAAATTGTCAGAAACACTGACAAAATTTCTTTGCCTGATGCAGAACGTGTTGTTTCTGCTGGAAGGGGCTTAAAAGGACCCGAAAACTGGAAAATGGTAGAAGAGCTGGCAGAATTACTTGGAGCAGCAACAGCTTGCTCGAAGCCAGTTTCAGATGCCGGTTGGAGACCTCATTCTGAACATGTTGGGCAGACAGGTATAACAATCAGTCCCAATTTATATATTGCCATTGGAATATCGGGAGCTATTCAACATATTGCCGGAGTAAGTTCATCGAAAGTTATTGTCGTAATTAATACAGACCCTGAAGCACCTTTCTTTAAAGTGGCAGATTATGGCATCGTTGGGGATGCGTTTGACGTGATTCCAAAGTTAATTGAAGCTGTCAAAGCCAACAGATAATTAATTTAACAAATGAATGGCCTGATAATCAGGGTTGGATGCAGAGATGAAGAAAATTAAATTGGATATAGTAGGCTTGTCATATAGTCAGACTCAATCTGGTGCCTATGCACTGGTTCTTGGGGAGGTTAACGGGCGAAGAAGACTGCCGATTATTATCGGAGGTTTCGAGGCCCAGGCTATTGCCATTGAGATCGAAAAAATGACTCCCAGCAGACCTCTTACGCATGATCTTTTTAAATCGCTAACGTCATATTTTAATATTGTCGTACAGGAAGTAATTATTTACAACTTGGTCGAAGGAATTTTCTACGGAAAAATCATTTGTAGTGACGGTAAAAAGACAGCTGAAATCGATGCCAGAACTTCTGATGCTATTGCCATAGCCGTCAGATATAATTGTCCGATCTATACATATGAATTTATACTTGGGAAAGCAGGAATCCTAATTGAAGGAAATGATTTTGTTTTCCTTGAAAATACTGAAAGCCTCGATAAAAACCCATCTAAGGCTACGAGTTATAATAATCTTACTGAAGATCAGTTACGTGAGCAGCTAAAAACTGCACTTGATGATGAACTCTATGAGAAGGCTGCCCTTCTTAGAGACGAATTATCAAAACGAAAAACGTCCTGATACTACAGAGAAAAACATAAATGGGAAGATTTACAGGACTAATTGGAATTGCTCTGATCTTAGCAATAGCTTTTGCACTTTCAAATAACAGAAAACATATTAATTACCGCTTGGTCTCTACCGGACTAGGTATACAGATATTACTTGCTGTTATTATTTTAAAGTTTCCGCCAGGAAGAACGTTGTTTAAAATTCTAGGCGATGGTATCACGCGAATCTTATCATTTGCAGGTAAAGGAGGAGATTTTGTTTTCGGCCCTCTGGTTAATTCTGCCCTGACGAGCAAGATTTTTGGGCCTTCTGCATCGGTGATTTTTTTCTTTACTATCATACCAACCATCATTTTTGTTTCTGTCTTAGTTAGTATTGCTTATCAATTAGGAATAATACAGCGACTGATCTCATTCATGGCGCGTATCATGTACAAACTGATGAACGTAAGTGGCTCTGAAGCACTCTCAAATATAGCAAGTGTTTTCGTAGGTCAGGTTGAGGCGCAGATACTGATTAAGCCTTACATAAAGGGGATGACAAAATCTGAACTACTTGCTTCTATGACAGGAAGTATGGCCTGTATTGCCGGGGGAGTAATGGCTGTATATATTTCACTTGGAGTACCAGCCAATTACCTGCTTGCTGCAAGTCTGATGGCCGCACCGGGTGCTCTTGTTATTTCTAAAATTGTTTTTCCTGAGATGTACCCTTCAGAAACTAAGGGATATATGAAATTGGAAATAAAGAAAGAACACCGCAACCTGCTTGATGCTATTGCTAATGGTGCATCAACCGGATTGAAAGTCGCTCTTAACGTGGTTGCTATGCTGATAGGCTTTATTGCCCTGATCAGCTTGTTAGATTACCTTCTGGGCTTGATTGGCAAGGGCGGATCATATTTAGGTCTGTCATTAAATTTCATAGGTATTGATATCAATACGTTGAACTTTAAGCAATTATTAGGTAGTTTATTTTCTGTTTTTGCCTGGTCAATGGGTGTACCGGCAAAAGATATCAGGGTAGCCGGTTCTTTAATGGGCACCAAAATGGTGATCAATGAATTTGTGGCCTACCTTGATCTACGTACAATCAAGCAGACACTTGATCCAAAAACATTAATCATCACAAGCTTTGCTCTTTGCGGCTTTGCTAATTTTGCATCAATAGCCATACAGGTCGGCGGCATAGGCGAGCTGGCTCCAGAGCGCAGGTCTGATCTGGCCAGTCTGGGCTTTAAGGCATTAATCTGTGGTACACTGGCATCTTATCTATCTGCAACGATTGCAGGTATACTGATGTAATTATCATTCAGACCAGAAACTCTTTATTAAAGAGCCGTTCACCTGAGCGTATATCGTGAGAAGGCAGGTAAATAGTCTTATTCAATGAAGCATATTGCAGTATTTTCTGATAGGTCTGGGTTGATTTCTCATAATCTGCATTTACACCTGCAAGCTCGCCTGTAATAACCTGCGCCTGATTATAAGATGTATCACCGGCGAAAATAATATCAAAATGATCTGTTTTTAAGACTACTGAGCTATGACCATGAGTATGACCCGGTGTAGCAATATACAATAAATCTTCACTTTCAGTAATTGAGTATGCCTGGTCAAATACGGCTATTCTATTATTCCGGTAGTTTACCTTATTGGGCTTAAACCAGACTGGCATAGTAGAAGGCATGTTATTCGTTGGATGATTGCATTCATAATCGCCAATAATGACTTCCTTATTTTTAAAGAACTTTAGCCCATCTGTATGATCCAGATGCAAATGAGTAAGTATAACCAGATTAACGTCTTCAACCTTCAGGCTGATTTTATTTAGCTGGTAATTCAGTTCATCTCTTTGATAAACATGAAATTTACAGGCATGTCTGAGCTGATATCTCAGAAATGCACTTTCATTTTTAAGATATTTATCAATATCCATGATGCTTGTACTTTCACCTGTATCTATCACGATTAAACCATCAGGGTGTTCAATTACCCAGACCCAGATTGGTAAATAGTCGGTGTAATATTGATCAAGCAGGATATTAATTTTGGCAAATTCACCTATTCCATGTTTCGTGAAGAAATTCTTTTTCACTGCAACAGTACCTGTGCATAGGGCATGGACTTTAACATCATGGCCCTTCAATTTAACAGTTATTGTTCTGTTAAGATATGTTGGAAAAATAGCTTGGGAAGAATTTGAAAGAAACGGTAGGTGCGTTCCAGATAGATTAACAATTTTTTTTTTATTACCCGGGGGAAATAATCGGGTGAAAAACTTATGATTAAATTCAGTATAGCTGAATACTGCGTATGCAGCCAGCATTCCAGCGCTATTAAGAAATCTTTTACGTTCCATTTTTGATCTTTTTACGGTGAATCTAATGATCAAAAATATTAAGTCAGGATGCGCTAAAACGATAACAAAAGATAAGATATCTGTTCATTTTTTTTTCAGTATCCTGTTCTTTATCCGGCTTAATGAAACAGGTGTCATACCTAAAAAAGTTGCAAGCTGGTGTTGAGGAATTCTATTGATTAAGTCGGGTCGCTCTTTTTTAAGCTTTAAATAACGCTGCTCAGTGCTATCTAAAATTTGTGACGTAAAGAGATCGTGCAATGAAACAAAGCGCTCTTCGAGAACCCTACGCATGAATTCATTCATTTTCGGGAATTTGTCAAATAATTCCAGGAAGGTTTTATGGGAAATAGAAAGAATTTCGCAATCTTCTAATGTTTCAATTGAATGCCTGCTTGGTTTTTGTGAAATAAAACTGTCATAAGCGCCTGCGAAATTATTTTCAGTAAAAAAATAGGCAGAAATATCTTTTCCATCTTTTACATAGAATAGGCGGATACACCCTGTAATAAGTATGTATACTTCTCTGGCTGTTTTACCTGCGGATAACAAACAGGTTTTCTTTTTTATTTTTTTTCGTTCAAAATGGGTAAGTAGCTCCGCTATTTCAAGTTCATTAAAAATTGACAGGTTTTCAGTTAACTTATTTTCCTGAACTATCATGTTTGGTAGTATTGTAATTAAATCTAGTATGATTTTTTTAAATTTTCATACAGCTCAGGAAACTAACAGCTCAGGAATTAACAGCTCAGGAAACTAACAGCTCAGGAAACTAACAGCTCAGGAATTAACAGCTCAGGAAACTAACAGCTCAGGAAACTAACAGCTCAGGAAACTACCTGTTAATACAACTAATAGTGTAGATACGTCAAGAGCCAGAAGTATTATTTCTGGCTCTCTGTGTGTTTTCGATAAGAACCGATTTCTTGGGTAATCGTTATTTATTTCCAGGATAATCTCTCTTGGTCTCACCTACATAGACTTGTCTTGGGCGACCAATAGGCTCTTTATTCTCTTTCATTTCTTTCCACTGTGCTATCCACCCTGGTAAACGACCAAGCGCGAATAATACAGTAAACATATCAGAAGGGAAGCCCAGCGCCCGGTAAATAATACCCGAATAAAAATCAACATTTGGATACAACTTACGATCTATGAAGTACTGGTCTTTTAAAGCTACCTCCTCTAATTTTTTAGCGATATCAAGCACTGGATCAGAGATACCAAGCTTGTCTAAAATATTATCACAGGCGACCTTGATAATTTTTGCCCGTGGATCAAAGTTTTTATAAACCCGGTGACCAAAACCCATCAATTTGAATGGATCATTTTTGTCTTTAGCCTTGGCTACCCACTTGTCAACATCACCACCATCTTCTTTGATCTGCTCAAGCATTTCTACTACTTCCTGATTAGCACCACCGTGTAATGGGCCCCATAAGGCAGAGATACCAGCAGAAATAGATGCAAACAGGTTGCATTCTGATGAACCTACAATTCGTACTGTTGAAGTAGAACAATTTTGCTCATGATCAGCGTGAAGAATGAACAATACGTTCATAGCCTGTACGACGACAGGGTCAATCAGTATATCTTCTGTAACCTGACCAAATATCATGTTCAGGAAGTTTGAAACGTAATCAAGTTTATTCTCAGGATAAATAACAGGATGACCTAGTGACTTCTTATAAATCCAGGATACGATGGTTGGCATTTTTGCCAAAAGCTGTATAATGGTTTCATTCTGTGCTTCAGGATTTGCATACCGGTCAAGTGATTCCGGATAAAAGGAAGACATAGTAAAAACCAGGGTGCCTAACTGACACATCGGGTGAGACTTTGACGGAAACCCATCAAAGAATTTTTTCATATCCTCATGAATAAGGGTATGACGGGAGATTTTTGTTTTGAATATTGTTAACTCCTCTGGTGTTGGTAATGTGCCGTAAATCAACAGATATGACACTTCTACAAAAGAAGATTTTTCTGCTAATTGCTCTATCGGATAACCCCTGTACCTGAGAACACCATTTTCACCATCAAGATATGTTATCGCACTTTTCGTTGCCCCTGTATTTTTGTATCCTGAGTCAAGCGTGATATAGCCTGTTTCCTCTCTCAGTTTTGAAATATCTATGGCGTGTTCGTTTTCAGTTCCCGTAAACGTGGGTAGTTTTATTACTTGATTATCAAGCTTAATTTCTATTGTTTCAGACATATGATTTAAAAAGTGAGTCTTGAATCAAATATACAAGCATTCTCATTTCCTAGTAAGGACAGGCCAAAATTTATTGCTTCGTAAAAATTTTAATATAAACTTTACTTCATAATTATTTTTTATATATTACAAACTTCATAGGTAGAATTGAAGCCCGTAACAGGGTATTGTTTGGATAGCTGGTAGGGGTGCCAGCTATTCTTCTTTTTTAGAAATAATAGCATCACTCGTTATAATTTTCTTTTTTAATTATAAACTCTACGTATTGAAATTCGCTAAAGTGTCCTTTTAATCAGCTTAATAAGCCCTTGCAAAGAGAACACGTTGAATAGACGCGTTACCTGTTTTGATACAAAATCCCGCTTCCAGCGTATTATTTAATGGAATACACCTTATGGTTGCCTTGGTTTCATCTTTAATAAGTTGTTCAGTTTCTGGCGTACCATCCCAATGGGCTGACACAAATCCAGACTTTTCGTCGAGTAGATGCTGGAATTCAGTATAGGAATTTGCGGTCCTGATATTTTCATTTCTAAAATTCAGTGCCCGTTCAAACATCTGGTTTTGAATTTCTTTTAGTAAATCTGTCATGCGTTCTGAAACGGCTGATAGTGCCCAATTGGTTTTTTCACGTGTGTCACGTCTGGCAACTTCGACAGTCTGGTTTTCAATATCTCTTAGCCCCAATGCCAATCTGACAGGAATTCCTTTCAATTCCCATTCTGCAAACTTAAAACCAGGTCTTAAAAAATCGCGGGTGTCAAAATGAACCCTTATATGTTGTTGCTTTAATTTAGCCGTTATGTCGGCTACGACAAGTCTAATTTTTTCAAGATCTTCTTCGGTTTTGTAAACGGGAACAATTACAACCTGTATTGGTGCCAGTTTTGGAGGCAATACTAAGCCATCATCATCTGCATGAGCCATAATCAGTGCCCCCATTAATCTGGTTGATACCCCCCAGGAAGTTGCCCAGACATATTCCTGTATCCCCTCCCGGCTGGTAAATTTTACATCAAAAGCTTTTGCAAAATTCTGACCCAGAAAGTGAGATGTACCTGCCTGAAGGGCCTTACCGTCTTGCATCAAAGCTTCTATGCAATAGGTTTCTATGGCACCAGCAAATCTTTCATTGGCAGATTTAATACCCTTGATTACAGGCAAAGCCATCCAGTTTTCGACAAAATCAGCATATACTTGCAGCATTTGCTCTGATTCAATAATGGCTTCTTCAGAGGTAGCATGTGCAGTATGACCTTCCTGCCATAAAAACTCAGAAGTTCTTAAAAAGAGCCGGGTTCTCATCTCCCATCGTACGACATTCGCCCATTGATTAATTAAAATCGGCAGATCACGGTAAGACTGTATCCAACCTTTGTAAGTATTCCAGATGATAGTTTCTGAAGTAGGTCTTACAATCAGTTCTTCTTCAAGTTTGGCGTCCTGGTCAACGACAATTTCACCTGCTTCATTTGTTTTAAGACGGTAGTGCGTGACAACAGCACACTCTTTGGCAAAGCCCTGAACATGTGATGCTTCTTTGGTAAAAAAGGACTTAGGAATGAACAACGGAAAATATGCGTTTGAATGTCCTGTTTCCTTGAACTTACTGTCTAGCACAGACTGCATGTTTTCCCAGATAGAATAACCATAAGGTTTGATCACCATGCATCCCCTAACCGGAGAATGTTCAGCCAGACCCGCCAATTCAACCAGTTCATTATACCATTGTGAATAATCGGAAGCCCTTGGTGTTAAATTTTTTGCCATATATAGCGCTTGGTATAGAATTTGATTTTAGAACAATGTGCGTCAAACTTACGCTTATATACTGCGTAAATCTGATGTCCCGAAGTTAAAAAATGTTATATTAGCTACGATTAAAAAAATACGAGAGATGAGAGCCATTTATAGTTTATTATTTATCGGGATGCTTGGGCTAAGTGCCTGCTCAACCACCCAAACGGCTAGAAGAGAGTCAGTTGATGACGATGTGTATTACTCAAGAACGAACAGGCCATCAAATAACGATCAGCTTGATCAGGTTCAGAATAATAATCAGTCTGGACAAAGCAATGGGCGTAACAATTCTTACAATTCACAAAACGACCAAAACACTAATCAAAACGCCCAGAATAACAGTCAGAATGACCAAAATAATGGGCAGACCAACCAAAACGGTCAATATAACCAGGGTTCCCAAAATGGTGATACTACCCAGAACAACCAGTCAAACAATCAGGATAATCAACAGTATGATAATTCGTACTATGACAACTTCGACTATGCTGGCAGAATAAACCGGTTCGGTTACCCATCTTATGGGTTCGGTTACTATGATCCTTTCTACAGCCCCTACTGGTACAATTCCGGATTTAATATAGGAATGGGCTACAGTATGGGCTGGGGCTATCCAAATTATGGTTTTGGAGGTTATGGTGGTTATGGTTATGGAGGGTATGGAGGGTATGGAGGTTACGGTTTTGGACTAGGTTTTGGTTATGGTTGGGGGGGGTATGGTTATGGTGGCTACTACGGTGGTGGTTATAATAATGGTTACAGCAACGGCGGTGCACAAGGCGGTTCATTTAATGCCGGTGGAAATCCTTACTCACCAAGACGTTTTAGAACTGATGCTTCAAATATTTCTCTAGCCACTCGCGGTTCAGGAAATTACATTGCACCTTCTTCTGGTTTTAACAAAAGAAGTGGATCAATGATTCAACCTGCTTCTTCTAATGTAGCACCTGTAACAAGCAATAATAACATAATTTCAAGAGGCAACTATATTGCACCTTCAGGAGGTTCAGCAAACGGTTCACCTGCATTAAACAATAACAGAAACACTGTTGGTTATTCTTCACCTAATGCAACAAATGGCAGAATAAATACTACTTCTGTCAATACTAACAGGGCGAACGTTTTCAGGTCTAACCGGTCAGGTCAGAACTCTGGTTATTATTCTCCGGCACAGCAGGTAAGACCTTCAAACGGAAACTATAACAACAGCAATTACAATAATAGCCGTAATTCATACGGAATTACCCGCCCTAATAACGGCTATAATTCACCAAGATTCAATGTTGCGCCCAGGTCATATAATGCACCAAGCAGATCATATAGCGCACCAAGCAGATCGTATAGTGCGCCAAGTCGTTCATACAGTGCACCATCTGGTGGTGGTAGCTTCGGTGGTGGTAGTATCGGTGGTGGTGGCGGAAGACGCGGTCGTTAATATATTTCTAGCAGGCAACTCTGCCCCAAACAACGAAAAAACCAGTAAAGTATCAGGTCAAGCCTTTTATTTTACTGGTTTTTTTGTTGCAGGGGTGCTAAATGTTAATTTTCACCTTTCCTGATAACTATTTTTTATATGAATGCAAAACACGTGTTAATTGTGCTGAGTTTAAGCAGTCTTTCTTTTTCAGTTCTAGCTCAAAACAGAGAAGCTGATATCCTTCGTTACTCCCGTGCTGATTTAGGTGGTACCGCCCGCACACAGGCAATTGGTGGTGCTCAAACTGCACTCGGTGGAGATATTGGAAGCTTATCATCGAATCCTGCAGGACTTGGGTTCTTCAGGAGATCAGATTTTTCATTTTCTCCAACCATTACAGACATAAGAAATAACACCAGTTATCTGGGAAACCAATATAGCTATGATAAAGGTGCTGTTAATTTTGCCAATATCGGTGTTGTTTGGGCCCGGTCAACTCCTCAGGCTGATGAAGGAAAAAAGTCTGCTGGCTGGTTATCTTATGCTTTTGGCCTGGGGTATAACCGTACCAATACATATAATTCTAATTTTTCTTTCAGTGGAAAAAATAAGTTAAGCTCATTTACCTATTACCTGGCTGATCAGGCGAATCTATATGGAATCAATGTTGATAATTCTGGTAATGCATCGGATAATACACTCGCAGGTCAGGCTTATAATGCTGCTCTGATCAACAGCCAGAAAAACGGTAATCAGACAACCTATCAGCCAGGAACTTTTCCATCGGGCAGTAACCCCGCCAATCAATCAGGTTATAATTACCAGGCGGGAAGAACTGATGATGTAAATATTAGTTTTGGAACAAATTATGGCAACCAGCTTTACCTGGGTGTTGGTGCCAATCTGTCGACTTTAAGATATAGTTATGCATTCAACTTTCTTGAAACAGGCATCAACAATACTCAGACACCCACAATTAATGTGCATGGCTTAAATTATACAGAAAATTTTGATGCTGCCGGAACGGGTGTTTCTGCAAAAGCAGGCCTTATTTATCGTCCTGATGCTTCAATTCGTTTAGGTGCCTACCTGCAGACTCCAACCTTGTACCATATAACAGAAGCTGTCAATAATACGATGGTTTCAAGTACAGATGCCACAGGTGCCCCACTTTATACACCAGCAGCTTCAAATGGTGGCCTTGCATCTTATGATATGAAGACACCCTGGAAATACAATTTCGGGGGTTCATTCTTTTTCAAAACGTTCGCATTTATTTCAGCTGATGTAGAACTGGTTGATTATAAGTCAGCAAGTTTTCATTCAGCAGATTCAGTCAGTCTTTTGATCAATAAAAATATACAGTCAATTTATCGTTCTGCTGTTAATTACAGGCTGGGTGCAGAGGTTAAAGCTGGAATATTTAGTTTTAGAGCAGGTTATGCGCTGTATGGCAATCCTTATTCAGCAACTACACTGCTTAGTTCAGCAACCACTTCATATACCGGCGGTTTAGGATTAAGAACAGGTAATTTCTATGCAGATATCGCAGTTATCAATACCCAGTTTAATTCTCCGTATACAGCTTACCCGATTGCTGCCATAAGCCCGCCTTCACCCATGGTAAGTATAAATTCAAACCGTACTGATTTCGTTTTAACACTTGGAAGTAGGTTTTAACAAAACTAAAAGCATTAAATTTTATTAAATTTCAAAACAAGCATATGAAAGAAGGGGTTATTCTAAGTTGTTTCTACCCAATCTGAATATTATTCATGGCATACAAAAACCTAAAACATTTTATTTCGGTACTTGAGGAGGCTGGTGAGCTAGTGCGGATCAAAGAATATGTTGATCCCAGACTTGTCATCACTGAAATTACCGACCGTATTTCAAAGCAATATGGTCCTGCACTGCTTTTTGAAAATACAGGAACTGAATTCCCCCTGTTAATAAATTCAATGGGGAATTATAAACGTATGTGCATGGCCCTGGGAGTTACTGATATGGATCATGTCAGTAAAGAAATCGAGGGCCTTTTTAAAATGCTTACTGCCCCAAAAAATTCTTTTCTTGATAAGTTAAAAATGCTGCCACAACTGGGGCAAATTTCTTCCTGGATGCCAGTTACCCGTAAAGGACGGGGTGAATGTCAGCAGGTAATTATGGATACCCCTGATATTACGAAATTACCAGTGCTGACATGCTGGCCAGAAGATGGGGGCCCATTTGTTACTTTACCGGTAATACATACCAAAGACCCAACTACAGGAATCAGAAATGTTGGCATGTACAGGATGCAGATTTATGGACCTGACCTCACTGGCATGCACTGGCACAAGCATAAAGTTTCTGCCCGGCATTTTCAGGAGTATAAAAAACTGGGTCAGCGTATGCCACTTGCAGTAATTCTGGGTGGTGACCCTGTTTATACCTATGCCGCTACTGCGCCTTTGCCAGATGGTATTGATGAATACATGCTTGCAGGATTTCTTCGCAAGCAAAAGGTTGAACTGGTACAATGTATAACCCAGGATGTACAGGTGCCAGCTGATGCTGATTTTGTTATTGAAGGATATATTGATCCTGAAGAAGATTTCAGAATGGAAGGCCCGTTTGGAGATCATACCGGGTATTACTCACTGGCTGATTATTATCCTGTTTTTCATATCACGGCTATTACTCATCGTAAAGATGCTGTTTACCCCACGACCATTGTTGGCATTCCACCTCAGGAAGATGCATGGATCGGGAAAGCAACCGAAAGAATATTTCTGGCACCTATCAAAATGACAATGGTACCCGAAATTGTTGATATGGTTCTGCCAATGGAGGGTGTATTTCATAACCTGGCATTGGTGAAAATCAAAAAAGACTACCCCGGGCAGGCCTTAAAAGTGATGAATTCACTCTGGGGTGCCGGGCAGATGATGTTTACCAAAATGCAGGTACTCGTTGACCAGGATGTTAATCTGAATGATAATCTTGCAGTTGCCCAGTATATATCTGCAAATATCGACCCTGTACAAGATATCCTTTTCAGCCAGGGACCAACCGATGTACTTGATCATTCGTGTTCAAAAATGTCTTTTGGTGGCAAAATGGGTATTGATGCTACCAGCAAACATCCTGAAGAAAAGAGGTCGTTCACAGATTCAGGCATGCAGGTTGAAATGGCTATCGTACCAGAGTTGGTCAAGCAGGATTTTCCAGAAATCTATGACATAAATAGCAAACTACTGGTTATGGGAGTTTCTCTGATTTTTATCGCTGTGAAAAAAAACAGAAGAAACCATATTAAAGAGCTACATACCGCACTCAGCCAGCGTCCTGAATTCAAGCAGATTAAAGTTATCCTATACCTTGAACATACCCTCGATGTACAGGATATTGGTGATGCTGTCTGGAGATTCTCCAATAACGTAGATCCTAAACGTGACCACGTATTGACCGAAGATGAATCAGGATCAGGACATATGGGTTTTGATGGAACCCGCAAAACACTTGAGCTGGATGGTTTTGACCGTGACTGGCCAAATATTCTTGCCTCATTACCTGAAACTATCGAAAAAGTAGATACAATCTGGGATACCCTTGGCCTGGGACCTTTTATAAAGTCTCCATCTTTGAAATACAGGAATCAACTTTATGGTTCAGGAGCAGTTGTAGCAGATCACGTTTAAAATAAACGAATAAATCTTTGTGTTAATAGTACTTCTAATGTACTATGCTGAATAATTATAAGAGGCCCATACACAATTTGCATGGGCCTCTTTTGTGAATACTATTTTCAAAACACATCCGTTTAGATTGTGAAAACAGCTCAATTATCGCTCTTTTGTTGATATGTTAATATTTACCCTGGTTTGAGATCAAACCGGGCTAACGTTTTACTGTATCTTCACAAAATCTAACGTTTAAAACATGCCTAATTTTACAAACTTCATAAAATCAACATTTCAGCTGATTTTTCTTTTTAGTTGTGCATTTTCTGCAGCTGCTAAAGAGCAGATTCCTTCTGATTCAATACGAAGAGAAATCTATAAAAATCATCCTGTGATGATCTATAGGGTTAGTAGTAAAGAAACAATATACTCTATTTCACGCAAGTATAATGTATCACCGAAAGAGGTGATTTTATTGAATGATGGCCATCAAAGTCTGAGAGTAGGTGATGAAATCAGAATTCCATTAAAAGGCCAAGCAGTTTCAGAACAGAATAAATCAGGTATAGTAACATCTTCGCCCGTAGAGCAGTCATATACTGTTGAAAAAAAAGAAACTGTTTATTCGATAGCCCGCAAATTTGGCATGCAGCCTGCAGAGGTTGAAAAAATCAATGCCCTGACTAATACTGTTTTAAAGCCGGGACAATTGCTTACTATTATTCCATACAAGAAAAACGAATCTTCAGTTATAAAAACGCAGACGCCTATTCTACCAAAAAAACCTGATAATCAGAATGAAGATGCCGACCAAAAATCAATAGAAAAGCCAATTGCCCCTGAGAAAAAACCTAATATCCCGGCTACCGGACTTTATATTGTACAGACAGGAGAAACTGTTTTTTCAATAAGTACACGTTATGGCATCCCCGTAGCCCGTATTGATGAACTTAACCATCTGGCAAATAACGGCATACACGCAGGAGAGACATTGAAATTAATCGCGGCTGCAGCAGAACCAGTAAGTAAGGCAAAACCCGACGAGAATGATCAGCAGCCGGCTGAGCAGCATAAGCCTGCACCCGCTTCAACACCCATACATGTACCTTCAGTCGACACTCCAAAACCTGTCAGGCAGCCAGAAATTATTCTTGCCCCGGCAGAACAACCTGCATCTTCAAATCACATCTCAAAAGAATATAAAGAAGAAGGACTGGGTTTGTGGCTGAATAATAATGATCTTAACCAGGCCAGAAGTGTAGGTTTGCATAAAACGGCTCCGGTTGGAACGATCGTCAAGGTGACTAACCCTATGTCAAGGAAAAGTATTTTCATCAAAATAGTGGGGTCATTTCCAGTCACTGCAGAAAGTAAGGATGCAATGATTATCATTTCAAAATCTGCGGCTGAACTTATAGGCGCATTAGATCAGCGATTCAGAGTTGAATTAAGTTATGCTTATTAATCCTGATCCAATAATCGTTGGTATTTCAGGTGGAAGTGGTTGCGGAAAAACATATATTTTAACTAAGCTGATACATGAGTATCCTGAGAAAGATATTTGTCTGCTCTCTCAGGATCATTATTACAAGCCCCTTTCTACCCATGTAGTTGACGAAAATGGATCAGTAAATTGGGATCTGCCTGAAGGAATTAATGAAGAAGAGCTGTTTGCTGATATCACGCAGCTTATTGCAGGCAAACAGGTAAAAAAATGGGAATATACGTTTAACCATCCTGAACTTGAACCCGGTCTGATGCTCTTTAAACCAGCCCCAATTCTTGTTATAGAGGGGCTATTCGTATTCCACCTTGAACGAATAGGAGGGCTGCTAGATATTAGGGTATTTATTGAAGCCAATGAAGCGCTAAGACTTGAACGCCGCATTGCAAGAGATATGGCAGAGCGCTCGCTCAGTAGAGAACAAATACTTTATCAATGGAACCATCATGTAAAACCTGCTTATGATCATTATCTGGCACCTTATATTTCATCAGCTGATGTAACTATACTAAATGAAACAGAAGAGCCTTCACTTACTAAGTTGCATGAGGCAATCAGTGCAATAAGAAGCAGTAAAAACTATTTGGCCGAAAAATAAACATAGGTAATACCATCCCCACCGCGGTCGGCATGTTCATCTTCTACCCTACTTGTTACGGGAAACTTCTTCAGGTATTCTCTGATCATCTTGCGTAAAATACCATCGCCTTTCCCGTGAATAATTTTTAAATTAGAGATATTAAGCATTAGAGCACGGTCCAAGAACCGTTCAAGCTCATAAATTGCTTCTTCTCCCCTTCTTCCCCTGACGTCAAGTTCGGGACTGAAGCTGATCATGTTTTCGGTGATATGATTGAGATAAGAAGAGCGGGCAATTTTCTTTTCTTCCTTCTTATCAAGCCGTTTAACCCTATTGAGTTTAACAACTGTTCTTAGAGAACCCATAGAAACAACAGCATTATCGCGCCCTGTAGAAATGATTTGTCCAGGGTTTTCCTGACCTTCTATCAATACCCAGTCACCCTCCTTCAGTTCTTCCTTTTTTTCTTTTGTTAGCTCAGCCAGGGAAATAACAGGCTCAGGCTTTAACTTTTCAAGTTCTTCTTCAAGAATCAGCCGACTAAGTTTGGTAAGTTCTTTATCAGCTTTATTTACTTTAATATCATTTATCGTACTCTCTACCAGTTTATTGGCATTACGAATGATTAATTCAGCTTCCTTTTTTGCCTCTGTCAGTAATTTCTTTTTGTTGTCATCTAAAAAGCTTTTGAGAATCTCATTCTCTTTCAGCAGTGTGGCTAGCTTTCGTTGCATCACACTCACCTTCAATTCCTGATCAAATAACTTGACTTTATCCTGCTCAAGACTCACCAGTAAATGATCAACCCGTTTCTGCTCTTCACTGATTTTTTCATGCGCCAGTTGTAAAACCCGCTGGGGCAAACCAATTTTACGGGCTATTTCAAATGCATAAGAGCTACCAGGTTTACCGACTTCAAGCCGGTAAAGTGGCTGAAGATGAGCCGTATCAAAAAGCATTGAAGCATTCACTATACCTTTCTGTGACCCGGCAAAGTTTTTTAGATTTGAGTAATGGGTTGTGATAATTCCACGAACCTTTTTCTCATTCAATACCTGCAACACAGCTTCGGCTATCGGGCCACCAAACTGTGGGTCGGTTCCTGTTCCAAACTCATCGATTAAAATCAGGGTACTGGCATCTGAACGTTCGACAAAAAGCTTCATATTGCTCAAATGTGCACTATAGGTACTCAAATCTGACTCAATACTCTGATCATCTCCAATATCAATCAGGATATGCTGGTAAAGCCCAAATTTTGATGAGGGGTCTACCGGAATTAGTAGTCCCGATTGTAACATCACCTGCAAAAGACCGATCGTTTTCAGACAAACAGACTTACCACCAGCATTTGGACCTGAAACAAGAATCATCCGATTTTCATCATCGATTTTCAAATCAAGCGGAACTACTGTACCCCCTGTTTTTTTAAAGTTCAGGTAGAGTAGCGGGTGCCTGGCGCTCCAAATCTCACAAGAAGAATTTTCAAGTAATTCAGGAAGGCTGGCATCAAGCATTCTGGCCAGAACAGCTTTTGCCCTGATAAAATCAATCTTACTTAATAAAGAATGATAACTTAAAAGTAAGGGATAGAATTCCCGCAGATTTGAAGCAACCTGTTTTAAAATCCGAATCTTTTCCCTTCTTTTTTCGAATTCAAGATCACGCAGCTGATTATTGATCTCAAACACATCTGCTGGTTCAAGATATACTGTTTGCCCTGTAGCCGATTCATCGTGGATGAAACCTTTTAATTTACGTTTGTATTCAGCAAGAATCGGAATACACATACGGCCGTCACGAATCGTCAGACTTCCATCACCGCTCCAGCCTTGCTTTTGCGCTTCCTTATGTTGCTGGTCTACCTTGCGCCGGGCATCGCGTTCTAACGAAGAAATCTGTTTTGAGATTTCCCGGTATTCAGGAGATGCATCTGGTCTGAGTTTGCCTGTTTCATCAATAACTTTTTCAATACTTGTAAGCAGAGATTTCTCTACAGGCATATCTGCCAGAAATTGATGTAAGAGTGGGTATAATTCAGACCTGTCTGTAAAGTATTTAAGAATATCAAAAATGGTTTTCAGGGCAAAACTCAATGCTAATAGTTCTTCTTCATCTAAAAACGCACCTTCGGTTTTAACCTGTATGGCAAACTCTTTTATAGGCAGATAATTTGAAGAAGGAAACGGGGCATCATGTTCAAGTATCTGCCTGAATTCTTCAGTCTGCTGTAATAATTTTTTCAGTTCATCAAATTTGCTTAAAAACCGCATTGACTCAACAATAGACCTGCCCATTTCACTCAGGCAACATTCTTTTAAATGATTTTTTATCTCTGTAAAGCCCAGTTTATCAGCAATATGGTTGGGGTATAACATGGATTCTCGGGTAAAGAGTAGTTGTATCGCTATTGCAATAACGTTAATTCTTATTTCGTGTTTGTGAGCCTGGTCTTCTGATGTAGTTTGCGCAAAGAGTCAATTGACAGAATATGCGGCATTTGTTTTTGTATGGTACCTGATTCAAGTGACCTGGTATGCAGGGTAGATTTATTTGTCTTACCCAGGTCAATCTTATTTTTGACAGAGCTTACCGGATTTTTTTTGGCATCGTCGAGTGATAGTCTGGTCTGCAATCTGCTGAGATCAGTAATCATTCTGGCATATATAGAATCCATCTCCGCAGGACGCTGAATATAATAACTAAAACTACGGTCAAACATGGCTGTATCTATCTGGTACTTGCGAAGAATCAGGTTGCGAAAACTTTTATTTTTCCAGGCGATCGAATCACTAACGTCCTTTACTGTAAAATTTTGATTCGCAACAGCATCAGCAAGATGAAGATCGGTAAGTATTTTTCCCATTTTTTCAGGGACTATAATACCCTTGGGAACTACATTATTATTATGTATACATGAAAGACTCAGCATCAGCAGGATACTCACAACCAGATGCGGTAAATAGTGATAATTAGTATTCTTAGTTGACTTGTATAGCATGAAAGCAGACCCTGAACAATATATTTGTAAAAAAATCAAAATTAGGCATTCATGAGCATAGCCGAAAATATTAAAAAACTGAAATCCGAACTTGACCCCAAGGGTGTTAAACTCGTGGTTGTTACCAAGACACAACCAAATGATAAAATTATGGAAGCATATAACTGTGGTGAACGCCTTTTCGGCGAAAACCTTGTGCAAGAGCTTCATGAGAAGCAAGAACAGCTACCCAAAGATATCTCCTGGCAGATTATTGGACATTTACAGAGCAATAAAGTAAAGTTTATTGCCCCCTATATCAGTCTGATACAATCAATTGATAGCTTAAAACTTTTGCAGGAAGTCAACAAGCAGGCTCTCAAAAATAAACGTGTAATTGATTGTCTTTTTCAGGTATATATTGCTGATGAAGAAACGAAATACGGGCTTGATTTTAATGAACTGGTTGATATTTTAAGATCCCCAGAGTTTACTGCCCTTGAAAATGTCAGAATTACTGGCTTGATGGGCATTGCTACGAATACTGAGCACCAAAAGCAGCTTAAAGATGAGTTTGAAGAATTACATGTATTTTTCGAAGGCATAAAAAGTAGTTTCTTTCGCGATAAAGATTATTTCACAGAAATATCTATGGGCATGAGCAATGACTTTGCGTTAGCGGTCGAAGCAGGCAGTACACAGGTCAGGGTTGGTAGTTCAATTTTCGGAAAAAGAAAAAAAATCAGTCATGAGAATTAAAGACGTTCAGATCAGACCTGCTGTAAAGGCCGATTGCACGCAATTGATGGGCCTTATTCGTGAACTGGCTCTATTTGAGAAAGCTCCTGATGAAGTTACTGTCAGCATGGAAGAATTTGAGAATGCTGGTTTCGGACCAAACCCTGTTTTTATAGCTTTTGTTGCCAGTAGAGATCAAACAGTCATTGGCTTTGCGCTGTGCTATGTAAGGTATTCTACCTGGAAAGGGCGCAGGCTTTACCTCGAAGATTTATTAATCACCGAGGCTGAAAGAGGCAATGGCATTGGCTCCCTTTTATTTGATGAATGCATTAAAGAAACTCAGAGACAACGGTATGATGGCATGGTATGGCAGGTACTTGACTGGAACGAACCAGCTATTAATTTTTACAAGAAATATAAGGCTTCTTTTGACGGTGGTTGGCTCAATTGTGTCCTCAGTAATTCACAGGTCCAAGGGTTGATTTTATAGCAGTTATTGGATATATTATAGGGAGAAACGGGTGCATTTAATGATGCCAAACCTATCGATTTAGGCCTGGGGGTGATTGATTTCCCTGAACTGATGAAGGCTCTTAAAGAAATCAATTATAGTGGAATATGCAGTCATGAACATGAAGAAGATATGACTGACCTGCTGCCAGGATTTTCATAATCTGCTGGATTTTTCAAGGGGGTCATGCGAACGACTTGAGCTGATTCTTAAATACTGGCTATTATTTCGCAAATTAGCGCTTCATGAATAGTCAATCGCAGATTCAGGTACATAAGTTTGGTGGCGCATCTTTAAAAGACGCATCAGGATTCAGAAATGTTGCCAGGGTAATTAAAGCCATACAGCAGGAAAATACTAATAGTCTGTTGCTGGTTATTGTATCTGCGTTGGGTAAAACGACAAATAAACTTGAAGACCTGGCATTTTCATTTTTCAGTAAAAAGCAGGAAGAGTGTTTACAGCATCTTAGATCGTTAAGGATGTCACATCTGGCAATTCTCAATGAACTTTTTGAAAATCACACGCATCCTGTTTATAATGAGATTTCTAACTGTTTTACTGAAATTGAGTGGATCATTGAAGATGAGCCCCATGATTCTTATGATTTTGTTTATGATCAGATTGTTTCAATTGGTGAACTTCTGAGTAGTAAGATTCTGACTGCATGGCTAAGCACTGAGGGAATTACAAATAGCTGGTTTGATGCCCGTGATTATATTGTGGCTGATAATACCTACCGTGAAGGAGTAGTAGATATGGAGAAATCGGGTAATGCGATTTCCTCATTAAAACCACTCTTAACAGATAAAATTGGCGTGACTCAGGGTTTTATTGGTAGTACAACAGAAAATTACAGCATCACCCTTGGCCGTGAGGGTTCTGATTATTCAGCAGCAATATTTGCACATTGTCTCGGTGCAGTGTCTCTAACTGTTTGGAAAGATGTACCTGGGATTATGAATGCCGACCCATCCGAATTTAAAGAAGCAGTAGTATTACCACAGCTATCATATAGTGAGGCCACAGAGCTTGCTTATTATGGAGCCACCGTTATACATCCGAAAACATTAAAGCCCCTGCAAAGTAAAAATATAGTGCTTAAGGTCAAATCATTTATAGACCTCCAAGCTCCCGGTACCCTGGTAAATGAAAATGCAGGTATCCCTGAGTTCCCATCTTATATTTTCAAGAAAAATCAATCAATAGTTACCCTTCAAACTCCTGATAATTCGTTTATTCTTGAGAATCACCTGAGTCATATCTTTAAGATTTTTGCTTCTTGCAGGGTAAAGATTAATATGATGGAAAATTCTGCACTTCGTTTTTCAGCTGTTATTGATGAAGGCAGAAATGGTGATAATTTCAAACTCTTATTGAGTGAACTCTCAGGTATGTATATCCTTAAATACAATACCGGGCTCACCTTACTAACGGTCAGAAATTATTTAAAAGATGTAGAAACAGCTTATAATTTCATCATCGGACATGAAGTAATTCTTGAATCAAGAACAAGGCATAATATTCAGTTTGTTTACCGATAACCAGCGCAGATCCCCTATAATTTATTAAAACCAGTATACTGATTCAATTTTGCATTTAGATTTTATCATATGAGAAACAAACTCAACGGGCTATTATTACTGATTGGCCTTATTTATTCCAGTTCATGTAAGCAGGCGCATACCCATTCGCAAGCAGAAAGCAATGCAGATTCAACTGCAATTAGTTCTATTAATGCAGCAGGTTTTACTGAGCATATCGGTAAACTGGCTTCAGATTCTTTTCAGGGAAGAAAGCCATTTTCAAAAGGTGAAACCCTGGCCATTGATTATATAAAAAACCAGTTTCAAAAACTCAAGCTCTTGTCAGGCAACGGGCAAAGTTATTTTCAGGATGTACCGATGGTTGAAGTTACTTCAACACCTGGCACATTAACTATAACTGGTACTAAAGGAAATCTAAGCCTGAACTATCTGACTGATTTTGTAGCTGTCAGCCGGCATGAATCAAATGAGATCAATATTGTGAAATCAGACCTTGTTTTTGTAGGTTTTGGTATCAAGGCACCTGAATATGGCTGGGATGATTATCAGGGCCTTGATGTAAGGGGCAAAACAGTTATTGTTATGGTAAATGATCCTGGTTTTTATGATTCTACCCTATTTAAAGGTAAAACAATGACTTATTATGGCAGGTGGACTTATAAGTATGAAGAGGCAGCCCGGCAAGGTGCAGCAGGCTGTATCATCATTCACGATACTGCCCCGGCCAGTTACCCTTGGACTGTTGTCAGGAGTAGTTTTTCAGGATCAAAACTGTATTTAAAAGAAGCAGACAAAGGTTTAAACAGAGCTGGTGCCGAGGCCTGGATTACGACCGATGCTGCAAACAAACTCTTTAAACTGGCGGGTCATTCTGATGATCTACTTGCTCAGGCAAAGACAAAGGGTTTTAAAGCTGTTGATTTACACCTGGAGGCAAGTTTGAAACTGGTAAATGAAATTAAATATGCCATGTCGCATAATGTTGTTGCAAGATTAGAAGGCACGACTCATGCGAATGAATATATTATTTATTCAGCCCATTGGGATCATCTGGGTATAGGTGAAGCAGTAAAAGGTGATTCAATTTATAATGGTGCAATTGATAATGCTACAGGTTGTGCGGCTATTCTAGAAATTGCCAAAGCATTTACCCTGCAAAGCAAAAAACCGGAACGCAGTATTGTATTTATTGCCCTTACATCTGAAGAACAAGGTCTTCTGGGTTCAGAATATTATGGTACCCACCCTATTTATCCGGTAAAAAAGACCGTTGCTGATATTAATATTGATGCACTCTCTAGCTTTGGAATTACAAAAGATATATCTGTTATAGGATTTGGTCAGTCAGAACTTGATGAGTATGCAAAAGCATCAGCGCTTAAACAAAACAGGGTAACGATGAAAGAGCCTAATCCATCAGCTGGCGCTTTTTTCAGATCAGATCATTTTAATTTTGCAAAAGTGGGTATCCCTTCACTGTACACAGAAAGTGGAATTAATTCTATCGCCCATGGATCTGCCTGGGGTAAAGCACAAAGCGAAGATTATACTGCTCACCGCTATCATCAGTCTGCAGATAATTTTGAGCCTGCAACCTGGGATTTTAGTGGGATGGTTGAAGATACCCGACTACTTTATGATGTAGGTAATACCCTTGCCAATGAAAGAAACTTTCCAAGCTGGAAAACAGGCTCTGAATTTAAAGTGATCCGGGAGAAATCGCTTCGTTAAGCTGATCCCAAATAAATTGCTTCGTCAAGCTGATCTTGGATAAATTGTTCTGTTAAGGTAATCCCGGATAAATAGCTTCGTCAAGCTGATCCTGGATAAATCGCTTCGTTAGCTGATGCCGGATAAATTGATTGCCTGACATACTAAACGAGGTAAGGTTATTAATGCCCAAATGAAGGTTGTATTGTTTATTAAAAATTAAAGGAACGAGCCCGGTAATTTATCGGGCTCATTCCTTTAAAATCTAGTTTGCTGTAGTACTGCTCTTTAATAATTTATTGCCCTTATTTTATTAGTGTCTTCCACTAATAATGGTTGTATATCCAGACATCGTTCTATAAGCTCCATTCATATTTACATGCAGTATGTAATAATATGTTCCATCTAATAAATTAGAACCATCCCAGATTTTACCATTTTGCATATAGCCCTGTGCTTTGTAAACCTGATTTCCCCATCTGTTAAATATTTCGATATCATTATCAGGATAACGGTCTAGGTATTTTATCTCAAACAGATCATTATCACCATCCCCGTTAGGCGTAAATGCTGTAGGGATTATGATATTACCTGTAATTTTATTGACAATAGCTGTCGCATAGTGATTTTTAAATACTGTATTCGGAGCAGCTGAATTTACCCATGCAGTATTGATGATTGTACCCAGACTTGTGGTATGTACGAATACTGTCATGGTAATTTCCTCACCAGCTGCTATTGAAGGAATAGTCCAGCTTACCGCATTACTCGTACCATTAAAACCTGATATACCTGTTTCAGGAGTTGAAGACACATAACTCAATCCACTTGGAAGTGTATCTGTTACAGTAACTGAGCTTGCTATACCTGGCCCTGTATTTTTAACCTTAAAAGTATAACTGTACGTGTCAGTATAAACTGTAGGTCCAGCCTGCAGCGTTAGACTTAGGTTTGATTGAGGTAACTGTGCTCTAGGCAGCACAATTACCGTAATGGTTGCAATATTAGATACAAGTGCTGGATTCTGTAAGTTTACAGCATCATATTTGAAGGTTTCTGTACCAGTAAATGTCATAAATGGTACATATTCAACATCACCATTTGCTAGTACCGTGGTATTGCCATTAACAGCTGATGACCTGATTCTGATAGTCAATTTTGGAAGCAATGGGCTGATAAAATTACTTAATACCGGAATAACTATAGCACTACCCTGGTTGATAGTAATGGTATCATTTTTTGCAACCAGTACCGTTGGCCTGACGCTAATATTTATACTTGCATTATTCGAATAACAACCATTTATATCAGCGACTTGATAAGTAGCACTCACCTTTCCTGAGAATAAAGCTCCTGATATAAAGGTCACCGTACCATTATTATCTACGGTAAAGGTTCCTTTTCCTGTAACTGTATAGCTTTTTTGAATTCCCGCACTTGATGGGTCAAGGTCTACCGAAGAAGCATCTATCGGTGCACTACCAGCCTTATCATTCGCAAGAATAGCCATAGTTGCAGTTGCACCCATTGTTATTGTAGTCGAATCATCGTTCGCCAATACTTGCAAATTCGTTAGGATCAACGTGCTTGCTGTTGACATACATCCTCCTGCGTCTTTAACAGTAAAAGTGTAAGAACCTGAAATCAAACCGTTAAAGAATCCGGTAGTATTGGTAAATATTGTTCCATCGCTTGAATAGGTATAGCTTCCGCTTCCACCAGCACCGATTAAATTCACTGAGGCCGTATTATTGCCGCTGCACAATACATTCGATTGAGATGAAATGGATACAGAGAGTTTTGCTGCTGGCTGGGTAATGGTCACCGACTGAACCGTGGTACAGCCGTTAGCATCGGTGATGTTAACCGTATAGGTTCCTGCTGCCAGGGCACTAAATGTTCCTGTGGTATTTGTTACTCCGCCCAGGGTATAGCTATAAGTTGAAGTACCTCCTGCTGCCGCTACTGTTACTACCCCTGTTGAGCTGCCGAAGCACTTCACATTCGTCTGGGCACTAATGCTTGATGTCAGTGCTGATGCTGGCTGGGTGATTGTTGCTGTCGAGGTGGTTGTACATCCGTTGGCGTCGGTCACTGTTACTGTGTAACTACCTACGGCAAGGCCTGTAGCTGTGGCGGCAGTTTGTACCGGGCTAGTTGACCATGAGTACGTATCTGTTCCTGTTCCACCGGCTGGGGTAACGGTAGCTGTTCCTGTCGAACCGCCGAAGCACTTGACATTCGTCTGGGCACTAATGCTTGATGTCAGTGCTGATGCAGGCTGGGTGATAACTACCGACTGAACCGTAGTACAGCTGTTAGCATCCGTGATGTTTACCGTATAGGTTCCTGCTGCCAGGGCACTAAATGTTCCTGTGGTATTTGTTACTCCGCCAAGGGTATAGCTATAAGTTGAAGTACCTCCTGCTGCCGCTACTGTTACCGCCCCTGTTGAACCGCCGAAGCACTTCACATTCGTCTGGGCACTAATGCTTGATGTCAGTGCTGATGCAGGCTGTGTGATTGTTGCTGTCGAGGTTGTTGTACATCCGTTGGCGTCGGTCACCGTTACTGTGTAACTACCTACGGTAAGGCCTGTAGCTGTGGCGGTAGTTTGTACCGGGCTAGTTGACCATGAGTACGTATCTGTTCCTGTTCCACCGGCTGGGGTAACTGTAGCTGTTCCTGTCGAACCACCGAAGCACTTCACATTCGTCTGAGCAGTAATGCTTGATGTCAGTGCTGATGCTGGCTGGGTGATTGTTGCTGTCGAGGT
>JANLVJ010000071.1:0-2195 GCA_031363945.1 bacterium | reverse complement strand
GTTTGAATTTCAGTAAACCCTTACTTGATCTCACTGCTGAACTTGCCGGGCATGCCCACAACATGCTTGTATTTTTCACAAATGCCTATGTACTTGGTCAGGTTAATAATTTGGGGGAAGCACAGAATCTGGTACTTACTTATCAGGATAGTAAGCCGGCCGAACTGAGTGCATTCAATTATATAATGGGGCGACAAAAAGGCTGTGGAAAATTACCTGTCAGTATAGGTACTCTTTTTCATGCCGGTCAGGGGCTATAAGCCAGTTGTACTCTTTCGGGCATGACAATCAATAAGGGAAACTGGCAAAAACCAATTTCCCTTATTATAAACACAGATGTTATTTCTTTACATACATCACTTCTCTCACTGCGGCAATAACTCTTGCTGGATTTGGCAGGTAAGCTTCGATAAGTGTAGGTGCATAGGGTAGTGGTACATCTGCTCCCATAATTCTTAATATCGGTGCATCTAGATAATCGAATGCATCTTTCTGAACTTTGAAGGCAACCTCAGTGGCAATTGAGCCAAGTGGCCATGATTCTTCGACAATAACCAGGCGATTTGTCTTTTTAACAGACGCTATAATGCAGGGATAATCGATAGGTCTAACAGTACGTAAGTCAATTATTTCACATGAAATTCCTTCTTTTTCAAGCTCAAGAGCTGCAGCAAATACCACCTTTAAAATTTTTCCAAAAGAGACGATAGTTACATCAGTTCCCTGACGTTTAACTTCTGCCTTTCCAATTGGAATATAATAAGAGCCCTCGGGAACATCACCCTTGTCACCATACATACTTTCTGATTCCATAAAAATTACAGGATCAGGATCTAAGATTGCTGATTGTAATAGACCTTTTGCATCATACGGGTTTGAAGGAACGACAACTTTTAGCCCCGGACAGTTTGCATACCAGCTTTCAAAACACTGTGAGTGTTGTGAACTTAGCATACCAGCACTACCCGTTGGACCTCTGAATACAATTGGAACTGAAAACTGACCACCTGACATGGACATCATTTTTGCAGCTGCATTGATGATCTGATCTATGGCAACTAGTGAAAAGTTGAAAGTCATAAACTCAATGATTGGTTTCAGGCCATTCATTGCTGCACCAATACCAATACCAGTAAAGCCCAGTTCAGAGATAGGTGTGTCAATGACACGCCTTTCACCAAACTCATCTAGCATACCTTGACTTACTTTATATGCACCATTGTATACTGCTACCTCTTCACCCATCAGAAAAATATCCTGATCTTTCCGCATTTCTTCATTCATTGCCTCTCTTAAGGCCTCACGAAATTGAATTTCTCTCATGTTTATAAATTGTTCCGGGAATTTTTTTTCAAGTAAATAGATTCACGTTTATAGAATTTTCACTTTTCTATTAACATTCAGATTTGTACAAATATAAGCGACCACCTGAATCAAACCAAGGTGATCTGCCTTTTAATACTTTCTTCTAATGAAATAAATGTTTCAGTCCGTTGTATTCCCTCTATGGCCTGAATTTTTTCATTTAGAATTTCACGCAGATGAGCGGTATCCCGGCAAATTATCTTCGCAAACATACTGTAAGCTCCTGTTGTATAATGAAGCTCAACTACCTCTTTGATCTCGTTTATTGAATTGACTGCATGATTGTAATGCGAGCCCTTCTCAAGAAAAATACCGAGAAAAGCACAGACATCGTAGCCTATACGTTGAGGGTCGATTAGTAAATTAGACCCTTTTATTATGCCCATTTCTTCGAGTCTTTTCATACGAACATGAATTGTACCGCCTGATACTACCAATTCTTTGGCAATTTCAGTGAATGGAATCATGGCATTGTTCATTAAAATGGAAAGAATCTGCTTATCAAGCTTATCAATTTCTAAATTTGAAGTCGTTTTTTCGTGCATAATTTTGCTTAACTATACTAAATATACAAATAAATTATAATTCCTATAATAATTAAAATAATTCATTGCTTAATTTGTAATAAATTATCGTATGCTGTATATTTGGATTGTTGATGATAACACAGCAACAATAGCTACAATGTAGGGTGGTGAAATTGGCAGACACACCTCCTTGTCTCGGTGGCGGAGAGAACGGGATAAAGGGATTATTCCACTAACTGCTCCGTGAAGGTTCGACCCCTTCCCCTACAGCGAACTTCATACAGGTTTATTGATTGGTAATAA
>JANLVJ010000054.1:0-31713 GCA_031363945.1 bacterium | reverse complement strand
ATTAAACCTTACTCTGGAATTAGTGTAAGGTTTTATTTTTCTAAATAAGATTTAAAAAATCTGAGCAAGGAAAGACTTCCAACCTGCTGTACAGCAACAGATAGTACCAGATCTATAAGTAAAAGCGAAAAGTTCCGTTGTTCCTAACTTCTACTGAATAAAGTAAACATTAAATAGACCGTACATTTGACCCGTAATTGTGTCAAACAATTAAATTCCAGAATAAGAAATTGCTAAACGGATTCAAACATCGTTGCTTACCTGTAAAGCAATGAAGGATTTGTGTAAATCCAGAATACAATGAGGCAAATTAATACGGCAATTGCAACGCCGGTTAAAATAAATTTACCCAGGCTTAGTTCTTCTGTGACGTGTTTCATCGGTTATAATTTTTATAGCCTAACGATAAATCGGTTTTAACCGGGATAACTGAGAAGAGCAAAGTTTGAGAACGTTAATTGCTAATGCAGTAGTATTTACCTGTTTGACTTGGTTAAAAAAAGGATACCAGTTTATCTGATATTTCAAGCAAGATTAATATAAAACTTTAAATATAATACAAAATAGAAAGCTTCCGGCAATAGGTTAAGTTTTACTCGTTAAAAGCATTAATAAACCCGATGAAATACCAAGATTCATCGCTAAAATTATACGCTCAAAAAATTTGGAGATGATTTAATTTATTATGCATTATATGTAATTATTTTTTTGACTTAAATCACATTTTATTAAAATTACGAAAGAGCAAATCTTAAAAAAATTTCACCGAAAACATTCGATACCTTAACGAATTAATTACAGGAATGAACGAAAATGACATTAATTTTATTTTCTATTCAATAAATTTATAAAATATTTATTGGTTTTAGTACAACTATGCACAATAATGAAACTTTACTATCAGCTAGTCAAGAAATGCCCGAAAATAAAATTCAGCTGTCTGATTATATCCGGTTACTTAGGCCGAAAGAATGGATTAAAAATCTTTTCCTATTCATACCTTTATTTTTCGCTGGTGAGTTTACCCATATTAATAAAATTATTGATCTCTGTATCGGTTTTATATCTTACTCACTGGTAGCAAGTGCTATTTACATTATAAATGATTATCGGGATATTGAATCAGATCGTTTACATCCAACAAAGAAATTCAGACCACTTGCAAGCGGAAAAATTTCTAAAAGCCTGGCCATTTTAACGATGTTTCTCGTTTTGTTCCTTGGTTTTTACATCGCATACCTTTTAAAAGCAAAATTCCTGTTTATTTTAAGTTTGTATTTTATTTTAAATCTGCTTTATTCATTTGGTTTAAAAAACATTTCAATACTTGACATACTTATAGTTTCATCGGGCTTCGTATTTCGAATTAAAAGCGGGGGCGCTATTACATCAATTAACGTGACAACCTGGCTGGTGATTATGGTTTTTCTGCTTGCTCTGTTTATGGCAATCGCAAAGAGAAGAGATGATATATTAATTAAGGTAAAATCTGGTGTTGACATCAGAAAATCAATAAAAGGTTATAATCTTGAGTTTTTAAACTTTTCCCTTGTTTTAATTACATCAGTTACGCTTGTTGCTTATCTAATGTATACCGTTTCGCCAGAAGTATTACTCAGACATAATAATTATAGACTTTACTATACTTGCATTTTTGTTATTGCAGGTATTATGCGCTATTTGCAGTTAACATTTGTAGAAAACAATACAGCTTCACCAACCCGTATTTTATTCGAAGATCGTTTCATACAGTTGACGATTATATTGTGGATTTTAAGCTTTTGCCTGATTATTTATATGCCTGAAAATTTAACGTTTTTTAATAATTAGCAGGACACCCGCTTATGATAAAGACAGTATCAAACTGGAGTAATTACCCATCGGTTAAAACAGATGAAAATTCATTTTCGACAATTTCACAGTTTAATAAACTGATGGAAGAGAATAGTTTGTTTAGCATAAGGGGTCTGGGCAGATGTTACGGAGATGCCTCTTTGTCTAATCATATCATATCGACACTAAAATTTGATAGAATTATTGACTTCGATCTGGAACGTGGAATATTTGAATGCGAACCAGGTATCAGTCTGGCAAGTATTCTTGAAATAATTGTACCCAAAGGCTGGTTTCTCCCTGTAACTCCCGGCACTAAATATATTACTATTGGTGGAGCTGTTGCATCTGACGTTCATGGTAAAAATCACCATTCTGAAGGTTCTTTTTCAGCCCATATAATAGAAATGGATGTTATAACGTCTCTAGGAAAAATAACCTGTAACAGCCTTATCAATTCAGACCTTTTCAAAGCAAGCTGTGGGGGTATGGGTCTCACTGGTCTGATTTCACGGGTAAGATTTAAATTAAAAAAGATAGAAACAGCTTTTATAAGACAGGTACAGATAAAAGCAGCAAATTTAGATGAGATTCTTGATCTTTTTGAGCAGTACAGGGATTCTACCTATACCATGGCCTGGATTGATTGCCTGAAAGGAGGGGATTCGTTTGGAAGAAGTATCTTGATGTCAGGTGAACATGCCCTGCCTGCTGATTTGCCATCAATAAAACCAAGCAACCTGCTCATTAAACCAGCTAAACTTAAACTGGCTATTCCGTTTTATTTTCCCTCTTTTGCCTTAAACACGTTAAGCATCAAAGCATTCAATTTTTTATACTACACAAAGAATTTTAAAAAAGAAAGTAATAGTATAGTTTCTTATGATCCATTCTTTTACCCGCTTGATGCAATAACAGGGTGGAATAAAATGTATGGTAAAAAAGGTTTCGTACAATATCAATTTGTATTACCAATTGAAAATGGTAAGGCAGGCCTTGTAGATATCTTGGCAAAAATCAGGAAAAAAGGTATGGGATCATTTCTTGCTGTATTAAAGTTATTTGGAAAACAGGAAAGCCTTATAGCTTTTCCAATGGAGGGCTACACACTTGCTCTTGATTTTCCAATAAAAAAAGGTTTGTTTGAATTTCTAGATGAGCTTGATAAAATTGTTCTTGATTATGGAGGACGACTTTATATGACAAAAGATGCGCGAATGAAAGCTGATATTTTCTGGAAAAGTTATTCTCATGCTGCAGAATTTCTGCAAATAATTAACCAGTATAACCCTGTTCAACAGTTTCAGTCAAGCTTATCAGAGCGTTTGCTAATTAAAAACAGCATTGAAACAACAGATTTAATAAACTTATACCAATAAATGCAGAATGTACTTATACTCGGTGGTGGCTCGGACCTCGGGATTGCTCTAGCCAGAAAATATGCCAGTCAGCAATTCAGCATTTCTGTAGCAGGAAGAAATCTACCAGAAATGGAAAAAATCGCTGCTGACCTTGAAATAAGATTTAATGTTCAGGCCAAAGGATATGAATTTGATGTATGTGATTTCAAATCACATACTGAATTTTATAAAAAACTAGAGATTAAGCCATCAATTACTATTTGCGTAGTCGGCTTTATGGGTAATACCATAATTGACCTTGAAAATCTACCTGATATCTTACAAGTAATCAACACAAATTATGCTGGCCCGGTATCAATCTGCAATGTAATTGCAAATCAGTATAGCTTGTCAGGCTCAGGCCTGATAATCGGCATAAGTTCAGTAGCCGGAGATCGTGGAAGAGCGACAAATTTTATTTATGGTAGTGCCAAGGCGGGTTTTACAGCCTACCTTTCAGGATTAAGAAATCGATTGTATAATGAAAAGCTACATGTACTCACTGTAAAGCCAGGATTTATGTACACCCGGATGACTCAAAATCTACAATTACCAACACTTCTTACTGCTACTGTTGACCAGGTAGCTACGAGTATTTATGCAGCCGGGTTGGCAAAAAAAAATATAATTTATGTAAAATGGTTCTGGCGTTACCTTATGGTAATTATTACTACTATCCCTGAATTTATCTTTAAAAAGCTACATATATGACTTTAAAAGGCCGTTCTCAAGATAAAAAAACGTTAGCAGTCTTTGATTTTGATGGTACGATTTCTAAATGTGATACATTGCCTGCCATTATTCGTTATATAAAAGGTGATTTATTTTTTTTTAAAGGAATGATTAATTTCATACCTGTTTTCATTAGAAATAAAACCGGGCGTCTGACAAATTCCCAGGCTAAGGAACTATTGTTATCATACTTTTTTAAGGGTATGCAACAGGCAGAATTTCAAGCCTCATGTGATTCTTTCAGCTTATTAAAACTCCCCTTGCTATTAAGAAAAGATGCCCTAAGACAGATAAAAGAACACCTTTATCAAAATCACAGAGTTATTGTAATCTCTGCCTCCTGTGAAAACTGGTTAAAAATCTGGTGCAAACAGATCGGTATTGAATGCATTGGAACCAAACTTGAAATTAAAGATGAAGTCATAACTGGAAAGTTTGACGGTAAAAATTGCAATGGTCAGGAAAAAGTGAACAGGCTTAATGAAATTGTTGATATTGCAACATTTAAAGCGGTTTATGCGTATGGAGACTCTGCCGGAGACAGGCAATTACTTGGAATCGCAACGCATCCAAATTACAGGATATTTAAAAATTAGTTTACCAACTGAATAAGATATACTTTTTATGATTTATTCCAGTTAGATATGAACCTGATAAGATGCACCCTTGAGCAATTAAATATGATAGTACCATTAATTAAAAAATATCTTCTTCTGACAGGTATTTGCCTGATCTGTTTTACATTCTCGGTTTTTTCCCAGAATAAGAGCGCTGCCATAAATACCAATGGTAGTTCTGCACTGACAACAGCTGCTCCTTTTCTGTTAATAGCTCCAGATGCACGTGGTGGAGCAATGGGAGACAATGGTGTAGCCACTTCAGGAGATGTAAATTCAATGCATTGGAATCCGGCTAAATATGCATTTGCACCAGGTGATAACGCAATTGGCATATCTTACACTCCGTGGCTCAGGAGACTTACCAATGATATAAATCTTGGTTATGTCAGTGGGTATAAAAAGCTTGATCAAAATCAGACTTTAGCAGGTTCTTTCCGGTATTTTTCATATGGCGACATCATATATACTGACGAACAGGGAAATAATTATGGACAGGTAACACCTAGTGAATTTTCTGTAGATCTGGCCTACATCAGAAAGCTTACTGATAACTTTTCAATTGCTTTGGCCGGTAGATTCATCCATTCAAATATTGGTCAGTCAAGCAGCGATAATTCATTAATGCCTGGTAATGCAGGAGCAGCTGATATTGCAATTTACTATAAGAAAGATGGGCGTTTATTTGGAACAAACACAACTACCAGTTACGGGGTAAATATTTCAAATATTGGAACTAAAATGGATTATGGTACTGGGAATAAATCATTTCTGCCAACCAATCTCAGAATTGGTGCAGGTGAAAATTTTCACCTTGATGAATCGAGTTCATTTGCTGTAAATCTTGATGTTAATAAGTTACTGGTGCCTACAAACCCAATCAGAGATCAGAATGGTAACATCGTTAAAGGAATGAATCCAAATGTCTCAGTACCAGCAGGTATTTTCCAGTCTTTTTATGATGCGCCAGGTGGAGGAAAAGAAGAACTTCAAGAGCTCAGTTATGCACTAGGTATGGAATACAATTACAATCAACAGTTTTTTCTGAGGTCAGGTTACTTTTATGAGAATCCTAACAAAGGAAACAGGCGATACCTGACTCTGGGCGCAGGAGTGAAATTTAATATCTTCAACCTTGACTTTTCATATCTTGTTTCCCAAAAGCAAAATCCACTTTCAAATACGCTAAGATTTTCCCTAAATTTCTATTTTGGAAATAAAATAAGTGGTGATGCAGGCCACGAAGAAAAATAAATAGCTAATGGAGCTAAACTTAGATCAATACGGTTTCAGTATCGACAAAAGTAGGCTCTTCAAGAATCTGCCAGAATTGGGCAACCCTGACTTTCCAACTATTTTTACTAGCTCTAAACATGCGATTATCAATAAGTTCAGCTGAATCATTGGTAATTGCATCATTAATCAAGTGATTAAATGAGCTGAAATCATCGGCAATTCCAATAATATCAGAAAAAGACCTGATTTCAGTAGAAAAGCCTGTGCTGACTACAGGCTTTCCAGCAGCCAGGTACTCATTAATTTTTAAAGGATAAATGCTGCTGGTAAGCTTGTTACATTTAAAAGGAATTATCATACAATCCATAAATCTTAAATAAGCTGGTAACTGATCTAGTCTTTTACTGCCACAATACAAAACATTAGGTTTATCAAATAGTCCACTGATGATGGCTTCTTCACTATAAACAGGGCCGACAATACAAAGTATTTTATCAGGATGACTATCAGCAATACTATTGAGTAGTTCAATATTTGTACGATATTCTAGACTTCCCGTATACCCTATTATTTTTTTATGACGGTATGCTACCAATTCATCAGGACAACTGTAAGCTAAAAACTGAGTAGTATTAAAAAGACTTGTATCTGCACCATTCGGCAGATAATAAATTGAGCCCGCGTACGGGTTTAGCTTATTTTTGAGAGCTATGGAACTAGCCAGGACAAAATCATAACTGCGTGACATCTCTTTTTCAAGTCTTATACCATGAGCTGCCGTATAACGAACCTCTGAAATTTCATCAAGACAGTGATAAATTTTCCTTAAGGGTGCAAGCATATTGGCTGGGAATTTTCTTGCACAAAAAGAATCAAAGGCATTGATAAAAATATATTTCTTGATGCCAAAATCAGAAATAAGCCGTTTAACTAATTCAAAAAGCACTAAATCATTTAAATAACTTAATAGATCATAAAATTTACCCTCAGGTAAAAAGTTGATAGGAAAGGTCAGGCAAGGAACAAGTGTATAAAGGTTGGGCAATGAAGGGTCAGGTTGATTATACCTATTTTTAAAAACCGTAAATTTTTCAGACCAACCAGGTGATTTATCTATTAGAAAAGCATCTTTTATACTTAATGGATGGTTGATGTAAAAGACCCTGTTATTGAGTGCAAACTCTTTGGCAAGTGCATACGGTGTTGAGGAGACTGGACCATCCCACTTAATCAAACTTAATATGATTAAATCACAATCTTTAAGCATCTAATACTTATACATTTTCTTTTTGCAGCATTGCACGGGGAGTTTTAAATAAAATCCACATATCCTTTATCAATGAATTCTTATTAGCATATGTCAGGTCAAGGTTCATTCTTTCCTGAACAGACATTTCTTTCTTTCCTCTCTTGGTAATCTGCCATAATCCTGTCATACCAGCTGGTGCAAGAAAACGAGCAGCCCATTGGTCTTGAGTTAAAGAAGCCGCCTCATATAAAGGTAAAGGTCTATTACCAACTAATGACATATCACCTTTCAAAACATTAAACAGCTGAGGTATCTCATCCAGACTTGAATTACGCAAAATCATTCCGAACCGGGTAACACGGGGATCATTATGAAACTTAAAAAATTTGGGGGCATTTAATTCAGTAGACTGATAATCATTATTTGCCTTTAACTCAGCCATAAGAATTTCTGCATCGACAAACATAGACCTAAATTTATAAAATTTAAAGATTTTATAATTTGATCCAGCTCTTAGCGAACTATAAAAAACCGGACCATTAGATTCAATCCTGATTATTACTGCAATGATTAATAGTATTGGACTTAAAAGCAATAAAAGAAAAGACGAAACAGTAATATCAAGAAACCTTTTAAGGAATCCATCTAACAGTGACTCTGGAAAAACCTCTTCAGGTTCTTCCAGCTTCGGCAGGTAAGTATGTTTTTTAACTTTAAAAATTCGTAGAAATTTGATTCGCTCAATAAGTTTGTCAAAAATAGCAGTTTGATTGTATACATCATCAACACCCCGCATTTTACCTAAAATAATTTTTTCCTGGTCAGTTAAATGCTCAGAGAACAAAATAAAAGGTACTACTGCAACCGCTGGACTAAAATTAATTCTAAGGATAAATTTAATGAGCTCACTTTTGGAATAACTTGCATCGCAAATGATGGCAACAGGAAGAATATCTCCGGTTAATACAGCTTTATATATATATCGCTTAGCCTCATCAAGTTCTGTAAAATAAAGTGCATCATGAGGCAAGGCTTTATTTAATTCAAAACTTAACTGGTAAGACTCAAGACCAATATATAGAAACATATTCAGGGGTATTAGTTAATCAGCCTCATGATTTAGTTTTAGAGGCTATAATCGCTTCTTTGACAATTTGAAGAAGGTTTGCAGGGTCAAAAGGCTTTGTTAAATATCCTACGACTCCACGGGATAAAAAGCTATCTCTTATTTCCTGTGACTCAACCCCTGTTAAAATTATTACTGGTAAATCACTGAAAAGACCACTATTGTTTAAATTTGAAATTAACTCTTCACCTGTAAAATTTGGCATTTCAATATCAGAAATTATCAGGTCAGGACGGTTACCTTCGGATAACCAGAATATAGCTTCAAAACCGTCCTGTGCGCTCACCACTTCATAATTTTCCCGGGTTAAAATATATTCAAGGAGACGCCTGATTGGCTTGCTATCATCAATAATAAGTATTTTACCCATAAAAGTTTCTAACTGAACAGTATTTTGAAGTAGATCGCTGAATCTTTTTGACTGGTGAACCGAATTTTTTGAATCATCGAGTAAGTGGTCAGGCGCTTTCATGCTAACTGAGAGATTAATGGAACACAATACTATACTTTTTCTTTTACTACAGTATATAAGGTTCGTCAATCTGGTTCTAATAATCGTTGAGTTTTACTTTTTGATCGGTAAAAAAAGAAAAAATAATTTAATGATGTCCAGAATATCAAAAATAATTACTTTATCGTCTAAAAAATTTCATATTGAAGGGTTTTTAAGTTGATTTTTAAAAGCTTGTTTAAACCTTTTTGAGACCTTGAATATGCTTAACAAAGACGATGGTTATGTGCGTTAAAGAGCTTGGTAAAGGTTATTGTTGTAAAAGTCAAAGACTCTGGATTTTGATCACTGTTAAATTCATGATTTAACTATTATTAATATTTATTTAATCAATATTTCAGGACCTTGGTTGACTTCCTATTATTATTAATAGTAGTTTCAATGATATAAACACCTTTGCTCAATGATCCAAGATCAACTTCACTGCTGACAATTGACAATGATTTATTGATTTGCTGTTCTCTGACAATTCTACCGCTAAGATCAAATACGCGCATATAAACAATTCCTGTTTCAGACGATATTAGCTGCAGGTGAGTAGTTGTAATAACTGGGTTCGGAAAAACTGAAAGCCCTTCAGTAAAATTAAACTGTCCGGAACCGTGCATTGTCAATAAACCTAATTCAGGCGCATTAGATTTCAGCAATGCTCTCCTTAGATCCTGATTGCCCGAAGGCATCACATTAATCTGTACCGTAGAAACTCCACTGTTTCCCTGACTGTCGCCGATATATATTTGGTAAATATATGTTCCGGGATTTATAAAAGTTGCGCTACCTAACAGATGGCTATTACCACCTATCATATCACCTGCTGGGCCAGAAACTTTAGTCCAACTGACATGAATAATGCGTGCATAATTTACATACGACTGAGAACCATCAAGTAAGGCAACATCAGAAGTAGTCAGATTCTGGTTATTCCCAGCATCAGCAACAGGTACAGACTCTTGTGTACCCGCAGGATAAACTATTACAGTTTTCTGTCGGCTACTCTGATTTCCCTGATCATCGGTTACACTCAGACTATATGTGTAGGATCCTACCTGACTATAATTGACGGAAGTTGTCATCTGATTGTCATTTGTTATATAATCACCAGACGGACCTGATAATTTTGACCATTGATAACCTGTGATTATACCATTTCTGTCATTAGAGCTTGAGGCGTCAAGTTGAGCATTTCCAGGCAAAATGATGGCTTCTTCGCTCCCTGCATTAGCACGAAGAATTGACTGTGGCAATGGCGAAGGTGGATTGACCGGTTGGGGCCCACTAACTATAACATTCATTCGTGACGCACTTGAATGCCCCTGGTTATCGGTAATGTAAAGCTGGTAAGTATATGTCCCGGCATTAACTACATTAACCATTGTACTCGCCTTATTGCTAGAAAACACCTGATCACCTGCAGGGCCACTTAGCTTACCCCATTCATAGCTGGTAATTACTCCCCCAGCATCTTTAGAAGCTGTACCATTAAGGGTGAATGAACCACCCGGCAATGTAATCTGCTGGTCGTTGCCTGCAACGGCGGACGGGATTGAAGCAACTGGAATGGGTGCAGGATTAACCTGGATACTGACTCTTGAAGCACTGTTATTACCCTGGTTATCGGTTATAGTAAGTTGATATATATAATTACCGGGACTATTAAAGTTGAGGGTAGTACGTGCCTGTGATGCACTGATGAGCTGATCTCCAGATGGACCTGATAATTTACCCCACTGGTAACTTATTATCGACCCCCCTGCATCACTAGAAGCAGAACCATCAATTACGGCAGAACCAGTAGATCCTGCAGTAAGTGTAATTACCTGAGAATTGCCGGCAACAGCGGTCGGAATTGAAGCAACTGGTATGGGTGCAGGATTTACCTGAATACTGACTCTTGAAGCACTGTTATTACCCTGGTTATCGGTTATAGTAAGTTGATATGTATAATTACCGGGGCTATTAAAGTTAATGGTAGTACGTGCCTGTGATGCACTGATGAGCTGATCTCCAGATGAACCTGATAATTTAGCCCATTGGTAACTGATGATTGATCCACCAGCATCACTAGATGAAGAACCATCAATAACGGCAGAACCAGTAGATCCTGCAGACAGTGTAATTACCTGAGAATTGCCGGCAACAGCGGTCGGAATTGAGGCTATGGGTACAGGAGTTGGAGGGTTGGCAATATTAGGTCTTGAATATTGCAACATCCACTGATAGATATTATTTGGATTACCCTGACTTGGATCATAGGTTCTTGTCCAGGAATCATGCTGATTTATGTTTGGATAAATCGTTAATTTCATTTTAGGATTAATACCAGCTGCATTTAATGCATAGAACCAACCCTGATCTGACGTTAAGCTAACTATCGGATCTCCATCATTATGAAATGCCCAGATAGGCAGACTAGAATTAACAATATTACTTATTTCGGTATAATTCTGATACCATGCAGCACCTGAACAAACAACAGCAGCTGCAATTTGATTTCCCAGTACTGTAGCTGTAGCTGGATAAGTATAAACTCCTGCCCCACCACCACTATATCCAGTTAGATAGATACGCTGAAAATCTGCTTTATTAGCGTAAATTGATTTGACTTGCTGCACCACATAATCTACCTGGGGCGTATACCAGGATAAATTTTTCTGATTAAGCTGAGGTGAAATCACTATAAACTTAAATACCTTCCCATTTACGGTAACGGAAGTAGGAAAAGATCCATTATCAATCAGGGCGGGTATTCCGGTAGAACGCAAAAATTTAGTACTGTTTATAGATGGATTGCCTCCTTCTCCAAAACCGTGTAGCGCTATTAATACAGGGTAGCGTTTACCATCATTGGGGTTGTAATCATCTGGCAAATGTTCGAGATAATATTTAGCGTAAAGATCAGAACCGTCAAAAGATTGTGCAGATTGCTGAGCAGCTAACCTTGATGTGCCCAGGAAGAAAAATAGGAGAACAAAAAGGCTAAGTATTTTAGTAAATTCTTTCATGCACATTAATTTGTTATTTGTTTTATTGATAATGATAACGTTACACAGGCATCATTATTACTTATTAATTGATCATTTCGGTAAACATATTCACAAATAATACAAAAACCTTACAATCTTAATAAAGAATTGTATTTTTATGGCTACTTAAATTATTGGGAATTAAAAAAAATTAGTTTTAAAAATATTGATCAGTAGGTACTATCATAAGAGAGTAAAAATGATTAAACAGCAAAATTTATGGATAAAAATAAAAATTAACAACTAGAATTTTGTTTAGAAACAGGCATTTTCTTTCCCTGTCCGGACAAGTAATATCTGGGCTTCTAGGATTCATTTCATTTGGGATTATTGCCCGGATTTCTGATAAATCATCCTTCGGAAACTGGATAGTTTTTATAACCTCATACACTTTTTTTGAAATGTTGCGGAATGGTATGATTCAAACTTCACTCGTTAAATTTCTTGCAGGCTCAACACCTGAAAATGCAAGAAAAATTAATGGAGCAGGATGGTTTATTTCATTGGTCTTCAGTTTTATTTACATCTTAACTGGCCTAATGCTAATAAGATTTCACATAAATGATGCAGGTTGGCTTCTATTTATCCGTTATGGCGCAATTTCTTTACTTTTCTCATTGCCATATAATTATGCTGTCTGGCTTTTACAGGTTGATTTTCAATTTAACCGGATTTTAATTCTCAGATTACTGAATCAGGGCAGCTTTGTCATTTTATTACTGGTACAGGTAATTTTTCACCATAGCAGTCTTAAAATCATTTTAGGCTCATTTATAATCGCTAACCTAATTCCTGGTCTAATTTCATCTTTCCTGGGATGGAACCGTTTTACAGATTTATTTCATACAAGCAAAGAAGCAATTCAAAATATGTTTCATTACGGAAAATACAGTATGGGAACTTCCGTAGGTTCAAATTTGTTAAAAAGTTCAGATACGTTTATAATTCAGGCCTTAATGGGGCCATATTTCGTAGCATTGTACACGGCTCCGCAAAAAATGCTTGAAATTATTGAAATTCCATTACGCAGTTTTACTGCAACTGCCATTCCGCTTATGGCAGGTTATGCGAATAAAAATGATAAACCACAGGTAAGTATGGTATTTGAAAAATATACAGGTGGAATCAGTCTGATGATTATACCCTTTCTTCTAGCATGCATGCTTTTTGCATCATTTATTATGAGAATTTTGGGAGGAAATGCCTTTGCTGGGACCGGATCAACCCTTCAAATTTTTATGGTTTATGCCTTTTTAATGCCCCTTGACCGATTTCTCGGAATAAGCCTTGATATTATGAATAAGCCTGCCTTGAATTTCGTAAAGGTTATGTTTATGCTTGGTGTAAATATTGCCGGTGACCTTTTCGCAATCAGGTATTTTCATAGCATAAATATAGTTGCACTAAGTTCACTGTTCACCTTTATCAGTGGTATAATCATAGGCAGACTTTACCTTAAGAAATATTTAAACTTTACATTTATTGGCATTTTCCGCAGGGGTATAGATCTCGTAAAAGAATACTTTGGTAAAATGACAAAATCGCTTTATGTTAAAGATCTTAAGCCTAGGGTATGATACCATAATCCTGAATTTTCAGATAAATAAACTACTCTTTTAATATCAGGTATTAAATTATATCCCTAAAGTTTCCTCAATCTTAACTTCTTGTTATTTTCTAACATCTATTGGAACAGGAGATAGCCCGGACCAGATTCCATGATCTTTTACCTGTACTGCATAACTTCCTGGTCTGGATACGGGGATTGAATACTTGTTTTCATCTTTGATTATTTTACCATTAAGGTACCAGCGATAGTCATCATAAACTGAATCTATTTTTAAATAATTTCCATGCCTGACCGGATTAAGTTTATTTACACTCGATAAATAATCAAAAAGTGCAGGATTACCTAACATCGGAACCAATGTATTATGACCAGTATTTTTCAATAATGTGTATCTTACAGTACCTCCGCTACTGTTTATTGAGTTGACTATTTTTTGCGATAACGCAGGGCTTGGTTTACGATCATAAGCGCCCTGTACAATCCAAACAGGCAGGTATTTCATTTTTGGAATATCATTCAGATAACTCAAATCGGCTGCGCTGAGGTCAATTAGTAAGCAAAAAAGTGAAGGTTGTAATGCAGAAAGACGCCAGGCGCCATCGGCACCTGAAGAAATACCCATAACAGAAATACGCATGGGATCAACATGGTTTTTTTCTATCATATATTTTGTAAGTGTGATAATCTTGCTTAAATTATCGTAAGTCCAGAATCCTGATTCGCTTTGCGGAATTAAAGCATAGGAATTAAATTGCTTTTTTTCTTCTGCATCTAAAAACGCCTTACCGACGTATCTTAGGCAAGCCTCATTTTCTGTAACCTTACCTTTTTCACCCATACCGTGTAAAAAGATGACAAGCGGATAGCTTTTTGTCGCCCCAGCATGCGGTTCTGCTGCCACTATGTTATCATTTTGATAGTTTTGAGGATAAAGTAATCTGAAGGCAAGGCCAGAATAGATATATGACTTATATCTTTGAACGTTTAAATCTATACCATGATGAATAGCAACCCAATCTTCGATCGATCCGTATGCAGGTATTGTGGGTGCCAAACTAGCTGAATCAATTATGGTAAGGGTATCAAGGGAGCTAAGAGCTGATACAATTGTTGTGTCTTGTGAGAAACAAGCCGTATTTTTACATGAAAATAATAGTAACATTACAAGAACATGTAAGATGAACTGAACTTGAGGTAGCTTAATTCTGGGGTAAAATACAAGTCTTTTCATCATATATTTAAATCAAGAGCGATAATACACTATTATACAGGATGAATATCAATTACTTTATCAAGATTATTTTTCGCAGGATCTGGTTGCTTATTACTGTTCCCCTACTTGCCTTAATTGCGGTTCTATATTTTACCAAAGATTATAAAAAAGAATACCTGTCAACTGCACAGTTGACCACTGGTTTCACTGTCAGTGACCAGGTTAAAGTCAACGATAATAAAACTAACAGTATTCAGGAATCAGAGGTAAAATTCAATAATGTGATTCAGAATATCACCTCACTGAAAGTCGCAAGTTTAATGGCTTATTCACTGATGATGCACGATCTGATTTCTACTGTACCATACCGCAAGCCCAGTGAAAAAAATCTCAATTCAAAAATTTATCTGCGGGTTACCAGTCATAAAACGTTTTATGAACGAATTTTGAAAGGTCATCTTGATTCACTACAGGTACTAAACTCTTATAATTCAGACGAAAGGCTTCTATTAGAGTTTCTCAGGTTATACAGTTATGATTATGAAGCCCTTGTTAAAGACCAGATATTTGCAGCCAGGGTTGAAAATACTGATTATATATATGTCGGAGCCCGAACTGAAAATCCTGAATTATCGGCTGCCATGGTAAATACACTTTGCTATGGCTTTTTGAAGTTTAACAACCTACAGAGAATTGAACGGTTTGATGAATCAATTAATACGTTTAAATCACTCGCTAATCAAAAAAAGCTTGAGTTTGATAAGAAAACAGACCTGCTAAAGTCTTTCAAGTCTTCCCAGGGAATTTTAAATATTGATAATGAGAGCAAGAGCAAAAATGATCTGATGAAAGATTATGAAGCTTCCCTGTCTGATGCTCAGAATAATCTATATTCGGCGAAAGTTGAGCTTGTTAGTGTAAATAAAAGATTACAGGCACTGGGAGGTAGTACTGGTCCACAGGTTAACATTTCAAATATCAACCAGCGGATTTTAAAGCTAAGAGATGATATTACCTCTTTGAGAAATAAGGCTAAAGAATCACCCGCAGATGATAAGTACAAAAAACAACTTGCTACCCTTAGAAATCAGCTTTCAGATCTTGAAAGTAATGATAATTCTGCAGATGAACATGCTGATGCAGCAGTTGTTATTACCACAACCAAATCAGTAAAAGAAGACCTGGAAGACAGAAAAAGTACATTACTGGTAAAAATAGAAAGTCTTCAACAGAGCATTACTGAATATGAAGGTAAGTTAAATGTGCTGAAAATTACATATGGTACCTATGCTTCAAAAGAAGCGACACTTGCATCCTTACAGAAAGATGTTGATCTGGCCCAGCAGGAATTTTCTACTGCTCAGGAAAGGTATAATCAGGCTCTGGATGTCAGTTCTGCTTCTGGGAGCGAAAAGATCAGACAAACACTGTTTGGACAACCCGCAGTCAGGGCAGAGCCATCTAAAAAATTGCTTATTGTTTCCCTTGCGCTTGTGACCTCATTTCTTTTATGCGTGCTGTCAATTATTATTATTGAATTTCTTGACAACTCATTAAAAACAGCTTTTATCTTTCAGCAATATGTTGGTTTAACTTTAATCGGAACTGCCAATAGATTGCCTATACAATTCAACCTTGATGAGCTGCTTTTGACCACGGGCACAAAAAATAAAAAGTTTATCGAATTCAGAGATTTACTCAAAAAAACACGATACTCCCTTGAAAAGGCTCCTGATAAGATCTTTTTATTAACAAGCACAAAAAAGGGAGAAGGAAAGTCTACCTTGATTATTGCCCTTGCGATGATTCTTGCAGGTTCACGAAAAAAGGTGTTGGTTATTGATACCAATTTTTCGAATAATTCATTGACAAGGCATTTTTCGGCGACCCCAACTCTAGAAAATCTCGGACAAAGAATTGACCTGCAACAGGAAGAATTTGATGCGGCAATCAGCCGAACGAATATCCCTAACCTAGATATTATTGGTTGCGAATCAGGAATTTATTCACCATCCGAAATTTTTCCAAAAGATAGCTTCCTAAACAAATTAAATTCTCTGACCACCCTATATGATTATGTATTTTTAGAAGGAGCGGCACTAAATAAATATTCTGATAGTAAAGAACTGGCTGTATTTGCTTCCTCTGTAATTGCTGTATTTTCTGCTTCTTCTGTTATTAGTCATAGTGATGAAGACTCTATAGATTTCTTACGATCATTGGATGAAAAATTTACGGGAGCTATTTTAAATAACGTTCTGCTGGAAAACACGAATCTTTAGCATATTTGAGTCATCATATCTGGCTTTCCGTATGGGGTTTTTTAAATGTGTATAAAAACCAAAGTCCTGCACGCATAGAGCCATTATAAAAAATTATCGGGATAATTATGCCAGTTACCTCTAGGGTAATCATCAAGATATAGAAATTATACTGATGAAACACTTTTATAAGCAAGATTCTAATAGCTGAAATAACCAGAATATGCATTACATATATATACAGAGAATAATTACCAACTACTCTAAGCCAGCGAAACAGGCCATACCTGTCAAGTAAAAAAGAAACAAGATAAAGAAATAAACATCCAAGAAGAACAATCAGGCCAAATATTAAAATGAATGGGTTACGATGAGTTAACCACCAAGCCTGAGTAATAATAAAAGGGACTATTATGATGGCCATATTACTAATTCTGGCCATTTTAAGGAAATTTTCTTTGTCTAAAACGAATGAAGAAATTACATCACCAATAGCAAAAAAAATATAAAAATAAAGAACATCGTGAAGTAAACTATCATCAACTTTAAATTGTGATACATCAGGTTTCAAAAATGATGCGACATAATAAAACAGGATTCCCAGACACAACTGTATTCCATTAGCTGGTTTTAGATATACCTTGATTAGGACATATATAACTGTAACCAGGAATAAAGCATATAAATACCAGAACTGCTCTATCATATGGGGTTTATACAGAATATAAAAATAATCGTAAGGTGTTTTTTTAGAATTGGTGTATCTACTGAGAAAGATTTGTAGTGTTATCTGTATAAATGACCATAACAGATAAGGATACATGATTGTATTCAGGCGATTTAATACTAAATGATATACGCTATGTTTACTAATTGACCTACCAATAAATATTCCAGACAGAATAAAAAATACGGGCATTCGAAAATTAAAAAACACATCATTGAATTCTAAAATCCATGGATTCAAGGCTATTCTAGCCCCTTCAAGGCCCATCATAAGGTGTTTATTAACAACCAGGATGATGGCAATACCACGTGCATAATCTGCCCAGGCAATTCTTTTTTTACTTAAAATCTGGGATGAGTTAAAAAGCCTGTCGGTCATCTGTTTTTTAGCTTTACGCTAGATATACTGCAATTGTAAATAAACAAGTTTAATTCACTACCAAAATAAAAATATATAACAGGCGCACAAAAAAGGGAAAGTGATCTCTCACTTTCCCTTTTGGTTTCTTGGTAATTACCAGGAAAATATTACAATTTCATAATTTTTAAAGTTTGAACTGGCATTACATCAGATATGACCCTTAAAACATACATACCTTTTACTAAACCAGCAGAAGATAGACTGATTTCGTGTACAGTGCTTACAGAAGCTACAATTCGTTGTACATTTTCAGCATACACAAGACGGCCTGAATAATCGTAAATCCCAACTTTATATGTACCAGCGGTCTTAGCAAAGAGTCTTATTGAAATCTTGTCAGCAGATGGATTTGGGAATACAGCGAAAGTTTTGCTGTCTGGAATTATTCCAGCTGCTGATTTGAAAAACTCGTTTGTGGCAAGTAAGTTTTTCGCAGATGCACTGTAGCTATGTGCCTGAAGTGTCAACCCATTAATAAATGCAAATGAAGCTCCTGGAGCATTTTTGACGATAATTCTAATCTGACCATTAGCATCAGGAATAATATTGTTAAACGAAGCCAGGTTTGAAGTATTCTGTAATGGATTCAGCGTAATCTGCGTATTTCCAATTTTGTAAATGGTAGATCCCCAGGAATAATTACCATAAGAAGCAATTGTTGAAATATCATAGGTGAAATTTAAGTTCAGGTTTGATAATAAAACGATCGCACTATCGGGAAATACAGAATAGTAAAATCCTTTTAGAACAGCGTCAGGAAATACACCAGAATCATTACCTGTCTGTGCACCAAGGCTATTATAATCTGTGAAGTTTCTGACAAATGATAATACAACCCCCGTAGAAGCACCAAATTCATTATTTAAGGGTAATGATATTTTCGCGCCAGGTAAATTATTGGTATTATTCCATGGTGCTGGTGCAGCATCAGCAGCATTAAAGTTAAAATTAACTCTTACATAGTAAATAAGGGTTGAGGCATTGGCAATATTGCTTGGAGCTGAATTTGCTATTTTACCTTTGGCAATTACTTCGAAATAAAAACTGGTGTTCATATCAAGACCAGTATTGGTATAGGTTGTTATGCCCTGGAGAACTGAATCGACAACAGCAAATGGGCCGGTAGCAGATGTCGAACGAAGGACATAAAAACCTGTCTCATTATATGCACGGTCAACCCACTTAAGCACAATAGATTTAGAAGATGCTGCAACAGCCGTTAAACTTACAGGACTTAGTGGAATCCCATTATCTGTAAAGCTTGAGACAACCATAGCATTAATTAACCCATAAGTTGAGCTTGCTGCTTTTGAAACTTTTACCTGCAATTTTCCATAGCTATCAGAAATTAAACCTCTAAAGCTAGCCAGCTTTGTTGAATTATTGGTAGGATCAATTGTTATGGTAGATGTACCAACAGTATAATTTGTGACACATGAACCATATGGATTTGACCAGCTGCCCATCATATCTATATTGTATTTCTTATTTGGGCTTAGACCAGTAAACTGGATTCGCATTGTATCGCTTATAGAAGTATAATAGAAAGCTCTTAATACTGCGTCCGGGAAAACTCCTGAATTATTTCCTGTTTGAACCCCATAATCATTTAAGCCCGACCAAGCATTTACAAGGTTCATATTGATACCAGAATTATTTCCATACTGGTCTATTAAGTTGGTAAGAGTAAGACCGGCATTGGGTAAACTATTTGTATTATTCCAAGGCGCAGGAGAAGCATCAGCAGACGTTTGGTTGAAATTAATAAACGTACTTACAATGTTTTTATCCTGAACTGAAAGTGTAAAAGTTTGAGATGCAGTAAGATTATTAATGTCAGTGGCAGTAATAGTAATACTGTAAACTCCTATATCAGCCGTTCTTGGTTGAAAGGTAATTGTAGCCTTACCATTTCCTTTATCAGTAAATACTGCATTTGCAGGAATACCAGTAGCTGTTAGATGCAACTGAGTAAGTGATATTGAATCATCAATGGCAATTATTGCAAGTGAAAAAACAGAATCCGTTTTCAATACAACAGGCAGTATGCTCATTAACTGAGGTGCCCTGGCCATGACACTGAAAGAAGCAATATTGGTAAAAGAAGAAGCCAGCGCATTATTAACGGCCCTAACTTTATAATTATAAGTTTTTCTCAGTACCACAGTTGAATCAATATAAACAGCCCCATTTGCAGGAATAACTGCATTTATCTGTGAGAAAAGCGAGTCAGTTGACAGCTTTCGGAAAACCTGATACCCTGTTTCATTGATTGCATTATCTACCCAGTTTAACCTTACTCCAATTTGTGTCCCTGTTGCGATTAAATTAGTTGGAGCAACCGGGCTGCCAGAAATCTGAAGATTATCTGTCAGAACAATTGCATTCAGGTAAGCAAATCCACCATGTATATTACTTATGGTTAGATTCAAATGCCCACTTGAATCAGCGGTCTGACCTTTTATTGCAGTTGTATTAGCCGTATTAACAGTTGCATCAAGATTTGCTATTTGTGTGCCAATCTGATAAGTTCCTATAAAATTAGTGCCACTAAACTTGGTTGCACCATAGAGGGTAAAATCATAAAGATGGTTGGCTTGTAAACCATAGAATTGAATTACCTGTGGACCAGTAGTCCACCAGCAACTTTGCTCTACTAAATCTGGAAAAACCCCAGAATTATTGCCAGTGGTAGGTCCATAATCTGCACCAGGTGAACCATGTCCCTGGTTGACAATAGAAGCCCAATCAGAGATAACCTTAAAACCGATTGAAGTAACCTTACCGGTAGCATTCACTAAATTTGGATAATTCTGATTAATTGCGGGTGATGCAGTAGTGTTATTAAAAGGAAGTAGCGCGTTTGAATTAGCAGCACCATTAAAATTGATTGATATATTTTGAAATTTTACAAAAGGATTTACAACTAGTGTGAAATTTCTGGTTGCAACACTACCAAGAGAATCAGTTGCAGTAACAGCTATCTGATACGTACCGGCATCATTTAAACCTGGATGAATGGTTAAAATTCCTGTGAAAGCTCCTGTTTGCACAAGCTTTATAAAACCTGGCAGTACACTGCTTGTGTACTTAATTTTAGCTGCACTCTGATCAGTTGAGTGTAAAGGAATGGAAATTGAATCAAAAGCTGTGATATTCTTATTAAGAAGACTGTCTAAAACGGGCGGGTAAAGTGTATTCACCACTATAGTCAACGTATCACTAGCCCCCAGCTTTCCATTAGAAGCTGTAATAATAGCAGATTTATATACTCCTAAATTGGATGACAGGGGCTTCAGGGTTAGTAATCCTGTTCCATCACCATAATCTTTAAACTGGGCATAGGCAGGTAAACCTGTTGCCGAAAGAAAAAGCTTTAAATTCTGTGGATCATTTGAGCTAACCTGAACCAGTTTGGTTGATCCTGGCTGGGCACTTATGGTTGCAATTTGTCCAATTGTTGGGGCAAGAATAACTGTTGATGCAGAAACAGGAGAAGAAAACAAACCTGATCCGGTGATATTTACAGCTCTGATCTTGTAGTAATAAGACCCTCCAGCAACTAATCCAGTATCAAGAAAAATATAAGACTGAGTTTTAACAGCATTAATATTTGCTATGAGATTATAACTGATTCCATTGGTTGAAGACCTGTAAATTTGAAATGAACTTGCAACAGTTGAAGTATCAGTAAAACTTAACTGCAGTTTGCTTCCGCTGATACTTTTTAGCGAAACCGTACCAGGAGCTGTTGCTAATGCCGGCAATGCATTGGTTTTTGCGACCAGACTACCAACAAAAGCAGAATCAGGTAAGGGAACATTTGTCAATACTCCGTTAACTAATTTTTTGCAATAAACTGACATCGTATATCCACCGCCCAATTGCTGATAGGTTGCTATAAAAGTGTGTTTGCCCTTCGTCAGATTAATAGTGCCTTCAACAGCATTTGGACCATGAGGCCCATCATTATTGATTAATGAAGCACCCGTAAAACTATAAGCTTGGTCAATATAGAGTTTTGAACCATCATCAGATATGGTACCAAAGGTATATGAACCGGTAGCAGGAATATTGATTGTACCAGTCCATTTATAGGCGAAATTAATCTGCTGGGTTATTCTAGCAAGACTGATATTGCTAATGGTTTGGGTAGAAACAGGGACAAGTGTATTAAAGTCTGGTAAATTATTTGAAGGATAATTAACAGCTGAAGTATAATACTGCTGTGTCAAGCCGGTAAATGGTGAATAAGCTGATTGCCCTGAAGTGCCAACAGAACGAATCTGATAATAATAATTACTTGCAGCAGCTAATCCTACACTGTCTGAAAACTTCGTAGTCGAAGCACTTAAACTGGCAATAGTAGTGTAGGATCCACCGGCTGAAGCAGATCGAACTATTTCAAATCCGGTAAGACTATGAGTTGAATCGTTAGGTAAGACCCAGCTTAAATTAATCTGCTTGTAACTTGCCGTAATAGCTGATAGTGCCGAAGGAGCAACAGGAATCACATTGGGGATTATGGCTCTATTAACAAAGAAACTATCAGCAATTATAGTCTGGTTAGTAATTCCTGGAATAGGTGTGTTTTTCCAATAAAATTGCATCCCTGAACCTCCCCCGCCTTGAAAATATGCGATACTGAATTTATGTGCACCTGCGGTAAGATACTTAGTTGCTTCAACATTGACCATACCATGGGAACCATCATTATTAATGGTTGGGGTTGCGTTAGGGTCATAAGGTGTATCAAGAAATAACTTTGATCCATCATCTGAAGAAGTACCCAGTGTATAATTTCCGGAAATCGGAACATACAGAGTACCAGTCCAGAGATATCCGAAATTATTTGCCTGGGGGCTGACACTGATATCAGTATTATGAACATAACCTGTTTTTACAGGTGTAAGAGAATTGAAATTAGGTAGTACCGATGGAGTATTAGCGAAAGTGTAGTAATTGTATAATAATCCCCTGTCGGCGCTGTAGGCGGTCACCTGATTACTGGCAGGTGAAATATTACCAGAGATGTCTGAAGCTTTTACAACCACTGTATATTCTTTTAACGGGGAAATATTATTTATTGTAAAAGATGTCGTCGTAGAGTCTACAACATATGACTTTAATCCGTTTATAAAAATATAATACTTGTAGACGGCAACGTTATCTGTAGCCTTTTGCCAAGAAATTGATAGCAGGCTACTGCTAGCCCCAGTAACCTGTAAATTTAGAGGTGAGGTCGGAGCTATATTATCTACCTGTGTAATTGCTGAAATTTCCTGACTCGCAACTGAAGCACCTGTTAAATTGACTGCCCTTAAAATATAGAAATATTTTGTGTTGGGCAGCAAGCCAATATCGGTAAAATTGGCACTATCAGCAGGGGCTATTCCTGCAAAAGCATAAGGACCACCGCTTGTTTTAGATCTGTAAACTTCAAAACCAGTTTCATTATACGTTGGTGCAGAAATCTGACTCCAGAGAAGCTTCACACTGGTATAACTGGGGGCAAAACCTAAAACATTAGATGGTGGGGGTGGCATATTAGTGCCAGGAGCTGCACCCACGGCATACACAGGAGAATTTAAACTGCTGCAGCCATTATTTAAGGTAACAGAAACCACATAATTACCTGCTGCTGTTGCTTTAAATACTTTATTGGTATCAATAATTGTGCTTGTTCCTGCTCTTGCCCATGCATAATGAAGGAAATTTCCAGGTATAGTCAAAGAAACCTTTTTCGAAGAATCAAGCGGTGGGTAAACATTACTTTCAAGCCTGGCCATTACAATGGCAGGTGCGGGTAAAATTGGCTGTACATAGATATGTACTGGAATTGGAGAATAATATGACCATGCCCCCCCATTTTTTATACTTACATCATAATAACCTGTATCGGTTACCATAAATTCATTTGAAGTAGCAGCTGGGATGATAACTTTATTTTTTCTCCACTGGTACCCGTCAAATCCTGCGGTAACACCCAGTTTCGCATTAACAGTACTACCAGGGCAGAAACCAGATTTTTGAAAAAAGACAAGGGGATTTGTTTTATTTGCATTCATCAAAAAAGGAAAAAAACCAGGATCGGCATAGGTATTATCCCATGTATTATGACCAAGATTTGGAAAATACAAGTAATTCAAGTTTGCGCCCGAAGCACGAATACTTGACACCATGATGTTTCCAGTATTTGGAGTAGGAGAATTGTCAAGGCCTCCCTGAGAATACCAGAGCGGTGAATATTTAAACTGACTCAAATTTGTGATAAATCCGGGATCGGCTGCACTCATAGGAGCAGCTGATGCAATAAGTTTAGGGTAACTGTTTAAAACATCCCAGCAACCAATACCGCCTGCCGAAAGACCATGTACAGAAATTCTGAGTGGATCAAGTTTGACCGTTGAAGTCATAATACTGATGATATTAGAGATAGGCCCATACTGTGTAGGCCCCCAGTAACCTGTTCCATTTTGGGCATGTAAAACAAAAGCATCTATAGCACCACTATTTTCTGCGTTTAGTTCGTTTTGCCCAGCGTGTACTAGAGATAAATCATTGTCATAAACCGTACCCAGTTCACCAGCTCCATGAAACATGATAATCAACGGATATGTTTTCCCATCGTTGACTCCAGGGTTATATGAATGAGGAAAAAGCAGCCTAAACTGCATTCCATTATATATGTATGCTTTAAAAGCATCTGTATTCCAGCTGGTAATATCACGGGTAATAACCCATTTTTGAATTTGCCCGTAAGTTGGAATCGCTGGAGGAGATTTAGGATTATAAATAACAATGGGGTCAGCAGGGTTTAAAACCTGTGCATTGACAGAAACTGGCAGGGAAGCAGAAATGAAAACTGAAAATGCAATTAAGAGGTAGTAAAGTTTTTTCATAATCGGTGTAGTTTGCAAGACACATTCAACGAATTTCTTGCTGCTATGAGTATTATCAATAACAAGATTACTAAGAGATAATAATTAAAAATAAAAATTTCGTTCGGCTTCCCTAATTAATCGATGAAATGATAAAAATTATCGCTTAATTGGCAAATGATCTTTTAAACTAATAATGTTTAATCGTAGTGTGAAGCATACTTGCACAATCTTTATCAACAATTTTTCTCGCTTTCTGTTAACGCAAACTAAAAATATGTCTTCATTTTGACCAAATTACTGCATTTAGAGTACAAAAAAGGAATCCATTACCCTTCACTTGACGGTCTTAGAGGAGTCGCCGTTATACTCGTATTCATATTTCACACCATGTCTTATGTGCAGATTTTTAGATTAGGTTGGATTGGAGTTGACCTTTTTTTTGTATTATCTGGCTTCTTAATAACCGGAATTTTATATGATTCAAAAAATCAGGCTGGCTATTACAAAAACTTTATTGTCAGAAGAGCTCTGAGAATTTTTCCATTATACTTTTTTTTTATTCTGCTTATCCTCTGGATTTTACCAACTCTGTTTCCTGCTCTTTTTACAGGCATGACGTATTATCAGCACCATCAGGCCTGGTATTGGTTTTATATTTCTAACTGGCTACCCCGGGGTACAGCAGATAATACGAGTACAATGCTAAACCATTTATGGTCTTTATCAATTGAAGAACAATTTTATGTCTGCTGGCCATTTTTTGTTGTGTTTTTCCAGGGAAAAACATTGATCAAAATATGTCTTTTTCTAATTTTCTGCGCAATTGTAATCAGGTATACTGGTTCACCACTACTTGGAAATCTTAAAGTTTTTGAATATACAAGTACGCTGGCTAGAATTGACAGTTTGCTGATAGGTGCTTTAATTTCAATTTTATATCGTTTAAACCCAGTTATTTTAATTAAGTCAGCATGGCCAATTTTAATATTATCTTCTTTTTTATTACTATTAATCATTTCGCGAGAGAAAACGCTCGATTTTGCTCGCCTGATTGACACATTTACATTATGGGATCTCTTCTTTGGGGCTGTACTTATTTTTAGTATATCACAAAAAAACAACTGGTTAAAGAGCATACTTAATCTTAAGTTCTTCAAATTCTTCGGAAAATATTCTTATGGACTGTATATTTATCATCTACCAGTTTATATCATCATAGTTGATAGTTTTATTGGTTTCAGGAAGCTAAATTTTCGATATCTGCCTCTTGTTGCTACTGTAGTATGTTTATTTATAACAATCGGGATTGCGTTACTAAGTTATTATCTAATAGAGAAGCCCTTTTTAAGATTGAAAAAATATTTTGAACCGAAAAAAATATCAGCTTAGTAAGTAAATCAACGTATATAAGTAAGTCAGCCAAAACTTAATGAAGCTGCCATCAATCAATTATTTTTGGAAAAAGCTAGTGTATAATAAAATGTTATTTCTTAAAATCAATAATTGCCAATAACCATCTGTCTGATATATGTACTTTATTTTAAAGATCGTTCAAAATATTATTTTTATCTATTTCGCATTATCTACGCTGCATGTATTGATTTTATCAGTAGCGGGAAGATATTTTCAGCGATTCCCTGTTGCAGTACCCGGCTCAGAACCAGTTAGAATTGCCATTCTTATACCCTGCTACAAGGAAGATTTTATAATTATTAATTCTATAAAATCATATGCTCTTCAAGATTATCCAAAAGAAAAATTTAAAATTTTTCTAGTAGCTGATTCACTCTTACCAACAACCTTAACAGAGTTAAGAACATTTGATATTAATATCATAGAGGTAGATTTTGATGTGAGCACTGTGACAAAAAGTATAAAACTTGGCATATCTTCAATAGATCAAAAGGAATTTCCAATTACACTGATCTGCGATGCAGATAATGTACTAGCACCTGATTTTCTAATAAAGATGAATGATGTGTTTAATGCTGGTTACCGTGCAGTACAAGGATGTCGGTTTACGAAAAATATGAATTCACCTATGGCTATACTGGATAGTGTAAGCGAAATGATTAATAATCACTTATACAGAAAGGGAACCTTTTCAATAGGCCTGTCTTCTGCATTAATAGGCTCTGGAATGGCATTTACTACCTCCTTATTACAAGATTGCATGAAGGATAATAACGCCTTTAATGGTTGGGACAGAGAATTACAACTCTTACTGAGTGAACGTGAGATTACGATTGCATACCTGGAGAATGCGATCTGTTATGATGAAAAGGTGAGCACTCAGGCTGCTTTTAAAAATCAGAGAACACGTTGGTTAGCCAGCCAGTTCACAATTCTCACCGAACATTTTTCTGAAGCGTTCATGCACCTGGGTAAAAAAGGAGGGTTGAATTATTTTCAATTTGCTATACTATTTAATCTATTCTTAACCAGACTTTTAAATATTGGAATATTAGCAGTTCTGACTCTTATCGATTTATGCATCTTTTTGATATTCAGACCAGTTATTCTTCTTCCACCCTATTACTGGCTTATCCTTTTTATGCTATATGGAATTTCACTAATTCTTGCAATTCCAAGAATTTTTCTGAACAGCAAGCTACTATGGGCCTTGCTAAAACTTCCTGGTACATTTTTGGAAATGTTTTCTTTACTGTTTAAGACAAAAAAGGCAAGAACTAAATTTTACCATACCGAACATACTATTAATGAGGTTGAAACGAGTTTGCATGAACCAAATAAATGAACACTATAGGCCAACCTCTAATTTCTATTATCAGTATAAACTACAATCAGCCAGAACTTACCTATTTATTCCTTGATTCTGTAAACCGGCTCACTTATAAAAATATAGAAGTTTTGATTATTGATAATGCTTCGTCCCGTGCTGTGACACAGCATGAAGCAAGCAATCATTTTAAAGAGGTGAACGTGCTATTCGCTCCTAAAAATGGTGGCTTTGGATATGGGAATAACCTAGGTCTAAAACTAGCGAAAGGTGAATTCATATTTATTGTAAATAACGACACCGAACTGAAAACAGATATTTTAGAACACTTGCTTTTACCATTTTGCGATGGTAAAATTGGAGTTGTATGTCCAAAAATAGTCTTTTTTGATACACCTGATATTATTCAATATGCTGGCTTCACAAAGATTAATCGCATAACAGGGCGTAACAGAGCAATAGGTTATGGCCAGACAGACCACCGGCAATTTGATATTGGAGGTGAGACATTTGGAGCTCATGGTGCTGCAATGCTCGTTAGAAAAGAAATCATCGAAAAAACAAATGGATTCTACGAACCTTTCTTTATGTATTATGAAGAAATTGATTGGTCTTACCGGATTATGACAGCTGGTTTTTTAATTTACTATCAGCCGTCTGCTTTAGTGCTTCACAAAGAATCTATGTCAGTCGGTAAAAATAGCGCTCTTAAAATTTTCTTTCTGGCAAGAAACCGTTTGCTGTTTATGAAAAGAAATTCTTCACCATTAAGCTATATGGCATTTGTGAGCTATAATTTATTTTTTGCCATGCCCGTTCATGCAATAAAATTCCTAATTAAGCTGCAATTCAAACTGTTTTATGCTTTTATTTACGGCAATATTAAGGGATTGTCTATTCCATCTCATCTTTAATAATGAATCATGCAGACAAAGAATGTAATTTTATTATCCTTAGGAATACTGCATATTTTTGTTGCTAATGCCCAACAACAAAAGACAGCAAACAATAATGTGCCTGTACATAACGTTTTATTTTCATACGGTATAAATCCTGGTTATTACTCTCCTGCATGGACAGATCAGAAACTTTCAGAAATTGCTGCCTGGGCAGGAGTTCATTCAAGCAGATTGTCTTTACCTGATGAGTTTCTTGAAAATCAGGGTGCTAAGGCAAGAACAAAAGAATTTGCCTATTATAAAAACCAACTTAAATTTAATGATCTGACAGTATTTATCGGTTCGGCCTCGTCTAAGAACCGTGATAAGCAACTTTATCCTGGTTGCACAGAAACTTCCAAAGCTTTTAAAGGCATTTATAAACCTGTTTGGATTGAAGGAAAAAACAAGAGTTTTCGCATAAATCCAGAAAACACCCTGGCTTCATATATATATATGGTTTACTCTAATTACGGTAAGTATATCGCATATTGGGAAGTTTTCAATGAGCCCGATTTCACTTACAATTGGGTTGTAGCCAGTAAGAAAGATGTTTCTGATTCATGGTGGTCAAAGCCCCCTAATCCCAAAGATTTACCAAATTTAAATTGCCCGATCTACTCATATGTAAGAATGCTCAGGGTTACCTATGAAGTTATCAAAAGGCTCGATAACAAAGAGCTCATAACAACAGGAGGAATAGGTTATCCATCATTTTTACATCAACTTTTAAATGTCACAGATAATCCAGACCAGGGCAAGGTAAGTGCTGAATACCCGCTGAAAGCAGGTGCATATTTCGATGTGCTCTCTTTTCATGACTATCCATTTTATTATTTATCATTCTGGGATTCTCAAGCAGGAAAGAAAATTTACAACAGAAATTCAGATGCTGCTGCAGAAGAATTTATTTCAAAAAAAAACCAATATGAACAGATTCTGGCAGAAAATGGCTATAATGGAAAATTGTACCCCCGAAAATATCTGATTTGTACCGAATTAAATATTCCCGCAAAGCAATACAAAAATAGTGATGATATAGGATCAGACGAAGCTCAAAAAAACTTTACCATAAAAACGCTTGTGCTTGCTCAAAAAAATAAAATCAGCCAGCTTTATTATTTTGTACTAGGCCGAAATGCAGATACAGACCAGTCAAATGACCCTTATCAGCTGATGGGTCTCTATTATAACCTTAAAACGAGTCTACCAGGTAAGCAAGTTTTGACCTCACAGGGAGTTGCTTTTAAAACAACTTCTTTATTGTTATACAGTTATGAATATAATGAACGTTTAACAAATAAAATGAACTTACCAACAAATGCCAGCGGAGCTGCGTTTGTCAAAAAAAATGATGTAGTTTTCGTTGTATGGGCAAAGACTAGTAAAGATTTATCAGAGAATAATTCTGTGACCTATGACATCAGCGTTTTAACGAAGAATAAGGCAGTAATAGTGCATGATTGGAACTATTCTATTACCTTAAAAACAAGAATTCTAGACGGGAGTTCATTAAAATTAACTCCTTGTCCTATTTTTATTACAACAAAATAAGGATAGCTACGTACAGGTATATAATATTTAAACAGAAAACTTAATACCTATCCGAATTTTAATGGTGAAAATTAAACGTATCAGCTTAGTGTTTCTCAGCTTTCTGCTTGCAATTCAAACAGGGCTGGGTCAAACTGCGAATAGCTCTATCCCTTCTTACTCATCTCCTTTTCAATACGGCGTTAATGGTGCTTATGCTGGTCCGAACTGGTCTGACCAAAGCCTTGCACATGTAGCATCAAACGCAGGTTCAAATTCTATCAGAGTTGGTTTGTATGATTCATTTCTTGAGCAATACGGAAATAATGTCAGGACTTCTGCATTCAATTATTATACCAATACCCTGCATTTTTCCGATAATATTGTTTTTTTAAACGGAGCAGCCAATGATCACGTTGATATGACAACCTATCCAGGTTGCAGCAAGCATTCTATGGTTTTTAAAAACATCTATCAACCTATCTGGAATACTGATGCAAATGGTCATAAAACGGTGAACCCGACTAATTACTTTGCCCAGTACGTGTTTAATGTTGTCTCAACTTACGGTCAAAACATTAAATTTTATGAAATTTGGAATGAGCCTGATTTTACCTATACCGGTAATGGGTATGCAAAAAAAGGAACACCCGGTAATTGGTTTGACAATAATCCTGCAGCTGCTGATCTTACAAATATACAGGCACCTGTATTCTATTATATACGAATGTTGCATATTGCCTATGAGGTTATAAAAAGTATTAGCCCAAATTCTATGGTTGCCACGGGTGGCCTTGGATATTCTTCATTTCTCGACGTAATTCTCAGAAATACGGATAATCCTGATAATGGCAAGGTAACAGCAGACTACCCAAATACAGGTGGTGCGTATTTTGATGTGCTTTCTTTTCACAGTTATCCATTTTACGAATTAGCGCAGTGGAGTAATACTCTAGGAAAAATGGTCTATACTCGCTCTTCTGATGGTAATGCAGACAGATTCTTGATTGACAAGCAATCATTTAACACCGTTTTATCTGCACATCAATATGATGGCAGTAAATTTCCTGGAAAGTATTTTATCTGTACTGAAACCAATGTTCCAAGTAAGTCAAATCCGTATAATGCAGGTCAATATGGGACACCTGAATTACAACGTAACTATATCATCAAAACAATGGTCAATGCTCAGATAAGCGGGGTAAAGCAACTTTACCTCTATGCGCTTGATAACGGACCAGCAACTGATCCGTCTAATATGAATGATTTGATGGGTATGTATACCGATTTATATAATCTTACCCAGGGTCAGGAAAAATTAACGGATGAGGGTGTTGCTTTTAAAACTATTGCTAATCAATTAAAAGGACTGTTATTTGACGCAGGTCTTACTTCATCTCTAAATTTACCTGCTACAACCGCGGGGGGGGTTTTCTCTGGAATCCAAAATGGCAAACAGGCTCATAAGATTTGCATCTGGGCCAAAACAACTATCGATCAATCTGAAGCAGCCAGTGCCAGTATAAGTATTCCAGCGTCATTTGGCAACTCGTTTAAACAGTATGCTTGGAATGTCGGATCTGATACAACAACCTACAACCGCATTGCTGGTAATACGATTGCGTTAACAGGAGCCCCTGTTTTTCTGAGCCCTGCTACTGCACCTGCAACTTTACCTGTAACGATAACTGCTAATGCTG
>JANLVJ010000067.1:0-6532 GCA_031363945.1 bacterium | reverse complement strand
AGCCTATGTACGTTCGCTTAAGCTGACAACCGAAATTGTCTAAAATCGCAAATGTTTTACAGTAAGCCCGTTGTTTATAAGTTGCTTTAACGATTCTATTCCAATTCTGAGGTGAACTTCGACAAAATTGGCAGATACCAACTTATCGCTAACTGCCGTTTTAACACCTTCAGGAATCATTGGCTGGTCAGAAACTAATAATAGTGCCCCGGATGGAATTTTATTCGCAAAACCAGTTGTAAATATCGTCGCTGTTTCCATATCAATTGCCATACAGCGCAGATTCTTGATGTATTTTTTAAAGTTTTTATCATGCTCCCAGACACGGCGGTTGGTAGTATAAACTGTTCCGGTCCAATAATCAAGTGCATGGTCCCGAATGGTGGTTGATATGGCTTTCTGCAAAGCAAATGATGGCAATGCAGGTACTTCAGGTGGAAAGTAATCATTAGATGTTCCTTCACCCCTAATAGCAGCTATAGGCAGGATCAAATCACCGATTTTATTTTTTTTCTTGAGCCCCCCGCATTTACCCAAAAATAAGACTGCTTTAGGTTTTATTGCCGATAGCAAATCCATCACTGTCGCTGCCATTGGACTTCCCATACCAAAATTTATGAGGGTGATTCCGTCAGCGGTTACATTTTGCATAGGTTTATCAAGACCCATAATCGGAACATTGTAAAAACTAGAAAATAGATCCAGGTAACCTGAAAAATTAGTTAATAGAATGTATTTGCCGAAATCTTCAATTTTTCTTCCTGTATACCTTGGGAGCCAGTTGTGAACGATTTCATCTTTTGACTTAAGAGCTCTTTTTACAGCTTCGATGTTATCTGCTGGTTCATTTTCCATAAGATCTGTTATTTATTTAATATAGTGATAAAAAAAAGCCGGCAACAAATACCTTCAAAGGTAATTATTGCCGGCTAAACTATTAATCTCAGGAATTTCAGATCAAATTCCCCAATTTCCTAAACCTGACTAATTTATATCAGGCTACTTTAAGTTTCTTTATATCTGACTTTTCAAACTTTTCAATTGCATAGTCTAGATTAATGAAAAGATCTTCCTTTTCTTCAGATGAAGGCAATTCAAACATGGCATCCATCATGATTGCCTCGCAAATTGAGCGCAAACCTCTGGCACCAAGCTTAAAGTCCATAGCTTTTTCAACAATAAATTCATAAACCTCTTCATCGAAATGGATATTGATATCCTCATACGAAAAGAGCTTTTTATACTGTTTGATCAACGCATTTTTAGGCTTGACCAGGATCGATAAAAGTGTTTCTTTATCAAGTGGATTTAAGTAGGTAATTACAGGGAGCCTACCGATCAATTCAGGTATTAATCCAAAGCTTTTAAGATCTTGTGGAGTAATATACTGAAGCATATGATTCTCATCAATGATATTGGCATTATGATCTTTCTTCATCATGTAACCAATAGCCTGCTTTTGCATCCTTTTAGCTATTTTCTTATCTATACCGTCAAATGCACCACCACAGATAAAGAGAATATCCTGTGTATTAACACCAATCATTTTCTGATCAGGATGCTTTCTACCACCTTGAGGGGGAACATTAACGACTGTACCTTCAAGAATCTTCAAAAGAGCCTGTTGAACACCTTCTCCAGAAACATCGCGGGTAATACTTGGATTATCGCTTTTTCTCGAAATCTTATCAACTTCATCGATATAAACGATTCCACGTTCTGCTGCGGCAACATCGTAGTCAGCTGCTTGCAATAGGCGTGTCAGAATACTTTCAACGTCTTCACCCACATAACCAGCCTCGGTTAGTACCGTTGCATCAACAATACAAAACGGAACGTGCAGAATACGTGCAATTGTTTTTGCAAGCAATGTTTTACCTGTTCCAGTTTCTCCGACCATGATGATATTCGATTTTTCAATCTCAGTTTCGTCAGCATCGGATTTCTGATTAAGTCTTTTGTAATGATTATAAACTGCAACGGAAATAACTTTTTTGGCATCATCTTGCCCAATAACATACTGGTCAAGATGCTTTTTAATCTCAATTGGTTTCAGAATATTGATATTATCCTGAGTTAACTTTGACTTACGGGTAATAATTTCATCATCCAGGATATGATGCGCCTGTGTTATGCATTTATCACAGATATGCGCGTCAATTCCTGCAACAAGCATTAGTGCCTCCTGTTTGGTAGCGTTGCAGAAAGAACAACGTATGTCTTTCGTACTTTTACTCATCACGATGTTTAAAGGTTAGAAGATATCCGGTTAATGACTTTCACCATTAACCGGAAAATTTATGCAAAATACTAAAAATCAGCCAATTTTCGTGGCAGATTTTCCAAGAATTTCGTCTACCATTCCAAAATCAAGTGCCTGGTCTGATATCATCCAATTGTCTCTGTCAGAAGCATCCCAGACTTTCTGGTAATCCTGACCTGAATGCAAGGCAATAATTTCGTATAGTTCTTTTTTAATACGGCCAATTTCACGAGCGGTAATTTCGATATCAGAAGCCTGACCTTCGGCTCCACCTGATGGCTGGTGAATCATAACACGTGAATGTGGAAGACAGGCACGTTTGCCTTTAGCACCTGCACAAAGAAGAACTGCTGCCATTGATGCTGCAATACCAGTACAAATCGTGGCAACTTCTGGTTTGACAAATTGCATCGTATCATAAATGCCCAAGCCAGCATAAACTGAACCTCCAGGGCTGTTCAGGTATAAGCTGATATCTCTGGAAGCATCTGTAGATTGCAAAAACAATAACTGGGCTTGTACGATATTGGCTGTAACATCATAAATAGGGTCTCCTAAGAAAATGATGCGATCCATCATTAAACGAGAGAAAACGTCCATAGAGGCAACATTCATTGGGCGCTCTTCAATAATATAGGGTGTGATACTTGTTGGAAGTCTTGAATTCTCAACCCTTGAAATGAATTTATCTACCTGTATGCTGTTAATCCGGTGATGCTTTACTGCATAATTTCTAAAATCCTGTTTATCTGTCATGAGAACAATTTATGTGTTGTATAGATTACAATAATCATGCATATTGATAAATACTGCCAAAAGGTCATTAATAAAATTCATCGCCTCATGTATTGGTAAATTTCACTTAACTTTTTAAATCAAACCAGGTCAGAAATTACTCTGCAGCTACTCCTAATTTTATAAACTCATTAAAAGGAATAACCTGGCTACCAATTTCAATTATCGTTTTTATATACCCAAGCACTTTTACGGCACGTAGCTCTTCATAAATTTTAGTTGCCTGCTCCCTATCCTGTATAAGCTGTGTGGCATATTCTGTCAATTGCTGTTCAGTAAGCGGCTCCGGACTATACATCTTGTACTGCTCTGCAAGTTTCTTCTTCGCATATTCAACCACTTCCTGACTTTTTATATCAAGTGACTGATCTCTCATGATTTTATTTTCAATAAGTGTCCATTTAAGATTTTTCTGAAAATCAAGATACTGTTCATCAATTTGTTCAGCACTGAAACGGTCTTCATTGGCAATTTTTAACCATTTCTTTAAAAATTTATCAGGAAGTTCGGCATAAAAACGATCGACAAAATAACCCATTATATCAGCATCAAGACGTTTTACTGCCTGTTGATCTGTCATTGAGCGTAATTCATTAATAACTCCCTCTCTAAACTGAGCTTCGGTTGTAACAGTTCCATCAGGATAAATTTTAAGAAAGAATTCTTTATTGAGGTCAGATTCTTCCAGGCGGTTAACATTTTTTACGGTAATCTTAAAAGAAGAGACTAATTGAGAAGCTGATTGTTCATCAATATTAAGTAAGTGCCCAATCAGTGTGGCATTTCGTTCATAGGCCTTTTGCAAATCAATAATCAGGGTATCACCTATCTTGAGACCTATTAACATTTTTTTTATTTCTTCGTCTTTTATCAGTTCAGTTCTGAGGCTTGCGGTATTGAGAATTCCATTTTCATAAACGGAACCGTCAGGGCCCAGTTGCTGAAACTCTGAATAAAGTACATCTCCGGATTCTGCTGATTCAGGAGTTGACATTTTACCATAGGCACGACGTAAGTTTTTTATTCTGGCATCAAGAGTTTCTTCGTCTGGTACGACATCAAACTTACTTAGTTTGTCTGCCTTGCTGATTGAGAATTGAAAATCCGGAGCTAGCCCTATTTCATATTTGAATTCAAAATTATCTTGAAAATCCCAATTTGGTTGATTTTGTTCATCAAGAAGCGGTAAGGGTTGACCAAGTATTTGGATTTGATTTGACTGAAGATATTCATTCAGTTTTTTTGAAACCATTGTATTTACTTGTTCAACTAGTATACTTTTTCCATGTAGCTTTTTGATATAGCTCGCTGGAACCATTCCGGATCTGAAACCAGCAACTTTTGCCTTTTTACTCTGATCACTGATTAACTTATCAACTTTTTCAATATAATCTTCTTTCTTTAGCTGAATAGAAATCACAGCATTTAAGTCATCAATACGATCCTGGGTAATATTCATGGAAAAATAAGTTTGAGAGACAAAGACATTTAATTAAAAAAAACTCCCCCGATAGAACCGGGGGAGTTTGGTGCGGAAGAAGGGACTCGAACCCCCACGCCTTGCGGCGCCAGATCCTAAGTCTGGTGCGGCTACCATTACGCCACTTCCGCATAACGAGGGCGCAAATCTACGAAAACAATTTATAATTAAAAATATAGTAAAAAAATATTTTAAATTATGCCGTAGCCGGCTTTTCAGGCACCGTATTTTCAGGTGAATATCTGAAAAACAGCAGTAAGCCTGAAAGACCAATTCCGATTATACTTGCACCAACAGAAAACCATAAACTAAAACCATCCAGATACCATTCTACATCTCTTGTCATTTTACCCCAGCCGAATAAGAGACTAGCATAAATTATCACGATAATATAAATTTTGATGTAGGGGTGTGCCTTAAAGAAATTTTTCATAGTGTATAATTGTATTTACTAAACATACTATATAGCTATCACAAAATTATTAATTTTTTTTTAAAGAATACAGTTGATCGGGTATTAAAGATGTTTTAATTCAATTTCATAATCAGAATTAATGGACTAAAAGCCCTTAAGCACAAGACTACAGTAAAACATTAAAAATAAATTCTTACATTAATTATAAATAAATAAATAAGTTGTTTTAAACAATCTATAGGCATGCACTCCTTTATTTAAATAAATTTTAACATCTCAAAGCATACCGTAAGAACTTAATACGAGAGAAGTCTCCAAATAGTTACATCAATATAATGTAACTTTTAGGTTATAAGAAAATTATATTTTATTTTTCTTTTTGAAACTTTTGAGTTTTTACTTTAAATCTATTTCAATGAAAAAACTGTACGTGTATTCAACCCTTATGCTGCTCATTCTTTCGTCTTGCAGTCATAAGATTCTACAACAAGAAGTATCTTCTCAAGAGGTATCCTCTGATAATAAGCTAAATGAGAAACTGGTAGACAGAACCAGAAAAATTTTCATGACTACCAGCAATGATAACGCAGGTATTTTTGTCAATATTCGAATACCTGATCAATATGATCAATATAAAGTGTTAAAATTTGGGGGACAGCTGTCCATCAATCTTCATAATTCTAATCATGCAGATTACAAGGTAAATTATCCTTTAAACAATACAAACGAAGAATTATTCCTTCCTGCAATTTCATTTACTGATACCAGCTTTCATATGGGAAAATTACTTTCTGATCTTGGTACTGAAAGTACAAAAATGAACCTGACTAATTTTTATAATATAAACCGCGCTGGTATTGCTTCAAACCTGACGGATAATATTGCAGTTAAAGTTTACACTGATCAAAACCGCTTTCATGAACTTATTTATGCTGCCTTCATACCCTATAATTCCATGAACGAATTTGGATCTGCTATAAAAAAGGGTACGACAATACGGATAGGCTTTGAATCAGGATTCTTAAAAGTAAGACATAGCGACAGGGCACCGGGTTTCAACCCTAACCCATATCTTCCTTACAAAAATGCCAGAAAGAATGCAAACCCGCAGCTTGATCCTAGAATTTTAAGCACCCTTTCAGCGCCAATACAGTTTTGGACTGAGGTAGAACTTTCTAAAACCAATGCAGTTCAGCTAAGCTCGAGATAGTTTAGTTTTAAATGCCATCTTTTAATTGGCCTGTAAAAAGCAGGAATAAGCATCAAGGAAATGCAGCCAATGAATTTTAGGGTATTTGAAACAAGGCTACCTATTCAGCAAATTCTTAGTTTATAGTCAACCAGATGGAATGTGTACAGATGGAATGAATTCTAGGAACAAAAAAATAGGAACACAACAATTACATGTCTGAATTTTGTAATTTGAGAATAATAGTTGTTTTTTACCAAAAAATTGTGTTGTTTCAGGTATTACTGTCCCTTGAATATCTGAGTTTAAAAATTCAGATCTATACCTCCAAAAATTGCAGCTTTATCAATCTCCGAAGTTTTTATTAACAACATCTTTTTTTATTACTAC
>JANLVJ010000075.1:0-33409 GCA_031363945.1 bacterium | reverse complement strand
AACCTATTTATCTACCTGTGCTGGTTTCTGCTACCTGAGTTTAATTACGGATGCCTATTCACACCCGGTTGTAGGATATCATGTGCATCATAACTTAACCACCTTCGGTCCAGCTACCGCTTTAAGAATGGCTTTAAACTCCTTGGATCAGGATAATATCCAGGAGCTTTATCATCATTCTGATAGAGGCAGCCAATATGGTTCAGATGCATATATCGAATTATTGAGAGGTCATACTGAAATTAAGATTAGCATGACAGAGAATGGAGATCCATATGAAAACGAAATTGCAGAAAGAATTAACGGCATAGGTAAACATGAATTCAGACTTGATCAGCTGTTCCAAACAATGAGTGAAATGAATGCACATGTGGCAAAAAGTATTAGCTCCTGCAACGAGGTAAGACCTCATGCTTCTTGTGATTTTTTAACCCCGAATCAGGCACATAAAGGATCAGGAATCTTATTAAAAAGATGGAAAAATAATTATGTGAAAAAAAGCTTGGATGAACTAGAATTTCAAGAACTTGCAGGTAAAAAGCTATAAATAAAATCCCTGTACTGACCAAAGTGGGTCAGTACTATCATCTATCCAGTAAACTCAGCCACTTGGACTAAAAGCCATTCAGGAGTGGACAATACTGCTCAGTAGACGACTGGTACAAACATACTTCCCGGGAAATAGTGCTTGCATTTCGGCCTAGTTCACGTTTTATCGAGCAGTAAATCAAACCGTTAGAAGGGGAGGTTATATCTACCTCCCTCTGCTGGTAAGTAATTCTATTGTACATTTCCATATAACACAAGCTATGTGTTTGTTTAACTTGTTTAGTTAGGAACCTGAAGCGAACTAATGAAGAGTATTTTTTCCGATATTAAATTAAAACTTTCATTTTAAAAATTTGTTAAAAAATTTACTTTAGTTTTTTTAGTATTCATAAATACTGCACTTCTAACGATAGAAGATACTTAGAGTAACTAGCCCTAGCAATTTTTTTAGTATACTGGCATCCAGACCCTACTTTTTACTGCTACCTGAGTTTCTAAGAAAAAGTATAATGATAAACTTGCAAGAATTTACAATGACTATTTCTTTATTAAAGTGGCTTGCAAACTTAAATGGGTTTGTTGTTTACAAACGGGTAAATGTTCAGCATCAAGTCATTTATTAAACTAATTAGTTCTTTACTATACAATTCGGCTAAATACAATCTTTTAAAGAATGGGCATTAATTACAAAGCATCTTTTGAGCAATCATATTTACCATTGGTTATGATAGCCGATCATTATATTATAGTTGCAGCCTCTGACAGTTATCTCGAGGAAACCAAAACAATCAGGGATGAGATCATCGGCAAAAAAATTTATGAAATTTTCCCGAATAACCAGGGTCATTCTTCAGGCAATTCCCAAGCCATAATATGTAGTTCAATTGACTGCGCAATGAAGAATAAAACCTCACATACAGCCTCGGTTATACAGTATTCCAAACCAAAACTTTCATCGCAGGGCGAAGGGGAAACTATTAAATATTTGAGTTTCTGCCATTCACCGGTATTAGATGAGTTCAACGAGGTAGAATGTATTATACAGCGGCTTGAAGACGTTACTCAACATCAAAAGCTGAAAGAAGAATCTGAGACGGATAAAAAATTAATAAGTCTGCTGCGCGATAGTGAAAAGAGATATACCATGCTTCTAATGAAATCGCCTTTTGCTTTTGCTGTATTTAAAGGTCAGGAAATGATTGTTACTCAGGCAAATGATAGCATAAAAAAATTATGGGGAAAAAGTTGTCAGATTGAGGGAAGGCCCCTATTTGACATATTATCCGAATTAAAAGATAGCGCTTTCCCTGGTTTGATAAAAGGGGTCTATGATACTGGTATACCTTTTTATGGAGATGAGGTGCTTACCCAATTATATAGGGGCGATAAAAAAGAAGATTTTTACTATAATTTTATTTATCAACCATATCTCGAAGCAGACGAAACAATTTCGGGTGTAACTGTCATCGCTTATGAAGTTACTGCTCAGGTTACTTTGAAAAAGAACGTAGCTGAGCAGCTTGAAGTAAAAGAAAATACATTAAAGAAAATTGAGGCAACCAACAAGCGCTTTTATATGATGCTGATGAAATCACCCTTTGCCTTTTCAATCATGAAAGGTGAGAATCAAGTGGTTACCCTAGCCAATGATCTGATAAAAGATTTTTGGGGCAAAGGTGAATTTATCGAAGGAAAGCCATTACTTGAAATCTTACCTGAATTAAAAAATCAGATTTTTCCCGCTATGATTTCTCAGGTTTATAACACTGGTATTCCTGTATATGCCAATGAAGTACTTGCACTGGTAGAACATAATGGAGTGATCTTGAACCGTTATTTTAATGTCGTTTTTCAAACTCATCTTGAAGCCGATGAAAGTATTTCCGGAGTGATTACTATCGCGTATGAGGTTACAGAAATGGTACTTGCCCGTAAGAAAATTGAAGAAAGTGAAGGCCGCTTTCAGGCTGCAGTAGCAGCTATCCAGGGTACATTATGGACAACAAATTCGAAAGGAGAAGTAGATGATATTCAACCTTCCTGGGCAAGTCTGACATCTCAAAGCTATGATGAATACAAGGGGTATGGCTGGTCTAATGTGATACATCCTGAAGATGTTGCCCAAACAATGGAGATTTGGGTGAATGCCCTGGAAACTAAAAAAAGGGTATCCTACGAGCACCGTCTTAAATTAAAAGACGGCAGCTGGGGTCAATTTTCAATTAGTGCAATCCCATTGCTAAATGCCGATGGCGTAGTTCTTGAATGGGTAAGTGTTCATACCGATATTACTAAGCAGCGCAGAGCTGAAGAATTAATTAGGCAAAATGAAAAAAAGTTTCGTTTGCTTGTTGACTGCATGCCTCAAAAAATAAGTACATCTGGTAGTCAGGGTAACGATACTTTTTTTAATCAACAATGGTTGGATGAAACAGGTTTAAGCGCTGAAGAATTACTTAAAGGGAAATGGGAGAATACTATTTATCCTGCTGACTTGGAAAGTGTCAGGCAAACATGGCAAAGATGCCTTCTCTCTGGTGATATATTTGATATTGAATGCCGTATTTTAAACAAAAAAGATGGATATAGGTGGAATTTAAGCAGGTCGGTTCCAATAAAGAATGAAAATGGACAAATAAGTATGTGGATTGGTAGCAATACTGATATACATGAGCAGAAAGAACAAAAAAAGATTCTTGAAAAAGCCGTTGTAGAAAGAACTAAAGAGTTAGAAAAAGCGAATCGCACTCTTATGAATCAGAATAAAGTTATAGAGGAAAGGTCTTCTGACCTAATTCTATTATCAGCAAATTTAAAAGCGCAACAAAAAGAATTAAGTATTGCAAACAAATTACTTGTTATCCAGGATCTACAGTTAAAAACGGTCAACCAGCAGCTCTCTAATCTAAATCAAGGTCTGGAAGAACGAGTTAAAAGGCGCACGAAAGCATTGGTTGAAAGTGAAAATAAGTTTCATACCATGATGGATACGCTTCCACAGATAGCTTGGACGAATACAATAGAATTGAAAATTAAATTTTTCAATGAGCGCTGGTATGAATATACCGGGCTTGAATTTAAGCGGGCACACTTAAATGAATGGAAAAAAGCAATTCATCCCGAAGACTTACCGTATGCACTTGATAAATTTAGGGTAATTTCAAATACCAGAAAAGGCGGTGACTTTCAAACGCGCATAAAAGCGGTAACTGGTCACTACCGGTGGCACTTAATACGCTTGATGCCAATTACTGTTGAGCCGGGCCGGAAGCAACTTTGGATTGGAACTGCCACTGATATACAAGAAATTAAAGCCCTTCAGCAGCATAAGGATGATTTTATAAGTATTGCCAGCCATGAACTTAAAACACCTGTCACTAGTTTAAAGCTAAGTTTGCAACTTCTCAATAATATGAATGGTAATCTATCAGAGCCCCTGGCAAAAAAACTTATTGAAAAATCAAACAGCAGCCTTGATAAATTTATTTCCCTGATTAATGATCTGTTAAATGCCAGTAAAGCAAATGAAAGGCAACTACATCTAAATAAAAGTATGTTTAATCTGGCCGAAGTAATTAAGGATAGCTGTCATTACGCTGCCGCTGATGGAGTAACAATTATCATAGAAGGTGATCTAGCACTTCAAGTTTATGCTGATGAGCCTAGAATTGAGCAAATAGTGATCAATCTTGTAAACAATGCTATCAAATATGCAGTAAAATCAAAAGAAATAAAGATAGATATCAAACGATTAGAAGGCTCAGTAAAAGTATCTGTCATTGATAAAGGCGAGGGTATTCCTTCAGAAAAAGTGCCGTTTCTTTTTGAAAGATATTATCAGGTAACCAGCGCAGGGCCACAATATGCTGGTTTAGGACTTGGGCTTTACATCTGTTCGCAAATCATTAAACAACATAAGGGGCAAATAGGTGTCGATAGCAAACTGGGAGAAGGAAGTGTTTTCTGGTTTACCCTTCCCTTGTGAGCTGGGCATCAGTTTTATTACCTGGAAAGCTTCTCTTTCATTTCTGGTACTTATTGGTAAGGGCTTGATTGTTAGATTTATTATCAGCCTTATTCTGGGTTTTATCCTTGTAAGGTATAACTTTTAGATTAATATCAGTTTGATGCCCTTAATTCCATTTGTAAACTATTTTGAAAGGCAGCTTAACGAGTTTCCGATTATCTTCGATTCTTAACGACTAATCGAAGATGATTATATAAGACCATCATCAGATCACGATTTCGAAACCAAATCAGGAACTAAATAAGGGCTAAAACCCTAAAATTTCCTTGATTAAAATCTCAAAATCAAATCGTTCAATCCGTATTCACTGTTATATTAAGCGTTATGAAAAGATTTTTAACTGTATTTATTATTGGATGTCTTGCTTCAGGTTTGTTATTTGCTCAAAATAAGGTAGATCAACCTAGCCGAAAGATATTTGCTTATGGCGGGCAGTTACAGAAAGAATTTATTCAGCAGGTCATTATCCTTACTGGAAAAACAAGACCCAGGGTTTGCTTTTTACCTACAGCTTCGGCCGACAGTCCGAAGAGTCTACTGATGTGGAGTACCCTTTGTCAGGGCCTGTCACTTGAACCTTCGGTCTTAAGTATCTGGGTAAATAGTTCTCCAGAGCAGCAAACCTTTGAAGAACAGCTTATGGGAATGGATGCTATTATTGTAGGGGGTGGCAGTACCCTGAATATGATTGCTCTCTGGAAAGCCCAGGGAATAGATACCATCTTACAAAAGGCGTATCGCCGGGGTGTTGTCATGGCCGGTGGTAGTGCAGGATCTCTTTGCTGGTTTCAGGGAGGATACAGTGATTCAAGACCACAAAAACTTTCAATTGTAGCCGGTTTAACTTTTTTACCCTTCAGCCATTGTCCGCATTTTCACAGTGAGCCAACCCGCAAACCACTCTATGTTAAGGCGTTGTTAAGTGGAAAACTGGGTGCTGGATATGCTTGCGATGATAAGGCAGGAATCTTATTTCTTGATGAGAAATATAATCGGTCTATGTCTATTGATATAAATAACCATACCTATTTTCTCTCTGTAAAAAATGGCAGTATCAGCGAGGAAATGCTAAATTCAACTATCATCAAATAGGTCAGATCCAGATAAGTTCAGTGGCAGTGAGAAGTAAAAAATAGAACCCTGACCCGGGATGCTTTCAACCCATATTTTACCTTCATGCCGCTGTATGATTTCGGCCGATAAATAGAGACCGATACCGAAGCCAGAAATTGTCTTGGTAAGTTTGTTTTCAACCCGGTAATAGCGGTCAAAGAGCTTTTCAATGTCATTATCATTGACACCAATGCCTTCATCTCTAACACTCATCACGGCTTGGTTTTCGTACTGTTTGCACTTTATTTCAATGGTTTTTCCATGGGGTGAATACTTGATTGCATTACTGAGCAAGTTCGAGATTACAGCACCTATCTTATCTCTGTCGGCATTAATTGAAACCTTAGATTCACATTCATGAATAATGACATGGGTAGAAATCATTAGTCTGGCTTCTTCAATAAGTTCATTAGTGAGATTATCGAGCAGAAAGTCTTCTTTGTGCAGAAAAATTTTACCTGATTCGAATCGTGAGACATTTAAAAAGTCATTGATCAAAATCGTCATTTTATTGACCTGTTTATTAACCTTAATCAGTGCGGCCATGGCAAATATATCACTCTTGATTTTTGCCCGTTCCTGCAATAACTGAACATAACCTTTGAGCGAGGTTAAAGGTGTTTTCAATTCATGGCTCACCATACCTATGAAGTCATTTTTACGTAATTCATCTTGTTTAACTTCGGTAATATCATGCAGTAGCCCTGTAAGGTGACTGTTCCTACCATCCTGATGGTAATTTAGTTTACCTATAGCCCGTACCCAGCGCATTTTACCATTATTTAAAGCAATGATTGGAAACTCAAGTATGAATTTGCCCCCTTTATTAATAGAAGTTCTCAATGCTTCAGTGACTATTTTTTTGTATTCTACCGGAATCTGGCTGAGTGCGCTATCATAGGTGAGTTCATCAGCTGGTTCAAAACCAAAAATTTGTTTAAAACGTGATGAGACTGTAAATTTGATAGCTGGAAGTTCTATATACCAGGTTCCCATTTCGGCTGAATCTGTTGCCATACGCAGGCTTTCTTCTGCTTTTTTTAGCTCTTCTTTGGCATTCAGCAGCTCGGTCATATCCATGATAGTGCCTGAAAAATGTGCTGGTTTTCCTGAAATCGATTTGTAAATTTTCCCGGTTGCCCTTACCCAGCGTACATTTTTATCAGACTTACGAATGATTGGATATTCAAGGTCATAACTTTTACCAGTAGAAATGGCAATATCTATCAGTGCAAAAATATTTGTAGTGTATTCTGAAGGTATGTGAATGACGGTTGCATTTGCTGGCATCTTTTCACCAGGCTTATAACCAATTATCTCTTTTAGCCTTGCTGAGGGCACAAATTCATCGGTTTCGGTATTTATATACCAAGTACCAAGTTTAGACTGGTTGATTGCAATTTCTTTAAGAGACTCGCTTTCAGATAGTTCAAACAGACTTTTCTGCAGGTTATGCTGGGTGGCAGTTAGTTCCTTATTCATCAGCTCAAGTTCTTCAATGGCCGTTTTAAGCTCGCTGTTTATGTCAATGAGTTCGGTATTAAGTTCCTCTTGACGCTGACGTGACAGCACCTGATCTGTGATGTCGACAATAGCTCCGGTAATGAATAAGGGTGTTCCCAGCTGATCATAAGTTACCTTACCTGTTGATTTCAGCCAGGTATGTTCCCGGTTATCACGTGGTTTAAGCCTGTATTCATTTTCAAAATTATCACCTGTTTTAATGGCCTTATTGATATTAAGCTCAACTTCATTCCGAAATTCAGGGTCAATCATTTCTAGTGAATCAGTAAAGGTCATGGTTGTACCATCAGGGATACCATGCATATGTTGTGATTTTTCTGAAATTGTCATCAGGTCAGTTTGAAGATCCGCATGCCAGGTGCCCAGACCTGCAGCATCAATAGCCAGACTTAAAATATCACGTGCTGACTCAAGTTCTTTTTTAGCCTTAACCTGTTCTGTAATGATAGTTGAAACGATCATGATAGACTTGGTTTCACCAGCAGCATTTTTTAGCGGCTGGTAAACGAAATTTGAGTAAACATCTTCAAATTTATTATCCCGTTTGAACTTTATTTTTGCCTCATAAGCATAATAGGGCTGACCCGTAGTGAATACATTATCGAGTAACTGTAAAAATGGCTGACCTTCAAGCTCAGGTAGAGTAAGATGAAGTTTTTGACCTAAAACTGAATCATCTTTACCCCAGACGCTCAGTATGTTTTTGTTAGCCGTTTCTATAACCAGATCCCTGCCTGTGAAAACAGCAATGGCAACAGGAGCGTCATCAAGCATATAACTTATTCTACCCTGACTTTGGGCAAGCGCCCTGCGTATTGTTTCTATTGTAGTATTCAGCTTCGATACAGCCGTTTCATGGTTAGACTGTTGCAACAGAAGCTGTTTGTTTGACGCGTGCAGCTGTTTATTGTTGGCTTCGAGTTCAGCAACAAGAAGCTCTTCTATGTTTAAAATTCCTACCTGAACATTCGCCTTTTCTAATGCTATACGCTGCATATGACGTTCTGTAACATCGGTAGCCGTATGTAGAATAGCTGTAGCTTTACCCTGATGATCAAAGATTATCTGGAACGTACTATCATAATAAAAAGAGTGTAGCTGTCTGTCAACGTTTATACGAACAATTGAATCTTTGACCTGATTACTAATTTCTGAATCCCAAACGGATTGCACAATGCTGAGAAACTTCTGCTGTTCAATACCTGCAAGAGCGATACCAAGGGGCATTCCAATGATCGACTGATCTTGACCTAAAAAACGCATCATCTCCAGATTGGCAATTTGAATTACCAGTTCTTTGCCAAAATAGATTGCAATAGGATTAGGTGACTGCAATAGAATATCAAGAAGGTTTTGATCTGAGTAGTTAGTCAACTGAATTTAATTTAAACATTGATGGTAAATGGGCCTATTAATTAAAATTGCAAATCACCTCTTCAGATACTTCTACAGCACTTAAATGAAGTGTATCAAATATATTCACGAAAAGTTGATAGCTCTACGTTAAGTAAATGCTAATTTTGTTAGTATTATGACCCGATCTGAAATGGTAATCGATTTAATGACAAATAGGGGTGCAACATTAACAGGTGGCTCTCAATCATCTTTTAAAAAAAAGCGTGAAGAGGCTACTTTTATTCACTGGGGTGATATCAGGCTTGAAGTAGGTAAAACCTACCTTTATATAGAGCAAAAATTGATGCATGAAGTCTTATACCATGGTGTAATACCCCCAAACAAGGTCAAGTTTGAAGAATTACTACAATGGCTGGGAATAAACGTATGATATCAATAAAAAATTATCTCTTTGATATTTTATTACTGCTAATCGAGCGCTGCCGGCTGCATTTAAATCGTTCATCCAGGCCAGTATTCAATATGCTATGCTTTGTTTGCCGCCCTTTCATTCGCGCTCTCCACATTCTAAAACTTGAAGGCTTTGAATTCTTTCGCATGAAGCTGATAACATCTTTTTCTTTCAGCCCAAACTGAATTTCAATGGCCTCAAAGGGAGTTCTGTCTTCCCAAGCCATCTCAATGAGCCTGTCTTGATCGGCAGCAGTAAGTGCGTTGAAAATGAGTATTTCTGATGCCTTCATATACTGTTAAAATTCATTTCTTCATCCTGCAGCCATCACTGCAATATTTTACTTCGGGCCAGTTTTTCTCCCATTTTTTTCTCCATGTAAATGGTCTGCCACAGACGATGCAAATCTTCTGTGGCAGATTTTCTTTTTTAACTCCCTTCATTGGGAAGTTGCTTGGCACACTGCTTCCAGTAAGCAAAAAAAGAAGGATAATATCCTTTTACCTTAAACATCCAGTCACGTGGCTCTTCGGTTCCTTTATAATGCTTGTTCAACGGATGCTCTTTATAAAAAATCTTGCTCAAAGTATTTTTTTTAACGAGCTCATAAAACTCTCCGGTAAAAATTTGCACACCCAGAATATTTTCTGCCAGTTTGAGAATAAACTCAATCGTATGCTCGGCTACCGGATAGACAGAGAAATGTGAAGGCTCAAGCAGCAAAATCCGATTAGCCTTAGTGTCTTCATGCCATTGAGGATCGAGGTTGTAGAAGTTATAGATATAAGTCGGAAGGCTTTCATCAATTTCAATTGCGTGATTTTTTGGCAGAACTGTAACCAGCTCTGGTTTACTAACTTGTTTTAATGCACTTGGTACGGTATCAGGGGGTAATTGTTCATAAGAAACATCTAGAAAAGTAGACCGTTGATATCGCTTAGAATACTTGTTAATATTTTCCTGGTTGGCAACATACTGTTTGCTACTATTTGAACCGGCTACCCATTGCCAGCTCAAGCCGTTACTTGCCCAATCAGCATCTAGTAAATTATAATACATCCACTGAGCCGGAAGCTTCCAGTGTGAATGACCTATATTACAGGCCAGTGATGCAATATACATGCGCATATGATTGTGCAAATATCCTGTTTCATAGAATGATCTGATTGATTCATCTATTGCATCAATGCCAGTTGTGGCATTGATGATATTTGAGGGCATTGAATGGTTCTGAACGGCTGGTTGGGCCCACTTAAGATCATTGTTAATTTCTTCTCCCTTACTGATCCAGACCTGCTGCCAGTAATCACGCCAGGCTAATTCCTGAACAAGCTTTTCAATTTCATAAAATTTATATCCTTTGTTTAATAGAGATTTATAAACCTGCCGGGTACTGATCACGCCTCTTGAAATATATGGCGAGAGATGAGAAACCGAACCGTCTATGAAGTTTCGAGTCTTGCTGTATGTAACAGGATTAACTTGTTCAATCTCTAGCTGAATCGTTTTAAAATCGGTGCTGAACATTTCTCTTTATGCTCTAATTGTGAATAGGGCATAATTGTTTTACTCAGAAAATCAGGTTAACAGGGTCTATGAGATTTTCATCATCATTACGGATATTTCCGACCCGGTTACTAACCCGGTAAGATTCCATTTCTTCAGCTGGAAAAGGTTTGAGCAGGCCCAAAAGTGTTTCACGTGTCGCTGCATGGTCAAGCCAGATTTCAGATGTATCAAGTTCGAGTATGACAGGCATACGATTATGTATTTCTGCAACTAGTTCGTTTGGTGTTGTAGTTATGATAGAAAAACCAGGGATATAGCTCCAGGTCTCACTATTCAGCCAGGCATCCCAAATACCTGCAAAGTAAAATGTCTTGCTGTCACAGCGTTTGAATAAAAAGGGACTATCTTTTTTTAAAGATACTCCATTTACTTTAGGCCATTCATAAAAAAAGTCTGCAGGAATCAGACACCTGTTTTTCGGAAAAATATTCTTCCATGGATAAACTTTTTCAATGCTTTCAGCCCGGGTATTAAAATACGGAAGATCAGGCTTTTTATTTTTTGCATCTCTGGGAATAAGGCCCCATAAAAATAGCTGTAGCTCTTCAGGCCTGGTGCTGGTTATCACAGGTTGAAGACTTTTTGGACCAGCATTATAAGTCAGGTATTTATAACCAAAATCAAGAAGCATTTGTTGTTCTCTGCCTAAATCTGCTGATTCGGCAAATGCACTTTTAGTTCTTCCATACCTTCCACACATACCTAAAATTCTAACTAATCTTATAAGCTATTCTGATCACGTAAAAATTTTATCTTATCATGTGAAGCCTTTAAAGATTGCTGCTGTAAAAGCACTAAATCTTTTAAAAAAGACGGTAAACTACTTTTAGGCTGTAAAGCTGTAATGTATGCGCTCTGGGCAGCATCTTCAACCGCTTCACAATTTCCAAGAATGGCTTTTCGATCGTGACCCGAAAACACAGCCTTTACATCCATAAAAGCATGGTAAATTTTTCCACTGGTTGTTGCGCCTTTATCAGCATCACCTCCAGCCACCTGAACTTCTTCAACCAGGGCCTGTTTGTAATGATGACTTTCATCGATCATTGAAATAAATAACTCACGTAGATCGATATCACCCGCAGGCAATTCTTTCAGGGCTTTTTCATAACCCTCAATTCTATCATTATTGATCTTAACCAGGTCATTCAATACATCGATTGTTGTTTCGTTGTTGATCATGTTAGTCATTTTTAGAACCTGAATCGTTCATGAATCATGCCAAATGAGTAACTACAAACCAAGAAGACGACCGCCATCGACGGGTATATTTACCCCATTTACATAAGCCGCTGCCGGGGTACAAAGAAAGGCAACCATTGCTCCGAATTCTTCAGTTGTTCCAAATCTACGGGCTGGAATTTGTGCTACCATGTTCTTACGAATAATTTCTTCGGCAGTGCCTTCTACCTTACTTTTAGTAGAAATGATAGATTGAATTCGCTGGGTTTCATGAAAACCGGGTAATACATTATTAACCGTTATACCGTATTCACCCAGATCAGATGCCAGGCTTTTACCCAGATTTGCAACAGCTGCACGAATAACATTCGATAAGCCAAGGTCAGCTATTGGTTCTTTTGTAGAAGTTGAGGTAATATTTACGATGCGCCCGAACCCCCGTTCTTTCATTAGGGGGGTGAAAAGACTGATTTGAAGCATAAAGGCGGCGACCATCGATTCAAAAGCCTCGGTGTACTCTTCAGGGCTTTTATCGATTGCCCGGCCAGCCTTTGGGCCTCCTGTATTATTAATCAGGATCTGAATCTTATTTTTGGCAGCAAAGCTGGTAATGATCGTTTTAAGACTTGTTGTATCAGTATAGTCGAGTACCAGGTATTTATGCACCTGACCATTTCTCTGATCAAGAAGTTTTAATGCATCGGTTAGTGTATTCTCATTTCTCCCGGTTATTGTTACCGAAGCACCCAGTAAGGCAAGTTCTATGGCTGTTCCCAGGCCCAGGCCTGCAGACCCACCGCCTACGAATGCCTCTATGGCTTTCAGATTTAAATTCATGTTAAGATATATCAATTATTTCTGGCGGTCACGTTTTCTTCTGGCTGTATTAGAATCTCTTACAGACCTGATTGAATCGCGCTTTTCCTGCTTCTTTTTATCTTTCTTTTTAAAGTAACCACGTAAGAGGAAGTTATTTTTCAGGGCACTCATATTCTGGGTAAAGCCTTGTGAACTCTGGTCAACACTTCTGATGGTTTTTTGAGCGCTGGAAACTGTTTTTTCAAGACCTTTAGCCAGCTTATCGCTATATAGCAGACGCCCTACACTGCCCTTACCTTTACTTATCTGCCCAACAATACCGGAGAGAGCCGAGGTTATAGAATCTGCATTATCTGCCACTCTGGCCAGCTTTGCAATAATTTTATCATAATCCAGTGGCATCTGGGCATTAATACGTTCACCATCATTGAGTGGTCCGGCTTTTTCTGTACCTGGTGAAATATTGACCAGTTTATCGCCCATCAGACCATCTGAACCAATGCTTGAGACTGCATCTTTCTTCAAAAACTGCCTGACATTTTCATTGATCCGGTAACTGACTTTTACGCTTGAATCTGAGCTAATCTGGATGGCCTGTACCACCCCGATATTTATACCTGCGTACCTTACGTTATTGCCAACCTGCAGGCCACCAACATTGCTGAACATACTATAGGTATTAAAGGTGCTGCCAAAAAGACTTTTTCGCATTCCTATGAAATAAATCGCGGCAGCGAAAACACCCAGACCTAAAACCGTAAATAAAGCAATTCTAATTTTCTGTGAAGGAGTACTGTTCATCAGTTATCGTGTTTTTAAATTTAAAGCATTCTACGATGCTCTACCTTGGTATAAATTATCTGAAAAATGAGTTTATAAAATCATTTGGTGAATGTTCTAGCTCTTCATAAGTACCCTCGGCAACAAATTCACCGTTATCCATGATAACGATACGGTTTGAGGTCGTTTTTGCACATACCATATCATGGGTAATGATGATAGAACTAACATTGTATTTCTTTTGCATTTCAAGCATAAGATTACTGATTTCCCGGGAGGTAATCGGATCAAGCCCTGTTGTAGGCTCATCATAAAGCATGATTCCTGGATTCAGAATCAGAGTGCGTGCCAGGCCGATTCGTTTTTTCATCCCTCCGGATAAATCTGAAGGCATTTTATCTATTGAATCAGCGAGACCGACATTGGTCAGCATTTCTTCTACCCTTTTATCTATTTCTGTCTGATCTTTGAGCTTTAGCACCCGTTTAAGCGGAAATTCAAGATTTTGGCGTACCGTCATCGAGTCGTAAAGAGCTGCACCCTGAAATAGAAAGCCTACCTTTTCACGAACCCCACGAAGCTCATCTTCACTCAAAGACGTGATTTCTTTGCCGAGTACTTCAAGTGTACCCGCGTCAGGCCTTAACAGGCCTACTATACATTTAATAGTTACAGATTTACCCTGCCCTGAGCGACCCAAAACAACTACATTTTCTCCTTTATGAACTTCTAGGTTTATATTTTTGAGTACTTCTTTTGAACCAAATTTCTTTTTCAACCCCTTGATTTTAATAACAATCTCAGAATCCTGGGCCGTCTTATTTTTTACGATCTTACTCTTGTGAACACTGTCAGTATCTGGTGTCCCGGCCATAGGTGTGGCGTCTTTTCTGATTGAATTCGACTGAGATTTCTTTGCTTTCTCTTCCATCCTAGTAAACGATCAGACTTGTCAGTTCAACGGCTACGGCATCAATTACTATGATCCACAGGGATGCACTTACAACGGCTGAATTAGCCGCTATTCCAACACTTTCAGTACCTCTGTTCGAGTTATAGCCCTTATAACAGCCTATGAAACCAATGGCAAAACCAAATAGCACGGTCTTAATGGTGGCAGGAAAAATATCGGTGAACCCTAATGATGCCAGCGCTTTATTGAAGTAGAGCAGAGCTGAAACATTGCCACCAATGTTTGAGGCGATAAAACCACCAACCAATGAGAGTGCGTCAGATAGTATTGTAAGCAAGGGTACCATGATGGTGCAGGCTAAAATTCGGGTAACTACCAGAAACTGAGTAGGATTTGCACCTGAGACTTCCATGGCATCAATTTGTTCTGTCACATTCATACTCCCGAGTTCAGCTCCTATACCGGAAGCAACCTTGCCGGCACAAATCAAGGCAATTATGACAGGGCCAATTTCCCGAACAATTGAAATAGCAACCATACTGGGCACAAAACTTTCTGCGCCAAAAGATTTCAGGGTGGGTAGAGACTGCAAGGTCATTACAAGACCCAGAATAAGACCCGTGATGCCTACCAGTTGAAATGACTTATAGCCAATCTGATAGCACTGTCTGATAAATTCTGACCATTCAAAACCTGGTTTGAATAAGTTTCTAAAAAAACCTCCCAGAAACAAGATCTGACTTCCTGCTTCTTCAAGAAATTTCCGGTACCAGCTATCTTTTACAACTTGGTTAACTTGCTGCTCTGCGGCCATTCGGGTAGAACTAATTTAATTGGTGTGCTATATTCTTTTATTCAAGGCCAGAAATTTCTGTACGCAAAAAAAACTGCAACGATTTTGGAATTATCAATTTGCAGGCCAAATGCATCCAAATGAAATTATTAGACCCGGTTACGGGCAAATAATAACGTGCAGGTACAGGCTCGATCAAGTAAAAGACTTGTCAAACTTTGTTCTTTTGCCTTAACATGATCATTCTTTGCTTTAAACGGGTTAGAATACTTTTCTTTTTGCTCATATCTTTTTCTTCATCACCCAGTAAAATTGCCCAGGGTTCTAGGCTTTCAACATTGTCTGAAATAATTTTCATGATGGCAATAATGGGTATTGCCACGAACATACCAGAGATTCCCCAAATCATTTCCCCAATAATTACCCCAATTATGATGATCAGGGCATTAATTCTCACCTTAGAACCTAGAATTACTGGCATAAGAAAATTGCTATCAATGATATGTACCAGTAAAATAGAAAGAGCGGCAAAGAGAGCCTTAACTGCGGTACCTGTGGCAAAAGTAATTAACGCGCTAAGTAAAAGCGCAGTAAAGATTCCTATGTAAGGAATTACATTGAAAATACCTGTTATCAAGGCAAGTAGCAAGACGAAATTGCTACCTACAATCCAGAGTAAAATACCACTGATGCAAAATACCACAAACATTTCTATAAACAGGCCTATGATATATTTCTTAACCATATACTGGGTTTGTTCTACAATGGCAAATACTGTATGGCTATTCTCTTTATTAAATGAACTTACCAAAAATTCAACGAGTCTTTTTCGATGGCATAATATAAAAAAGGTGTAAAGCAAGGTGAAAATCAGGAATAGCAGGAGACCTGAAAAACTAAGCAGCAGACCAGTAGCCATACTTGTGCTTGCTGACATGGCCCTACCTGATATCGAACTCAAAAACTTCACCTGTCTGGATATTTCAATATGAAAAGTATGATGTATCCACTCTTGTAAACTGCGTAAAGCTTCAGTTAGTTGAGTCTCTAACCGTGGCCAGGCTGAAACCAGGAATCTAAGCTGGTTGCCAATAAAATAAACGACAATAAAAACAATGAGTATCATCACCAGTACTGATGCTATTGAAGCCAGAGGTCTGGGAAAGCGGAGTTTCTTTTCAAGAATAGAAGCAAGAGGAAGCAACAATATTGCAAACAATAGACCCAGAATAAATGGGGCAAGAATTGTTTGACCCAGCATGGCTAAATAACCCAGCGCAATTAAACTGATAAGAATGAGAGGTAGGCGTGCATAAAATGGCAGACTGACTGTTGGCTTCAAGTTGTTTCAGTGTTATTTTTAAGATGAATACAGATTAAGGCAAAGTAAAATAATACATACCAGGTTTTATATTTTTTACCGCTGTCGGGGGTCTCCTAGCAAGTAAAAAAACAATTATGGGCAAAATTTATTCCATTAATTGATAAGTCATTATGCCTTGACGAATGTTCTTTAAATTAAGCGAAAATAAGGTCGATAAAATCATTTTTTTATGTGTGTCAGATACGCTGCTTACCAGATTAACAGGGTTATAGATCTTCTTGGAATAAAAAATTGCGCTGAGCTCGATGCATTTAAAGATAACTACAATGCTTCACCTGGCCAATATCTCCCTATTGTTACTTGCCAGGATAAGCATACCATAAATCTTTTCAAATGGGGTTTAATTTCGCCTTGGTATAAAACAGGTATTACTGCAGCAAATATGTTCAATATTGAAGCAGCAAAAATCTCTAAGCGTCCTGTTTTACGCAACATGCTCAAATCTCAACGCTGCATTATTGTGACTTCCGGATATTATGAGTGGAAGTCAACTGATAATGGGCAGATTGCCTACCATGTAAAAGTCAAAGAAGAACCCTTTACGCTACTGGCGGGTCTGTATGAAGCAAGTGTTGATAAACGTACCGGAGAGCGGATGAATAGTTTTACCATTATTACAACAAAGGCATCGGCGGCACTGACAGATTTAAGAGCCGATATGCCGCTTACACTGGTCGGAGATGATGCATTATACTGGCTGTCTGAAGATAGTTCAGTAGATAAAATAAATGAGCTATTATTTCATGATGCCAGGCATGAGATTGATGTGTACGAAGTTTCAGCTGGTATAACCGATTCACGAACGAATTTACCGGGCCTGATCGTCAGGATATAGACATAAACAGCTGGTCGTTTTTGTTCAGCTTGTTCCCTGCGGCCAGCAAACACGAATCAGAAGCTGGTGTTTACTGGAATGATATCAGTCTTAAGTTATTCTATTCAGAATACCATTTGTACTAGATATATAAAATTAACAGTCCCAGAAAAAAAGTGTTAAGGGTGCCAAAAACTAATGCTAGTCTGAGTGTGATAGTTCTTGACTTTTCTGGTCTTGGGTCAAACCAACCAAGAACAATCCAGAATATTGGTAGAACTGCAAATATTGCTGGCCATTTCTGGTATCCCTTTATTTCCATTAGCTTGGCACCAGCCGTAAAAAAAACTGAAATAAGTGACAGCGGTAGCAGAATAGAAATAAATAAGTGGAAATCTGCAGAAAGATCATGAATTACCTGTTGTGTAAGGATTGTGGTCATAATAGTTTTTCTTTATATATTTTAACGCAGTATTTTTGAAAATAGTTACGGTAATCTATCTTTTGAAACACCTTGATCTTATAGCATGAAAGTCGAATTACAAAGAATCAATAAAGCCTGTCATTTTGAAGCCCGAAATGAGGAAGGAAATTCAGTTCAACTTGATTCATCTGCAGCCTCCCTGGGGGAAGGTGCGGGTATCAGACCGATGCAATCTTTACTGATGGCATTAGGTGGGTGTACAGCGATCGATGTAACACTGATTCTGACCAAGCAAAAGTTGGTGATCGATGATTTCAGGATCGTTGTTGATGGGTATCGCGAAGAAGGTAATGAACTTGCCCTATGGGAAAAAATTCATATCTCTTATTATCTGAAGGGAACCCTTGATGCTGATAAGGTTCAACGTGCAACTGAGCTATCAATGGCCAAATACTGCTCAGTGGCAGAAACGCTCCGCAGGGCAGGAGCGATAATCACGCATGAGATTCATTTAAATGAAGCCTAAGGTTATTGAGAAATCATAAGGTGATTGAAGCTTAGGGGTATTCAACTCCTGAGTGAAATCATGCCCTGAAAGCAATCATATTCTGAATGAAATAGTTTAAAGATGGCATTCATAAAGTAGACTTACTGAATTTATATAAACTATATCATAAAAAATGGGGCTGAAGTAGTTAAACTTCAGCCCCATTTTTATGTATTAGCTGATTATTAGAACTTTTTAGAAGGTCTGATGGGTGAAATCAGTTTTGGCGTTCCTAACTGGGCTGGTGTTTTAACCTTCGTTAATTCTTCAATTTTGGCCTGGAACTTTGATTTCTTGTTGATTGCAGGTTTTTTCTTGTTTTCCTGAATGCGGCGGTGAATTTCATCGTCATTAACAAACCTGCGAATTAGCGCCTGTGAGCTAAAGGTGATAATATTGGCCAGGAAATAATAATAATTCAGACCTGATGAAAAGTTATTAAGGAATGAAATAGTAAAGAGCGGGAAAATATAACTCATGTATTTCAATTGGTTACCTGCCGGGCCAGTAGGAGAAACCTGCTGATTCAAGAGTGAGTAAATAACGGTAGTCACGGCCATCAGTACGCACATGATACTCAGGTGATTTCCGAATACCGGAATGCTACTTGTCCAGTGAATGACAGAGTCATAAGTTGATAAATCTTCCATAAACAGGAATTTCTGCTGCCTTAATTCAAAAGCATTAGGAAAGAACCTGTAGAAAGCAAATAAGATCGGCATCTGAAGTAGCATTGGCAAACAGCCACCCAAGGGGTTGACACCTGCTTTTTTATAGAGTTTGAGATACTCTTGCTGTAAACGGGTAGGGTCACCATCACCAATTTTCTCCTTGATCTCATCCATTTCTGGCTTGATGATCCGCATTTTTGCCGTGCTCAGGTATGATTTATAGGTGAGTGGAAATAAAACCGCTTTTAGTAGTAAAGTTAAAATCAGGATAATTATACCATAGTTCAAATTCAGTTTTGATAGTAAATCAAATACTGGAATAACTGCAAACCGGTTGATCAGTTTAAGCGGTCCCCAGCCCAGATCGATCTGTTCTTCAAGACCAACACCAATGCGTTTTAATCCTTTGAAGTCATTTGGACCCATGTAAATACGCATATTTACCTGCTGATTAGTCTCTTTCGTAAACGGGATTGCAATATCAGCTGTCAGGGTCTTAACCAGCGGTTTACTGACTTCCTGAAAATCAGAAGATTCAACTGCTGAAAATTTTTTTTGTGGTATCAGGACCATCGAGAAAAACTTTTGCTTGAATGAAACCCATTCTACCGGGTGTTCAGATTTTTTAGTATCGTCTTTATTGCTTTTTAACTCATCAATATCATGCTGATCGTTTCTGGTCTTGACAGTAGTATAAGGTACTTCATCACCTTTTTCAAGAGGTAAAATATCATTCTTCCACCTTAATAAAACCGTGTTATTACGGGCATTGATAACATCATTCAGGTTAACTGCACTGATAGAAAAACCGATCAGGTAAGATCCTTTTTTCAGAGAATATGCATAATCAATATATTGACTGGCATTATTAGAAAGGCGAAGGGTGATGCCTGAACTGTCTCTTCCTAAAACCTGTACAGCTGGGTTAGTAGGTTTAAAAAAGAGATTATTGGTATTTATGCTTTTGCCTTCGGCTGTAAAATTCAGCCCGAAGATATTCTGGGGGCCATTTAATAAGATAAGAGGCTGACCGAAATAGGTTTTAAATTTTTTCAGCTGGGAGCTATAAATTCTACCACCCCTTGTACTCAGGGTGATCTTCATTACATCATTTTCAAGCGTAATAAATTCTTCTTTACCTGCTATCGAAGCTGAAAAGGGGCCAACAGGAATAATTTTTGCGCTGCTATCAATTGCAATGCTGGTATTTTCGGTCTTTATAACTGAGGGTAAACTCGAAATTGGGGTTCCACGTTTTGATGCAGCAATTGAATCCTGACGCATTTGCTCGCGTTTAAGTTCAAGTTTTGAGGGCTGCATGAAATAGCTGAAACCTAATAATATAAGCGCAATTAAAAATAAACCTGTAAAGGTGTTCCTATCCATGTATGCTGCAGTTTGTGTTTCCTGATTTCAGACAAAAAGTAAGTATTCTATCTTCTCACCTGATTGCGCGAAATTAAGGCTTAATTTTATATTATTTTTTCTTTTGAGTGGTCGATTTTTCTGATAAGTTGTTGCTGATGTATTTTTGCAGCTTCAACAAACTTCACAAACAAGGGATGTGGATTATCAACAGTACTTTTTAGTTCCGGGTGAAACTGCCCTGCGACAAACCACGGATGGTTTTTATATTCTATCATTTCTACCAGTTTATTCTCAGGGTTAATACCCGAAGTAATCATACCAGCCTCATTAAACTGATCAATATAGGTGCTATTAAACTCATAGCGATGACGATGACGCTCCATGATTCTGTTTTTACCATATACTGAAAATGCCTTGGTTCCCTTTTTAAGTTCACAAGGATATGCCCCCAGACGCATAGTTCCGCCTTTATTAGTTATACTCTTTTGTTCTTCCATTAATGAAATTACCGGGTTTGTAGTTTCAGGATTCATTTCTGTAGAATGTGCATCTGCAAGCCCGAGCACATTTCTGGCAAATTCAATTGCCGCACATTGCATACCCAGACAAATCCCGAGGAAGGGGATATTGTTTTCACGGGCGAATTTAATACTCGATATTTTTCCTTCAATACCACGGGCACCAAAACCAGGTGCTACCAACAGTCCGTCTTTATTGCTCAACTTCTCACGCACATTTTCATCATTGATGAATTCTGAATGTATAAACTCAACGACTACTTTACATTCATTTCTAGCACCGGCATGTATGAAGGCTTCTGAAATAGATTTATAAGCATCTGGAAGCTCAACATATTTACCAACCAGTGCGATTTTAACTTCTGAAGTCGGATTTTTAAGGCGCCCCAAAAATTCTTTCCATGATTCAAGATGGGGTTCAGATTTTAAAGGCAGTTTAAGCTTAGCAAGTACAATTTTGTCTAGTTGCTCTTTATACATCAAGAGCGGCACGTCATAGATGGTTTTGGCATCTATTGATTCGATGACTGCATTGATATTGACATTACAAAAAAGCGCGATTTTCTTTCTTACATCTGGCGACATATGGTGCTCGGTACGGCATACCAGAATATCAGGTTGAATTCCATATTCAAGCAGCATTTTAACCGAATGCTGGGTAGGTTTCGTTTTAAGTTCACCCGCAGCTGCCAGATAAGGTACTAGCGTAAGATGTATCACGAGGGTATTGTTACTACCCAATTCCCATCTGAACTGTCTTACTGCTTCTATGTAAGGTAAAGATTCAATATCTCCGACTGTGCCACCCAGTTCAGTGATAACTATATCAAACCCGTGGTTTTCACCAAGTATGCGAATATTGCGTTTGATTTCATCTGTAATATGCGGGACTACCTGCACCGTTTTACCCAGATAGGCGCCTTCGCGTTCTTTGCTAATTACATTCTGATAAATACGGCCGGTGGTTATATTATTTGCCTGGGAAGTAGGAACATTCAGGAAACGTTCATAATGGCCAAGGTCAAGATCTGTTTCAGCACCATCTTCTGTCACATAGCATTCTCCATGTTCATATGGATTTAGTGTGCCAGGATCTATATTTATATATGGATCAAATTTTTGAATGGTAACTGAGTAACCCCGGGCTTGCAATAATTTTGCCAGTGAAGCCGAAATAATACCTTTCCCAAGAGAGGACGTAACTCCTCCGGTTACAAATATGTATTTAGTCATGGCTGTGTTTTAAGTTTTTTAGGCTTGTGAATTGCGGAGTTGGCTTATGGAAAGCCGATAATGCCAGATTAGTACAAGCCCTACGGGTTGCAAAAGTAGGAAAATTAGGCCATAATTTACAGAGATAATTTCTTAGCTTCATTCCACCATGCGTCCATTTCGGTCAGCTTGCCGGGTGCCAGGGCAATTCCTGCATCAGCGGCCCGCTCTTCTATGTAGTTAAACCTTCTGATAAATTTTCGATTTGTTTTTTCAAGGGCATCTTCGGCATTGATATTTAAAAAACGCCCATAGTTGATGAGTGAAAAGAGCAAATCACCAAATTCACCTTCAATATGCTCCTGGTTCCGATTTTCTACGAGGCTTTTTTCTGCCTTAAATTCAGCAAGTTCCTCTTCAACCTTTGCCCAGACCTGCTCTTTGGCAGTCCAGTCAAAACCAACAGCTGCAACTTTCTCCTGAATCCTGAAGGCTTTCACTAATGCAGGAAGAGAAGCAGGCACACCCTGCAATACCGATTTTTTTTTCTCTCCGTTTGCGCCTTTCTCTTTTAACTTAAGTTGTTCCCAGTTCTGCTTTACCTCATGTTCATCTTTCACCATTACATCACCATAAATATGAGGATGACGGTAAATGAGTTTTTCACAAACTGAATCAAGTACATCTTTCATTTCAAACCACCCATTTTCACTGGCTATTTTAGCATAAAAGACAAGATGCATCATCACATCACCCAGTTCTTTCTTAATCTCTTCTCTATCGCTTTCAAGTATGGCATCAGACAGTTCGTATAACTCTTCGATACTCAGGTGTCGAAGGCTTTCCATTGTTTGCTTTTTATCCCAAGGGCATTTCTCTCTGAGTTCATTCATAATTGTCAATAAACGCTGGAATGCTTCGGTTGCCTGGTTCATATAAATAGTTTGCTGGGATTAGTGGCAAATTTACTTAAAAGGAGTATTAACTTGCTTCGTAACATTCTTTTATCTCGAAAAGAAAACAAATCGGCAAAGTTTTAGCCCATTTTTATACTCATACTTTTGCATTTTATAAATGCATGAACAACGATGAAAAACTTATTTATTCAATCTGGGAAATGTGACCTGCTAAAAGTATCTTTCAAATCACTGTATACCGGGCTTGTATTAATTGCCATAACACAACAGGTTTCTGCCCAGCCAGCACTGAACGCAGGTCTTAAAACACCAGCAGGCTTTCAGGCAACTGTGATAGCTGAAAATCTTGGCCGTACAAGGCATCTTGATATCACCCCTCAATGCAATATTGATGTGCGCCTTGGCAAACTTAAAAATGGTAAAGGCAAATTTTATCTAACCCAAAATAACGGAACGGCAACAGGTACTACTGTATTTGGTGATTTCTTTAGAACCGGAGTAAAAATTAAAAACGGTTATCTGTACATCTTCCGATTCTGAGGCATTCATGTACAAGCTAAATGAGAAAAATGAAGTCATCAATCCAGACGTTCCAGAAAAAATTGTTATAGGTTTAATAAGTAGGTAAGTTCACTGGCCTTATTGGCCCAGACAAAAAAGGTAGTACCTACTGAAAACTCTTCGATACTTGCTTAGTCGGTACTGTCAGGAAAAAATCTTTACAAAAAATTGCCTTTCCTGCCATTTGGCAGATGGGGGAGGTGTTACCAATATGAACCCTTCTCTGATTTAATCAAGCTATGTATTGGGTGATAAGACAAAAATTATTTCAGTGTAATTAAATAGATTAAGCCATGAAGCGTTTGACAGAGATAATTATCAGAATGTGATGCCTTCTTCCCTTTCTGGTCTCTAACATGTTTGAGCGCTGATTAGCTCACCTTTGAGCAGTCAATTTGGACAGGTAACTACTTATGCATTTACGACAGTAGGTTTATAAGCCCTTACCATTTCTCTTTTTCCGGCAGCACCTTTGGGTTTTTCGACAGTAAACCCTTCGGCACGAAGTATTCGTTTAAGATTGCCTGTTATACTGTAACTGACAAACATCCCGTTATCGGCCAGCATAGAAAGGGCATGTAAGATAGAATCACGTTCCCAAAGTTCGGGCTGTGTAGCAGGTGCAAAGGCATCGTAGTATATGAGATCGAATTTTTTATCACTTTTAAATGCTTCGAGTAAAATCTTTTCAAACCTTAACTTTATTAAAGTTGAAAGTTGCATCTCTATAAGGCTGAGTGCACCTTTATAGGTTGAAATGAAATTATTCCATAGTTTCTGATGATTGATCCATTTATTATAATGGCTTTCTATCATAAGCGCCCGATCAATCGGGTAAGGTTCTAGCCCCGTATAATTAAGGGTGATATCCTGAGTTTCGCAGTAATCAGCCGTCACCATAAAGTTCAGCCCTGCTCCAAAACCTACCTCAAGAATACTAATTTCTTTTTTGGGAAATACCTGCAAGTATTGAAAAAGTCCATTTTCCAGAAATACATGTCTAGCCTCTTGCAATGCCCCATTTACTGAATGGTAACTTTGGTGAATGGTCTGATTATAAAATGTTAAACTACCATCGAGTGTAGGTAGGATGGTAAGTTTTCCTTCCATTTAATATTTAATTCAAACTAATCATTAAATTTTTTACATTGAAAAAGATCTAGTCAACAGGGATTCATTATTTTAGATCAAGATCAGTTTTATCGTATATTCTACCTTCTTTACGTACCCTTTTTAGTTTCCAGTATTTTATTGCATCAGCAAGTGTAAGCTCAGGATTTGCCGCCAGGCACATGCGTATATACCGGTTATATTCAAGTTGGCTGGTTATTTCTGACTTAAACGTATTGTCTTTTTTCTTTTCTCTTAGCTCTTCCCAGCGCAGAATGGCATTAGACAAAGGCTGACCAGCATGATGTTTTATCCAGTTCATAAACTCGACAGTAAAATAAAAATGATCACCAATTTGAGCAGCAAAAAAGACCCTCACATTTTCGGTATTTTTATAATTGTCGGTAATAATAGTTTCAGTTGTTAGAATTTCCTTGTTCCAGTCAAATTTCAATGCAGGTAATTTTTTATCGGCAATAGTGTTCAGGTGTACTTTATCAGAGCTTGCAGGTGGCTGCATTTTAGTTTGTGTTGAAATTCAAAAATTAAACACCAGATTATTTAAAAAGTTGTCCAAAAAAACAAATTCGATTCATTTTTACCAGACCTGGATTTAGCCCAGCAATAGTTAGCCCGGCTTAAACTAGTATCACGTTTGCACTAATCGTTTATCCAAAAAAATAATGCTTCCTTTTTCTAAATTTGAACATTCATGAGTATTCCTAAAACCTATCAGCCATCGGCCATTGAGTCTAAATGGTATGCACACTGGCTTGAAAAAAAGTTTTTTCATTCAGAAGCTCCAGAACCTGACGCTATTAATAAGCAAGAAGCTTATACCATCGTAATGCCTCCACCCAATGTTACTGGTATTCTGCATATGGGCCATATGTTAAACAATACGATTCAGGATGTGCTGGTTCGCAGAGCCAGAATGTTAGGTAAAAATGCCTGCTGGGTGCCTGGTACTGATCATGCCTCAATTGCTACAGAAGCGAAGGTTGTTGCCTTGCTAAAAGAAAAGGGCCTTTCTAAAGAGAATCTCGGTAGGGAGAAGTTTCTCGAAGAAGCTTTTTTATGGAAAGAGAAGTATGGGGGTATTATTCTTGAACAGCTAAAGAAACTGGGTGCCAGTTGCGACTGGGATCGTACCCGGTTTACCATGGAAGAAAGTTTATCAGAGGCGGTTACCGATGTATTCGTAGATCTCTTCAATAAAGGCTATATCTATCGTGGTATCAGAATGGTTAACTGGGACCCGATGGGAAGAACAGCTGTTTCTGATGAAGAGGTTATCCGAAAAACCGTAAATCAAAAGCTATATTTTATTAATTATCCCTTCACCGATGGCTCTGGTTTTTTGCAGGTTGCAACTACCAGACCAGAGACCATTATGGCTGATGCAGCCATAGCGGTAAATCCGGCTGACCCGAGGTATGCGGCAATTAAAGGTAAAACGGTGCATATCCCCTTGCTTGACAGGGTTATTCCGGTTATTGAAGACGCCTATGTGTCGATGGATTTTGGTACAGGTTGCCTGAAGGTAACACCTGCCCATGATTTGAATGATTATGAGATTGGATTACGTCATAAGCTACCTGTGCTTGATATTTTGAGTGAAGACGGTACTTTAAATGAAAAAGCTATTCTATATGTCGGCATAGATAGGTTCGTAGCGCGCAAGCAGATTGCCGTTGAACTTAAAAATCAGGGTTTTCTTGAAAAAGTTCAAGATTATAGCAGTCAAATAGGTTTTTCTGAACGTACCGATGCCGTTATTGAACCAAGACTTTCGATGCAGTGGTTTGTAGAAATGAAAAAAATGAGTGGGCCTGCTCTTACGGCTGTCGTTGATGGTAGTATCTCGCTTATCCCAGCTAAATTTCTGAATACCTATAAGCATTGGATCGAAAACGTACATGACTGGTGTATTTCAAGGCAACTATGGTGGGGGCAACGTATCCCTGCCTGGTATAATGAACAGGGCGACTGGGTAGTAGCCAGTAATGAAAAGAAGGCGCTTGAACTTTTTAAAAGTAAGGGTCTTGGACATGCCAATATTCGTCAGGATGAAGATGTTGTAGATACCTGGTTCTCATCGTGGTTATGGCCGATCTCTGTTTTTGACGGTTTTAAAGATCCTTCAAATAAAGATATTAGTTACTATTACCCAACTGATGATCTGGTTACTGCTCCAGAAATCTTATTTTTCTGGGTAGCACGTATGATTATGGCGGGTCTTGAGTTTCGCAATGAAATTCCCTTCAAGCATGTTTATCTGACAGGAATTATCAGAGACAAGCAAGGTCGTAAGATGTCAAAATCTCTGGGTAATTCACCCGATCCTCTTGTACTGATCGAACAGTTTGGTGCCGATGCGGTGCGCACTGGTTTACTTTTCAGTTCGCCTGCGGGCAATGATCTTATATATGATGAATCATTAATTGAACAAGGACGAAATTTTGCCAATAAAATCTGGAATGCTTTCAGACTGGTTAAAAGCTGGGCAGAACCTAAATTGGCGGGTGACACTGAAAATGCAGTTCATGGGATTTTTGTTGAAAGGCCTTTAATCCAACCTGATTATTGTAAGGTTGCCGTTAATGGCTTTAACGGGTTACTCCAGAATCTACTGGCAGAATTGCCGGGTTTATTTGACCAGTACAGGCTCTCTGAAGCTATCATGGCTATTTACAAGCTTATCTGGGATGACTATTGTTCCTGGTATCTTGAACTGATAAAGCCACCTTTTGGTGAGCAGATTGATGGTGAGACGCTGAAGCAAAGTATTTTGTTTTTTGAAGAAATTTTAAAAGTTTTACATCCCTTCATGCCCTTTATCACTGAAGAACTATGGCATGAGCTAAATGAGGATAGAAACTCAGAAACGATAATGTTTGAAACATGGCCCTTGTCAACACCTTTGACAAAGGCTCAGTCAAATGAAGCTACATTTCTTGAGCAAATTATCAGACCCCTGATTACTGAGATTAGAAACCTGCGCAATACGTATTCAGTATCTCCTAAAGAAATACTGAAAGTATCAATTAAGAAATCGGCTCTTTTATTTCAGCCAGGTTGGGCCGAATTAATGGGAAAGATTGGAAATTTTTCAGCCATTGAAATTATTGAAGAAAAACCTGCATCAAGTACTTCGATACTTATCAAACAGGAAGAGTTTTTTGTTGAATTAGGTAATGTAATTGACCTGAATGCTGAACTTGCAAAGTCTGAACAGGAGTTAGTTTATACCAGGGGTTTTTTGGTTTCAGTAGAGAAAAAACTGACGAATGAAAAATTTATGCAAAATGCCAAGCCAGCTGTTATTGAGTTTGAGCAGCGCAAAAAAGCAGATGCACTTATTAAAATAGAGCAGCTTGAAATAATGATTGCTGAAATAAATAATGAGCAAAAAACGGAATAGCACATTAAATTTAAGAGTACAATATTCCAGGGCTTTACGCCGGGCACTCAAAATAAAGGGGAAGGAAATACATATTTCCTTCCCCTTTATTCTATAAAACAATCAGCACTTTAGAGCTTTTTATCTTTCTTTAAATAAATTTTCTTTCCCTTTGCGTTTATATAGTATTTGCCACCGCGCTTACCATTGAAAACTTTTTCATCATTTGGGCCATGCATTGATTTGTCGCGACTGGTTGTAACATCAGAGGCCAGACCTACTGCTTGATTGGCTGTAAAATTACCAACCTTTTTTGCACCTGTATCAATTTTCTGACCAAGGGTTTTTGTCTTGGCCTTGTATTTTTTTGATGAATGGTGCACTTTTGTTTTCATTACTTTTTTTGTGCTGTCCTGGGCGAAGGTGAACATGCTCACTACCAGCAGTGACAAGGTAAAAAGAAGAGTTTTTTTCATAATTAAATGTTTTTAGTTAATCTCACCATGCAAATATCAAGCCACTGACCTTTGCCGAGAATTTATATAAAACCAGAATAGTCAGGAATCTCTTTTAAAATTTCCACTGTTCTTTTCGCATGATTTATACTACAAGATATTACGTCTATTCCATTGGTGAGCATCACATATCTTGCATTATAACTTGTATTATACCGTGCAGCCTGGTCAATGGTTTTTTGATTTATTTTAATATGAGGTGCCTTGCATTCTACCAATAAAAATGGTTTGCCCGTTTTATCTAGCACAACGATGTCACTTCTTTTTAGCATGGTATTGAAAACCAGGCTGGTCTCAATTTTAATAAGTGAACGGGGGTAAAGTTTATAGATTATCAGGTATTGCAAGACATGTTGCCTGACCCACTCTTCGGGAGTAAGAAATAAATACTTCTTACGTATTTCATCGAAAATATATATTTTATTACCTTCTTCCTTTAATTTAAAAGGGAAATATGGCAGATTTAATGTTACCATCAGTTAAAAGTAAGTATTTTTACATAAATGAGCTTTAATGAAATTACCCGGGATATTATGGCCCGTAAGTTTAATTCGGTCTATTTTCTTGCCGGTGAAGAGCCCTATTTTATTGATTCAATAGCTGATTTGCTAGAACTTAAAGTACTTTCTGAAGCTGATAAAAGTTTTAACCTGAGTATATTCTACGGGAAAGACGCAGACGCGATACAAATTCTGAATACCTGCCGGAGATTTCCCATGGCTGCCGATTATCAGCTGGTACTTATCAAAGAAGCTCAGGAACTAAAATCAATTGACAAATTTCTCAACTATCTACAAAAACCTGTTCCTACAACAATATTAGTCTTTGCCTACAAGGGTGGTAAGCCAGACGGAAGAACTGAATTTGGCAAGATCATTAAGAAAAATGCACTTTACTTCGAATCTAAGACCTTATATGAAAATCAAGTTCCAGACTGGGTAAAAACCTATATCCTTGACAAAGGGTACAAAATTGATTCTTCGACTGCTGCACTTATAGCTGAATACCTGGGGCAGGACCTTTCTAAAATCGCAAATGAGCTTGACAAACTTATCCTTGGTCTGACACCCGGTCGAATGATTGATGCTGCTCTGGTAGAAAGTAATATTGGCATTAGCCGTGAATTCAATGTTTTTGAACTCAATAATGCCATCGGTAGCCATGATGTTTTAAAATCAAACCGCATCATTCAAAATTTGAGTGCTAATCCAAAAGATAATCCCCTGGTATTGATTTTAGGGTCATTGGTCTCCTATTTTACCAAGCTTTTAGTATACCATGATGTAAAAAGCCAGGGCAATGCTGCTGCTGCTGCAGCAATCGGGGTTAACCCGTTCTTTTTAAAGCAGTATGAAACAGCTGCCGGTTATTATACCCCACAGCGGATTATGAAAATTATCGGCAAACTTAGAATCGCCGATCTTGCCTCAAAAGGGGTAGACTGTAGCCCTGAAACAACAGATGCAGACCTGCTAAAAGAACTTATGTTTCACATTCTTCATTGATTTTTATTCAAACATTAAATTAAATTATGAACTACTGGTTAGTAAAGTCAGAACCTTTTAAATATGCCTGGGATAAATTTTTGGCTGATAAAGAAACCTTCTGGGACGGAGTTCGCAATTATCAGGCAAGAAACAACCTGAAAGGAATGAAAGTTGGTGACCTTGTCTTATATTATCATAGCAATGAAGGCAAAGAAGTTGTCGGAATTGCCAAGGTAAGCAAGGAGTTTTATCAGGATCCGACCACTGAAGATCTAAACTGGGTGGTGGTTAACTTGGTACCCGTTCAAACCCTAAACAAGACCGTCACCTTAAAACAAATAAAGGATGAGCCTATGCTTGCTAATATGGAGCTTGTAAAGCAAGGCCGCCTGTCAGTTACAAGGCTATTGCAAAGTGAATTTGACAAGGTATTAGAGATGGGGGCATAAGCCTTTTACTTGAGATCTTTTCTAGCAGAACGAATTCGACAAGCTGCTAAAGATGGGGGCCTAGGCCTTTTTTTTATCCTCCACAATACCCGTAGCTTCAATCAGCTCTGTGGCAACTTCAAACAAAGCCCTTAGCTCTTTAGCATCAGCAGGCTTCATTTTTCCTGCCAGAATAAGCCGTAACTGTCTTCTTTGTAAGGCAGATTCATAGTAGCTGTGTTCGGCCTCAGTTTCAGGTATCACTTCAGGCACCTGTATGGTCTGACCACTCTGATCAACTGCTACAAAAGTGTAATAGGCTTCATTGCTCTTTATTTTTGTGCCAGAAGGTATATTTTCTGCCGTAACAGAAAGTCTGACTTCCATAGAAGAGGTAAATGAGCGGGTTACCTGAGCAGAGATGGTGACAACCTCACCCAGCTTAATCGGATGCCTGAAAGATACATTATCAACAGAGGCGGTAACGACGATCCTGTTTGAATGACGCTGGGCAGCAATACCGGCAGCAATATCCATCCAGTGAAGTAAACGTCCGCCCATCAAATTATTCAGGGTATTGGTATCATTCGGTAAAACCATCTGGTTCATGAGTGTAAATGACTCTTTTGCTAGCTTAGTTTTCATGAACGATTTGGTAATGAAACAGTAAATATTGTTTTTTCACCAAGAATTGACTGGGCTTCAATCGCCCCATCAAGTTTTTTAACTGCTTCTTTAACAATGTATAAACCTATACCAGAACCGGCATTGATATTGCTTGCTCTAAAGAACATCTTGAAGATCTCAGAAAGGTGTTTTTCATTTATCCCGATGCCGTTATCATAGAAGACCATCGTAATATGGGCAGCAGTAACATCAACGGTTATAAAAAGTAAATTCTCATTTGAATGAGGCTTCTGGTATTTTATCGAGTTAGAAACGATATTATTAAAAATGATCCTTAGTCTTGAATGATCACTTTTAAAACCAATATTGTCAGGGTTATTGACCTTCATTACAATATTGATGTTATTATAATTGGCATAATATTCAAGCTCCTGACGGGTATTCTGTAGAATCTCTTCGAAATCTATCAGTTCATCCAATGATTCCATGCGGGTACTTCGGTAGTAATCGATGATATTACGAATGAAGATATCGAGTTTGTCGACACTCTTTTCAATCATGTCTAGGTAATCCATATCACCCGATGCACTGATATCAGTATCGACAGTACGGGCTAGTTTGACCAGGCCTAAAACTGAAGTTAAAGGAGCCCGAAGATCATGAGAAACACTATAAACGAATTTATCAAGCTCATCATAGGCTTTTAATAATTCTTCATTGTATTTCTTTAATAATTGCCTGGTTTCAAATATTTCATACGCATTTCTGATAGCAACTCTTACAGCCTGATAGTCCCATGGTTTATCAATGAACCGGTACACCTCGCCCTTGTTAATTGCATCAATAACGGCCTGGATATCAGCATAGCCAGTAAGAAGTATGCGAATAGGGTCTGGGTAGGTCTCAATGATTTCTTCAAATAATTGAACACCTGATTTGCCAGGCATGCGCTGATCTGAAATAATGATATGGAATTTTTCTTTGCTTAGAATACTTAATGCTTCAACAGCAGATTGTGCAGTAAGAACCTCATATTCTTTTCTAAATGTTGCCTTAAATGATTGAAGGTTATTCACTTCATCATCAACATATAATATCCTTATTTTTTCTGTATTCATATTCAATCGTTGGCAAAATAGGGATTATTGACGAACCGGCAATATAATTTTGAATAGTGTTCCTTTTTCTGCTTCTGACTGAACGTCAATCGTTCCTTTATGACTAATAATTATTTGTTGCACAATTGATAGACCAAGACCTGTTCCTTCTCCTATTGGTTTTGTGGTGAAGAATGGGTCAAATATTTTCTGTTTGATCTCTTTAGGCATACCAGTGCCGTTATCTTGAATTAAAATTACTACTTCCTGATCGTTTTCTTCGTTCGTTTTTGTCTCAATACATAGCATTCCTGCTGTTGAATCACCATGTAGCTGATTTATTGCATAAATAGAGTTACTTATGATATTCATAAAAACCTGATTAAGCTTACCGGCATAGCATTCAATTTTAGGTATAGCTCCCAACTTCATTTGAAGTTTTATTTTGTCTTTTATCTTACTATTCAGCAGAAGCAGGGTAGACTCAAATCCCTCATTCAAATTCACTTCTTTAATATCCTGTTCATCGACCCGGGCAAACATTTTCAAACCCCTGATTATTTCTGAAGTTCGAAAGGCACCTTCATCAATTCCCTTTAATAGAAGGTCAATTTCGCTCTTTACATAATCTAGATCAAGTTCTTCTTTAAGCTGATTAATTTCTGTTACCAGAGCCGGATCCATTAATGCAGTGCTGTTTTCAAACTTGGAAAGCATGATGTACAGGTCATTTATATCACGCTTAAGCGGTTTTATATTAGATGTTACAAAATTTATAGGATTATTGATCTCATGGGCTATGCCAGCCGTTAATTGTCCGAGTGATGCCATTTTCTCAGAATCAACCAGCTGAGCCTGTGTGTTTTTCAGGTTATCCATAGTTAGCTGCAAGTCATTCATTGTACTGGTGAGCTGGTTGGTACGGTCATCAACCATATGTTCGAGATTGATATTTTGATCTCTAATCAAGTGCTCATTTTTTTGAGCCTCTGAGAGTGCGATAGCCTGACTAAATTCTTTCTCCTGTTTTAAAATATTTATCCTGTCTGCAAGGGCAAAAGACAGAAGTGTTACTTCAGCTCCTGAACCAATTAGTAAAACATGCTCAGTAAATGAATTAAAGGGAAGTAAATTGAAATTTCTGAGTACAAAGATGATAATGCTTGATAAAAAAAATGACCAAGCCAATAGAAAAAATTTCGCAGGGCGGTACCCCTTCTTTATCAGTTCAAGTGAAATATAAAATAAGA
>JANLVJ010000032.1:0-3712 GCA_031363945.1 bacterium | reverse complement strand
AAGATAACGGAGCATCATTTTTCAGGTTCAGTGAGTGGTAATAGGTATACGTTTTCAAATTTTTCGATAAGCCGTCTAACATAGAATCACGCTTTGCATCATTATAGTGCAGGCCGTTCATATTTTCTGATGCTGATATATCGTCTTTTGTGATCACCCGCTGAGCATAAAGTTGATTACTTAAAGCGAAGGCGAAAATGAGCAAGATTATTAATTTATTTTTCATGGCTTACTTGGATAATATTGCTTAAAATAAATTATTTCGATGTATTAAACGAAAATTTATAAATTGAATATGACTGCTCAGAATTTTTTTAAGGATTTCCCAGACTTTTAAAGAGAATTTTAAAAGATAATTCAGAACTATGAATTTTACGTGAATTTTAGGCTTGTCACGGATGAAATAGAATTTCAAGAACTTGGAGGTAAAAAACTATAAATAAAATTCCTGTATTGACCAAAGTGGACCAGTACTATCACCTATCCAGTAAACTAAGCCACTTGGACTAAAAGCCATTCAGGAGTGGACATTCAGGAGTAGACAAACCATTGTATCGCAGTAAATCAGATTAAATCCCGGGATTCTGGATTTGTATTTTTGGCGATTTCCCATACCATGATAGTTCTGTCATCACCGGTTGAAATCAGGTAATTATTAAAATCACTCCATAAAAGTTTATTTACCGAATGGGTATGACCTTCATGTTTAGACTTATCTATCCGTAACAGCAACTCAAAGTTTTCTCCATCCCATATTTTAATTGTTTTATCTCTGCTTCCTGTAGCAAAGAACTTTTTATCAGGACTAAAAACGATACTGTAAATGGCATAGTTATGAGCAGGAATATGATGGATTAAAGCATAATCGTTTTCAATATCCCATACATTTAAATATGCATCTCTCGAACCAGATAAAAGGTATTTTCCATTTGGATGATAGCGCACTGTATTTACCGAAAAATCATCAACATGCCCTTTAAGAATTCTCCTTTCGACAAACGTTTCAAAATCAAAAGTCCGAATAGTTCCATCCCCACATCCGATAGCTGCCTCATTCAAAATAATATTGAAGTCTATATTTCGTATCTTTTTGTCACAAAGTTTCAATGCGGTGATTAGTGAGAAATCGTTGATTGACCAAACTGAAAACATACCATCGCCAGCTAATGCCCAAAAGCATTCTTTTTCCGGAAGATATTGGATATCATAAATGGATTGTCGATGAAGCTGTAAAAGCCTTATTTCTTCATTCTTGTTTAGGTCAATAACATGGATACCCCCTAATGACTGGCCAACAAGCAATAAGTTTCTATCTGGAATATATTTCAATGCCATTGCTTTGGCAGGCAAATTGGCAACAACTTTGTTTTGCTTTTGATCTTTAATATTCCATTCTACTACCAAGTTATCACCACTTCCAGAATAAAAATGGTGATCATGTGCAGGTTCTAAAGTAAAAATGGCTCCGCCATGCCCAATTAATTGACCAACCTTTTCTATTTGTATTTTTTCAAGTATAGTACTCATACGAGATGCATAAACTCTTTCTTGTTTAGTAATTCTTCTTTTGTTTCTCCATGGTCTGGCTCATCCACACAGCAATCTACGGTATAAACTGCGGCACATTGGGGTTCATCATGGAAACCAACGCACTCGGTACACTTATCGGGTAGTATAATAATATATCTCAACTGATAATGCAGCCTGTGTTTCTTCGGTATTAAGGGTATCCCCATTACCTAAATCAATGATGCCAATTAATTCAGTACCGTCCGAAAATCTCCAGGCTGCTCCCGGAGCATAAATTGCATTATTCGGCCATTCAGGCTCACATGCTTTTCAGTTAATAAACTCTTCTGCTATTATTACAGCCATATTAAAAAAAGTCTAAACTAAACTCCCAACAATAATATTCCGCAAAACTACAGTAACATCATTTTCATTTTTCACCATGTCTTCAAGAGTTACCTTATCCAACAATTTATCAAGCGAAGCCTGGATCATTGACCAGAGCGACCGGATGGAGCAATCAACTGAATTGGTGCATAACGTCAGCATTCCTGTATGGCTTTCACAGAATTTTTTATCGAAAAAGCTTCCGCCCAATGCTTTCAACGTATCGTTAACTGTTATAGCAGCAGGTGGCTTTGATAATATATATCCTCCCATATGCCCTCTTGTGCTGTTAATCAATCCCTTCATACGAAGGATTCTGGTTAATTTAGCAACATAGTTTGTAGATAATCCTTCTGCTTCACTGAGTTGCCGGATACTCAATCCTTTCTGATCCCTGCATGCTGTTATCCTCAACATTATTCTTAAACCGTACTCAACTTGGGCCGTTATTTTCATACTTATATTGCATCTAAATTAATCGGACGATGTCCTCATTTAAACCTTTTGTAATGAGTTCAGTATCACTATTACTAGTAAATCCATATTTATAATCACTCCTTGTATAATCTTCAAGGGTTGTTGTGGATGATTCTTTGCTCATGATATCTAAAATTTTTATAATGGTAATTCAAATTACATTCACGAAGATAGATAAATAATCATTATATACAAAAAAGTATAAATTAATCTATACTAAATTGTATATTATTTATTTTCCATCACTCCATGCTTTATTCAGATAAGAATACTTGTCTTTAGCAATAATTCCCTGGCTATTAATAAAGTACAGAAATGATTTGTTGAGGAAACCCGCATGGGCATCCCGGTAGATTTTACTAAAGAGCGTATCCATGGGATTAACTATGACCGGGGTACACCTCAGAAGTATCGGGCGAACAAGAAATCTGGTTGTTGTTAGATTGGGTGTCCACTCCTGAATGGCTGTTAGTCCAAGTGGCTGAGTTTACTGGATAGATGCTAGTACTGGCCCACTTTGGTCAGTACAGGAATTTTATTTACAATTTTTTACCTGCAAGTTCTTGAAATTCTATTTCATCCAAGCTTTTTTTCACATAATTTTTTTTCCATCTTTTTAATAAGATTCCAGATCCTTTATGCGCCTGATTCGGGGTTAAAAAATCACATGAAGCATGAGGTCTTACCTCGTTGTAGGAGCTAATACTTTTTGCCACATGTGCTTTCATTTCACTCATTGTTTGGAACAGCTGATCAAGTCTGAATTCATGTTTACGTATGCCGTTAATTCTTTCTGCAATTGCGTTTCTGTTCCTGATTTCGTTTTAGGTTAAAGTGGCGTACATTAATCAAAATGACAAAACCAAAGAAATACATTAATCTACCAGGCCATGCCTTTTACAGGTATGACGATACGTTCAAAAAGAAGGTCCTAGACGATATAGCGCAAGGTTTCATCAGCGAACGGAAATCTGCTCTGCTTTATAATATCGATAGAAAAAGAATCTCTGACTGGAGAATTGCCATGACCAGGCCGGTTCTTACGAAGCTCGGGGTTCCTAAAATCGTAAAGATTCGATCAGAATCTGTGTCAGTTTCCGGAGTAATAGCTTTAAATAAGGAACTCAAGCTTGTAAAGCAGCAGCTTATACATGAAAGATTACGTTCTGAAGCTCTCATGACTATTATAGAAATTGCAGAGCTGGAACTTAATATTCCGATACAAAAAAAGCCTTCACCCCAGTAGTCAAAAAAATGAAACTGCGTCATTCAGATATGCCAATATAGTATATCTGCAGATTGCCGGGGAAGACAGAGCAGACCTATTATTACCACATAC
>JANLVJ010000049.1:0-2562 GCA_031363945.1 bacterium | reverse complement strand
TGTCTTGTCCTGAAATGAGTTTACCTAAAATGTAAACCAAATGAAGGAAAAAGAAGAGATAAAAATTAAGAAACGTAGATCTGCAAGGGTACGTTATCCAGACACGCTAAAACTTCAAGTTTGCCAAGAATACATGAGTGGGGGCAAAAGCCAATTAGCCGTATTAAGTAAATATGGGGTACGTTTTAGGGGTGCTATTGGTTACTGGATGGCAGAATTAAAACTTGGAGAACCGGGGAGAAAGCCCGTCATTAGTGGTATGACCAAGAAACGCCGCCAGGTAACCCCTCTTATAGTTGTAAAGACTGAGATCAAGGATACAACAGATCAAAGTTTGCGCGTAAAAGAGCTGGAAAGACAGCTGCAGAACAGCCAGTTGCAGGCGGAAGCCTATTTGCGTATTATCGAATTTACTGAGCGTGAACTGAATCTTCCAATTCGAAAAAAGCCCAATACCAAGTAACCCGTGAAATGAAAGACAGCTACCCATCCATTGCATTGGTGCGTATCTGCCGGTTACTGAGCTTCACCAGACAAGCTTACTACCAGCATTTTAATGCTGAACAGGAACTAGGAATTGAGCATGAGCTGATTTTAAGTGAAACATTGCGGATTCGTCAGAATCATCGCCGAATGGGTGGCCGTAAGTTATTTGAAAAGTTGGATCACTTCATGCTGGAGCATCAGATCAAAATGGGCAGGGATGCCTACTTTGATTTCCTGTCAGTGAATGGATTGCTAGTGCGTAGAAGGATTCGCAAGGTATCAACCACCTGGTCTGGGCACTGGCTGCGTAAGTTTCCAAACTTGATCAGGCAGTTCAAACCGACGGCACCCAATCAGCTTATTGTCAGCGACATTACTTACCTCAGGACAGATAAGGGCTTTGTGTATGTCAGCCTGGTTACTGATGCGTACTCAAAGAAAATCCTGGGTTACCATGTTTCACCCACCCTGGAAACAAAAGGGCCCTTAATGGCCTTGAAAATGGCAATCAGGATTATGGGTAAAGCCTATCCAGGATTAATTCATCATTCAGACCGAGGTGTACAATACTGCTCAGGGGAATATGTAAAGCTATTGAAGGATAATCATATCAACATCAGCATGACCGAGTCCGGAGATCCGCTTGAAAATGCAGTAGCGGAACGCATCAATGGCATATTGAAGCATGAATACCTGTGCTTTGATGAATATAAGAACTTGGAAGAGGTAGTTGAAGGGTTGAGAAAAGCCGTAGACCTGTATAATATGGATCGGCCGCACTTGAGTCTGGGAATGTTAACACCAGAAAATGTACACCAAAATAACCTTCCTAGTGAGAAATTATGGAAAACCTTTTATTACAAAAACCGTAACCTTGTAAATCCTAACCAGGACTTAATCCAACCTGTCAACATAGCTCAGGATTATTAAAAAAAGCGTAAACCATTTCTAGGACGCGACAAACAGACATATTATAAGGACTTTTTTGATGCTTTCTTTTTAGTATATAACTCTAATTTCGAAATAATTTCAGCATCAAAACGCTTCTCTATTCTTTCTTTGTCTTTTGACTTTAAATCGTCCGCAGCAAGCCACCATTTTCCAGCTATATTTTTTTCATTAAAGACTGCACGTATGCCAATGGCTATTTTAGAGGTATCTGCTAATGCAACAGAATCACCTATAAACGTTATATAATACATTTCCTCGGGATCAGATTTAAAGTAAAATATTCTGCTCTCAAGAAAGTCATATCCGGCTTTAGACCAATCGTTATATTTATTCCATTTGGCGGGGCTTTTGTATTCTGGATGTTCTGAATATAAACTATCCATTGCTATTTCAAGTTTCTTTTTAGATGTAGGAAAGTATATTCCATCACCTATTGCTCCCAATGTACCGCAGCCTGCAATCAAACCACAAGTTATAAATTGTGTGATAGCTATAAGCCATCTGACTCTTTTTTGAAAAATCATAATCTATTTTTAATTTTTAATGACCAGGTATAAATGCTGGCGTGACATTTTCATATCCTATTGGAGTTTGTGCAGGTGAACTTTGAAAATATTGATTAATGGCATTATATATTTGCTTAGGAATTATGGAAAGTCCAATACCTTCTCCTACAGCTAAGCCCTGCATTCGCTCTGTGAAAGTAGCTCCATTGTTTGGGTTAGAGAATAGGCCATATTCATATTTTACCAACTGTTCGTCATAAAGAAGGGCGCTTACATTAAAAAACACACCACTAGCACCAGTTATTCCCAATTTATCATATCCTTTATCATGTCTAAGCGCCCCCAAATCAGCTCGGTTAACAGGAGCAGCTTGATAATTCCAGTGTCCATTATATGAAACAGGATTCCAAGGGCCTATGTAGTTATGTAAGCTTACCCTTTTCGAGACAGTTTGCTTTTAGAAAACCCTATACAGTTTTCAATTGATCAGCTTGTTTAGTGATCACATATTCTCTTGGTGATAAACCCATCAATGAATCATGAGGTCGGCAGCTGTTGTACTCCTCCATCCACTTCCAGGTAAGCTTCCTGACTTCGTCCAGGCTATTAAACATATAGG
>JANLVJ010000035.1:0-2664 GCA_031363945.1 bacterium | reverse complement strand
CCAATATCTAATACCTGTTCATTACCTGACCAGGTGACAAAATTTAGCATTTTGTCACGGTGCCTATATTTGCCGTACAGTGAATAGCCCAGCATTAATGTAGCTCCAAGACCGCAAAAAAAGCCCGACCATATTAATCCTGATAGTTCAATACGCAGAGAACCAATTGTCAGCATGGGGAAATAAACAGAGACCAAACATAAGGCTATACAGGCAATTGCCAGATTTCTGACAACACCCGGGGCATCGATTCCATAATAAGGTTTCATACCTGAAGCATCTTCCATACTAAAATTTAATATAAAACACTTAAAAATAAGATCATAGCTTCAATTTCTTTAAACAGGATTCTGATTTAGGTCACCCCGATTTAGAAACATTGAATTATCTCTATTTTAGTAGATTTAATTGTCAATTTTTGGATGAATAGCCTGCCTGAAAATAAGGGTCTTGATATCGCTGCACTAAGCCGGGCATTTGAAAATACTTCAAATTCTTATAAGTTTTACTGGTTTCTTTCGCTCCTTGATCATCTCTCTATAACCAATAATCTTGTGATTAGCTATGAGGAGCTTTCTATGAATATGCTTGCATTGGTTTGGTATCCGCTTGACTTTTATAAGCTTTCATTTGGATCCGCTGATAGTTTTAAACGCTTGGCTGAGGAAGTGAAATGTCACCGTGGAGCTATATGGCGCATGATCAGCTCTGGAATATAATACCGGCAACAGCCTCTGTAAACTCATCACGAAGTAATATTCTTCCATCCCAGACAAATTACCTTGATGAATTCTGTAATCTTCAATATGACGCATTTTATTTTCATCTTCAGCAGGGCAATCATAAAATAATTGAAGACTTTAATATCATGCTCTCACACCGTGACTATAAACTGATGAGCCGGGAGCATTTTGTCGAAAAGCTGTCTCAGGAAATTAACAATAACAGCCGTATCGCCGTTAATATCGGCTTTAAATCTTCCTATGTTTACAGGTAAGAGGTATGCAAGCGATTTTATTATTATAGTGAATCTATCTCGATTTAATAGTATTCTATATGATACGATTCTTTACGATTTGATATGATTCGATACTTTGAGATTTTAATTCATATGAGCCGGATTATTCCTGTCTGTCAAGCTATAAAAAAAAGAAATCAGAGATGTAACCAATTATCTTTTTTTCTTCTAGAAATAAGTTTCTTAATGTTTGATTAAAACCAATACGCCTGATGAGATGCCTGAAATTTATTATCCTGGTGATCCTTTGTACACTTATGGCCGGGTTTACACCAATTAGAAAAAAGGACCACTGGAAACAGCTTTTTAATTCCAAAGACCTGAGCGGCTGGGATAGTTATATCGGACCTGATCTGGATGATCACGGCAAGCCTCTTACAGAAAAACCCATCGGGCTTAACAACGACCCGCGCCATGTATTTTCAGTAGTAAAAGATAATGGTGAGAATGTTATCCGTATTTCAGGTGAAAACTGGGGGGCAATTTCTACAAAAAAGGAATTTGAAAATTACCATCTTCAGTTAAAGTTTAAATGGGGAGCACTTACCTGGGGTAGGATTCAACTTCAGTCAGAAAGTGCTGAAGTATTTTATAAGCAGATAGAAATAGAGCCAATTGAGCAGTTACCAACAGCGGTTATAAAGCAATTCTAGGAAATAATCAAAAGACTTTTAAATATGAAGATTCAGAAAAAACTACTTGCATTAAGTGTATTATTTTTTAGTCTGACCGGGCTTCAGGCCCAGGGGCAATATCAAAAGCCCGGGCAGGTTTGGACTGCTGAAAAAGCCAATACCTGGTACACCGGTTATAAATGGGTTTCAGGGTCAGATTTTATTCCTAGTACTGCTATTAATCAGCTAGAAATGTGGCAAAAGGAAACCTTTGATGCGGCGACTATTGATAAAGAGCTTGGACTGGCCCAGGGTATAGGATTCAATACGATGCGTGTGTTTCTACATAGCCTTGCCTGGAAAGAGGATCCAAAAGGGTTCAAGAATAGGGTGAATCAATACCTGGCCATTGCTGAAAAACACCATATTAAGACGATTTTCGTTTTTTTCGATGATTGCTGGAATAAGGTACCTCATACTGGAAAACAACCTGAGCCCAAAATAGGGGTACATAATTCAGGCTGGATGCAGGATCCTGGCCAGCCAGCATCAACCAATGCTGCTAATTTTCCAGCTCTTGAGAAATATGTTAAAGATGTGCTTAACTCCTTTAAAAATGATAAGCGGATCTTACTTTGGGATTTGTATAATGAACCTGGTAACTCAGGTAAGGGTGATTCCTCTTTAAATCTGCTGAATAAAGTCTTTTCATGGGCCAGGGATATTAACCCCAGTCAGCCGATCAGTGCAGGTGTCTGGGCATGGAATCTTGAAAAACTAAATAAATTTCAGATAAGTCATTCTGATGTAATCACTTATCATGATTATTCTCCTGAGCCAGAACATCTGAAAACGGTTCAATTCCTGAAAATGATGGGCCGTCCACTGATTTGTACTGAATATATGGCAAGGCGTAATAACAGCCGTTTTAGTACAGTAATGCCGATGCTAAAAAAAGAACAAGTTGGGGCTATTAACTGGGGTCTTGTATCAGGTAAAACTAATACAATCTATGCATGGGATACTCCTATA
>JANLVJ010000045.1:0-85611 GCA_031363945.1 bacterium | reverse complement strand
CCGACAGGCGTAGTCGATGGACAACGGGTTGATATTCCCGTACCGGCGAAGAACCGCCCAAACTAATCCAGTAGTGCTAAGAGTCCTAATCCGGTAGATGGATCCCTTCGGGGTGAAGCAGCCGGCCTAACGCTCGACCCCATTCTGGTGCGGTTAGCGTATTAACAGGTGTGACGCAGGAAGGTAGCTGAGCCGGGCGATGGTAGTCCCGGTGTAAGGACGTAGGGCGAGAGATAGGCAAATCCGTCTCTCACATAGCCTGAGATCCGATGCGTATCCCTCACGGGAGAAATCAGTGATCCTATGCTGCCAAGAAAAGCATCGACGCGAGGTTCAAGCCGCCCGTACCCCAAACCGACTCAGGTGATCAGGTAGAGAATACCAAGGCGATCGAGTGAATCGTGGTTAAGGAACTCGGCAAAATGCCCCCGTAACTTCGGGAGAAGGGGGGCCGGACAGGTGAAGGGCTTTACGCTCTAGCCTTGATGGCCGCAGAGACCAGGGAGAAGCGACTGTTTACTAAAAACACAGGTCCGTGCGAAGTCGCAAGACGATGTATACGGACTGACGCCTGCCCGGTGCTGGAACGTTAAGGGGACCGGTTAACCCGTAAGGGTGAAGCTGAGAACTTAAGCGCCAGTAAACGGCGGTGGTAACTATAACCATCCTAAGGTAGCGAAATTCCTTGTCGGGTAAGTTCCGACCTGCACGAATGGCGTAACGATTTGACCGCTGTCTCAACGATGAACGCTGCGAATTTGTGGTACCGGTGAAGACGCCGGTTGCCCGCCATAAGACGAAAAGACCCCGTGCACCTTTACTGCACCTTAGTAGTGAATGTTGACGACGTATGCGCAGCATAGGTGGGAGACTTTGATCCCAGGCTCTCGGGCTTGGGGGAGTCACCAGTGAGATACCACCCTTACGCCTTCGACGTTCTAACTGCAACCCATTATCTGGGTTCAGGACACTGCTAGGCGGGTAGTTTGACTGGGGCGGTCGCCTCCTAAACTGTAACGGAGGCGCACGAAGGTTCGCTCAGGCTGTTTGGAAATCAGCCATAGAGTGCAAAGGCATAAGCGAGCTTAACTGCGAGACCTACAAGTCGAGCAGATGCGAAAGCAGGTCTTAGTGATCCGGTGGTCCCGCATGGAAGGGCCATCGCTCAACGGATAAAAGGTACGCCGGGGATAACAGGCTGATCTGGGCCAAGAGTTCACATCGACGCCCAGGTTTGGCACCTCGATGTCGGCTCATCGCATCCTGGAGCTGTAGCAGGTTCCAAGGGTCCGGCTGTTCGCCGGTTAAAGCGGTACGTGAGCTGGGTTTAGAACGTCGCGAGACAGTTCGGTCCCTATCTGTTGTGGGCGTAAGAAGCTTGAGTGGGGCTGACCTTAGTACGAGAGGACCGGGTTGGACAAACCGCTAGTGAATCTGTTATGGCGCCAGCTGTACTGCAGAGTAGCTACGTTTGGAAGAGATAAGCGCTGAAAGCATCTAAGTGCGAAACTCGCCACGAGATGAGGCTTCTATGAGGATCCTAACAGACTATTAGGTTGATAGGCTACAGGTGTAAAGGTGGTAACATCATAGCCGAGTAGTACTAATTATCCGAAACTTTCACTCCGCTTAATAATTAATCGCGTATCTTCTTTCCGTAATATGTCAAGGTATTACCTGTGGTGGTAAACAAGGTCAGGGCGCAAGCCTGAAACCAAGGAAAGCTACAGGAAACAAGCTTGCAGGGAATGCCGGCGGCAAACCGGGCAGCTTGAAAGACTTTCAGGTGACTATAGCGATGGTGTCCACCTCTTCCCATTCCGAACAGAGAAGTTAAGCCCATCAGCGCCGATGGTACTGCGGTAAAACGTGGGAGAGTAGGTCGTTGCCGAATTCAATACACTAGCCGTACAGCATCATATGCTGTACGGCTTTTGCATTTATACACTTTTCTATTCCAATATGCCGACCCTGGTCCGTTGCTGTACGCTTACAATAAAAATGGTGCTGGTTTAAACCTTATGATCAAATGACTTGTTAAAAGCTCTATAACCTATATACGCAATGATTTATTTATTCTCAATACTATTAGGTTTTTCAGGGGTTTCAGGAAGCAATTCAACAAGGCAACTGCTCCTTTTTACGTCAACAACATCTCAGCGTGAGTATATGAAGCAGCTAAATCTTCTCAAGAGTGATCGGGCCGGGCTTAATGAACGTGACATAAAGATTCGGATTATTGAACCGAAAGATGTAGAACGCAGTTATTATAAGGTAGAACCTGACGAATTTTGCATAATTCTAATAGGTAAAGACGGTACCGAAAAATATAGAGCTTACAGTCTGCTAACACTCGATAAGTTGTATCATCTCGTTGATGCGATGCCAATGCGTATACAGGAAATAAAAAGCCGGAAATAATAATCATATCGTATTAATTAATAGGTAGTGAAAACCAGAGTCTACTACCTGAGCCTATAGTACTATCAACCCCAATTTCTCGCATATTTCTCTGTATTATGTCAGAGCAGATATACAGCCCTAGTTCAAGACCTGCAAATTGGGTACATGCTGAATCTACCCTAAAATATCGGTCGAATAGATAATGTATTTTATCGGCACTGATGCTTTTCCCATAAACTCTGACAGAAACGGTAACGAACTCCTTTTTTGCTTCAATATCAACCCCGATTAAAAGCGATTCAGGAGCACACTTGATTGCATTATTTATAAAATTGATAATGACCTGATCAATTCTATGCATATCTGCATAAACAATTATACGATCGTATTGAAAATTCTTTTTTATGACAGATGTTCCTGCATTTAAAAATGAATCATATATGGCTGATGCCAGTAATTACCTTTCTACAATGCAGTTTCAGCTTGCATCAATCCAATCAAATTCTGCAATACATAAAGAGATTAATAAAGATTGGAAGCAGGCTACTGAGGAAATGCTGGAAGAACCTCAATTTGGTTCACAGATAAACCGGGCCAGAGAAATTTTTAAACATAAAACAGACAGTATAAAAAAAGCATTACCAGACCGTCTGAGCCAGGCTAAAGCAATATATACGTTCATTAAGGGAGCAGCTACATGCAATAAGCATGATGATATGTTTACTGATAAAGGAGTAAGGACTGCATTCGAGAAAAAAGCAGGGAATACAGCAGAATTCAATCTGGCATTGATTGGTGCTCTTCGGGCTATGGGGTTAACTGCTGAGCCATTAATTCTATCAACCCGAGACCATGCCTTTCCAAATTTATACTATCCAAATCTTGAAGAATTCGATTATGTAATCTGTCAGTTAAAAATTGATAGTACCGTTTACCTGCTTGATGCTAGTTCAAAAGAGTATGAATTCGGTACTATTCCTCATAAGTGTATCAACGGCAATGGCCGGGTATTGAGAAGTGACTTTTCTTCAGACTGGGTTGTACTGAAAAACTCTGCTGCCGAAAAACGGATTTCATTACTAGATTTCACCCTTCAGCCTGATGGTAAGATTGCCGGTAAATTGACGGCTTATTATTATGGCCACGCCGCCGTGGTTAAAAGAGAAAAAATTCACAGTTTTTCTAATCAGGAGGATTATCTCGATGATTTAAATAAAGGGATGCCCCAATTTAAAATTTCGGGTATTGAATTGCAGCATACAGATGAGCCTGATAAAATACTCACTGAAATATTAACACTTGAATTATTTGGCACCCCCATAAAATCAAAAGTTCATTTTAATCCATTTGTCATGATGCGTTTTAAGCAAAACCCATTTGTAAGTATTGAGCGCATTTATCCGGTTGATATTATAAGCCCGATTACTGAAACTTTAAATATTCGCTTCCATTACCCAGCTAATTTTAAAATAACTGAATTACCTGCAGCGCTAGGAATAAGACTGCCTGCTAATGGTGGAAGTTATATGTTAAATACTGAAAATGTAGATAATACCTTAACAATCGGCAATCAGTTAATTCTGGCGAAATCTATTTACAGTATTGAAGAATATGGCAATTTGAAAGAATTCTTAAGACGTGTAGTCTTTTCTCAGAATGCTTCTTTTTTAATTGAAAAAATAAATTAGGTATCGATCCTGAAAAATTTTAATAAGGCAATTAGTCAAGTTGATAATAACAGTGAATACTAAGTGTTGATCAATACGCTGAATAAAATTTAAATACAATTGTATCGACAGATCAAGTAATCAATGATCTGTACTGTATGCAAAAAATTGCAAAAATAGTGGTTGCAGATGTCATTCTTCTCACGCATTTTCAGAACTTCTCAGAACCGGGGAACCTGAAGGTGCTGCCAGCTGGCCTCATTATGGGCTGAGTGCATGGGGTAAAGATGGTAAGCCTACAAAGGCGTTGGAAGCTTTTAAAGATTGATGTTGAGCGAGACAGGTTTTATTCATCAAAAGCCCTTAAAGCTTTTACTAATTGATGGTGAGCCTGACAGCTGGTATTCATCAAAAGCCCTCAAAGCATTTACTGATTGATAAGTGCTTGACGCAATACCATAATGCTATAAATTTTACTTAGTTTAATGGTTGCTAATTAATTACCTACCAATGAAGTTTAGTAAACTAGTATGCTGCCTGCCTATCTTTTTATCATCACTAAGTATGGGTGCTCTCTGGGCACAGTCAGGTACGAGTGAGACAATTGTTCAAAGAAACAATATTTCTATACCGGGCCCAAAAGTTAAAACCCAAAATGGGATTTTAGAAGGCGTTTACGAACCTTCCGCCGGACTTGAAACTTTTAAAGGGGTGCCCTATGCCTTGCCTCCAGTTGGAAATCTCAGGTGGAAGGAGCCGCAGCCGCTTAAAAACTGGAAGGGAATCAGAGTCACCAAAAACTTTGGCCCCAAGGCCATGCAGAAACCCCTTTTTAGTGATATGCAATTCCGGTCAAATGGTACAAGTGAAGACTGTCTGTATCTGAATATCTGGAAACCAGCTGAGAACTCAGTTGCAAAGTCAAAAGGAAAGTCAGTACTGATTTCGGTTAGTAAATCAGTCACCGGTTCTGCTATTCTTCTACCGGTACTCGTTTATTTTTATGGAGGTGGCTTTAAAGGGGGTGATGGCTCAGAATACCGTTATGATGGGGCTGATCTTGCCCGTAAGGGTATAATCACCATAACTGTTAACTATAGACTAGGTATTTTTGGCTTCCTGGCACATCCTGAACTGAGTGTTGAGTCTGGGCATCATGCATCAGGGAATTATGGCCTGCAAGATCAAACCGCCGCATTACGTTGGGTGAGTAAAAATATTTCAGCCTTTGGAGGTGACCCCTCAAGAGTCACCATTGCCGGTGAATCTGCAGGATCTATTTCTGTATTTGCCCAGATGGCAACTCCGTTGTCCAGGAATTTATTTGCTGCAGCGATAGGGGAGAGCGGAGCTATGATTAAACCCACTTTCATTCCTGTATCGCTTGATACAGCAGAACATAATGGATTAGATTTTATGACCCGGGCAGGCTTAAAAAATCTGAAGGCAATGCGGGCTATGCCTGCAAAAAAACTGCTTGATCTTGAATTTAACCTCAATGAAAAATTGCCTTCTGTAATTGACGGCTACTTTTTTAAAGAAATTCCTGCTTTAACGTTTGCCGCTGGCAGGCAGGCGAAAGTGCCCTTGCTGGTAGGTTGGAATTCAGCTGAAGGCGGTTATGGCGACATCATCCATGACTCAATAACCCCGGATCATTATGCTTCCGTGATCAAACATGTATTTGGATCAAGTGCAGACAAAGCGCTGATCTTATTTCCAGGCACTGATGAGAAAACCATCAAACAATCAGCAACAGATCTGGCAAGTGATATGTTTATTGTCTATAGCACCTGGAAATGGGCCGATCTGCAGGCTAAGACTTCTGGCAAACCTGTATATCGCTATCTTTTTTCACGCATTCGTCAAACGGCTGATGATCGGAAAAAGCCATTGGGTCTGGGTGCTTCTCATTCATCCGAAATTGAATATGCACTGGGTAATCTGAGCACCAATAAAGTATTTGACTGGAATGCTGATGACTTTAAAGTGTCGGCAACTATGGAAGGCTACTTTGCCAATTTTATTAAGACCGGTAACCCAAATGGTAACGGCCTACCGACATGGCAAGCACTGAATATAAATGCGCCGATAGATTTCATAAACATTGATGTAGAGACTAAAATGCAGCGGGACATCAATAACAGCCGTTTTAACTTTCTTGAAGAATTTTATAATAAATGATAATGTAGCATGATTTTGCCATGGCCCCGTCAAACTATCAGGCGTTTGACAGCACCAATTTTAAGAAAAACAGTACTTGATAAACTTCTTTCTATGAGGAAATATTTACTTCTATTCTCGCTTATTTTTATTTCATTAGTTGTAAAGGCTCAGAATGATCCGTATGATGATCATCCCAAGCTTACTGTAGAAGATTTTACGAAGCATTATACGGATGATACCATTGCACGGGCTGTTGTCATTAATGAAATTGGTAGAGCCGCCATTATTAATACTCAAGATAATGGACGAGAACTGGAATACAAATTTTATACCCGCATTAAAATTCTGAAATCTGCAGGTACTGACCTTGCCACATTGAAGATCTATTTGCGCAAAAGTAGCTCAATTGATGCTGAAGAAATAAGTGATATATCGGGGTCAAGCTTTACGCTTGTCAATAATGATATTAAAGAAGTTCAGCTTGATCCAAAAAGGATTTTTAACACTGACGAGAGTAAAGTGAACAATTCTGCTAGTTTCTCAATTCCGGGAATAGTTGCTGGAAGCATCATTGAATACCGCTATACTACTCATTCCCCATTTCTTTTTTCCTTTCATTCTTGGGTTTTTCAGTCAGATATTCCGAAAGTAAAATCGGTCTTTACGGCAGTAATACCAGGTATTTACACGTTTAATATTTCGTTAGGCGGGTCAAGGAAACTTGATACTCAAAAAGCTGAACTCGAAAAAAGCTGTCTGGTTTTCGGCAACGGGGGTGTTGCCGATTGTTCTGTATTAACCTGGGGCATGCTTGATTTACCCGCATTGCATCAAGAAAGCTTTGTTTCGGCAATGAGTGATTTTACGCCAAAAATTGATTTTGAATTAGTCTCTTATCTGGTAAATTCCAATTATACCAAAAAAGTGACCAGTACCTGGAGAGATGAAGACCGCTATATGCAGAGTGAGGAATTCGGACTTAAAAGGAGTATTCGTTTTTTCAAGCCGTTGCTTGATACACTTATAAAGAGTCAGCTTTCTGATTCATTAAAAGCCAGGCGCATATATGAGCTATTGAAACAGCACTATGTCTGGAATGATATTTACGATTCCTGGGCAGATGTCTCACCTAAAAAACTCTGGACAGATCGAAAGGGAATGAGTGGAGAATTAAATCTGGCTCTGGTTGCTGCATTGCGTGCCGCTGGCCTGAATGCCAGTCCACTTTTACAAAGTTGCAGGAGATCTGCATCACCCAGAAAACTCTTTCCTGTTCGAACAGACTTCAATAATGTGCTGGCCGTTCTTGATTTGAATGGACACAGGTATTTTTTAGATATAACAGATAAGTACATGCCTTTTGGTTTTATTTCTCCAGAATTTCTGAGTCATGAGGGCAGACTTTTTCCTGACGGTGACTCATCAAGGTGGATACCCATTACACCCCCACAGGGCAATAAAAATTTCATACAATATGATCTGAAAATGAGTGCCGACGGGAGCCTGAAAGGTGAAATAAACGAATATAAATATGGATATGACGCGCTTGAAGAGCGGAAAAAAAGACGGAATTTTTCGACACAGGATGATTACCTGGATGCGAAAACAAAGACCTGGAAAAATTCACGTATCATTTCTTATTCAGTCAATGGCATGGATTCAACAGAGGAAAATTTGCATAGTAAGTTTCAGATAGAAATACGAAACTTTCATGCGGATGCCGGAAAAAGAATAAATTTTTCCCCCTTTCTTAGTCCTACTTTCAGTTATAGTTTATTTCAAGAAGCACAGCGGTTTTATCCAATAGATTTTGGCAAACCATATAATGAAACTGTAGTCATTCAGATTCAATTACCTGCGGGTTATAAAGTCGTTTCCCAACCTGTCGATCTACAGATTAAATTACCCAATGACGGGGGCTTCTTCATTATGAGTCATGATTTGCAAGATGATAAATATCAGCTCTCATACCGCTTTTCATTTTTAAAAGAGGTGTATTCGGCTGCTGAATATCAGGTACTGAAAGAATTTATGGCCCAGATAATTAAGACAAAGCAAAAATTTATGGTTCTTGAAAAGATCTGATATGCAAATAAATAGAATTTTATTAAGACGGCTTTTATCTTCCCTGGTGATTTTACTGTCATTATCCAGTTTGATAACTGAAGGCTTTACCAGGAACAAACCAAAACCCCAAAGTTCCGGATTTTTTTCCTGTACGATAAAAACCAACCATAATATTCAGGTTAAAGACAGGCCAGATCTCGATGCTAGTTTGGTTGATAAAACTTTGTTAAAAGGGGCAGATGCTGTAACCAGGTATCAAAAATTAATTGTTACGGTTAGCCTGTCTACAGGAGTAACTATTTCTGAGAGTTCAGCAATTACCGTATTATCAGAAAACGGAAAATCTGCTGGCTATTTAATTGCCGGCTATAATAGAATGGAGCCACTTCGCAGTCTCAGAGCTTCAATTTACGACAGTAAGGGGAAACTTATTAAGGAAGTTCATGAGCGCGATTTCCAGGATTATAGCTATGACGATGGGGAGTCAATGTTTAATGATGAGCGATACAGGTTATACGTACCAGCCATTGCCGAATACCCGTATACCGTCGTATTAGAACAGGAGAGTAGTATAAAAAACACCCTCTATTTACCAAAATGGGAGCCTCAGAGCGATGAGGGTCTTGCTATTGAGCAAAGTAGTTTTGAACTGCATGTTAAAAAAGATATTTCCCTGCATTTTCATCAACAGGGAGTTAGCAATCCAGAATTACACGTTGGTGCTGATAATGAAAAAATTTATAGTTGGTTATTTGATCGAAAACCAGCATTTAAGATTGAACCATATGGCCCATCCAGTGATGTATACATGCCCCATGTATTTCTGTCTGCTGATAATTTCACAATTAAAAAAATGGCTGGTTCTTTAATAAACTGGAAAACATATGGTCAGTTCGAATATGATAACTTCCTTAAAGATGCAGCAGTATTACCTCAGAATACAATTGACGAGGTTCTTGCTTTAACGGCAAAAGAGAAAGATGAGAAAGAAAAAGCAAGGATTATATACCAGTATATGCAGCAAAAGACGCATTATGTTGGGGTGCAGATAGGTATCGGGGGTATAAAAACAGAAACAGCAACAAATGTTGACCTCAAGGGTTACGGAGATTGTAAGGGACTGGTTAACTATACACGTGCATTGATGCAGGTTTGTGGTATAAATGCACTCTATGCTGAAGTGTATGCAGGTCATACGCCAAAACAAGTTTTTTCAGACTTTGCATCTTTACGTTTTTCCAATCATATTATTTTATGCCTTCCTTTTAAAACCGATACCTGCTGGCTTGAATGCACCAGCCAAAAATTACCTTTTAATTATCAGGGAAATTTTACGGATAACAGACCGGCAATTCTTATTACCCCCGAAGGTGGTAAGCTGGTTTACACACATCATTATAATGATTCAGAAAACAGGCAGGTACAAAACGGAAATTTTACGTTGGTGGCTGACGGTCATTTATCAGGCATATTAGAAACAAAATTTACAGGTATTGGCTACCAGGACAGGGATGGTATTGATGAATTGACCGATGAAAAAAAGATTGAAGTATTGAAGAGAATTTACCCTATTAATCGAATTGAGATCACAAGTTGCTCTTTTAAATACCTGAAAAACGGGGACCCAACACTTACTGAAAAACTGGGAATTGACATTGAGCAGTTTGCCGTTACCGACAGTGTTTCGTTAACTATACCTGTAAATCCGTTTCTGCGCACCGAAAATATTAGTTATTCTAGACATAAGCGCCTGATGCCTATTATAGTGCGTAGAGGAAAGGTAATCAAAAATGCAATTAGTTATAAAATTCCTATGGGTTTTAAACTTGAATCTTTACCTGAAATTAACGTGCATTCTGACTTTGGAGACTACTCATTCAGTTGCACTTATACAAATAATCTACTTACCTGTCTTACAACTGTTAATCTCAAGTCAGGAAGTTGGGAAGCTTCAAAATTCGATGAATTTGTTAGTTTCTACCAGCAGTTAACTGCCTTTAGTGAACAAGCACTGATTGCCAGGAAAGCAAACTGATACCCATATTTATATTTTCTAACGATTAAGAAAAACATGTAACAGATAGAACTATATACCGTATAAATGAGGAAATGCAGTTCAGCTTTCTATAGTCAAATATGAAGAGATGAAGATACCCCTCGTTATTCTACTGATCATCTTATTAAAGATGCCAGCTTTCAGCCAGTATAAAATACATTCGCAAACCTTTTGCGAGCTGCAGAAAAAAACACTTGCGATTTTGGTGGATGAAGGAGATACCTTGAAAAACCAGCAGGTGAAAGCTGTATTTTCCCAGTATTGGAAACTAAATTCCTCAATAATCTTATGTACAAGTAAAGAAATGCCCCTTTTAATGCGAACGGGCGATTATGTATTTCTTCGACATCAGGCCCGGATTACCAGTGATGATAAAACAGCTACTCAAAACAGAACTGATTATTTAAGTCTCTTTAGTAATGAGTTTCTTGGAGATGATATTGCCTTATGTTATACCAATAGTGAGTCAATGAATCAAAATCTGGTAAACCTCAAGTTTTACATAAATGCGATTCAGCAGGCAGTTCTATTTGGTGAAGAAACTGACTCTTCAAATATTTCCAGAAATACACAAGGTCTGTCTGAATTACGTCAGCATACCTTATTTATACCTGCAGATTTACTAGAGAATAGGGGTGTTGGGAATAATTTCAAGAGGCGCAAAAACGCTCACTGTCTCAAACCAGATGAGTATGCATTTAAGTCAGCCATAATTTCTCATGAACAGCTAAATAAATTAATCAAAGTAGATACTGAGCCGATCTTTATTGCAAACGTTGTTAATTTGCCTGATTATCATCATTACCTATATGTTTGTGAAGTTAATACTGGCCGCATAATCTATAAGAATGAACTTGGGCAGGGCTATATCAAACAGGTCGCTATCAGAGAACTAAATAATGCTATCATGAAAACTTGTTTACAAGGGTCAATAGCCAACCGTTTTACACAAATAGCAGTCAGGTAATTGGTCGCCCTGACCGTGGTCGCATCTTCAGCCAGCTTATTCTGTCTGGCTGAGGATGCGACGAAACTCTCACCAGCTTATTCTGTCTGTTTTGCCTTTATATCGGCTGCGGCTGAGGCAAAAGCTTCAGATTGAACAATATAAGCATCCTTATCTGTCTTAATCAGGGTTTGAGATGCCAGGTTTCGTTTAGCCATCGCTATATTCTCATAAGCCTGCTGCAGAGATGCAGTATAATCTTTGTTATGCAACGACTCAATACGATTTCTGATCAGGCTAATTCCTTTTTTAACAATGGATGTATTTTTTGATTCAACCAGAAAGTAGAGATAATTATTAAATACTGCTCCAAACTTATCTGGGCCCAGTGAGAATACACGCTCATAAAAACGGGCATGTTCATCAGTGCCGCCTTTAAAAAATAATGAACCTACAGCCTCTAGAATTTTAGTGCTGTTTTCATCTTTCAGTTTTTCAGCTTCAACAAGAGCGGCAGGCTTATCTATTGAAGCCAGCCCCATTAATGAAGCCCCATCGATAGCCAGTGACTGAGATAGCAAGCCTTTTCGGTAAAGAGTTTCATAACGGACATTTGAAGTTTTAGCAAGTGCAGAAATAGCAGCTGCCCGGCACAGGTTGTCAGCATCATTGGCCGCCATATGTTCAATAACTGGAAGCAGTTTTTCAGTAAACCCTGGCATATCAGCTTTCAAGCCTTCGATACAATGTGTTCTGATTTTAGGGTTTTTATCTTTTAATGACAATGACAGAATTTCAAGGCTTGAAGCGTTTGTGCTACTTTTAAGACACGTATCAAGGGCTGTATATCTGTCAATAAAATTTCCTGCATGTTTAAATTGGTAAGCAAACTGGCTGATGGTTTTATTTTCTGCATTTAATACGCCAACCAAAACATGTTCTGGGTCAAGATTCACGAATTCAGGTGATGCTACGTTGAAAAAAAATGATTGCCTGCCTCTGTTCATAATGATGTTTTTGCGCTCGCGGCCATTTGCCGTGTAAATATCTACAGCAAGTGGAAGTTTATAAATCTGATTGCTGGTATCCTGGGTTTGTACAAGCTTAATTTCAAGTTGGTGCCCGGCCTGGTTATATTTCTGATCCCAGCTGATAATTGGGTGACCACCGGTATAATACCATTGATTGAAGAACCAATTAAGATCTTGACCAGAAGCATCTTCAAAAGCCAGTCTGAGCTGCTGGGCTTCGGTAGCCTTAAATGCATTGTTTTTCAGGTAAATATGTAATCCATTATAAAATGTTTCTTTGCCCAGCAGATCCCGTAGCATGTATAGAATTACAGCTCCCTTATTATAGGACACAACATCAAATACATCTTCACGGCTTTTATAATGAAATCTGACCAGTTCAGGGCTGGTACGTGAGAAAGTTGACAGGTAGTCTTTCAGTTTTTCAAGTCGGTCTGCATCGGCTTTTTCTTTACCGTATTTATATTCTGACCAGATTATTTCAGAAAAGGCCGCGAATGATTCATTGCATGTGATATTTGACCAGGACTCACAGGTCGCATAATCGCCAAACCATTGGTGAAACAGCTCATGCGCGATATAATCTTCCTGGTTATCATCAAGTAGCTCACGTGCTGTGCGCTGTACAGATTCTCCATGTAGGGTGGCGGTGGTGTTTTCCATTGCTCCAGAAACATAATCACGCACTACAATCTGTGCATATTTATTCCATGGATAATCAACACCCAGGGTCTTTGAATAAAAGTCAATCATTTCAGGCGTATTGCCAAAAATTTGCTTTGCGAATGGGGCATACTTGGGTTCAAGGTAATAATCAACAGGAATTGTATTCCAATGATCGTGGTAAACTTTAAAGTCACCAACAGCCATCATGATTAAATAAGGAGCATGGGGCAGATCCATTTTCCAGGTATCGGTTCTGCTGCCGTCAGCATTTTGTTTTTGACTCGCCAGTCTTCCATTAGAAAGGGTAATGTATTTCGTTGGTACAGTCATCGAAATTTCATCGGTAGTTTTTTGATTGGGCTTGTCTATCGTAGGAAACCAGCACGATGAAGACTCTGTTTCACCCTGAGTCCAGATTTGAACCGGCTTACTCAGGTCGCTTGCATCAGAATTTATAAAATACAGGCCTTTATCATTACTGATCGCAGCACTGCCCCCACTTTTTAATAAGTCAGGTTTTGCTGTGTATGAAATATAGATAGTATATGATTCAGACGGCTTTTCGACCACAGCTAATTTTATACGTAAGACTTTCTGGTCGTAGGTATAATGAAGTGCTGATTTATGTGTTCCTGATATCAGACTGATTTCATTAATATCCATTCCTTTCGCATCAAGAGCAAGAGAATCTGTTGCATAGGCATGTGGTTTTAAAGTCACCCATTCTTTACCGTATAAAAAATGTTTGGCATAATCAAATTTTACATCTAGCCGTGTATTTACAAGGTCATTAATGCGGGTAGCAGTTGCCCGGTATGCGCCAAGTGTATCTGCCCATTTTGTGTGACCGGCAGTTGTTGTGGCAAAGCTGAAAAAAGAAGTTGAAGAGATGATTAGTAGTAGAAAAATCGAGCGCTTTAACGGTATTGACTTTAGAATCATAAAATTTGCTTAGGCTTAAATATAGTTCAAACCGACAACTATTTTTTCCTTGAATCGAAGCAATAAATAGGGGTCACTTAAAATCGTGATGTTCGGTTGAGGAATTAGCAAGGGGAATTAGAAATCTGAGTTTTTGCTGGCTTTTAAGTAAAGAAAATACCAGTATCGATTTTAGTAGCTGAAAAGCCAAAAAATAGAATTCCGAATTCGTAAAGGCTGAAAAGCCAAAAAAAAGGCAAATCGAAAATTTATTTCGTTTGCCTTACATGTAGCGGGGAGCGGGATCGAACCGCCGACCTTAGGGTTATGAATCCTACGCTCTAACCATCTGAGCTACCCCGCCGTTTTTTCTAATTTGCAAAGATAGATTTTTTTACCCCATCTCGAAATAGATTTTATTTTTTGCAATTTTAATTGATTTTGCCTTTATTCGATAAAGCGCGGTGATGCGTAAAAAGAGTGTTATGCCCCTTCATAACTACAATTCTAACAGTCACATTGTACGTATATTAATCTGCTAGAAGATAATGATGAAGGATAAGAAGAAAATGCGACTTGAGTATGAAGTAAAATCATCGCCAAAAATTTTATTTAGTTTCCTCAGTACCCCTAACGGTCTGGCAGACTGGTTTGCAGACAATGTGACCATTTCTGAAAATATTTATACTTTTTACTGGGACAAAGAGAGTCTTAGGGCTCAGCTTGTTGCTTTTAAAGAAAATAAACTCGTTAAGTTTCAGTGGCTTGATGGTGAAACGGAATATTTTGAGCTTGAAATTATTCAGGATGAAATGACAGGTGATGTCGCTCTGTCGGTAACTGATTTTTCTATTGACGAAGAAGTTCAGGAGAAGGAATTAATCTGGAATAATCAGATAGGAATGCTGATCTCAGTTTTAGGGGCTTAAGAATAAAGAAACGTTTTATTTAGTTTGAGGCTCTTCCGGTAGGGATACCGGATATGTCATAAACCATCTCTTTTATACACTGGTTTTAACTAGACTAAAAAGGTTAGATTTGTACTTATTTATAAGTGGTCTGGGTCATGATCTGATCAGGTTGATGATGAAGCAATCTATCAATTAAAAATTAGTAGCTTTTTCATGAAAAAACTTCATATCTTCCTAATACGCTCGTTTTTACAGCCGTTTTTTACGACTTTTTTTATTGTGCTTTTCATTCTGTTAATGTTGTTTTTGTTTAAATACATTGATGATTTAATTGGGAAAAGCTTTTCAGTAATTACGATCCTACAACTTTTATTTTACGCTAATCTGTATAATGTAACCCTGGCTTTACCTTTAGCCGTCTTGCTGGCATCAATCATGACTTTTGGTGATCTAGGAGAAAAATATGAACTCGTTGCCATTAAGTCTGCTGGCATCTCATTACAACGCGCAATGTTTCCTCTGATTATCGTTATGGGCATGCTAACTGGCGTAGCTTTTTATTTTTCAAATGTGGTAAGTCCGTTTGCGAATTGGAAAATGGGTGTGCTGCTTTATGATGTAAGTCAGCTAAAGCCAAACTTTCTGGTAAAGCCTGGAGTCTTCAATAATGATCTTGGCATGTTTACCATCAGAGCAGAGTCAAAAGTAAAAGACTCTTTAAAACACCTGATGATTTACGATCAGTCAATGGGTAGTGGTAATACCAATGTTATTTTAGCTGAGAGTGGTAAAATGGTAAAATCAGATGATGATAAATTTCTGATTTTCAGTCTGAATAATGGGGTCAGGTATTCTGAGCAAAGTCCAAATAATTCATTCAATCCAAGGCAGCAATTTATACGCTTTAGGTTTGGAACTTCTGAGCAGAAATTTCCACTCGAAGGGTTTAAACTTACCCATTTTGACCAGAACCTATTCCGAAACAGCTATATGGTTATGAATATCAGGCAGCTTAAAAAAGGAGCAGATTCAATCAAAAAAATGATTGCTGGCAATAATTCCCAGATGGGACTGAGTATAACAACGAACTTCAGTTATTTTAATCTGCGCAAAAAAATGGATACGCTCGGGAGAAAACCCCTGGCATATCGGGAAGACATACTTTCTAATGAAAAGGATTATAGCTCAAAGGTAGCTGTTATAAATACTGCCCTAGGATCAATGCGTAATATCAGAGCATATATTCCAAATACACTTGAAGTAAATAAGACCGAATCTGGTGAGTTGAGAAAATATCAGGTAGAATACCAGCATAAATTCAGTATGGCCCTGGCCTGTCTGGTTTTCTTTTTTATTGGCGCTCCACTGGGGGCAATTATACGTAAGGGGGGGCTGGGTTTACCCATGGTGATGTCAATTTTATTCTTCCTTATTTTTCAGATTTTAATGAGCACGGGTGAAAAATACAGTAAAAGTGGTGTATGGCATATTTATCAGGGTGTATGGCTGGCCACATTTGTACTTGTGCCTATCGGTATATTTCTCACCTATAAAGCATCTACTGATTCACAGATTTTTGATATCCAAAACTATGTGAGTTTTTTTAAATCGCTGATATTCTGGCGTAAAAAGGAAACGAAAACTTAATACCTGACGGTACGTTTACATGTAATATTGATTGATTATGCTTAATACGATAGAGGAAGCCATAGAAGATATTCGCAACGGGAAGGTAATTATTGTTGTAGATGATGAAGACCGTGAAAATGAAGGTGATTTCGTTACTGCTGCTCAAAATGGTACTCCAGAGGTTGTTAATTTTATGGCAAGACATGGCAGAGGCTTGATCTGTACCCCTTTAACCGAAGAACGCTGTAATGAATTAAAGCTCTCTTTAATGGTGAGTAATAATACAGCCGCACATGAGACTAATTTTACCGTGTCAATTGATTTGCTAGGCGATGGCTGTACTACAGGTATTTCAACTTCCGACCGATCAAAAACTATACTTTCACTGGTTAATCCTGCTACCAGGGCTGAAGATCTCGGTCGTCCCGGGCATATATTTCCATTACGGGCAAAAGAGGGTGGTGTGCTTCGTCGTAGTGGGCATACCGAGGCAGCCGTTGATTTGGCAAGACTGGCTGGGTTTGAACCTGCAGGCCTGCTTGTAGAAATCATGAATGAAGATGGTACGATGTCAAGGCTGCCAGAACTTGAAAAAACAGCCCGTCTGTTTGATTTGAAGATCGTTTCAATTAAAGATCTTATTGCTTACAGGCTTAGCCATGAATCATTAATTAAAAGAGAAGTTACCGTAAAACTACCCACTGAATGGGGTGATTTTGATATTACTGCCTTCACACAGCTCGATACAGGTGAACAGCATCTTGCCTTGAGCAAGGGAAACTGGGAGGCAGAAGAACCCATTCTTGTCAGGGTTCACTCTTCCTGTATTACTGGTGATATCTTTGGTTCATGCCGTTGTGATTGTGGTGCACAGCTACATATGGCCATGCAGATGATCGAAAAAGAAGGTAAAGGTCTGATTATCTATATGCATCAGGAAGGCCGTGGCATTGGCCTTGTCAATAAACTAAAAGCATACCGTTTACAAGAGCAGGGTATGGATACTGTAGAAGCAAATTTACATCTTGGTTTCAAAATGGACCACCGAGATTATGGTATTGGTGCACAGATTCTTAGACAAATGGGTGTCAGTAAGATGCGTCTGCTTTCAAATAATCCTACCAAGAGAGCTGGTCTGATCGGATATGGGTTACAAATTGTTGAAAATATAGGGATTGAAATTCCATCAAATCCGCATAATGAATATTATCTTCAAACCAAACGCGATAAAATGGGGCACTCTATCTTACAGCCCAAAGGTTAATCTAAGAATGTTTTCTTGGACCTTTCATCGCGTAGTTCAAATGTCTTTTACGCTGGCAGAAGCAGGAAAGTTTACTTACTAGCTCTAAATTCTGGTACTTGTAATGAGCCCAGACATTTTATTTTACGGGTGTTTTTGGGCCCTGATGAATTATTATGGAGTCACCGCGGTGAGCAGCTCCTGGTTGCTTAGATCCAGTTCCTGGGGCAATATTCAATAAAACTCTTGGTAGTGGCTTAATAGCCGGCTTAACGGGTTTTTTACGTTTCTTGAACATACCCCCGATAGAACTAAAATCTTTTTGATAAACCAGACCTAAACCAGGTGAATAAATATTGTTCAACCCCAGACCAACAGGATGAATATCCTGGGGAATAGATTTGTAAAAAGTTCTCAAAGTCAAATTTCGCTGTTTGTTAACAACATAAGCAACCTCGACATCGCCTGTTACATTTGTTTGCCGTGTCAGCGCCAATGGGTTATAGGCCGTATTAGTTGATAGATCAGTTGATGCCAGATTGCCCGTGAACAGAATCTTATCATTCAGCACATGGTAATTTATTCCTACATCTGATAATGAACGAAAGTTTAAATCAACCCTGTTTGAAAAGTTATTGATCAGGTGTGACAGTTGGCTACTCACATACTGAACAGCTGATGAAGTCATAATGGCAACCCCATTACTTGGAATGAGCTTGCCATTAAACTGATTAGATACAAGAAATAACAATGACTGGGTAGTAACCACCTCATTTGAACTAAGGTAAGTCTGTAAATCATAGGTAATGTTTGGATCATTTGGGAAGTTCAGGTCAAAGTCAAAGGTTGGCCTGCTTAGATTACCCTCAAGATTGATCCGGCAGGCAACAAGAACACTCTGTAACTGGGCAGGTGCATTAGTTTGAACTACGTTAGCAGCCTCATATAGGTTCTTAATAGAAGTTCTTGCCTGGTAATCTGCATGCAGGTTTAGCTGGGCATTTAATGGCTCACCAGTAAAACGGATACTTCCACCACGTTCAACTGTGAAGAGCTTGTTCAATACATTGGCTGAGGTGAACAGGTAATCACCATGATCAATTTCATAAGTGCCATACATTAAAAAGTCACCTTCGGGTGTAATCTGAAGGTTCATATCAGAACTTCCTGCACCACTGATTACATCGCCAATACTTTTATCAAACTCAAGTTTCACTGTTGCCTCAGGGGTAATATTCAGATTAAAATTAAGGGTAACTCCTGAATGTAAGTTTTTATGTTTTTTGACTAGCTCTATTGAATCGCTATGGGTGACAAAACTGATATAGTCATGATTGCCAACTGAGCCGGGTCTGTTTAATGGAACATTGAAGGTTGTATTTTTATTTGTGATAGCAGAAATGTCTATGTTCATGGTTTTTATTGGGCCCACAAATGAAAAGTTGCCCGATGCAAAGGCGGTACCATAATACTGGTCATTATCTTTTTCTGTAGTATTCAGACACAGAAAATTACTGGTATGTACCACGGCATCAAAATAGGGGTGGCTGATATCGGTAAGATCGATATCTCCATCTATATAACCTGTATGTATTGCAGGGCGTCCCGGTACATAAAAGGGGTCTGTCAATAATAAACTCTTGATATGGATACTTCCATTTTTGAAATTCACATCATCATTGATACGGTAATGTGTTTTAAGGTAGTTTATCGTAAATTCTGTATTCTCAAGTTTAATCTGCCCATCTAAAATCGGGCTTAGAGCTGTTCCGCTGACATGAAGATCTGAAGAAATAGTTCCTTTCAGGTCTGATATAAGATCGCCAACCAAGGGTTGTAAAATGACTGCCTCTGCTTTATTTAGCTTTAAAGTTGCATTGATATTTCCCTTGGCATCGCTCAGGCCGAGTACTCCTTCAAGATCAAGTACGCTGATTAGTTTGCGGTGAATCTTACCTGAGAAATCAATTGTTTTTGTATCTCCATTCCATGAATTAACCAGGGCTAATGAACCAACGTATACTTTATTAACGGCCAGACTATCGATACCCAGATTCGATTGGAAAGAAAGTTTTTTTGTCACTGCTGAAAGAAATGCTGTTCCATTCAGGTTGCCATTTAACTGAACATTATCTTCTCTTAAAATCTGATTAACAGCTGCAATATTAAAGTTTACGAAAACAGCTTTAACCGTATCCGCAGGATTTGCACTCAGAGGACCATCAATGCTAAGGCTTTCATTATTATGGTGGATACTAAAATCAAGCACCCGGGTAATATCTTTTTCAAACCTGATTTTAAAAGAATTATTGATACTCCATTTCTGACGGTCGAGTACCAGTTCTGAAGGCAGAATGCTCAGATTGCTGACTTTATCAGCGAATGCAAGTCTGCCGTTTAAGTCAAGGTGATTAACGGCATTCACATCAGATACTTTTACATTGAATAGTAAACTATCATTGCGGATATTATTAAAAATATTGATGCTGCTTGCCAGAATCTTATGGTTAGACTGCACACTATCAACTGAAATACTAAGGTCGATATTCTTACGATCTTCATTTTCACCTTCAAATGAAATACTCTTCATTTCAATGGCTCCGATATCCAGTTCGTGGATATTCCCCGATACGCTGAACTGCCCGTTCACGTCATTAAACTTACCTTGAGCGGTAGTAGTTCCAGACAGGCGGTATTCTGGGGCGAAAATTGCCAGTATCGGATCTGCATCAAATATATTCAGGTTAAATTCAAAGTTCTGACTTACCGAATGAACAATATCATGACCTGTAATAGAGGGTACATACTGAGCAAAGATGGCTTTTACAGCCGATGGAAAAGTTGCCAGATCATACTTCCCTTTAACACTTCCGTCTAGGATACAAGAATGAACGCTGACCGTTCTAATCCCATTATTATTCAAGGCTACTAAAGCTAATGAATCAAATTTAAAACTTGTTCCATTGCGATTTAAGGTCGTCTGGCTCACCAGAATTTTGCCTTGTAAATTGGTAAGGTTTGAGCCGTGTGCATTAACCTCAAGCTGGGTTTGCATCTCAATACTATCTTTCAGAAATTTTAATTTCCGAAGATCTGCATGTCCAATTTTTGCTTTGAAATCATAAGAAGGCAGGGCCGAATCAAGGTCAAAAGAACCTTTAAACAATAGTCCCAGATTTGGATCATTTACAGCAATATCGCCATTGAACAATTTACGTATGCGGCTACCCTTAACAAGTATATTGTGGTAACGATATCCCCTAAAATCAATGAACCTGAACTGTGTATCGATGGTGTCTTTTCCTGCAAATTTAGTAAAGCCAGAACCTCTGAGATTTGCATTTACCGAGATATTACCAAGAACAGGCTCACTCAGTAATTTACCAAGATTGAAGTTTTCGGTATTAATATTGCCTCTGTAGACAGGTAGTTTTCCCGATATAAATTTTAAGTTAATATCTGAGATGATATTACCAAGCGCAGTTTTAAAGGTACCTCTTGTTACAAAATCATTATAAAAACCTTCAAAACTGCCCTTATATTCAACATTACCCAAGGGAATCAGCTGGGCAGGTATGTTTTTTACAGAGGAAGAAAGTCCGGAATTTTTCATTAAATCTTTGACATCGCTGATACTTGTGCTGAATTTATTCAGATCAAGGTCCATGAAAGTGGTTTCCAGATTTGGCAAACCTCTCAATCGAAGATTCCCATTTATATAAGTATCATGGGCAGTATGAAAAATAAGGTTCCTGATTTTTAAATTTTCGAGTTTACCCTGCCCTGTGGCAGAAATATCTGCACGCAGGTTCATGCCTTTGAGCTCTGATGCAAAGTAGCTAATGTCTTTAGATGCCACATGTGCGTTTTTCAATCTTGCAACCAGGGTGACAGTACTCTCGAATTTGTCAAAACCCGTTATGCTTTTATAATGCATCTCATAATGATCACCAATGGTACTATTGGGGGTCTTAATCAATAACTTGCTGAAAGTCATATGATGATCACCAATATTTAAAAGGGTTTTAAGATCGAGTAACCTGAAACCACTTTTTTCATTTAATGCCAGGTGGCTAACATTTGCCGTGATGCTATCATTTCTCAGGTAAAAATCTTTTGCATTGAGATTTATGTCCCTTATGTCAAAATCATTGGGGTTGAAGATACTATCAGGTAGTTTTTTCTCCGCTTCTTCATTTTCCATCCGGTAATGAGAATTTACCAGATGAATATTTTTTATTCTCAGCATAAAGGCACTGGTATCATTGGTATGCTGGCTGGGGCTAGAAAAAAAGTCGATCAGGAAATCAAGATTTAAAATTCCCCTTTTGTTTTTGTGCAGGTAAAACTCTCCCCCGGTGAGTTGCAAATCTTGAACAAAGAGTGAATTATTGGTTAAATTGAGATTATGATAATCGAGGAGTTCTATTTTCAAACTTGGTGCAAGCAGTAACGTATCACCTGCCTGATCCTGGACGTATAGCTTTTTAAACTCAAAAGTATGAAGACCCGTAATCTTCAAACTATCAATTCTAACTTTTGAATGAATTTTTTCAGACAGCCACCCTGCCGCGTATTTTGCCGCGCGGGTTTGAAGGGAAGCGTTCGTATACAAAATTAACACAAGAGCGCTTAATGTGAATAAGATCACAATTAGAAGAACCAGCGTTATTTTAAAGAATCTTTTAATAATTTTGCAGTATTATGGGTGCTATCAGTCAGCTTGTCAATCAGTCAATAACTATTCTAGCTATAGAATCATCATGTGATGATACAAGCGCAGCCGTATGTCGCAACGGCAAAGTTATAAGCAATATTGTATCAAATCAAACAGTTCACGAAATATACGGAGGAGTTGTGCCAGAACTTGCATCAAGAGCTCATCAACAGCATATTATTCCAACTGTTCAGATGGCACTTGAAAAGGCAGAAGTAAAAAAAAGCGATCTTTCGGCTATTGCTTTTACACAGGGGCCGGGTTTAATGGGCTCATTGCTTGTAGGTTGTAGCTTTTCGAAAGCACTGGCTCTAGGTCTGGGTATTCCTCTTATAGGGGTAAATCATCTTCAAGGCCATGTTCTTTCTCATTTTATTGATTCCCCGGTACCGGAATTTCCTTTTTTATGTTTGCTTGTTTCCGGCGGCCATACTCAAATTATCAAGGTTGCTGATTATTTCACCATGCAGGTAATTGGTTCTACCACAGATGACGCAGCTGGTGAAGCTTTTGATAAAACGGCCAAGATTCTTGGTCTTCCTTATCCGGGTGGTATCCTGATTGACCGATATGCAGCCCTTGGAAATCCAAAAGCATTTAGCTTTCCTGAACCAAAAGTTGCTGGGTTTGACTACAGTTTTAGTGGCTTGAAAACAGCCTTTATGTATTTCCTTCGCGATCGGCAGGCTGCAGATCCTGATTTTATACTAAATAACCTCAATGATATCTGTGCTTCAGTTCAGTTTAGCATTGTCAGCTTCCTGCTTCGTAAACTGATTCAGGCTGCAGAAAGCACAGGGATTAAACAAATAGCAGTTGCAGGCGGGGTTTCGGCAAATACTGGGTTGAGGGCTGCTTTATCTGAGGCTGCGGAACAATATAACTGGCAACTTTTTTTGCCTCAGTTTCAGTACTGTACCGATAATGCAGGGATGATTGCCCAGGCAGCACATTTTAAATTTATCCGGGGTCAGTTCACCTCTCAGCAAGCTGTTCCTTTTGCCAGAATGGAAGTATAAGGTTTGAAAGCAGATTAAACTTAGGTCATCTCTGAAAATGCTTTTCCCTTTCGTTCTGATAGTAGTATGGCTTTCTGGTTCAGGTTTACTGGAAGCAGATTTCAGGCATATAAGTTGCTTATTGTTTAACACCCATATGGGATTTTAATCATAAGCATTCTTGAATGGAACTCTTACCTGGGCAACGAATTGAGGTTTTACGCGAAGATCAAAAAATAGGTACCCAGTCTAAACTTTCTTTGATTTATATGAGCGATGCATCGAAAGGCATCAGCAGGGAATTAACACAAGCCGGTTTTATTTACCATGATTCTGTAGGACAACGAGTTCATGATGAAACGGTACTTGATAGAATTAACCGCCTGGCAATTCCACCGGCCTGGCAAAAAGTCTGGATATGCACTAAATCAAATGGGCATTTACAGGCTACCGGTATTGATACCAAGGGTCGTAAACAATACAAATACCATCTTGCCTGGAATAATTACCGCTCACAGCATAAATATATGCACCTGCTCAAATTCGGCAAGAAACTGCCATTGATAAGAAAAAAGATAAATGCTGACCTGAACCGTAAAGGTTTTCCTGAAGAAAAGGTAATTGCGTTAGTGATCAGTATCATGCAAAAAACGTTGATCAGAATTGGCAATGAAGTTTATGCAAACCTCTATCATTCATACGGCCTGACAACCCTGAGAAATCGCCATGTCAATATAAAAGGAGCGCAAATTGTCTTTCATTTCATTGGTAAAAAAGGGGTAAAGCATGAAATTAAATTAACTGACCCCAAATTATCAAAGTTGCTTAAAAATGTGAAAGATCTTCCTGGTCAGGAACTCTTTCAGTATGTTGATAGTCAAGGTAGCCGTAGGTCTGTTGATTCGGGAAGAGTTAATGCGTATTTACATGAAGCCGGAGGAGAAGAATTCTCTGCAAAAGATATTCGGACCTGGTCGGGTACAGCATATATGTTAGACCTCCTTGCTGAAAGCCCGGATTATAATACTGAAACAGCCTGTAAAAAAATCGTCATTGAATTGCTTGATAAGGTTGCGGCATACCTTGGTAATACCCGTACTGTTTGCCGTAAATATTATGTGCACCCCGGGTTGATTGCTGCTTATGAGCAGCGTAAGCTTGATACCTATCTTAAAAAAATTGCCAGGTTCAAGAATTCCGAAAATCGGGTAGCAGGCTTATCCTATACAGAAAAAGTGTTACTCTCATTTCTATCAGACCTTGACCTTAATACGAAAACTGCCGGCCTAACTTAAAGGTTTTTAGTACACTTTATTTAGCAGGTTGTTATGTTGCTATCCGAATTCTGAAAAGTAGAACGATTAATTTAATTTTTCTGCACCAAAGGCAGACTGAAATAAAAGGTTGATCCTTTTTCAAGCTCACTTTCATACCAGCAGTTACCAGCAGGTCGCGTAATGATTTCAGCACTCAGATATAGTCAAAGTCCTAACCCTGGGAAAAACATGGCTGATCTTTATTTTCAGGTAAAACAGAAAAAATTGACCTACCGATTAACTGATCTTTTGATCGGCAAAATGAAACCAGAAATGCTTCATTAGCATGTTAAGGTATAAGTATTTTAAGAATATTCTTTCAGGATATTTTAATTATCGGCCAGGTGATTTGCAATTCATCAAAAGCGCCTAAATCTTTCTTTAAAAGCGACTATTTCTTTCTTAAAAAAAAGTACACTTTATTTTTAAAAGGCTTCAAACTTCCTAAATGCCTTACCCAGAAAGTCTGATAACATACCAGCCGATAAGGCAGTCTGACCATATTCTTCTGCAGCAAGATCAGCGGCATGGCCATGAATATATACTCCCAGTCGGCTGGCATTTTCAGCAGTATAACCCTGAGAACGTAAAGCGCATAAAATACCTGTCAGCGTATCACCGCTGCCTCCGGTGGCCATACCTGGATTACCGGTGGTATTAAACCAGGTTTCACCTGTAGAAAAGCAGATTGATGTGAAGGCACCCTTAAGTATAATGACTGAACGGGTTGTGATAGCTAGCTGTTGCTGTTTTTGTAAACGATCAAGGGCTGCAAGTGATTTGCCCATTAACCTGTCAAATTCTCCTGGGTGAGGCGTTAAAATTGAATTTTCCGGGATTAATGTTTGCCAGTTTTCACATCCAGAAAGTATATTCAACGCATCGGCATCCAGTATAAGCGGCTTTTTATAGTTCGTTAAAAGTTCGAGCAGGGCTATCTTGGTTTGTTCTTCCTGGCCTAATCCCGGGCCTATGGCAATTGAATTATACTTGGTCAAATTTTGATCAAACCCAGTTGCATAGTCTGTTTCATTACTTTGAACAGCCATTGCTTCGGGTACAGAGATCTGAACGGTATTCAATCCTGATTTATGAATAAATACCGACACAAGCCCTGCCCCAGCATGAAGGCAGCCTTTTGCAGCGAGTACAGCTGCTCCGGTTTTACCTTTGCTACCTGCAATAATCAGGGAATGACCGAAATTACCTTTGTGGGCAAACTTCTTTCGTTTTTTGAAGATGTTTATCAGGGAATTAAAATCAGATAAAAAATAATCTGATGTTTGCCCTATCAGAAATTTTTCATCAAGCCCTATGTCAAGTATAATAACTTCACCACAATATATCCCTGTATCAGGCAGTAAAAATGAACATTTTGGGATCTGAAAACTAAGAGTGATATCGGCTCTGAGTGGTGCTTCTAAAGGAGGCCGGCAAAAATTAGCTTCAAGGCCAGTGGGTATGTCAATAGATACAATTTTATAGTGTTCATCTTTACTGAACTCATTAAGCTGTCTGACAATACCGGCTACAACTAATGGTAATGGTAGTCTTAAACTGCTTCCAAAGATCGTATCAATAATGATCGCGCCTTTATCAAGAAAAGGAAGTTCAGCAGTAGATAAGTGAATTATCTTTGAGCCAGGATAGCCCTGCAGCAATACAAGGTTTCTACTGAACAGCAAACTTGCCGACTTACTGTACTCAATGATAAACGTTACTACCTTAAAGCCACCTTCGAGTAGTTTTCTTGAGATGACCAGCCCGTCGGCCCCATTATTTCCTTTACCGCAAAAAACATAAACGGGAAGCGTATGACTGAATTGTCCTGAAATGAAAGAAGCTGCCTTAGCGGCAGCTCTTTCCATTAAATCATATTCAGAAATAGGTTCATGGGCAATGGTAAACTTATCCCATTCATGAACCTGAGTAGAGGTCAATACCTTCATGTTATTTAATTGCCTTATCCTTTTTTGGAGATTCTTTTTTAACAGCCACAACACCAGAATCACCACTTAGAAGTTCACGTATTTTAGCCTCAATTTCGTCAGCAAGTTCAGGGTTGTCAAGCAGGAGCTGTTTGACAGCATCTCGGCCCTGTCCAAGTTTGGTGTCATTATAACTGAACCATGAGCCTGACTTTTTGATAATTTCATAGTCAACACCTATGTCAATAATCTCACCAACTTTTGAGATGCCCTGACCATACATAATATCAAACTCTGCTATTCGAAATGGAGGTGCAACCTTATTTTTAACAACTTTAACTTTTACCCGGTTGCCGGTTACTTCATCTCCATCTTTTATCTGCCCCGTACGACGTATGTCAAGTCGAACAGAAGCATAAAACTTAAGTGCATTACCACCTGTCGTAGTTTCGGGGTTACCAAACATAACTCCAATTTTTTCACGCAGCTGATTGATAAAAATACAGCAGCATCCAGTCTTGCTGATTGTGCCGGTTAGTTTTCTTAAAGCCTGTGACATTAAACGTGCCTGAAGACCCATTTTTGAATCTCCCATCTCACCTTCAATCTCTGCCTTTGGCACAAGGGCGGCTACAGAGTCAATAACAATAATATCAATGGCCCCAGAGCGAATCAGGTTATCAGCGATTTCAAGGGCCTGTTCACCATTATCTGGCTGGGAAACAAGCAGGTTTTCAATATCAACACCGAGTTTTGCGGCATAAAACCGGTCTAGTGCATGCTCAGCATCAATTATGGCAGCTATACCCCCAGCACGCTGTGCTGCTGCTACAGCATGTAAGGCAAGGGTGGTCTTACCAGAAGATTCTGGTCCATAAATCTCAACAACTCTTCCTTTTGGTAGGCCTCCAATTCCTAAAGCAGTATCAAGACCAATAGAACCGGTTGAAATATATTCTATAGGTTCAATTTTATTGTCACCCAACTTCATTACGGTTCCTTTACCGTATGACTTATCTAATTTATCGAGCGTTAATTGCAGGGCTTTTAGCTTCTCTAGTTGTTCACTCATAGTTATTTGTTGCTGTAAAATGGATTTAAAAGTAACCTTAATTCATTGAATTTCATCTTACCGTGCTGTTAAAATTTAACAGCTTCTACTGGTGTTTTAGGCGATAGTTTTTTTAGCACCACAGTGTTGTAATACTGACAGAATTCTTTTAACCCGCATTCAGTACATTTTGGACTTCGTGCTGTACAAACATACCTGCCATGTAGAATAAGCCAGTGGTGGGCAAACCTGATTTTTTCTACAGGAATATTTTTTACCAGCTCAAGTTCTGTGGCTAGAGGAGTCTTGCTTTTTGTTAATCCCAACCTGTTGGCCACCCTGAAGACATGGGTATCAACAGCCATGGCTGGCTGTTCATAAATAACAGATACGATCACATTTGCAGTTTTCCTGCCTACTCCGGGAAGTTTCTGCAGCTCATTTACATCTGAAGGCACGATACTATTGAACTGGCTGGTAAGCATTTTAGCCATACCAAGCAGATGCTTAGCCTTATTATTCGGATAGCTGATACTTCGGATAAAGCTGAATATTTCTTCTACAGAAGATGCCGACATACTTTCTGCTTCTGGAAAGCGAAGAAAGAGCAGGGGGCAAACAAGATTAACGCGCTTGTCTGTGCATTGAGCCGACAAAATCACCGCTACCAGCAATTCAAAGGGATTGCTATAGTTTAATTCAGTAACAGGTTCTGGTTCATGCTTGCTAAAATAGCTGACAAACGCCTCGTAACGCTCTTTCTTCTTCATATACCAAAAGTACATGAACGGCGGGTATAAAAAAAAGCTTAACGTTTCACGCGGTAATTCGTGAGTATTCCATGATATAGTTTATCGTGTCTGCAGTAGGTGACATCATTGATGAGGTTAGCTGATCTGTGATAAACCGATAGTCGTTGAAGTTTTCTTTTAATTCTTCATCGAGAGCAAGACAAGAATTCAAATTATCGGCTTCTTGTTTACTTTCTTCGGTATACAGATGGCGCACTAAATCGTTTTGAGTAAATGTTTGAGTCATAAGCCTGGCGTTGTTATATTTTTACAAAATAAAACGGACATGCTTAAGAATTATTTCATTTAAATTAAAATTTGTTAACTATAATTTTATCGGGACTAATAACCTGCATTGATACGGTTATCACGTTCTGCCATCATTTTTCTGAGGTTATTTAGGGCATATCGCATTCTACCAAGTGCGGTATTAATACTGACTTCTGTGATATCAGCAATTTCTTTAAAACTCAGGTCTCCGTAATGACGCATGATCAGCACTTCTTTCTGCTCTTCAGGTAATTTCTCTATCAGTTTGCGAATGTCAGTATGGGTTTGCTCTCTGATCATGCGGTCTTCAGCATTTTCATCAAGTATATGAATGACACTAAAAATGTCAAAACCTTCCTGGGTGGCAATCAGCGGGGTGCGTTTTTCTTTTCTGAAATAATCGATAACCAGGTTATGTGCAATACGAATAACCCAGGGCAAGAACTTACCCTCTTCATTATATTTGCCGGCACGAAGTGTGTTTATGACTTTAATAAATGTATCCTGAAAGATATCTTCAGCAAGGTACTGATCCTTGACCAGGAGATAAATTGATGTATAAACTTTTGACTTATGACGTTTTATAAGTTCCTGAAGACCGGTTTCATGACCTTCAAGATAAGAGTGAATCAGATCCTGATCCGAAAGTGTATATAAAGGCATATAAATATTTCTACGTTAAATTGAGAATTTAATAAGTGTAGAAATTTTTCTATAGTGATGGTTTTATGTGTTTATGCCTTATTCCTTGATTGTAAAAATAATAAGATTTTTCGTAAACGCGTTAAAACAAATTGATTTTTCTAATTTATTACGGCTTTGCACAAAAAAAGTTTCCCATGTAATAAATGTTTGCCTTCTTACGTACTTTAGCTGACTTAATTGTTGCAGTAAATGCCGCCGCTGCAGTAGCCAACAAAGAAACCGCGGAAAAATCAATAGATTCATGAATAACGAAGCCCAGACCATTGACCCATCTCATTATGTGATGATCAAAGGTGCCAGGATGCACAATCTTAAAAATATAGATGTAAATCTGCCAAAGAACCGGTTAGTTGTCATTACCGGTTTATCAGGATCGGGAAAATCTTCTCTTGCTTTTGATACGCTTTATGCTGAGGGTCAGCGCAGGTATGTTGAAAGTCTTTCTTCTTATGCCCGGCAGTTTCTTGGCCGAATGAATAAACCTGATGTTGATTTTATTAAGGGGATTGCGCCCGCAATTGCCATTGAGCAAAAAGTAATTTCAACAAATCCACGGTCAACGGTCGGTACTTCTACAGAAATTTACGATTACCTGAAACTGCTTTTTGCTAGAATTGGTGTAACACTGTCTCCGGTCTCTGGTTTACCAGTCAAGAAAGACAGTGTATCAGATGTAGTTAATTCAATCCTGAAATTTGAAAAAGGATCAGTTGTTGAAATATTATGCCCACTTCACCCACATAATGAGCGCTTACTAAAAGAAGAATTATCGGTTTTATTGCAGAAAGGTTTTAAGCGTGTAGTTTATAAAGATGTCACCTGGAAAATTGAAGAACTTGTTGCTGATACGATAGTCAAGAATCATTCCTTGGTGAAAACAGGTCTGATCCTGATTTTGATCGACAGAATCTTACTTGAAGATACCGAAGAGGAGACCCAGCACCGCCTGGCAGATTCTGTACAGACAGCTTTTTTCGAAGGTAAGGGCGATTGTTTTGTTCGTAATGCCGGTAATCAAACTCAGTTTAGCGATCGTTTTGAATTAGACGGAATGAAATTCGAAGAACCAAGCACTGAACTTTTTAGTTTTAATAATCCGTATGGAGCCTGTAAACTTTGCGAGGGTTATGGAAAAGTAATTGGTATAGATGAAGACCTTGTTATTCCAGATAAAAGCAAATCAATCTATGATGGAGCTATTGCTCCATGGAAGGGTGAAAAAATGCGCGAATGGAATGAACTCCTGATCAAGACTTCGACCAAATATTCTTTTCCTATCCATAAACCATATTTCCAGCTTTCCCCTGAGCAAAAAAAATTACTTTGGGATGGGAACAAGCATTTTAAAGGGTTGAATGAATTTTTCAAATATCTCGAAGATCAAACCTACAAGATTCAATACCGGGTTATGCTGTCAAGGTACCGTGGTAAAACTACCTGCCCGGAATGTCAGGGTAGCCGTCTGCGCAAAGATGCCTCTTATATAAAAATTGCCGGCAAATCAATCGTTGAGCTGGTACTTATGCCTGTTGATCAGGCGGCTGAATTTTTTACCAGTCTTGAGCTTGCAGAACACGATATGCAGATCGGTAAACGCCTGCTGATAGAAATAAATAACAGGCTGGGTTTTTTAGCTGATGTGGGTCTGAGTTACCTAACCTTGAACCGTCTGTCATCAACCCTATCCGGGGGTGAATCTCAGCGCATCAATCTATCAACCTCTTTAGGCAGTAGTCTTGTCGGATCGATTTATGTTCTCGATGAGCCAAGTATCGGTCTGCACCCACGGGATACGCATAGATTGATTAAAGTACTGAAATCATTACGTGATGCGGGTAATACAGTTATTGTTGTCGAGCATGAGGAAGAGATTATGCAGGAAGCAGATTACCTGATCGATATTGGTCCTTTGGCGGGCACACAGGGTGGAAATCTTGTATTTTCAGGTACCTATGATGAGATATTGACAGATAATCAAAGTCTTACCGGTAAATATCTGAGTGGACGGGAGCAAATCAGCATTCCCGCTTTTCGCCGTACCTGGACAGACTTTATCGAGATCAAGGGTGCACGTGAAAATAATCTCAAAAATATAGATGTAAAATTTCCCCTGCATATTCTGACTGTTGTTACAGGAGTAAGTGGATCAGGAAAAACCAGTCTGGTAAAGAGAATTTTATATCCAGCGTTACAAAAAAGTATTGGAAATTTTACGGGTGAACAAACCGGACTTTATAATTCAATTGAAGGCGATCTTGATAAAGTGACCCAGGTTGAGCTGGTTGATCAAAATCCGATAGGGCGATCTTCTCGCTCAAATCCGGTAACCTATGTAAAAGCATTCGATGAAATCAGAGCCTTGTTTGCTAATCAGCCTGGTTCAAAAAGCATGGGTCTCAAGCCCTCACATTTCTCCTTTAATGTTGAAGGAGGCAGATGTGAAACCTGCCAGGGTGAGGGTGAAGTAAAGATTGCCATGCAGTTTATGGCCGATATTTTTTTAACCTGTGAAAGCTGCCACGGTAAACGTTTCAAGGATAATGTACTTGAGGTTACCTATAAAGACAAAAATATCGCTGATGTATTAGACCTGACCATCGAAGATGCGATTGAGTTTTTTGCTCAGGAACCCAAAATTCTAAATCGGATTAAGCCTCTGGCTGATGTTGGTCTTGGGTATGTTCATCTCGGGCAGTCATCAAATACCCTGAGTGGTGGTGAGGCACAACGTATAAAACTTGCCTTCTTCCTTGTAAAGGGAAATAATCAGCATCATACGGTTTTTATCTTTGATGAGCCTACAACGGGTCTTCACTTTCACGATATCAAGAAGTTACTGGCATCTTTTGAGGCATTGATTGCACAGGGCAATACTATAATTGTTATTGAGCATAATCTAGATGTGATCAAATCAGCTGACTGGGTTATTGATATCGGGCTTGAAGGCGGGGATACCGGAGGATCACTCATATTTGAGGGTACACCTGAGCAGCTTGCTGAAGATAAAACTTCTTATACCGGGGCATTCTTAAAAGAACGATTCGATGCCTTGAAGTCAAACAAGCAGTAATTATGACTGAATGCGTTTAAAACCGAGGGTTGTAACATCGTTTACATGCCCGCAGCTTTTTAGCCTGCCATTAGCTCAAGACATTTTATTTTGTCTTTGCCCATTTGGTTTTTAAGCTCATCAAGACTGGTGAAATTGCCATCACCCCGTATATAATGTAAAAACTCAACAGCTATATCCTGACCATAGATATCCTGATTGAAATCAAAGATGTTGACCTCTATTGACCGGCTCATTCCATTCACGACTGGTCTGTTACCGATATAAAGCATGCCACGGTAATGCTGGCCTGCAACAAATATGCGTACAGCGTAAATACCATCACCAGGTATAAGTTTATACGGTTCAGTTACCAGAATATTTGCCGTCGGGTAGCCGAGAGTTCTGCCGATCTGATCGCCCAGCATAACCTTACCATGAAGGGGATAGGCATATTGCAGATATTTGGTAGCGGTCTCAATATTACCAGCCAGTAAAGCTTCTCTGATTTTTGTTGAGCTGATAGCGATATCATCAATATCCTGTTCGGGTATTTTTTCAACTTCAAAACCAAATACTGGCCCTGAAAGAGACAGGCTTTCAAAGCCACCTTCTCTGTTCTTACCAAACCGGTGGTCATAACCAATTATCAGCTTGCGTGTGTGCAGGGTATCAGCAAGCACCTTAAGCGTAAATTCATCACAGCTCATATTTGAAAAGTCGCGTGTGAAAGGGGTAATAATAAGATTATCAACCCCCATCTTTTCAAGCAGCTCTATTTTTTCAGGTATCGTATTAAGCAACTTCAGCCAGGTATCTTCAGGATGCAGGATCATTCGTGGATGCGGAAAGAAGGAAAGAATAACCGTTTCACCATTTATTCCCGCAGCGACTTCTTTCATGCGGTTAATAATCTTTTGATGTCCAAGATGCAGGCCATCAAATGTTCCGATTGTCACTACTGCATGCTTATCTTTTTCAATAGGATGCAGTTCCCTGTATACCTTCATCTTTACTCGGAGATTTGAGTGGGTAAATTGCTGGCAGAATCTTTAACATCTATCGCATCAGGGTTACCCAGGGAAACAAGAATTTCCTGCTGAGGGCTGTATGCCGTATGATTATGATGATAAGCACGTACGCGCTTTGCCTGAAAAATATGGTTATTTAGTTCTTTGGCTGCTGGCATACCTCTTGAAACCCTGATAGCAGCAATTAGTTCTTCTAGGTTCCATGCATTACCCAGCTGAAATTCACCAATCCTGGTGCGGGTTAATTCATTCAGATAAGCTCCTGAATTAACGCTTTTTGCCAGATCGTGTACCAGTGACCGTATATAAGTTCCTTTACTACAAATGATTTTGAATTTTACTTCAGGAAATCTTGTGGTATCAAGCTTGAATTCTTTTATGAATACCTGCCTTGATTTCATGAGTGGCACCTCTCCACGACGAACCAGTTTATAGGCCCTTTCACCATTTATCTTTAGGGCTGAATAGATAGGGGAAACCTGTTCTATATCACCTGTAAAATTTGTGGTGGCATTTTCCAGTAGACGGGTGTCAAACCCGGCGATATCAAATTTAGCATCAATCTCAGACTCCATATCATAGCTCGGCCGGGTTGCTCCAACGATCATTTCTCCGGTATATTCTTTTTCCTGAGCCTGATAGCTATCTATAGATTTTGTCATCTTTCCGGTACAAACCAGTAATAGACCAGTTGCGAGCGGATCAAGCGTACCGGCATGACCGATTTTTATTTTTCTGATACCGATGGTTCTTTTCAGTTTCTCAACCACATCAAATGATGTCCAGCGCAATGGCTTATCTATCAGCAACAATTCTCCGGCTGAAAAATCAAATTCGTACATTCATTAATAATTAAACTGTATGCAAAGGTACATGCATCAGGTAAAGAACAATAATCGTCAACCCTATAAGTATGCGGTAAAAGCCAAAACTTTTGAATCCGTGTTTACTTAGAAAACTGACAAAAGATTTTATTGCCAATAACGCAACTAGAAAGGCTATAACGTTTCCTACGAGCAGGAGTTCGTAATTTCTGAGATTAAATAAATCAGCATGATGCTTGTGCGTATCCCAAAGCTCTTTTGCCGTAGCCGCAAACATGGTTGGTACGGCTAGAAAAAAGGCAAACTCGGCCGCAGCTTTGCGGGTTAACTTTTGGCTAAGGCCGCCAATAATTGTTGAAGCTGATCTTGAAACACCGGGAATGAGAGCCAGAATCTGAAAAAGACCAATTTTGAAGGCTCTCGGGTAAGATACTTTTCCTGGATCCTCAACTTCGGGCTTTGCAAACCAATTATCAACAAATAGCAACACAACACCACCGGCAAAAAGTGAAATGCCAACAACCAGAACATCTCCAAGCATATGATCTACGTAGGGCTTTAATAACAGGCCTGCAATAGCAATCGGAATAAAGGCGATAAAAAGCCTGATGTAAAAGGTGATCGTTTGAAAAAACAACTTATAATATAACACGACAACCGCCAATATAGCACCCAGTTGTACGGCAACTGTAAATACCTTGGTAAATTCTTCAGTGGCAATACCCATAATTGAAGAAGCAATAATCATATGACCGGTAGATGAAATCGGTAGAAATTCTGTGATTCCCTCAATTATTGCAAGAATAATGGCTTGTAGAAAAGTCATACCGCCTTAGTTGGTTTAGTCAGAATTGCATAGAATTCAATGGCGAAACCCATCAGAACTATGATAGGAGCAATAACAATTTTTGTGGTACTCATAATATCGGTAGTACCTGACATAAGGTAAAAGCCAACAATTAAAAAGCCTATACCAAGCATCATGAACTGATAATTTTTTTTACCAAAGATGAATGTTGCAGGAGCACTGGGTTCTTTCTTTGATGCTTCTCTTGTTCTTAAAAGAGGGTTGGTAGAAACCGGAGGTACAACCCTGGCGGTAGATTTTGCCATAGGTGACTGATTTGGTTTTTTAAAATTGCTTCCTGAATTACTGGCCATATATGTATGTTTTAATGGTATAATTTATCAATATTGGTGCGAAGGTGCTTGTTGACAGCAAAAAATGTACTTATGAATGATAACACCACCCCAAGGATGATCACACCTGCATACACGATAATAAACTCACTCTTGTCTTGCAACATGACAAGCTCAGGAATTTCTTTCTGAGCGATATAAATTGTAGCCCAAAGCATTAAGGCAGCAAGTACTCCGGCAAAAAGCCCATTATAAAGACCAATAGCAAGAAAAGGACGTTGAATAAAACCTTTTGTAGCGCCCACAAGCTGCATGCTTTTTATTAGAAAGCGGCGAGAGTAGATTGCAAGTCTAACTGTCAGGTAGATGAGTGAAATGGCGATGATCAGTAAGATAAAAGCAAAAGCTACCAGTATAATCTGTACAACGTTTATATTTCTATTCACACTTTCAACGAGTGATTCCTGGTAATTTATTTCTTTGACGACTGCGTTTTGAAGTAGCTGAGATTTGATACTGTTTATACTGTCTTTATCAGCGTAGGCTGGTTTTAGATAAACATCTAAAGATGGTGATAGGGGATTATAGCCGAGAAACCGTATAAAGTCTTCACCCAGGTCTTTGGTTAATGTTTTGGCAGCCTCGTCTTTGCTGACATAGTTTACTTTATCAACATACCCATGCTGGCTGATTTCATTTTTAAGTTTCAGCACGTCGGGCTCAGCCGAACCTTCATTCATAATTACCGTAAGTACTATATTTTCTTTAATATAATTCGATAGGTTTTTTGCGTGAATGCCAATCAGCGTGACAAGACCAATCATCAGCAATACCATAGAAGTGCTAATCACTGTTGTTGGATAAATACGCGTGATACGGGGTTTTCGACCTACTTCTTCAATTTCTTCCATGCATGAATTAGATGGGTGATTGGCGAAAATAAAGAAATTTATCAGTATCGACACGGCAAGTGTTCATTTCATCCTGTTTTCTGAAAATGGTTCCCCTTAAATTTCTTAATTTCGGAATTTTAACCATACCATGGATTACCAGTTTAGAGATATTGAAAAAAAATGGAGACAATTCTGGGCTCTTCATCATACCTATAAAGCAGAAGATAACAGTACAAAGCCCAAGTACTTTATTCTTGACATGTTTCCCTACCCTTCAGGTGCCGGACTACATGTAGGGCATCCACTAGGTTATATTGCTACAGATATTATTTCCCGGTATAAACGTATACAGGGGTTTAACGTCTTACACCCAATGGGGTATGATGCATTTGGTCTGCCTGCTGAGCAATATGCCATACAGACAGGTCAGCATCCAGCAATAACCACAGCAGAAAATATTAAAAGATACCGTGAGCAGCTTGATAGCCTTGGTTTATCATATGACTGGTCAAGAGAAGTTCGTACTTCTGAACCTGCTTACTATAAATGGACACAATGGATTTTTATCCAGTTATTTCATTGCTGGTATAACCTTGAAACAGATAAAGCTGAAAAGCTAGAAACGCTAATTGCCAAATTTCAACTAGATGGTAATCGTCAGGTTAAAGCAGCATCGGCAGAAGTCGAAATTTTTTCGGCTGATTATTGGAATCACTCATCTGAAGAAGAACAGCAACAGATTTTAATGAGCTACCGTATGGCCTTCCTTGCTGATTCATATGTGAACTGGTGCCCTGGTCTGGGAACTGTTCTGGCAAATGAAGAAGTTAAAGATGGAGTTTCAGAAAGGGGTAATTTCCCAGTCGAACGAAAACTTATGCGTCAGTGGTTTCTGCGTATAACTGCTTATGCCGAACGTCTTTTACAAGGCCTTAATACACTTGAATGGCCAGATGCATTGAAAGAAATGCAGCGCAACTGGATTGGTCGTTCTCAGGGAGCTTCAGTAAGATTTCAGTTGGCTGAAGCGGCTGAACATAGAGCCCTGACAAACTCAGAAATTGAAGTATTTACAACCAGACCAGATACCATTTTCGGCTGTACTTTTTTGGTACTTGCCCCTGAGCATGAAATGGTCAATCAGATTACAACTTCTGCCCAGCAGAAAGAGATTGATAATTACAGGCATATAGCAGCCGGCAGGTCTGAACGTGACCGTATGTCTGATGTGAAATCTGTTTCAGGAGCCTTCACGGGTGCCTATGCGATTAATCCATTCACAGAAAAGCAGATTCCGATCTGGATCACAGATTATGTGCTGGCTGGTTATGGTACTGGTGCTGTTATGGCCGTGCCTTCAGGTGATGAGCGCGACTTTCGAATGGCTACCCATTTTGATCTGCCAATAATTCCTGTGATTGCGGGTTATACTGCAGCAGTATGTTTTCCAGGTAAAGAAGGGAAAATGATTAATTCCGGTTTCCTTGACGGTCTAGAAGTTAAAGATGCGCTAAAAGTGATTATCAAAGCTATTGAAGACAAGGGTATTGGTAAGGGAAAAATCCAATACCGCTTGCGTGATGCAGGTTTCAGCAGGCAGCGTTATTGGGGTGAACCCTTCCCGATCTATTATAAGAATGGTTTTCCATATACCTTACCAGAAGAACAGTTACCATTATTGCTTCCTGATGTTGACAAATATTTACCTACAGATACAGGTGAGGCACCACTTGGCAGAGCAAAAAACTGGACAACGGCCGCAGGGTATCCGCTTGAAACCAATACAATGCCAGGCTGGGCTGGTTCTAGCTGGTACTACTTACGGTATATGGATCCTGATAATACAGGAGTATTTGCTGATCGGGCAAAGCTCGATTATTGGAAACAGGTAGATTTATATCTTGGCGGATCAGAGCATGCAACGGGACATTTGCTCTATGTGCGTTTCTGGACAAAATTCTTGAAAGACCTCGACTTGATTTCAGTTGACGAGCCAGCTACAAAGTTGATAAATCAGGGTATGATTCAGGGAAGGTCAAGCTTTGTCTACCGCCTGCTGGGTACAGAACTGTACATTCCTGTGACGATTTATAACAGACTGAATGCCGAGCCTCCAACTATGCAGGTAGCTGAGCTTGATAGTTTGATAAATGATCAGCTCGGTAAGACCCTGGGTGATTTACTAAAAGAGCAGTATCGGTTATCACAGCAAAATTCTTTAGGAACCTATGCTGAACTTGAGGCAGGAGAGGTACATACCAGTTATATAGATGGCAAGGCATTTAAGCCGATTCATGTTGATGTAAATCTGGTAAGTAATGATCTTTTGGATATGGCTGCCTATAAAAAATGGAGATATGACACTATAAATGCTGTTTTCATCACAGAAAATGGCAAATATCAGTGTGGGCATGAAGTTGAGAAAATGTCGAAATCTAAACTTAATGTGGTTAATCCTGACGATCTTATCGACCGCTATGGAGCTGACACCTTAAGAATGTACGAAATGTTTCTTGGTCCGATAGAACTGGCAAAACCCTGGAATACCAATGGTATTGAAGGCGTGTTTAAATTCCTGCGAAGGTTCTGGAAATTGTTTCATAACGACAAGTTTGAGTTTGCCGTTTCGAACGATGAGCCAGTTGCAGCAGAATATAAAGCCCTTCATAAAATCATAAAAAAAGTTACAGATGATATGGAAAGGTTTTCTTTTAATACGTCTGTAAGCAGCTTTATGATCTGCGTAAATGAATTAAATACGCTAAAATGTAATAAGCGAAAAATTCTTGAACCATTGGTGATCGTACTCTCGCCTTTTGCACCTCATATCGCTGAACAGCTCTGGGAATTACTGGGGCATGAAGCAGGAAGCATCACAACTGCCCATTATCCGGACTTTAATGCTGCTTATCTGGCTGAAGACGATTTTAATTACCCTATATCTGTAAATGGTAAATTAAGGTTAACAGTAAATTTTTCACTCGATAAAGAGGCTGATGAAATTGAAAAAGAGCTCATGGTAAATGCAGACGTTATCAAATTACTCGAGGGTAAAATGCCCAAAAAATTAATTGTTGTAAAGGGCCGCATAGTTAATATTGTAGTCTAAAAACTTAACCTGATTTGGGTCAGAATGTATGGGTTTTTTTTTAACGCTAAAGTGTTTAAATCTCTCCTTTGGCGTTTTTTGTGCATAATCGAGGTTGACCTCTATGCTAGCTAAGGTATTTAAAGACTGCATCAATTTTAATACATTCTTTTGTCGATAAGATAAGTGCCCCAGTCGCAGAATTATACTTTTCTGTCGGTTTAATTAAATGAATACCTATTTCGTCTCAATCAGACCTTTCTTCGTGCTGATATAACTGTTAATTTTGTGTTTTATTCATCAATTAAATTGCAATGAAATATTTTATACTTCTAGCCCTGGTAATATTAAGCTACAGCCCGCTGTCAGCGAAAGGAAAGTTTACGCTGCCCCTGACATCATTCCCTTTTCCACCAGGTGTCAGTGGAAAAATTAGTGGTACCATCATTGATTCGGCAACAAAGCAGGCAATTGAATTTGCGACAATTTCTGTGTTCCCTAGTGGTAATCCAAAGCCAATTGATGGCACCAGTTCTGACGCTAAAGGACAGTTTAAAATTAGCGGACTAGCTGAGGGTACCTATACTATCAGTGTTTCATCCCTTGGTTATAAAATTAAATACTTACGTAATATTGTTATAGCTGCAGGTAAGGCCAGCGCCAGTCTTGGTATAATTTACTTGCGTGATAATTCTATATTACTTAAAAAGGGTGCTGGAGTGGTTGCTCAGCGTAATCTGATAGAAAACCGTATTGATAAAATGGTCTTTAATGCGGACCAGGATATTTCTTCTCAAAGTGGAGTAGCAACTGATGTATTACGTAAAGTACCTCAGGTTGCAGTTGACGTTGATGGTAATGTTGAATTACGGGGAAGTACGAATGTGCGTATTTTGATAAATGGCAAACCTTCAACTATTCTTGCCACAAGTCTTGCAGATGCCTTGCAATCAATACCTGCCAATCAGATAAAAAGTATAGAAGTCATCACAAACCCATCAGCGAAATATGATGCTGAGGGTACTGCCGGGATTATTAATATAATTCTTAAAAAGTCAACCGCAAAAGGCGTTAGTGGTAATGTGAACTTGACAGGAGGCTCCCGGTTTGAAAATGGATCGCTAAATCTGAATGCCCGAAAGGGAACCTTTGGAGTGAATGCAGGATTCTCAGGTAATATGAATATACCTTCAATTAGTACGAATTCATCAACAAAGACTAATACTGATTCATTAAAAAATACCCAGACTATTACTCAAAAAGGTTCAGGAAAAGTCAGACGAAACGGCTATAATGGCCACGTAGGAATTGATTGGGATCTTTCAACAAAAGACAACCTGACCTCGACCGTTAGTTTTAATAATTTCGGCTTCAATAATAACAATTCTATTTTTCAGCAGACGGGCTTATTAAGACCTACCACACTCTTTAATCGTCCAGATTCAAATCATACAATTAATTCTTCTACTGATTTCAGGGTGCAGGGAATCGACTGGACGACTGATTATAAGCGTGTCTTCAATGAAGAAGGCAGGCAGCTCGATGTTTCTTATCAATTGAGTTCAAGCAAGAATCGGAATAATTATACCACCAATAATGTTATAAACACAGGGCAGAATCCGTATTCGGGACAGCTGGGTAATAATAATGGTAAATCAAAAGAGCAGGATATTCAACTTGATTATACTGAACCATTCTCAAAATCTACCAAATTAGAATTAGGAGCGAAAGCTATTTTGCGGGATATCAGCAGTATAACTAATGTAAATAGTTTACAAGGTGGAAATTATGTGTATAGCCCGACCCTTTCTGATAATTTTGATTATAAGCAGAATATTTATGCTGGCTATGCTGTTTTATCATTCAAGGCCTTTAATTTCCTTGATTTTTATACTGGTGCCAGGGTAGAACGTACCGTTAACAGCGGTGTTTTTGCTGGTAAGAGTCTAAATCTTGCTTCTTATACAAGTTTTATTCCATCCATAACAATCGCCAGAACGATCAGCCCAAGTCAGACAATCAAAATTGCCTATACGCAGCGCCTTCAGAGACCAGGTCTTCGTGACCTGAACCCATTTGTTCAGGCCAGTGACCCCACAAATATTTCACGTGGTAATCCTGATCTGGGTCCGGAGCACACTAAAAGTATCGAATTAAGCTATAATGTCTTTTTTGGGAAGGGAAGTTCTATTAATACAGCGTTATATTACCGTTATACATCAAATGATATTCAAAATTATATTACCCGGTATTCAACATTTACCTATGGTGACTCGACGTATAAAAATGTACTGGTTAGCATGAATGAAAATATTGGAAGGCAGCGTTTATATGGTTTAAATATTTTTGGATCAGTGCCCATTACGCCTAAGCTAACACTTAGGGGTAATGCCAACCTTTTTCAGGATTATGAACAGAATATCCAGTTGGGAACCCAAATTAACAGCTTTAACTACCGGTTAAATGCAAATGCAAGCTATAATTTCACACCTTCATTAAGCGCTGAGTTTTTCGGTTTTGTAAATTCACCCCGACGTACTGTTCAGGGTTCAAGTCCATCGTTCTCACTATATAATTTTGGCATTCGTCAGCAACTCTGGCATAAGAAGGGAAGTATAGCCTTTACTGCTGCTTCACCTTTTTCAAAATACCATGATTTTCATTCTAATAATGTAGGTACTGGTTTTACTTCTGTTAGCGATAGAAATGTTTCTTTCCGGTCATTCGGGATTAACTTCTCTTATGCATTTGGTAAAATCAACTATACCAGCCCTACAGGCAAGTACCAGAATGGTAAACAAGGGGAAAGTGAAGTGCATGAAGATGATGCTTCAGGTGGTCTTGGTGGTAATGGCGGCGGCGGTGGCGGCGGTGGCGGAGGCGGAGCTGCACCCTCAGGAGGTGGTGGATCTTCACAACGTTCAGGTGGTGGCAAACCTGCAGGTTCTCCTGCTTCTCCTTCAGGTGCCGCTGGTAAAGGATCATACCCAGGCAGTGGTGTAAGTGTGGGTCACCCAGCCGATTCAAGTGCTGCGCCTGGCAGACGTTTTAATCCTGCAGATTCATCAGACTCAAGAGGTCAGAGGTTAAAACCCGCCGATACTGCAGGCTCTAAAGGCGGGCGGTTCAAACCCGCTGATTCAAAAAGCGCAAGAGGAGGACAAATAAAGCCAGCCGATTCAGCAGGTGCAAGAAGTGGTCAAATCAAACCATCGGGTTCTATGAAAATACCTCTAAGCCCGGCACCGAATCTTCCAATTGATAGCACGTTAAACAAAACACCAAAGCTACCCGTGAAAATTCAACCAGTCTATATGCCTTCATTGACTAATTCAAACCAGCTTGCTTATATTAAGAACAATTTCAGGGTTAAAGCGACAGAGCCAGGAAATATTTATTATTTTACTGCCTATCAGTTCATCTGACCCAAAGAGTATTCTAGTATTGAATTAAAATTGATCGTCTAAAAAAGTGTTTAAATCAGCCTGTAAGACCTATCGTGAATATGTCAAACTCGGGGGTAGAGTTGATATTAAATCTATCTCTGGACAGGAATAAACAGCATAAGGTTTCCTCTTTTTGAGGTATTAGCCAGTTCTGGTTAAGTACAATATTCTGCTCCCATACGGAATGAACTCCTTCAAGCGCGGTGATACTTGAACCACTCGTACTGAACATACGTAACTTCAGAAAATTGTTTATGAACGGTATATTTAAAAGGAATTCCAAAACGATTCGCTAAAGCCGTATAGGTATAATCAGAGATGTGCAAGGCTTCATTGCGTGGTTCATTCCAGTATGTTCCCGCAATATATTAATGCGTGCTATCTGAAACATTGATCACAAATGTCACCCAATCAGCATAGACCAGGAAATTGCTAAGAGCATTTTTAGTATACCCCGAAAGCTGATAATTTGAAACGGCAAAACCAAATAAACGTTTTAATGTGGGATTGCTGATGGTAAAACCTGTTTGCGACAAAATATCTGCGGATATTTTTTTACAGTCAATAGCTTTTAAGTGTGTTGATTTTATCTTTTCAGTAATTTTCGATACTAAAGCAGTTAAGGGCCCCAATTCTAAAAGGTCTTTGGGCATTCATCGATTTTCACGCTGTTAAAATACTTAAAAGGCGTTAAATATATTGTACTCAAGTCGTAAGAGATATGATTGAGTTGATAGTCTCGACATGTTTCCACTGAGCTGATGTTGATAAGCCAGGTCGATTCTCATCTTGCTATTTATTATGAATTGAACTGCAGGGGCAATATCAATAAAATTCTCTTCGCCCTCTGACCCGTTTTTGCCAAGTAGTTCAACATAAATATTGACATTGGTTTGTTTATAATCGGTATATGTTCGTGGTAACAGTAAGTAGCCAGCTGATAGGGTGTATCCAAACTGATCATGATGCCTACCCGGTGGAAAGGGGTGACCACTATTATTTCTTGCATAACTAAGATCACTAGAAGCTGACAGGGCCAGCTTATGAATCAACTGGGTAATTACAATACCACCCAAGGCCCCCGAATTTTCTCCCTGTAAATTTATTTCATGAAAATTTATGGGGTTGTTACTTAAAGAGGCCCTACCATAAAGTGCCACTCTAAAATGAGCCTGTGCCTGATCTAAAGCCAGAATCCTTAATTTACCATAAATGCTCAGGCCTTCAAATTTAAACCCTGGCTGATAAGCATTAGAACCATAAACGTTCACATGCAACATGAGGTACCTTGAGAGTCCAAACATCACTTCAGGACTAATACGCAGAGCGGTTTTCTGAACAGATGGCAACAACGTATTGGTGAGTCTGAATCCGATTGCCCCGGTGGCCATATTGCTGGCGGGCTCTGTATTAACAAATAGTTCCTGTGCAAAAATCGGGGTACTTAAAATGAATAGCACAATAAAAATTCCAGTGTTCTTCATTTTGAAAGGCTTACATGATAGTGATGATTGCTTTTATCTAACAGTTCAGTATTTGGTGTACCCGTCAAGAATAAAGGGTTCAACTCAGCACTGTATTTTTTTAATATTTTCCCAGAAACAAATCCTTTATCAATTACCTGAAATCTGGTTGAGCCCTCAAGTAGTTGATCGCGCCCGTCAATAAATTCATATGTTGCTCCATCTTTAGCATAAATAAATCTATCTGAAATCTTTAGATTATTAAAATTATAAATAGCGATAAGTTTACTTACAGAGAAGCCTGCTGATACTACTTTTTGACGTATCGCGTCGAGATTAACTATCTTACCGGGCCTAAATTGTACATAAAAAATGTTCTTATTAAGGTCTGGCTTTATCAGGCCAATAAAGTCAAGTGTATTCAACGACTTTTGAGTTGATAACGAGCACATAGAGCAGGTAAGTCCTGAAACTTCCAGTTCTGCTGCAATAAACTGTGCCTTTGCTGTTATAGCAAGTATGGACAGTAAAAAAGCGGTCACGATAATTTTTTTCATGATATCAATAAATTTAAAAGGATGGTCGCAGCCTCATTGCTGGCTATTTAAATTCATCGCCAATCTGGCATAGGTACAAAACCAAGATGCATCAAGGCAGATGATTATTAAGTTGATTACCCATGAAATGGGTAAGGCAAATCAGATGCGGAAGGTATTGTTCAAAATATACACAGGCTGTTTATGTTGGTTTGGTGGGGCCTTATAGCAAACCGTAAGCAGGCATTTTAACCCTTTATAATTTACAAAAACAGGGTGATGTGTGAAAATTGCCAGAAAAGAATGATGCGGCAACGGTAAAAAGGCATGCTGAGCCTGATGTTTATCGCCCAGGTTAATATGAATGCTTTTTGTTTTACAGCAAGGTGTAGGATTATGACCGCAGCTACAGGAATTTTCAGAAGTGAGTGAAACACCATGAAGAAGACCAAAGCAGTAATGTGCATTCACCGTAAACCCATTACCTACAGCCAGGTAGATAAAAGTAATAACGGTAACGAATATCTTTCTGAACATTAGTCAAAATTACTTAAAAACAGGCTGTTTTACAAAAGGTAATTTAGCCTGTTCTTCGCTCAGGCTAACCTTATAGTAAAATACTGGGCCTGGTACTTGTCACTTACTTCTGTTTTTTTCTGCTGTCAGAGTCTGTTTGACCAGGCACCAATCACTTGCTTTTACTTTTCACCTCAGGCTTAGTCTGTTGATCCTGGTCATCCTTAATTTTTTTTATCAATGCCCCTGCATCAGGGTCATCCAGTGATCTGGCTTTTCTGAGTACCTTAATGGCTTCCTTATATTGGTTTAGACCTCTCAAAATAAGTCCTTTCTCGAAGTACGCCCGTCCGTATTCCGGGTCTAGCGTAATGCAGGAGTCTATTTTTTTCATTGCCAGGGTATAGTTATTTCTGGCAAGTGAAATCACACTCTCATTAAAAAAAATGACTGGATTTATTGGGGCAAATTTCTTTGCTTTTACCAGTTCAGCCGAAGCTTCATCATATTGGCTTGAAATGATGAAAAGAATAGCCCGGTTTACATAGGCATCTGCATTATTAGGGTCATAGGCAAGCACCTTATCAAAATCATTCATGGCATCTGCATACTTGCCTGAATCAAGACGGCCAATTCCCCTGCCCATATAATTATTTACCAATTCGTCATTGATCTGATCAAGACCATTCAAACAGTAAAATATTAATCTTTTTGATACTTCTGGTTTGTAGGTCCTGCTATGGGTTTCCATAGCCGCTATATTGAAATCATGAAAAAAGCTCAGGTATAAAAAGTAGCCACCAATAAAACGATTATCTGCAAATACTTCATCGAGCATTTTTTTTCTCCCGGTTTCGATAAGATCTTTTTGAACCGGCTGGGCACTCAGCAATGATTGGGCTCTGACTGAAGACATGGCCAGTACCAATAGTAAAAGGAGCAAGTATTTTTTTTTCATCTCAACTTTATTTGGTGCATCAGGAGCTGATATTACTGCTTTTTAACTCTTTTCAGGTTTAAAATATTCAAGGGATTAATCGTCATGTCATGAATATTATTCTGGCGTAGATTGACAAGTTTTGCATAGAATAAGACTACAACGGGTGCTTCTTCCATAATTATATTATCCATCTCTCTGTTAAGTGAATATCTCATCGAATCTGATGCCAGATAATAAGATCTTTCAAACAGTTCATCGAACTTACGATTGTTAAACCCTGTATAGTTTGGGCCAAAGGGTACTTTATTATGAGAATAAAATAAGGACAGGTAGTTTTCGCCATCAGGATAATCAGCAACCCATGAACCCCTGAAGAAGTTGATGGTGCTTTTACTTATTTGCTCGCGTAAACTTGCTGCCGGGTTTACTGCCAGAATTGTATGTATTCCCTGAATCTCAAGCTCTCCCTGAATATACTCTATCAGGTCTCTATAGGTCGTAGAGGTATACAGAGTGATCGGGGCCATTCCCCGCCCATGCGGATAACCTGATTCTGCCAGTAGTTTCTGGGCTTTTTCCGGATTGAAATCATATCCTTTAACGGCAGCTGCATTAAAACCAGGCATTCCTTCGGGTATAAATCCAGCGGTGCCAGGTATGCCCATACTATTTTGCAGGTACTTTACAATTTTAGTACGATCAATCGAATAATTGATTGCCTGCCTGATTTTTTTAATTTTCAGGGGGCTGTCTTTGACAATTTCCTTCGTTGAATCAACCAAAATTCCCATGTATTCAGTATCGAGATCCGGACCGCTGGCAAGAACAAACTTGCCCTTATATTTCTCCTGAACATGACCAGTTTTAGTCAGGATATCATCTCGGTAACTGCCATCTATATTGCTGAAAAAGTCTAGCTTTTTCTTTAAAAATTCAAGAAAGGCCGTTTGTTTGTCGCGGATGAAACTAAATTTTACAGCATCCAGAAAAGGCAGTCTCTTACCTTTTTCGAATTCAAAGTAATGTTGATTTTTTAGGAGTACCATAATCTCTTCTTCTTTCCAGTACTTGAAAGAAAATGGACCAGTACCAACAGGGTGACTTCTGAAATCTTTTCCGTAAAAGCTAACAACCTCATGTGGTAGAACCGAGCAGTATTGAGCAGTTAATAGTTTTAATAATGGTGGAAAAGGCTTATTTAATTTTATTTCGAAAGTGCTGTCATCGATAGCCACAAAGGAGTTTTTACCAGTCACTTTATTATTAAATATCCAGGCCCCAGAAGATGCCGTTAGTGGATCAATCAGCCGGCTAAAGCTGTAAACGAAATCAGTAGCAACTACTTTCCTGCCTTTGCCCTGGCTAAAGTTTAAATCATCCTGAAAGTAGACATCTTTTCGCAGGTGAAAGATATAAGTTTTTGAATCGGCAGAAATTTCCCATTTTTTTGCAATACATGGCTTAACTTCGAGTGAATCTGTAAGCTGCGTGAGGCCATTATAAATCAGGTTATCGCACCATTCTGCATATTGGTTACGTGCAAAAGCAGGGTCCAGTGAGGTTAGAGCCTGATCAATATTGCAATTAAAAACTTTCTTGTCAGAAGACGTTTGCTTTACGCATGCCAGAAAAGAAAGCATGCAAACAATGATTAATAAAGAAAACGTACCCCGCATTTAAAAAGCAATAAATTGGTCAACTAGTTCGTGCATGAATTTTTGAGTATCTTCTTTTGACAATGATCCATCAGCACTTATTTCTTCTCTTATTCCTGGAACATGCAGTTTTAATGGAAGCACATTTAGTCCAAGATAGTGACAGACGCCGGTAAAATGATCAATACCCCTGACATTTCCATATTTACCTGAGGCCAGCCCGATTAAAGCCGCTTTTTTATTTTTAAAACTCCCTGGAAAATCTAAAGAATCAATAAAAAGTTTGGCAATTCCAGGGTAGCTACCATTATATTCTGGCAGTATAAACAAGAATTTGTCTGAACTTTTAATCAGTTCCTGAATCGGTTTAAATGCATCGCTACGCTTTCCAAACATATCAGTTGATGCCAGGCTATCTGGAAGATCGCACAAAGACAATACCGAGCTTGGAAAATTGTTCTGATCAAAAAACGATTTTATAATTAATGCTAATTTAAGTGAATAACTATTTGGTCTGTTTGTTCCTGAAATAATGGTTGTCATGTTTTTTTAATCAAAACCCGGAGTTTTTGTTTTAGCTACTATGAAGTTTCTGCTAGTTGCCGGTTGACACTTTAGTTAAATTACATCAATTGATCGAACCCAGAAAGCCTAACTTACAGTTTTTATCGAAAAGATTGTATCTTTAAACATTTGCTAATCACCCGTCATTGCGGGTTTTAATTCCTCAATGTTTTTCGTTCCTTTTCAATTGAGTAAGTTATTTTTACATCGTAACACCTTAAAAAAGTGATACAAAAAGAAATTTTGAGCGAACTGTAATTTTCTAATATTAGTTGAATACATGGGTAAAATTATAGCTGTTGCAAACCAGAAAGGCGGCGTTGGTAAAACAACCACTTCAATCAACCTTGCTGCGGCCCTGGCCGTATTTGAGTTCAAAACACTTTTAATCGATGCCGATCCACAGGCGAACAGTACTTCAGGCATTGGTGTCGATCCGAAAAGTATAGAATCCAGTATTTATGAATGTATCGTTAATGACCTGGATCCGCATAAGGCTATTGTAAAAACGGGTACACCAAATCTTGATCTTTTACCTGCACATATTGATCTGGTGGGAGCAGAAATTGAAATGATCAATCTGCATGAACGAGAGTACAAAATGAAAAAGGTACTTGACAGCGTTAAAAATGATTATGATTTTATCCTGATTGACTGTTCACCATCGCTGGGTCTGATCACAATAAATGCGCTAACGGCAGCAGACTCAGTTATTATTCCTGTTCAGTGCGAATATTTTGCACTCGAGGGCCTGGGTAAATTGCTGAACACAATAAAAATTGTTCAATCAAGGTTAAATATAAACCTGCAAATTGAAGGCATTTTGCTGACTATGTATGATGTTCGGTTACGATTGTCAAATCAGGTAGTAGAAGAAGTAAAGACACATTTTCAAGATTTGGTTTTCGATACCATCATACAACGTAATACCCGTTTGAGTGAGGCTCCAAGTTTCGGCCTGTCAGTTATAATGCATGATATAAGTAGTAAGGGTGCCATAAACTACCTCAACCTCGCCCGTGAAGTTGTCAAGCGGAATGGATTAACCAGTGAAGCTGCGAGCAGCACTACAAAATAAAAATAATGAGTACAGCAAAAAGAAGTGTTTTAGGCAAAGGTCTTAGTGCATTACTTGAAGATCATCATAAAGATTTGCATACCCATGCCGGAGAAGGTGTTCACCAGTCAAAAGGTAGAGCAGGCTCTATTAATCTTGTTCCAGTAGATGTAATAGAGACTAACCCTTTTCAGCCACGAAATCAGTTTCAAGAAGAAGCCCTTCGTGAACTGTCTGAATCGATTCGTTTGCAGGGTATCATACAGCCAATAACAGTAAGAATGCTGAATGCTAATTCTTACCAGTTAATCTCTGGTGAACGTAGGTTGAGAGCGTCAAAACTGGCAGGTCTGAAAGAGATTCCTGCTTATATTCGAACAGCCAATGATCAGGAAATGCTTGAGATGGCATTGATTGAAAATATTCAGCGTGAAGACCTGAATGCACTCGAAGTGGCAATCAGTTTTCAGCGTATGATTGAAGAATGTCATTTAAAGCAGGAAGAACTGGGTGACAGGGTTTCAAAAAGCAGAAGTACCGTGACCAATTATCTCAGACTGTTAAAATTACCTCCACAAATACAAGAAGGCCTCAAAGAAGGAAAAATCAGCATGGGTCATGCCAAAGCATTGATTTCTATTGAGTTTGCCGACAGACAGCTTTGGGTATATAATCAGATACTTCAGCATGATTTTTCTGTTAGAAAGGCTGAGGAACTGGGCCGTCAGGCTCAGACTAACACCGTTTCTAAACCAGCCCAAATACAGGCAGTAGCTCCTGAATTCAGAAAAGTACAAGATGATCTTTCTTCGCATCTTGGTACCCGTGTGCAGATTAAGGTCAACCCTAACAAAGGAGGGAAAATTGAAATTCCTTTTCTATCTACACATGATCTGAACAGAATCCTCGAATTGATGCATTAAGAGATGAAGCTTACAATACTCTTAATGCTGTCAGCAGCCTGTTGCATTAGTATTGCATTTGGTCAAGCCAAAAAACAATCAAGCCAGCCTGATTCGGTTAATTACATGAAATCTGCCGTGGCAGACACGTCTAAAAAACCAAAGGCCAAAATTCAAGCACCAATAGATGCTGAAGACAGTGACTTTCAAATCAAGCATCCTGCCTTCAGACTAAAGCTAAATAATCCGGTAGCCCCAAACGGTAAGGCTACACATTCATCACGCCGGGCATGGATGCTGTCAACAGCCTTACCTGGAACTGGTCAGATTTATAATCATCGATATTGGAAGCTCCCGATTATTTACGGAGGCTTTATTGGCCTGATTGCCTCAATTGATTTCAATACACGCTATTATAACACTACGCTTCAGTATTACAAGATACTCTTAGTCAACCCGGCCTCTCCAAGTGTCCCGGCAGAATACCGAAATGCACCATTGACCCAAGTTGGCAGTGTGAAAGATTTTTACCGCAGAAACAGAGATTTGTCTGTGATTGGTGCAGCAATTTTATGGCTGGCAAATTCTGTTGATGCCTATGTTGACTCAGAACTTAAAGGCTTTGATGTGAGCAATAGTTTATCATTAAGGATTGCCCCTGCAATTACCCCTTTTAGTATGGGATCAGATTTTCAGAGAGCTTCAACTTTACAACTACCTTATTTGAGTCAGCCCGTTTATGGGCTGAAACTTGTTATGTCAATTAAATGAGGAACAGAATAAACCATTAAATTATGAAGATCGCAATACTGGGTTATGGGAAAATGGGCAAGGCCGTAGAAGAAGACGCTTTGGCCAATGGGCATGAGATAGTCTTAAAAATAGATAAGTCTAATTTGCAAGACCTGACCATTGAGAATCTAAAGCTGGCCGATGTCGCAATAGAGTTTAGTACCCCATTAACTGTTCTTGATAATATATACCTGTGCTTTGATGCAGGTGTTCCGGTCGTTGTTGGTACAACAGGTTGGTATGATAATCTCAAACTTATTGAGGCAGATTGCGAATGTCGTAACACGGCACTTTTTTATGCCTCAAATTTTAGCATAGGAGTAAATATTTTTTTCCAGGTCAATGAAATTCTGGCTGGTATTATGAATGATTTTCCTGAGTACAATGCTGAGATCACTGAAGTACATCATATTCACAAACTTGATTCACCAAGTGGCACTGCTATAACCCTTGCTGAAGGTATGCTCGCTGTTATGAATCAAAAATTAAGATGGAAAAATATATTAGACGAACGGGAGGGCAAAGTTACAAACGAGGCTCTTGGAGAACATAAACAAACAGGAATTACAGATCCAGCTCTTGATCAGTCTGAACTGATCATTCATTCAGAAAGAAAAGATGAGGTAAAAGGGATACATACTGTACGCTATGTTTCTGAAAATGACCAGCTTGTTTTTACCCATGAGGCTTTTAACAGAAAGGGATTTGCTCAGGGTGCTGTACTTGCAGCAGAGTGGGTTAGTAATAAGGCAGGTGTATATTCAATGCGCGATCTGCTCGGTTTTATAACCGAAAAAAAGCAATAATAGAATGACTTTTGATACTTTTTTCAGGTATTCAGAGTTAGCTAAAAATAGATTCAGGTAGGTAGCTGCCATTTTTAACTGTGCGTATTAGATTAAATGAGTCTGTAAGTTTTCTCTATCCTTAAGCCTGATAGCAAACTGAACAGAATTAAATTAAAATCATAACTTCGAGATTACATTTAAACAGAATCACCGGCATGTTTTGACTGCTCATTTTTGTTTGAGGGTCAATTTCGGTTCCAGTGATTAACAAACAGCCAAATCGTATATTTAGTAGCTTCTAAACATTTAACTGAATACCACAATTCATCATTTAATACGACATGTCTCTACTTCCTTTTAGAATATTTAATCACCGTAAAGATGGCTATGCCGTACCTGTTGACGGTAAGCCCCAGACGGCTGTCAGGAAGAAAAAAAGTGCAGGTCGGGAATGGTTTGATGCAATCATTTTTGCTGTCATTGCAGCTACCCTGATCAGAACTCTTTTTATTGAAGCTTATACTATTCCGACTGCGTCAATGGAAAGATCGCTGCTGGTGGGTGATTACCTGTTTGTAAGTAAAATTAACTATGGTCCCCGCACTCCAATAACACCAATTGCTTTTCCTTTTGCGCATCATACTATGCCACTTGGTTTAGGTAAAGCGTATTGGGACGGTGTGCAGTTACCCTATTTCAGACTTCCAGGTTTGCAAAGCGTAAAGAAAAATGATGTAGTGGTTTTTAACTGGCCTGCTGACACGGTCGATCACCGGCCCGTTGATAAAAAAGAGAATTATATTAAAAGATGTCAGGGTGCACCAGGTGATACGTTAAGCATTGTCAGCGCCCAGGTATTTATTAATGGCAAGGCTGCAGAAAATCCACCTCAAGGCCAGTCAACCTATATCGTAAAAACAGACGGTACAGAGTTTAACCCGAAAACCATGCTTGAGCTGGGTATAGTTGGTGCAGAGAGTCCGTCAGCTGATGGCACGTATGTTTTATTTTTAACTCCAGAGAATCTTGCCAAAATTTCGCATTTCAGCAGTGTCAAGTCTGTGACCCCAAGAAATGAGGGTAAAGGTGAATTCGATGCCTTGCAGCCTACTTTTCCTGGTGATTCTTACCATAAATGGAATGCCGATTTCTACGGGCCAATCATAATTCCTAAAAGAGGTATGGTCATGAAGCTTGATTCAGGTAATATTGCAATTTATGCCAGGGCAATTAAGGAATATGAAAAAAACAAACTTGAAATTAAAGGCAATGATATTTTTATCAATGGCATTAAAACCAATTCTTATACTTTCAAGCTTGATTATTACTGGATGATGGGTGATAACAGGCATGACTCACTCGATTCCCGCTACTGGGGGTTTGTACCTGAGGACCACATTGTTGGTAAGGCCTTGTTCGTATGGTGGTCTTTTGCAAAAGAAGGTTCCGGATTTAATTCAATCCGCTGGGATAGAATATTCAGAGGTATAAATTAAATTTCCCTTTCGGGAATGCGTTCAGTAAAGAGGAATATGATTACGTTATTCCTCTTTTTGTTATTCGCTACAATTCGTCTGAGACTTTTATAGTACATAAACATAAAGTCGAGTGCGACCGGGGCTATCAAACAGATATTGTTTGATAGCCCCGGATAAACGTATTCTATTTAAAGTTTATACCCATTTCACTGCCGAGCTTTGTCAGTTCATCATATACATAGGGTAAAAGAGGGATACCATTCAATTCACGGTCTTTCTGGGCCATGGCTTCGGGCTGGCCAGGAATGATGACAGCTGGGCCACCCGCGGCTGGTTTTGCCTCTTTAAATCGCCTTATCCAGAAATCCATATTATTTTTAAAATCCAGGGCTGGTCTAAAGGCATCAATTTTCATTGCACCGAAAAAATGACCAATTCCTAAACCTACCGGGTTGGTTGGGGGTTCAAGAAATGCGACAAATGGAGGTACCCATGGTCCGTAATTCGCCCCTGACAATACCCCACTCAAAATATCGACCGTTGCTGCCAGGCCAAACCCCTTATGGCTACCATGATCACGGTCACTGCCTAGGGGTAATAATGAACCTCCAGCCTTTAAAATATGAGGATCAGTAGACGAACCACCAGTTTTATCTTGTACCCAGCCTTCTGGTATTTGTTTATCTTGAAACTGGGCTAGTTCGAGCTTCCCGTTTGCAGCAGCCGAAGTGGCCATATCTACAACTACAGGATCCTCGTTACCTGATGGAAAAGCATAACATATCGGGTTTGTACCGAGCATTCGTTCGATAGAAAAGGTGGGTGCTACAAGTGGGCTGGCATTGGTCATGGCAACACCAATCATGTCATGTTCAAGAGCCATCATGGCATGAAAAGCGCCGATTCCGAAATGATTTGAATTTCTGACAGCTACCCATCCAGTGCCATAAATTCTGGCCTTTTCAATGGCAATAGCCATAGCTTTAGGGCCAATGACCAAACCCAGGCCAGCATCGCCATCGACTGTTGCAGTTGAAGGCATCTCATGAACGATCTTAAAATCAGGGTTGGCATTGATGCGTTTTTTGCGCCATAACCTTACATAACCTGGCAAACGGGCAACTCCATGTGAATCAATTCCTCTTAGATCAGCACTTAATAAAACAGAAGCCGCAAGTAAGACATCTTTTGCAGGCACTTCCATTTTTGTAAAGACCTGCAAGACGAAGTCTTTTAACTTATCATGTGAAATTATGACTGACATAGAAATATGTTTTTTGAAATCAGAGGTTTATTACAGTCATTTGCTTGCCAAATGGGTCAAAGCTCTCTAACAAGGTTTCAAATAAAGTATGGCCATAACGGGCATAATAGGGAAGGAAGTTTTCAACCCTTTCCTGTAGTGTATGATTTGGAAAAAGCTTTTGGTTGATCTTGAATATCTGAGACATTTCAGTATCAAATTTATCTTTCTCGGCTTTAAGCATTTTGCCTTCAAGTGCTTCGATCATATTTCGGGTACGGGCATAAATAGCTCTCGTGCTTTCTCCCAGTGTACTGTCTACTGCAAATGCCTTACTTTCTATGGCTCCCAGTATTTCTTTCAATGCCGTTAACTCTTTATTCAGATCAAGTTCTTTGGTCGAAGATCTTAAAACATAAAGTTTGACCAGTTCACGGGGATCTTTGAAAAGATCGATTGTTTGAAATCCAAGCTGATCGGTACGCTTTCTGCTTATTTCATCGACAAGCAGGGCAGAATTTCGCAACAGCAGTATTGGAAAAGGGATTTGATACTTAAGAAAGGTGGTTTTTAAACTTAGCCAATAACTTACTTCAGCCCCTCCGCCGATATAGGCAAGGTTTGGTAAGATGACCTCCTGATAAATAGGTCGCATAATTACATTCGGACTAAACCGCTCTGGGAATTGCCTGATTTCAGTTCTTAATTCATCACTGGAATAACGCAATGTAGTATTAAGTACTTTAAAGCCCTCACCTTCACGGATTATCCGTTCCCGGGAATTCTTCTGTAAATAGAAAAAGTTAATTTCCCGGGGATGTACCTGTACGTGATAACCGAGTGATTCCAACTTTTTATTGCTGGCACTTACCAGTATATTACTATGCTGTTGAAAGATATCCTGCTCGATGATAGAGGCAAATTCATTTTTAAGACTTGCATTATCGGCATCAAGAATTATCAGACCATAACTACCAAATAGTTCGTTATAGAGATAACGGGTTGCATCGGCAAGATTAGTGTTCTTCAGATAGGCATCTCGGCACATTTGCTCAAGGTCATGCAGGTAGGGGTTTAAGCCAAGTGATGAGAGAACATGACCCAGAGCTGGCTGAATGCTTTTAATATCAAGGCGCCCGACAGCGCCTCCCTGATCCTGATTCCAGGTTATTGGTTTATCACCGACATTCAGGTGATTGATTTCAGCAAAATCATGATCTTCTGTTGCCATCCAAAAAACAGGCATTACACGGATATCTGGATGGGCGCTACTAAGTTTTTTAGCCAGGGCAATGGTACCCAGTATTTTATAAATGGTGTACAGGGGGCCGGTAAATATATTTAACTGATGCCCTGTTGTAACGGTATAGGAATCGGCTGAATTTAATGACCTGATATTTTCTTTTACCAGATCGTTAACCTTACCACCGCTATTTTCTATTCGCTGATATTGTTCTTTAAGAACATTTACCAGCACACTACGATTCGTACTTTTTGTTTTCTGCTGTGCCAGAACCGATTCTACCGAATTTAAAACAGGGGGCTTGCCATAAAACTCATCAAGAGCTTTGGCACCTACAAGGTAATCAAGAACAGTTTGAGAAAAATAACCAGTGTCATGGTAATCTACGTATTCAGTAAACATCGACTGCAATCTTTGAAAAATGAACAAATTAGCTAAAAAAATAGGAAAGTCTGAAATAGCCAGCCTTAAACAGGAATACCATAAAGATCAAAATCTTCAGCTTTCTCAACTAATATCGTATAAAATTCACCTGTTCTCAAGGAATGTTCACGGGCATCGATCAATACTTCGTTGTCAACTTCAGGTGAATCAAACTCGGTTCGACCAATAAAATAGGTTCCTTCTTTACGATCTATTAAAACCTTACAGGTTGTACCGACCTTTGCCTGATTCTTTTCAAATGAAATCAGCTGCTGTACTTCCATTAATTCTTCTGCACGCTGTTGTTTCACCTCAGCCGGTACATTATCTACAAGGGTATAAGCATGGGTCTGTTCTTCATGAGAATAGGTGAACACTCCCAGGCGGTCAAACCGCTGTGTGATGATAAATTCTTTTAATTCCTGAAAATCTTCGTCAGTTTCACCAGGATACCCACTGATCAGGGTAGTTCTTAGTGCTATTCCCGGAACCCCAGCTCTGATTTCGTCTAAAAGCTCGACGGTGCGTCTCTTGCTTATGCCGCGTCTCATTGATTTCAGCATGGGGTCTGAAATATGCTGTAATGGCATATCCAGGTATGAGCAGATCTGAGGGCACTCGTTCATAACTTCTAAAACATCCATCGGAAATTGTGAGGGATAGGCATATTGTAATCTGATCCACTCAATGCCTTCAACCGCTGCAAGCTGTCTTAGTAGAGGAGCAAGCTGTCGCTCTTTATTAATATCAATACCATAGAAGGTCAGATCCTGTGCGATAAGAATAAGCTCTTTAACTCCGCCTTTTGCCAGCTTTGTGGCTTCAAGAATCAGTCCTTCAATAGTTCTGCTTTTATGGGTACCCCGCATTAAGGGTATCGCACAAAATGAACAGGGCCGGTCACAACCTTCGGCAATTTTTAAAAATGCATAATGATTTGGTGTCGTCAGCAACCGTTCACCTAGAAGCTCATGCTGGTAGTCAGCCTTTAAGAACTTTAACAGGCGTGGTAGATCAGTAGTTCCAAAATAGGCATCTACGTTGGGTATCTCACGCTCCAGATCAGGTTTGTATCGCTGAGACAGACAGCCTGTAACGATCAGGGTATCAACTTTACCTTCTTCTTTTAACCTGCTGTATTCAAGAATGGTATTGATAGACTCTTCTTTAGCATTATCGATAAATCCACAGGTATTGATGATTACAACTTCTTCACGACCTGAGGTTTTCTCATGAGTAACTTCAAATTTATTATGTTTCAACTGTCCCATCAATACTTCTGTATCAACCAGGTTTTTTGAACATCCAAGGGTGATTATATTTACCCGGGGCCTTAAAATACTTTTCGTTCTCATTCTTGTCTTGTTCCAGCTGCTCCGATGCCGAAAAATGCATTTACAAAACTGATACGATCAAACAGTTGTAAATCATTTATTCCTTCACCTACTCCTATATATTTAACTGGCACTTTAAATTCATCTGATATGCCAATTACTACCCCACCTTTTGCCGTGCCATCGAGTTTGGTAACTGCCAGCGCATTTACATTGGTTGCGGCTGTAAACTGCCGTGCCTGTTCAATAGCATTCTGCCCTGTGCTTGCATCCAAAACAAGTAATATCTCATGTGGGGCATCAGGTACCAGCTTTGCCATGACCTGTTTGATCTTAGTCAATTCATTCATCAAACCAATTTTATTATGAAGTCTACCTGCTGTATCAATGATACAGATATCTTCTTTACCAGCAATTGCTGAACTCAGAGTGTCATAGGCAACAGATGCAGGATCTGAACCTGTTTGCTGAGAAACAACTCTGGCCCCGATACGCTGACCCCAGATAGTAAGCTGTTCAGCGGCTGCGGCTCTGAATGTATCACCAGCACCTAAGACCACGGTTTTGCCCGATTGTATAAATTTATGGGCCAGTTTACCAATAGTAGTTGTTTTACCCACTCCGTTTACCCCGACAACAAGTATAACATAGGGCACTGGCTGAATGTCTTTCAATGTATTCTGAAAGTTACCACTCTGATTCTCTTCAAGAAGAGCAGCAATTTCTTCCTTCAGGATGTCTTGTAACTGATCAGCGTTGAGGTATTTATCCTGGCTAACTCTTTTTTCAATACGGCCAATAATTTTTATTGTCGTTTGTACACCTACGTCAGCACCAATAAGTATTTCTTCCAGGTTATCTAAAACCTCTTCATCAACGGTTGATTTACCGACAAGTGAACGGCTGAGTTTTGAAAAGAGTGAGCTTTTTGATTTTTCAAGACTTTTATCAAGTTGTGCCCGCTCCTGTATTATTTCAACAGGTTTAATACTTTTAAAGAAATCAAACAGTCCCATTCTACCGAAGCTTAAAAAAATGTCTAAAAATAAGAAAGTCCTGTTTTGAAACAGGACTTTTCAGGTAATTCTTCAATAAAGGGGAATTTGCAATTTCTTATTTCCCAGAAATTGCATCCTTGATATGGTCGTTATGCACAACCGATTCCTTGAAAGAGTAAGCTCCCGTTTTTGGTGACTTAGTAGCCACAATAACCTTTGAGTATTCTTTTCCTTTACCGTCTTTAAGTGTCGCGATTGATTTCTTTGCCATTGTATAGTTTATTTACCAAGCCACACTTACAAGTCTGACTCTGAAAATTATTTTATTTCTTTATGAACAGTTACTTTACGCATAATAGGATTGAATTTCTTCATTTCTAACCGCTCAGTTGTGTTTTTCTTATTCTTAGTAGTTATATACCTGGAAACTCCTGGTAACCCACTTTCTTTATGCTCGGTACATTCTAAAATAACCTGCACTCTATTTCCCTTTTTTGCCATGAGTCTTTAGTATTTAAATAAACCCTTTCTTCAGAAATTTAGCTATAGAAGCAGATATTCCATTTTTGTTAATGGTTCTGATTGCTGAGGTAGATACCTTTAGTGTAATCCATCTGTTTTCATCCGGTAAAAAAAAACGTTTAGTTTTCAAATTCGGATAGAACATTCTTTTCGTCTTGGTATTGGAATTGGATACACTGTATCCGTTCATTGCTGACTTTCCTGTAAGATCACAAACTCTTGACATGAAGGGTAATTTTTAATTTGATTAAATAGTTTGCAAATATCAGCTAAAAATTTGTTAGTTCAAATAGTATTTCAAAAATATTTCTGAATTGTCAGCATAAGCCATGCTCAGCAGATGCTTGAAGTAGCATTTTAATGCTGTAGAAGAATAATCACAAATTTACTCTAAAATCAAATTCGTGCGGTGAGGAAAAATAATTTAAAACAACACCATTTGATCAGACATTTGCAATTTTTAATTGTAATACGAACCTCTTTGTTTTCTTATCCTTTAATTACCAAATCAGATATTGGAAATCCGCTCTTATAAACTTGTTAATTCTGGCTCTGCTACAAGAGCCAGAAAGCAATCTGACTAAACTAGAACCAAATTTATTTTATCTTAAAATTCAACCCGCGATTAGTTAATCGAATTAAAACAACCAGCTAAAGCCTGATAAAACCATTTGTAGCATATGTTTTTCATTTAAAGGCCGATAAAATTCCATAAAATTGTATTACCAACGATCAATCTATTGTAATGAAATCTACCATCTCAACTATTGAAGAGTATCATGAAGCCTATGCCATGAGTGTAAATCAGCCCGAAGAATTCTGGGCTGAAATCGCCAGTGAATTTTACTGGCGTAAGAAGTGGGATACTGTTCTTGAATGGAATTTTACTGAACCTAAAATTAAATGGTTTCAGGGCGCCAAACTTAATATCACAGAGAATTGTCTTGACCGGCATCTGGCTGATAAAGGTGATGTACCTGCATTTATCTGGGAACCTAATGATCCGACTGATGCCGCTATAACCTATACCTACAAAACTTTACATGAGCATGTATGCCGTTTCGGTAATGTGCTGAGAAAAAATGGAGTTAAAAAAGGTGACCGTATTTGTATTTACATGCCTATGGTACCTGAACTGGCTATTGCAGTGCTTGCCTGTGCCAGGGTCGGGGCGGTACATAGCGTAGTTTTCGGCGGGTTTTCTGCCCGTTCTATTGCAGACAGAATTAAGGACGCTGAATGCTCAGTTGTTATTACTGCTGATGGGGGCAAAAGAGGTAATAAAGAGATTCCATTAAAAAATACCATGGACGATGCACTTGTTGCCTGTGATTCAGTCAAAAAAGTTATTGTTCTCACCCATACCCGTACACCTGTCTCAATGATTAAGGGTAGAGATGTCTGGTGGGAAGATGAAGTTAAGCATGTAAGTGCCGATTGCCCCGCTGAGGAAATGGATGCTGAAGATATGCTGTTCATACTTTATACTTCAGGGTCTACGGGTAAACCAAAGGGAGTGGTTCATACCTGTGGTGGTTATATGGTCTATGTGACCTATACTTTTAAAACTGCTTTTCAATATAAACCAGGAGAAATATTCTTCTGTACAGCTGATATAGGCTGGATTACCGGTCACTCTTATATTATTTATGGACCGCTGGCCTCAGGTGCCACGGCTTTAATGTTTGAAGGAATTCCAACTTACCCAAATGCCGGTCGGTTCTGGGATATTGTTGAACGCCATAAAGTAAATATCCTTTATACAGCCCCAACAGCCATACGTTCATTGATGGCTGCGGGTGATGAATTTGTTAAATCAAAAGAGCTTGGTTCGATCACCAAGCTAGGCTCAGTTGGTGAACCGTTGAATGAAGAGGCCTGGCATTGGTTCGACCAGAAAATAGGCAAGGGCAAATGCCCGATTGTTGATACCTGGTGGCAGACCGAAACTGGTGGATTTATGATTTCACCTATTGCCAATATAACCCCTCTTAAGCCGTCATTTCCAACTTTACCTCTACCCGGAGTGCAACTCGAACTGGTTGATGAAATGGGTAAATTACTTGAGGGCAGCAATGTTTCGGGAAATTTATGCATAAAATTCCCATGGCCAGGTATGGTACGAACTACCTATGGTGATCATGAAAGGTTTCGAACCATCTACTTTACAACCTATCCGGGCCGCTATTTTACGGGTGATGGAGCCATGCGTGACAGTGATGGCTATTACCGCATTACTGGGCGGGTTGATGATGTGCTCAATGTCTCAGGTCACCGCATTGGTACTGCAGAAGTTGAAAATGCGATCAATATGCACAATGGAATAGTTGAATCAGCTGTGGTTGGTTATCCGCATCCTATAAAAGGTCAGGGAATTTATGCTTTCGTAATTGCAGAAAAGCAAAATACCCTGCCTGAGCAGCTCAAGCGTGATATGCTTGAAACAGTTAGCCGCATTATTGGGGCGATCGCTAAACCTGATCAGATTCAGTTTGTAACGGGATTGCCTAAAACACGTTCAGGAAAAATAATGCGCCGTATTCTGCGTAAAATTGCAGAAGGAGAATCAGAGAACCTTGGAGACATCTCAACATTGCAGGATCCTGCAGTAGTTGAGGATATAATCGCAGGGGCGCTGATTCAGAAGCAAAATTAGTAGATGGAAGATACAAGACCAATAATATTAGTAGTTAACGATGACGGAATAACAGCAAGAGGAATTAAATTCTTAATTGAAGTTGCTTCACAAATCGGTAAAGTTGTTGTTGTTGCTCCCGATAGCCCTCAATCGGCTATGGGGCATGCAATAACAATCTCAAAACCCCTGCGCCTTGATAAAGTTGAACTTTACCAGGATATAGATATGTACCAGTGTTCAGGTACACCTGTTGACTGCGTGAAGCTTGCCGTCAATCAGGTTTTACATCGCAAGCCTGATTTATGTATTTCGGGTATCAATCATGGTTTGAACAATTCAATTAATGTACTTTATTCTGGTACAATGTCAGCTGCTATGGAAGGGGCAATTGAAGGTATTCCTTCAATTGGGTTTTCACTGGATGATTATACGGCCCAGGCAGATTTTACACATTGTCTGCCATTTGTCAAGGATATCTGCTTGCAGGTATTATCAAACGGACTACCAGAGGGAGTCTTGTTAAATGTCAATTTCCCAAATATTAAAAATATTAAGGGATTGAAAATCTGTCGTCAGGCCAAGGCAAAGTGGAAAGAGGAATTCGACGAACGCCTTGATCCAAACAAGCGTAAATATTATTGGCTGACGGGTGTATTTCAATTGATGGATGAAGGAGAAGATACCGATGTATGGGCACTGAAAAACGGTTATGGATCAATTGTACCAGTTCAGTTTGATCTTACCGCCCATCATGCTATGGCTGATTTAAATAACTGGGTTTTTTAATCCTGATCACACTTCTAAAACTCAGCAATACTACGAATCAAGAACTATAAGAATGAGACGAGCCTCAGATTTTTATCATCCGGGGCTCTGTTCGTGAATATTTTCTGGTCGGTCAGGGATATCAGGTCTTATACTGAAATAATCAGGGAATTCAGATTTGATAACTTAACTATCAGGGAAGCTGATATTTTATCAACCAGGAAAAAATTTCCCTGTCCTGGTAGACTTTATCCCATACATCATGCTTACCTTTGAGCGTTGTAAATTTAACAACTCCTCCGGCCTGTCTCAATGCGTCAACCATAGCTTTGTCACCCGCATATGGCACAGCCTGATCCTTATCTCCGTGAAAAACCCATACAGGTGTTTGTCTCAAAACACCCACAGTTTCCGGATTTCCCGTGGCACTAACGGGCATTATTGCCGCAAAAAGATCAGGATCTTGAATAGCCCAGTTCCAGGTTTCAATACCACCCATACTTAAACCCGTCAGATAAATCTGTTTCGGGTTGCAGTTATATTTGAGCAAAACCTGGGTGAGAAAATTTTCAAGCACGGGGGTACTCCACCAACTTCCACTATTACATTGAGGGCTTATCACGATAAAGTCAAGATTTTTTCCCTGGGCCAGCTCTTTAGGCAAGCCATGGTTTTTAACCCTGTTTATATCTGTTCCGATTTCTCCCACCCCATGCAGGAATATAATGAGTGGCCAAAGTTTATTGGGTGAATTATTATAGGCAGCCGGCACATATGCAAGGTATTCTGTAATATTACCAATTGGTGCATCTAAAGGCTGTACGGTTTGGCCTGTTGGCTGTTCAAGGAAATCAGGAATTAAATTAACAAATGGGAGAGAGTCTGTTTTGTAAGCTTTTAAACTGCTTTCAAAGACCTTTGGCTGTATATAAATCTCATGCAAATGAGTGCTCCACGAACAGCTTGTTGCTTGAGTGGGTACATGACTGATTAAAAAGTAACTTAAAAAGATTAAAACATACATAGACTGAAAATCTGTAAACAGCTTCTTTCTTCAAAACAAAGCTTGTCTTTAACAACCACATAAAACATATCATTAATTGAGCCAGAACTTATTAGGATATCGCTCAAAGGGCCTGAATATTTCACGGCATTGCTTAATAGATTTTAAACAACCTGTACAATTTTACCGCTGTCTGCATTTATGTAGAGGGCCTCATGCCCGATAGAGATTTTTGTCACTTAATAAACTGAAGTTATCAATACCAAAATTGGCTGGCCTTCAAGTTCAAGAATTGTAGTTTTCAGGGGCATATTTTAAATTCTTGTTCCTTTATCCCACCTTTTAAAAATCATATCGATCGCTGATTCTATAGCATGGTCAGGCCCCCCCCCATAGTTATAACTTATTTATGGTAATTGCCTTTTTTAGGTTAGAAAGAGGATACTCTCAGCTTTATTCAGGCTGATAGAATTAAACTGGGTCCAGTCTGATTCAACAATAAAAATCATACCTTTTGAAATTTATTAGTAGTCTACAAAAACGGTGATTCATGTTTAAAAAAGATTCAATATATGTCGGTATAGTATATGCCTTAATTTTACCCCTTCTGTTTTTTATTCCAGTTTATTTTTTCGTGCAGAAGTTTGATCTGGATATGCATACCCAGTCATTTCTGTTTATTGTAGGGGTAGCATTGAATCTGATCCTTATGCGAAGGGCAAATAAAGAGCGCAAAGAGTTCATTCTAAAAGGTATTTTGCTCGTTTCCTTTCTCTATGCTATCCTTTTCTGCTACTTCAAGTTTAAAGGATTAGCCTGATGAAATACTACCTTGTTGCAGGTGAGGCCTCTGGTGATTTACACGGTTCTTTGTTGATTGCTGAATTAGCAAAACAAGATAATCAAGCAGAATTTCGATTTGTCGGGGGTAATAAGATGGTCGCTAAAGGCGGTTCCTTACCCTTTATGCACTATACAGATATGTCATTTATGGGCTTTCTCGAGGTGTTTAAAAATCTGCGTACCATACTGTCAAACCTTAAAAAATGTAAATCCGATATTCTTCATTTCAATCCAGATGTTTTAATTCTGATTGATTTCCCCGGATTTAATCTACGACTTGCTGAATTTGCCCACAAGGCCGGGCTAACCGTGTTTTATTTTATTTCTCCTAAAGTTTGGGCCTGGAATCAGAAACGTGTTCTCAAAATTAAGCGTGATGTAGACCGCATGTTTGTCATCTTCCCGTTCGAGGTAGCTTTTTATAAACAATGGGGTATGGATGTTGATTATATAGGCAACCCATTAATGGATGCTATTGATCAGTTTCTGATGGTTAAAGGTGTGACAGATGTAGTTCTGACAGCCGATAGCCCCCCTTTAATTGCACTCTTACCTGGCAGCAGAAGACAGGAGATTTTAACAATTTTACCCTATATGTTGCAGGTAATTCCCTATTACCCTTCATACAGATTCGTGATTGCTCAGGCTCCCGATTTTGATGAGCGTTTTTACAGGACAATTACTGAAGGTCATCAGGTAAAATTTCATAAGGGGAATCCATATGAACTCTTGGCAAGAGCGACTGCTGCTCTGGTAACTTCAGGTACAGCGACCTTAGAGACTGCTTTATTAAATGTTCCTGAAGTGGTACTTTATAAAACCAGCAGAATAAGCTATGAAATTGCAAAACGTCTGATTAAAATACCCTTTATCTCATTGGTAAATCTGATAATGCAGGAAGAAGTTGTTAAAGAATTGATTCAGGATACATGCAACAGGGATGAAATACGCAGACAACTCGATAAAATTTTATTCGGTTCAGAAAGCCGTACTGATATGTTAAAGAAATATGCACTGTTACATCAGAGGGTTGGTGAAGCGGGAGCAGCAAAAAGAGCTGCCATTAAAATGTTTGCCTATTTAAAAGAGTGTTAAATATGATTAGTGAAGAACATGATTCAGTGAATAAGGAAACTGTTTCAGCAGTAATTTATTACCAGACCATTATTAACCAGGCTGAGATAGAGCTAAAGCAACTGGCAGCAAAAAATAATTGGTTTGCCTTATTACGTCTTTTAACGTTTGGGGTTTTTGCTGGCATATCTGTGATCGTACTTAAATATGCCGACTGGTATGCACTGATACCATTCGTTGTTTTTCTGTTTGTATTCAGGTTTATTCTTCAGCTGCATGATATCGTAAAAGAACGAATGAAATACCTGTTATTATTAAAGGAAATCAATGAATTTGAAATTGAGGGCTTACAGGGTAATCATTCAAATTTTCAGACAGGAGCAGAATACATAAATCCAGCTCATGCATATACTTCAGATCTTGATATTTTTGGGTCATCTTCAATATTTCAATTTTTAACCCGTACTACCAGCACCAGAGGAGGTAACCTGCTAGCTGCCTGGCTTCAATCACCGGCCGAAAATTCTGTTATAAAGGCCAGGCAGGATGCTGTTAAAGAGTTGGCGCCGAATGTTATCTGGAGGCAGAACTTTGCAGTTCAAGGTAAACTACACAAAGAAAAAGGCAAAGATCTGGAAAATTTTTTTCAATGGCTTAAGTCTGCTGATGAGTTGAGAATTTCTAAAGTACTGATTCTGGCAATATATTGTTTGCCTTTAATTAGTTTGATTGCTGCCATTTATATCTGTTTTTTTTACCACCCGGGTATATTAATTGGACTTATTTTGATTCAGATCATCATCGTGCGAAGTTTCTCTAAAACAGCAGAGATATTACACGGCCAGATCAGCCATTTTTCAGCAATCATTCTTTCTTATTCAGCGCTGATCAAATGTGTTGAGGATGAGGTATTTTACAGCCTTGAGTTAGCCCGGTTAAGAGCCGTGGTTACAAAAACCAATGATACGAGCACAGCTGCCTCTGCTTCGTTGAAAAGCTTGTCAGGGCTACTTAAAAAATTTGATCTTCGAAACATACCTGTCTTCCACCTGATACTTAATTATCTTTCATTCTGGGATATTAAGCAGATGGTTCGGCTTCACCACTGGAAAAAGGCAAATCAAGAATTTATACCATCCTGGATAGAGACAATTTCAGCCTTTGAAGGCTTGTCAAGTCTTGCAACCTGCAGTTTTAATCAACCTGACTGGTGTATGCCTTCATTAGGTAAGGAATATTTTAAACTCAGTATGATAGATGCTGGGCATCCCCTTATCAGATTTGATAAAAGGGTTACAAATAATCTTAAAATCTCAGGACCAGGGCAAGTTATCTTAATCACTGGTTCAAATATGTCAGGTAAGAGCACCTTCTTGAGAACTCTTGGTGTTAATGCAGTACTGTCAATGGCTGGCTCAGCGGTATGTGCGAGGGAATTTGATTTTTCAAACTGCCAGATATTTACCAGCTTAAGAGTAATGGATTCTTTAAGTGAGGGTACTTCTTCATTCTATGCAGAGTTAAAACGACTTGAGACCCTTATAAAAATGAGCCGTGATAGTAAACCTGTTTTTTTCTTGCTTGATGAGATACTCCGAGGTACTAATTCAGTTGACCGGTATATAGGTTCGGAAGCATTAATAAAACAGTTTATCAGAAACCAGACGTCTGGTATTCTTGCCAGCCATGATCTGGGGCTCGCTGATTTACAGGAATCTCAACCCGCTTTGCAAAATTATAGTTTTGATGTTCAGGTGAATGGAACAGAACTATTCTTTGATTATAAATTGCACCCTGGTAAATGTACCAGCCTGAATGCTTCTATTTTAATGAAGAAAATTGGTATTGATCTCGAAGATTAATAATCGGCCAGTACCTGATCGGCAATTACCTTCAGCTTATCTTTATCATTTAATTAACAGGTGTATATTTTACAGCATCGTAAGGAGGCCCTTATTACAAAAAAACATCAGGCGCCTAGTTGATTTAGGGAAGCTTATATTTGAGCATCCAGCCATATAAATCTTTATCAGTATAGACCTGTTCCCAAATATTGTGCTGACCACCAGCAACAGTATAAAGTTGCACATTGCCTCCAGCGGCTTTCAATGCATTTACCATTGCAAGATCACCACTATAAGGCACTGTTGGATCTTTATCACCATGAAAAACCCAGGTAGGTGTATTCTTGAGGATCGATACCTTGCTTGGGTCGCCATTAGCACTCACCGGGGCGATAGCAGCAAAACTGGTTGGATCCTGAATTGCCCATGACCATGTTTCTATGCCTCCCATACTGAGACCTGTCAAATAAACCCTTGTAGGATCACAGTTATATTTCTTGAGCACCTGAGCCAGTAATTGTTCTAATACTGATGTGTTCCACCAACCACCCCCATTACATTGGGGGCTGATTACCAAAAATGGAAACGTACGAGCAGTATCAAGGTGTCCTGGCAGACCATTTACTTTTACCTGGTTTATATTGGTTCCGATTTCTCCTAACCCATGCAAAAAAACGATTACTGGCCATTTTTTAATAGTTGTTTTATTGTAGCCAATCGGCACATAAGCCAAATACTGATTTATATTTCCAATTTGAGGGTTTACTGTTTGAGCTGTTTGCCCTTCAGTTTGAGTAGCTGTAACGATAGCTGACAAGGTTACTTTACTGGTATCTGTTAATACAATTTTATGCAAAGGGGTATTCTTGGCACAGGAGGCAAAAATGCTCATGGGCACTGCCAGAATGATCAAAAATCTTAAGGGATTGCAGTTTTTCATATCTCTTTCTACTTATCTATCGCACTTTAACGGCTTAAATCTGGATAAGTTATCAGTTTTTGCTCATTATGTAAATTATGCGTTACCTTTTTAGCTTGAAAAGTTATTGTAATCAGGGCTATGGTGATTTTAAACAAGTTTTTTTTCTGACTAAAAAAACTTGTAAATCGGATAATTTTCAGCGTGCATCAACGATATTTTAATATAAAATCACCTTCGTTTCATTCTTAGGGTAGATTACAATATATTTACAGCTCAAACAAGGGGGATTAGCTCAGCTGGCTAGAGCGCTTGCATGGCATGCAAGAGGTCGTCGGTTCGACTCCGATATTCTCCACTAAGTAATCAGGCCTTTAGAGTAAATTTTAAAGCCTGATTTTTTTTGGTAAAAAACAGGTAAAACACTGTCATTTATTTCTATCATGTTTTCTTCGCTACAACCTGCCTGAAAAACAAAAGCAGCACGTTTTTTAAATCAAATATGTGTTGCCAATGTCGGTTGTGGAATAAAATTGGTATTCCAATTAAAATTGCTGGTGAAGTTGAAGAAGCATGATTAATTACCATCGCTATCAACAGAACAATAACCCCCGAAGTTTATCAAACTACTCTCCAGACCTTAGGCTTTCTACTGGATTTGTCATTGCAGCCTTAATCGATTGAAAACTTACGGTAACAAACGCGATAACCAGAGCAATAAATGCTGTTATGGCAAATACCCACCATTTAATATCTATTCGATAAGCGAAGTTTTGCAAGTATTTGCTCATCATTAGCCACGCTATAGGCGAGGCTATAACTACAGCCACAATTACCAATTTCAAAAAATCCACAGAAAGCATCCCTGTTATATGAGCAACTGATGCGCCGAGTACCTTACGGATGCCTATCTCTTTAGTGCGCTGTAATGTTAGCAAGGAAATGAGACCCAACAAGCCGAGGCAGCTAATAAAAATCGCGATAACAGCGCTTGAGGTGATTAGCTTATTTAAAAGATCCTCTTTTTGATAAAAGTCCGCTATTTGTTGATCCAGAAAGCGGTATTCAAATACGTTATAAGGATAAAGGGAATGCCATTCTTTTTTAATGTGGTCAATAACTGCCATAGGATTACCCGAACTGATTTTTACACCTGCGTATTGATACCGATACCTGAACGTAGTAATATACTCGGGTCCGATAGGGGTATATAAAGATTTTGCGTGAAAATCTTTTACAACACCTACAATAGTGCCAGCTTTGTTCGACAGATCGCCCGCAGTAAACCGCTTACCGATTATTTGCTGTGGATCTTTAACTCTTAACATATGCATTAGCGCTTCATTTACCAAGTATTCGCGGGCAGTGTCGCTTTCGGTAATATCGCGCCCTGCGACTAATCGTATTCCGAATGTTTTGACATAATCCGCATCACCCACTAAAGTCCCGCCTGCAAATTTTTCCCAATCTCTGGTATCATATTTAATAGAGCCACCATTACCATTATTTGAAGATGGAGCATTGTGACAAAAAGAAACCTCTTTTATAGAAGGATCGGCCAATAGCTGGTTACGTAAATACTCGGTTTTGCTTTTCTCGTTACTCGGTAAAGGCAACATTATTACAGCATTTTTATTAAAACCAAGGTCGGCAGTTTTTAGGTATTTAACTTGCATCGTTATCAATATAGTACTAATGATAAGTACCTGCGCAATTACATTTTGAACTATGATCAAACCTTTGCGCGTAAAAGTTGCAGTTTGAGTTTGGGCGCTAATTTGATTCTTTAATGCGTTAACAGGCTTATAACTGCTCAAAATAAGGGCAGGATATGAACCTGCGGCTAATATGATAACTATTAAAATGGTTGCGATAAAAGCCACAAGCCGGTAGTCTGTAAAAATATTAAAGTTTAGTTGCGTTTGTAACCAGTTGTTTAGTACCGGCATTATTAAGGCCACTATTCCAAAGGACAACAACGCAGCAAAAAGCACGATATACGATGTTTCGGAAATAAACTGTATAAATATAGACCGTGGCGAACTGCCTAAAACCTTACGGGTACCTATTTCTTTCGCTCTTTTAAAGCTTTGAGCGGTAGCCATATTTATGAAGTTGACACAAGCAATAACTATCAATAATATGCCAACTATACCCAGCGTAGTTAATAACGAAGACTGGATAACCCCAGCAAAACGGCCATCAAAATGCACCTCTTTTAAGGGAAGCATTATAAAATGATATGGCTTTGCTCCAGCTTCTCCTTGTGCTTTAATATTCAATTGGGCAATGTCGTGTTCAATAACTTGGGGGTTAACTTCTTTAGGCAACTCAACATATACAGAGTTAGTAGAATTGATAAAGCCCCAATTATTTATCATTTCCTTAGCAACGTCAGGGTAAATACCCTTTAATGTGGATAAGGACAAAAATAAGTCCGATTTAATATTAGTGTTGGCCGGGTGGTCTGTCACTACGCCGGTTACAACAAAAGTATTTTTGTTGTCAACCCTTATGGTTTTGCCGATAACATCTTGGCTGCCAAAATATTTGTCGGCTAAACTATGGCTTAAAACAACGGTATTCGGTTCGGCAAGGGCAGTGGTTTTATCGCCTTGTTCCCAATGATAATCAAACAGGTTAAAAAAGTGGCCATCAGTAATTCCAATATTTTCATGCTCGGCAAACATTTTTTTACCTGTTTTAGCATTTTGTAAAATAGCGATATTAATATCGTGCATCCGTAATAAAACGCCGACCTCTTTTATCCTGGGGTCATTGGCTTTTAGATCCCTTGCCAATGCTAAAGGAGCACCTTGATCGTACATTGGCACGCCATCATTAAAAGTAAGACGGTGTACAACCCTGTATACCTGTTTAGCATCGTGATGATAATTGTCGAAACTTAAATGATAGGTAATAAATTGAAATAGTATGATACTACAGCCAATACTTAAAGACAGTCCGAAGATATTGATGAAGGTGTAAAACTTATGCTTCCATAAGTTACGCCAAGCTATTACTAAGTAGTTTTTAAGCATAGACTTTCAAGCTAAGGGTACAAGAAATAATAAATAAAAGTAAATATTTATTATACTAACAATAAGAGTATTAACAATTTTTAACTTTCGGGCTAAATTTTTAAAAAGATCATTCCACACACTGCTCTTTGGTGTATTCTTCCGTGATAGGCCGGGTAGTTTCCAATAGTATTTCGTTGTGTTCTACCACCTTGTTTTTAAATAATTTTCCAAGTTTGGTTAACTCACATAAAAAACTTGCTGTTTATCCGTTTCAATTCTTTCTAAAGGGAAACTTTTTTGGTATTCAAATATAGGGGCAGCCGGTTCAAATAAACCGCTTAATGAGGAGAGGAAAGGGAATTTACCGTGCTTGCTAGTATTTACACCAGTTAAAGGATTATAATCGGGCAGTTGCAGAAAATACACAAGCAAGCAATTATTGGTCAAAGTGTCATACACATAAGAAAAAGTCACGCATTTGGTTTGTAATAACGTTACTAAAGTGTCCAAACTCATGCACTCAAGTAAACTAATTAATATTTATTAATCGGCGTTATTAAAAATTTCCGTGTAAGCAGTTTCCATACTGGCTATTTCTTCTTCAGTCAATTTAGCAAAGTCTTTGCGCCGCCTGTTTGGAAAAACGCCTTTGTTTTGATGTAAGTAGATAATCATCAAATCAATATTCTTATCAGGCATATCAACAATGTTCTGCAACTCCCGTTTCAATTCATCGTAGTGCTGTATAAAGTCTAACTCTTCCGGCATATCCTGGTTGATGGTTTCCTGTATGGTTTGCGCTAAAAACACACATTGCGCTGTTAGATCAGGATAACGAAAATAAGCTTCGACTTCTTCGGGATTAGTGACCTCTAATGATCCATCCGCTTTTTTGGTGTAACCGATTTGTTGAATTAGCGGCTTAGAGTATTGTTCTAAAGCACTATCATAATCCTGCATGTTGTTGAGCATGTGAGCGGATACAGGAATAATTAAACCATCTGGCACTACGCCATCCCTAACCAGCATGTCGTGTATTAGGAAACGATGTAATCTTCCGTTTCCATCCACAAATGGATGAATAAACACAAATCCAAAAGCGACCAATGCCGCTCTTATGACAGGGTATGTACCTGCGGTCTTATCTGCGGCTATCTTTAGCCCGTCCATTAATGAATCCAAATATTGTGGTGGTGGACTGATATAATGGATTAGCTCATTGCCATAAGATAGCGACTGGCCAATGTAATTTTGAAATTCCCGAAAGCCTGGAGAAATAAAGCGCGGGTCAACAATCGAATTTTGCAACGAGGTCAAACTTGCTTCACTCAGCATTTGTTCACTTGGCTCCCTGCCTGCTTGCATTAATAAAGCGATAAATCGGTTCATCCGCTCTGCCGATGGTTTTTCCTTTTCTATTTCATAGGAGGAGCGGGTTTCTTTACTATACAGGTAATTGGTAGCCCTACGAAAAACATCCGCCGAATAGTTTGCCTTTAGGTTTTCGATTTGCAATCTAATATCTGTGCTTAGTAGTTGATTTAAAACGGTCGTTCTTCTGATTACCGGGCAATATAAAAAAGCACCTAATAAATTATTATTGATCCGCCAGCGGTTATTCTTTATAATCCGGCCCGTTATATATTCGCTCTTCTCCAACAGGTCGGTATAGTTACCTGAAATTGTATAAGGCAGGTCTAATTCTATACCTAAAAGAAATTCATACAAAAATCCAATTTTACGTGCGTACTTGCCTGTTGGGGATATCGAAATAAAACCTATAATTTCTTGTGGGCCAAGCTGATTGAAAACTGCTTTTAGAAATGGAAGGTCTAAATCATCGTATTTTAATGAAAAAACAAGATGTGCTAAAGGCGTATCTTCGTCTGGGATATATTTTCTGCCGTAAATTTGACTGACCTCACCTTGAGCATTTAGTTCCACTTTCTCATTGTTCCCTATATAAGAGTTATGGGTTAAACGGTATTTTTTGAGATTAAAATGCTCCCTTAGCCATAAATTGCCAACAGTTCTTAATGCCATGTCTTATTAGTTACGGTAAAACTGATTTTATATACTGTAATTTAATTACATTCATATAAATGTACGGTAAAATAATTACATGATATAATGTTTTAACAAAAAACAGTGAAGTTACTGTAATTCATAAATCAATAATGTAAAATGATTTAATAATTAGGTTAACGACTGTAAAATGATTACAGTGTCTAAAACGGCAGGCACTGCCTGCCGTTTTATATTATAGAATTAATAAGATCATCCATTACAGGGTCGCCTATATCATCTAAATAAATATCGGTCGTTTTAGTATTATCATGCCCCAGACTTTGTCCTATAATTTCTTTAGATACCCTATTGCGCCGTAGTACCGTAGCATAGGAATGTCGGGCTACATAAGTTGTTATGTTTTTTTCTACGCCAGCCAAACCAGCCAGTTCTTTAAGGTCTTTATTAACACGTTTAATAACCTTCAATTTTCGATCCCGGATAGATTGTTCCGAATGATGTCTTTTATAAAGAATAGGAAAAATGTACCCCGCATCACTATTGCCCTCTAAGGATTGATAATAGTCCAATATTACAATCGCTTGATTATGAAGTTGAAAACGAAATTCTTCTTTAGTTTTTGCGCGAAAGTAATTTAGTTCACCATCTTTGATGTTTTCCCATTTCAAACTTGCCAGGTCAGTAAAATTCAGTCCACGGCAATAAAAACTAAATAAAAAATAGTTTCTTGAATTGATTAAAGTGTCTTGTTCTACATTTAGTTGAAGTTCTGCAATTTTATCTATTTGTTCCTTCGTAATTACTCGCTTCTTGGTGCGTGGATTATTGTATTTTGAAAAATTGAAATCTTTAAATGGGTAATGCTTTGGTGGACAAATTTTATTCTTCATGGCATTTTTCCATAGCGTTCTGAATGTTCTAAAATAAACACAACTGATGCTATTTCAAAACCCATAATAGGATCTTTCCATTTACTTTGAATGATGTATTGGTTATCTGCGTCTTTAAGTTGATGATTTACTTGTAATTCATCCCATACATAACCGCCAATGAGTAAAGTAAAAGCAATACCTACCGAAAGACCTATGATATTGATGATTGATAATATCTTTTCTTTCCAAAGGCTTCGCCAGGCGATTTTAAGGTAATTTCTTATCATATCATTTGCTTTTGTAATTATTCTATAAATATGATACCAAGCTATAAGCTATTGATTACAAGAGATATATATTAAATTAAATTTAGTTTATGTTCATTTCCGAACACCCACCGTTTGATTACATTACAGTGATGACTCGTCCTGATAAGTTCGCCGGTTGGTAACTTTGCTAATTGCGGCAAATTGGAAATGTTTTTATTCGTATGTGGGAGATGAAATTTCGAATATTAAAATTTTATGAAATTATTATTGATTAATAAGAACAAAGCCTTTAGATTGGGCATAAATTATAATCTTGCTATTTATTTACACTGCATATTAGTAATGTGACCCTCCAACTTTTAAAACCTGCATCAGGAAGAATTAATCCATATTGGGAGTAGGGAATGCATTCGGTGTTTGTTTTTGGCGATTTATTTTCTCAAAAACGACATTTCTTGCATCGTCCGCAGAAACTTTACACTTAATTACTCCTGTCTTTTTATTCTTTTCAAAAACAATGTTAAAAGTGGTAGGGAATAGGGATGAATCCAAAACCAAGTCAAAATTAAAAGCCTGTGTATAGGTTGGTATTAGTGGTATATCTCTTATATAATCCTTCTCAATCATAAGTTTGCCATCTTTAAAAGTAATAAGCAGATCGCTTTGTGTTTCCTTAGAGAAATATGAACCACAAAATGCTTTTAAATAGGCATTAGTGATTTTACTGACCGGTTGTCTGGTTATCAAAATCTTGCGTTTATCATAAGTTGTAAGTATTAAACTGCCAGGTTTATTGAATTTTATTTTGGATTCACCATAAATGAACGCATCGGTTCCAGTTGGGATCAATGCTACATTTTTAAAATAAAGCTTATCATTTTTTAAGTCAATTTTTATGCCTCCATTGGTGGTATTATTGCGATACCACCCCACATGATTTTTTGCCATTGCCAGTGATAAATCAGAATTAATCGTTGCTAGTTTTTCTGCACCTGACGATGTCATGCTTTTAAGAAACATCTTTTCGATACGGTCTATTGGTTCAAACAAATTAGCTTTGAATTCAGTGGTATTGCTAAGCCAAGCAATAGATAGCTTTTGTGAAGGAAAGCTTTCCAAAAATGCAACATATCCTGCAGTTTGGCCATCATGTGAAATTTGTTTTATTCCGTTCATATCATCAACATATAACCCGGCAGCGTAGTCGGCATTAGCACCGTTAGTGATTGGTTCTATGGCCAATTGTTTTTTCAATAGACCGGGCATACCTAATTTGTTATTCAGGTAATATTCGTTCCATTTAATGAGGTCTTCTGCTGTAGTTAACAATCCTCCCGGTCCATAAACATTTTCATTGGGCATATTAATGCGGTAAAGGCTGTCGGATTTAGAATAAGCAATTGCCCGATTTGGTACCACTTTTTTATAATCATCTCGCCAAGTGGTATGTACCATGCCAGAGGGTTCAAAAATGTATTTTTTGGTAAAGGCGGGCAGTGACATACCGCTTATTTTTTCGACGATAAGTGCGAGCAGTACGTAATTGGAATTGCTGTAAATAAACTCAGTCCCGGGCGAGTTATTTAACCGACTTTGAGTACATAATAATTTAAGCACATCTTCATTGCGATAAGCACGTGTAAATCGTGGCCATCCTGTAATGGCCACAAGCTCGCTCCATTCTCTCAAGCCGCTGGTATGGTGCATTAGATTCCGAACGCGGATAACGAAGCCATAATCGGGTAGTTCAGGAAAAAATTTGCGAATGTCATCATCCAGTGACAATTTGCCCTGTTGGTCTAATAACAATACGGATGCAGCGGTAAATTGCTTTGATATGGAACCCGCTTCGTTTAATGTCGTGGTAGTATAAGGTGATAGATGTTCAAGTTCGGCCAAACCCCAAGCTTTTGAAAAAATGACCTTACCATTCAAACTTATGGCCAATTGACCGCCTGGTTTTCCGGATTGGTAACGTTGAAAAAACTGGTTGATTATTGCTGATGTATCCTGTGGAGTTTGCGCTATGCAGGATTTGTATGCGAAAATAAGTAGGGCAAATAATATAAACTGCTTCATAAGTTTTAAAAGCTGAATTATTTCTACAATTGGTAAAATGTATTTTTATTTGAGCTAATATAAAAATATGTAGAGAAAACGCCCTATCACCTATCCAGTAAACTAAGCCACTGGTTACTAATAGCCATTCAGGAGTAGACGGCAGTATCTCCATGCAGATTCGTATTCAAGGAATCTCGGAAAATCTCGAAGTTTATCCCGCCGTCAAGTCTTATCAACGGATCGCCAATCGGGGTTAATTTATCTAATCTAAAATCTTTATCAAAAAACCCAATGACTTTGCTCTTTTTGAATGTTTTCACACCAAAATATTAAGGCTAAAACACTCATTACCATATATTTTTAGAAATAAGTTTACCCTTCCGAGTTATTAGAGGTGCCCTTAATAAAATGCTGACTTAACACAAAGCTAACTTTTATGTATATCCAGCATATTTTTCATACATATAAAATGACTTAAAAAGAATAAAAAAATTAATGCTAACGTTGAATTGTATTTTTTATTTTTAACTATTAGTTATATTGTATTTAAGACTAACCGTAGAATCAGTTTTAAACCTTAAATCCTTTCATGATGAAAAGATCTTTACTTGTACTGGTAGCGCTGGCACTTCATTCAGCTACCCTATGGTCACAGAATGTATCTGTGCTTACACAGCATGGTGACAACAAAAGAACCGGCTGGAACCCACGCGAGACTAAACTCACCACGGCGAACGTAAGCCAGGCTTCGTTCGGCAGATCATATGCAATGACGGTAGATGATCAAATCTACGCACAGCCGCTTGTAATAAGTAATATATCCATTTCAGGTGCTGCCCATAATATCGTGCTGGTGGCAACCGTGAGCAACACCGTATACGCGTTTGATGCAGACCGATCGGGCACATTCTGGTCGAAAAACTACACAGTAGCCGGTCAGCGCCCGCCGACGCACAAGGATATGACAGGAGCCTGCGGAGGCAATTACAACGATTTCAGCGGCAATATTGGTATTGTTGGTACCCCAGTGATTGATTCAGCGACGAGTACTATGTATTTTGTTGCCCGAAGCACCGACGGGCCTGCGGGCAGTAACGGAACGGGTAATTTCTCACAATACCTTCATGCCATTGATATCACAACGGGTAACGAGCGTGCAAATAGCCCGGTTCTGATCAATGCTTCTATTGCCGGATCAGGCGATGGAAGTGTAAACGGAACATTATCATTTAATGCACAGCATGAGAACCAGCGTACCGGGCTTCTTCTTGTAAACGGCATTGTCTACTTGACCTACGCAGCGCATTGTGACTGGCCGCCTTATCACGGCTGGATCCTGGGTTATGATAAAACCAGCCTTACCCAGAAAACGGTATATAATACAACCCCTGACGGGTATAATGGAGGAATATGGATGAGCGGTAGCGGACCTGCGGCGGACGAAAACGGAAATATTTATGTATCCGTCGGCAACGGAAGTGTGGGTACTACTTCAAGCGGATCGCGTAACTACTCTGAGTCGGCGCTTAAGCTGACGCCTTCGGGCAATACGCTTGCAATAAGTAGTTTTTTTACCCCCGGTAACTGGCAGGCTCTGGAGAATGCAGATCTTGATTTTGGCGTGACTCAGATCATGCTGTTGCCCAATACCACAACCGCCGTCACAGGTTGCAAGGATGGTAATATCTACGTACTGAACAGAGACAACCTGGGCGGCTTCAATGCCACGACAAATAACGTACTCCAGACCATCCCGATCGGATCAGGAAAGACGCTTCGCTCTTCACTCGCATACTATTCCGGCTCTTCAAAATCATGGCTCTACACCTGGTCAGAGAATGCAGCCTTAAAGGCGTTTCCGTATAACCCTTCTACGGGCGTTTTCGATCAGAATAACGTCGTGATCGGTAGTGCCCAGGGCCCGACCGGTAGCAACGGAACCCTGCTTTCCGTTTCGTCGAACGGAAGTAAGGATGGAACAGGTATTCTTTGGGCTTCACATGCTGCTTCGGGTGATGCAAACCAGTCGGTCAGGCCGGGAATACTGCGGGCTTTTGATGCAAACGACGTAACCAAGGAGCTTTGGAATTCAAACCAGAAATCGGGCGATAACATAGGAAGTTACGCCAAGTTTGTCAGCCCTACTATTGCGAATGGTAAGGTATATATGGCAACTTTCTCCAAACAGCTCCTTGTCTATGGGGTAAACGATACGGCGTCAGCCGGCGTTTGCAACGGTGTTGCCGATCTTGCCAGGGGTAAGACAGCTGTTGCGTCGTCTATCGAGTCTTCTCTGTTGCCGGCATCCAACGCAGCCGACAGCAACCTGACGACCAGGTGGGCAAGCGTAGCCAATGTAGACCCTCAATGGATCTATATAGACCTTGGAGCGCGGTATGATGTATGTAAAGTGCAGCTCAACTGGGAAACAGCCCTTGGCAAAGATTTCCAGATCCAGATTGCCGACGACACAACGCACTGGACTACGATCAAAGCGGTAACCGGCAATACTTCTTTTTCCAATACTCTTTATGTAAAGGGAACCGGACGGTATGTTCGCATGCTTGGAACAGCCCGGGGTTCTGTTTATGGATATTCTCTTTATGAATTTCTGGTGTTCGGAACTGCCGCAAACTCCTGTATAACACCATCGGCACTTACTGCTTCCGGCATCACACGTACCGGGGCAAGCCTGGGCTGGGCTGCGATTACCGGCGTAAACAGTTATAATGTCAAGTACAAGACGGTAAGCGCATCGGCGTATATGCTTGCAAACGTGACGACCAATAGTTTAAGCCTTAAGACCCTTACCTGCGGCACGGATTACCTGTTTAATGTTCAAGCTGTCTGTAGCGCAAGCTCTTCCAGTGTTGCAACAGGCGATAAGGCATTCAGCACGCTTACCTGCGACACGGCCTGTGGCTTTCTGCCTACCCGCTGGTTTACGCAGGACATAGGTAAGGTCGGCGTTACCGGTGCAAGTTGTTATAATAACAGTAAATTCCGTTTGCAGGCATCCGGAACAGATATCTGGAACAATGCCGATGGATTCCAGTACGCCTACAAAACCTTCACCGGAGATGGATCTGTCACAGCCAGGATTGACAGTATAACCGCCGGAAACCCCTGGGCAAAGGCAGGTGTGATGTTCCGCGAGACGCTCGATTCTACATCCAGGCAGGCAATAATGGCCTTGACGCCTACAACGGCTAACGGAGCTGCCTTTCAATACCGCCAGTTGGCGGGAAGCAGCAGTTCAAACGTGAACCTTCAAGGTATACAACTGCCTTATTATGTAAAGATCGTAAAAAGGGGTACCAGCTTTGCGGGTTATATTTCACCGGACAGTGTCGTCTGGAAGCAAGTCGGAACTGCAGTAAATTTAGGTTTCGGTACAGGCCCGATCGAGGCAGGTCTTGCGCTGACCAGCCATGACAACGTTAACCTGGCAAAAGCGGTATTCAGTCACGTACCGATCATATTCAGTGCCGATACAAGCGTAAATACATCTTACGTGACCTGCCCGCCAGGTAATATCGCCCTTAACCGGCCCGCTGCGAGTTCTTCTACACTTTCTACCGACAAGTCGATCTACGAATTCAAGGCGTTTGACGGCGATACATCAACGCATTGGACCAGCGCATCAGGTACTGATACGCAGTGGCTTTATGTAGATCTCGGCAAACGCTTCCAGGTGTGTCAGGTATCGCTTCTGTGGGGTTTACAGTATGCACAAAACTATCAGATACAGGTTTCCGATGACGCCGTCACCTGGAATACGATAAAGTCTGTAACAGGCAATACCGTTCGCCAGAATGTTCTTTCGTTAAGTGGAACCGGCCGGTTTCTAAGGCTGTATGCTACCAGCCGCGGAACGACGCTTGGCTATTCTGTTTCTGAGATGCAGGTTTCGGGTACTGCCGTTGCAGGTCAGCCACTGAATATTGCGCTCAATAAGCCGGCAACACCGTCATCAACGGAAAATACCACGCTGACGGCTGCTGCTTCTGTCGACGGTATAGGATATACCCGGTGGGCAAGTGTAGGCGGTACTGACCCCTCCTGGATCTACGTTGATCTAGGAAAGACGTATACGATCAGCCAGGTGCTACTTGACTGGGAAGTGGCCCTTGCAAAAGATTTTCAGATTCAGATATCTGCTGATGCAATAAGCTGGACAACTGTAAAAACTGTGACCGGTAATACGCTGTATACGAACTTTATTCCTGTAACCGGTTCCGGCCGTTATGTACGTATGTATGGTACTAAACGTGGAACACCATATGGTTATTCGCTGTATGAGTTTGAGGTGTATGGAGTTGCATCAGGTCTTACTGCCAAGGCAGCTTCGATTCAGCCCGCAGCAATAATCTACCCGGTTCCTGCATCGAATCAGATAATGGTGAGCACACTAGATAATATGACCGGAAACATCTATATCTACGATCTGTCAACAAACACAACGTCTTCTGCCGTTTACATTAGCAAGGACTCGAAAAAAGCGGTTCTTGACATTTCGAACTATCGCAATGGTTTGTACATACTGACGATCGACACCAATCAGGGGCGGATCTCTAAAGTAGTCAGGGTCGCAAGATAAGACGGTCAGACTCACTGCTCCTGAGCCCTGTATGCTGCAATAGTATACAGGGCTTTTTTGCGGTGCGCCAAGCATGGGCGCACTGCTTGGGGGCACGACATGGCCATCTGCGCTATCTTTATGCATGATACCCGGGAAAAGCAAGATAAGTCTGTGATAATTGAGCAGAGGTAACGATACTCGAGATCTTATTGCAATTATGATCCAAATTGTTTCAATAGTCTATTTCCTGCTCGCATGTTGTGCTTTGCCTTCTTGCGCCCAAAAGACAAGCCAGGTGGCCACTCCTGAAGAGGGTTTAGTCTTTTCGGCTTAGTTTACTGTATCCATTTTAGTCCTGGCCCACCCTGGATTATTTTCTCTCAAATTAACCTAAACGATCAGCTTATTCTGGAATTTCAGTTAGGTTTTTGGGATTGTCAAACGAAAATCAATTAGTTTCAGTTGGAAATTGTTGAAATGCATTGCTTACCATGGCTACTATTGTAAGAATCAATCTGATCAGTATGCTTGATGTATGTGGACTATTTCAAATCTTATTAAAAGACATGGATAGAAACATAACACTAAAGAAGATGAAAATACCTGACTTTTTTATCACCTCAGCTGAGGGAGGGCACTTTAAACAAGAATACAAAAAATGACCCTTCAAGACGTCTAAATTAAGAAATTGGTGCCTGCTAACAGATACGTCGGTTGACAATCTTTATTTATTCTAGAAGCCTGATTTCTTTTTTTGACTAAAGATTACCTGTCAATTACTAGTCAATTTATGCCGAATATCCAGCTACAGAATAACTATTTTCCTATTTTATTTCAGTAGTGACCTAGTAAAATTGGGCTAAATTTTTTACCAGATTTTTTTAAAAATAGACGAGCCCCTATGAAGGAGCCCGCCGATGTTGTAGATTGAGTTATCTAGAAACAAACTCCAACATGGGTAAAAATACGGAACTTAGTTTTGTCGGTCAGCCGATTTTTGCACAAATTTTAAATTTAATTGAACCATCAGAGTTTAAGCGGTTGGTCAAGTTGCACAAAGCTGACCGGTATTATAAATCTTTTAAAGCCTGGGATCATGTAGTGACGATGCTTTTCGGCATAATAAGCCGCTGTGATAGCATGACGGAGGCTTGTGAAGGGCTGAAAGGGCTTAGTGGGAAGCTCAATCACCTGAAAATTGATAAAGCCCCAGCCAAGAGTTCTGCTGGTGATGGATTAAGAAATAGAGATAATCGCTTTTTCGAAGCGCTGTATTATGAGCTGGTCGAGCGGTACCGCTCACTTTTGTCGGTCAGCCGGCTGGACGACTTAAGTATTCAGCAACTATTCATCATTGATTCGACTACGATAGGTCTATTCAGTGATATACTAAAGGGTGTGGGACGAAATCCTTCAGGCGATGGGAGAAAAAAAGGCGGGTTGAAAGTTCATATGCTGATCGATGCTGTACAGTCTGTGGGCAAGTTTATGTGTATAACAGAAGCTAAAACACATGATAAGAACTTTTTAAAAGAGATCCGGGTACCAAAGCATAGCATGCTGGTCTTTGATAAGGCTTATAATTACTACAAGCAGTTTGCAGACTGGACAGAGCAAGGGATTTATTTCGTTACCCGCCAGAAAGATAATGCGCTATACGTGGTAGCAGATGAAATATCAAGAACTGAAGCTAAAAAAGATACCGCTGCAGTTTTGCGAGAAGAATATATTGAGATTGAATACAATAATGCTGGTCAGAAAAGCATGATGATGCTTAGGCGGATATGTTATCAGGATGAGAAAAACAGGGACTACGTCTTTATTACCAATAATATCGATGTCAGCGCAGCAGAAATAGCCCTGATTTACAAGAAAAGATGGGGAATTGAGTTACTGTTCAAGAAAATGAAGCAGAACTTTCAACTTCATTACTTCTACGGTGAAAACGTGAATGCCATTCGGACCCAGGTATGGTGTACGTTAATTGCTCAGCTACTGTTGACGGTAATAAGGCAAAAGAGTAAAGTAAAAAAGGCATTTTCGACCGTTGCAACAATGGTGAGAATACACTTAGTGAGTATGCAGGAGGTAATCGAGCTGCTGAGAAATACGAATAGGAAATATGATAAGATAAAACAGATAGCTGGCCCACAACCACCTGACTTATTCTCAACTTGAAAAGATTATGGGGATCACCAAATACAGAATTGAAGAAAACGATGATTCGAAAGCACCAAGGCAGTTATTTGCTAACATTCTGATTTTAGTCGGTTAACAATGATAAATTTATTACCGTTGCAAAAAATTTCTTTTATTGATCTAGTATTCTTAATTTCCCACCTTAAGTAGTGGTAATACGTTGCACAGTCAGAACTATCCACCACGTTAATTTGGCTTTACATTATCGTCTATTAGGTATGATCTTTTGTTCAGTCCTAATTAAGCACGTTTAATAAAAATGACTTTATGTGTTAATAATAGGTCCTAATATTAAATTATTGAATTTTAATTTTTTAGGTTCAGCGTAAATATTGTGTGCCTTGCAAGAGGTCGTTCGTTTGACACTCATATTCTTTTCCCAAAAAAAACTCACTTTCTTTACTGAAATTGATTTTTTCGTGTTTAAAAGTTGTTTGTTGATAACCTGTATGGCACCGATTTTCAATAAGCAAAATGAGGTAATTTTCTTGATTGAAAGCTCAATCAATATCAATGCGCTTAAAGTATGATTCTTTTACCCAGGGCTGCTGATCTCTTGGCAGCATCAAGTATCTGCATAACGATCATATTATATTTTAGCGATGAGAGATCTTCAGTTCCGGCAAGCTGATGATGTATCACAGCAGACAAATAAACAATAGGATCATTATAAGGGGCATCGAGTGCTGGAATTATTTTAATCGTTTTTACTGTTTCATGGGTTCGACTCATTACAGTAGACCCATCAAGCCCATGCAAATAACCCTTGTCACCAAACATTTCTAGATCTTTTATGCCGAATGGCCAGTTCCATGATGCCTCAATCTGACCTATGGCTCCAGGATATTCAAGTATAACAGTTGCATCATCATCAACTTTTGGATAAACCAGGGGTTTGTATTGCCGGGTAATGGCTGTTACTGCAATGGGCTTTATTCCCTTCATAAACCAGGTCATCAGATCTGCCCCATAGCAGCCAAAATCAGTCAAGGCTCCGCCTCCGTTTAAAACAGGATCGGTTAACCAGGATAAAAATTCAGGGCTGCAACCGATTTCTTTTGGGCCCTGATGTCCATCATGTACTACCATTCTCGTTATTTGCCCTATACTGTCTGAACCAATAGTTTTAAAGATATCAGCATAAGAACTATACCAGGTAGTTTCATAATTGGTTAATACCTTTATATGGTACTTACCAGCCAGGCTTTCAATTTCTTTAGCCTGTGCTAAGTTCGCTGCCAGTGGTTTTTCAACCATTACCGGAATTCCCAGGGGGGCGCAAAGTCTGACAATTGACAGGTGACCGCCTGTTTCATTGTAACCTAGCACAGCATCAGGTTTCTTTTTTATCAGCATCAAACCCAGATCGCTGCCAAATAATGAATCGGGTAATTTGAAGAGTTTTCCAAATTTTATCCACAGCGCCTTATTGGGTTCGGCAATACCGATAATATCAACTTTACCCTCATTAAACCTGCTTAAGATGCCATTGACATGATTATGGTTTAATCCGGCGACGATCACTCTGAGATGTGTCTGGGCGGTTGAATATGTTGAAAACAGATTGAGACATAGGAAGAAGAAAATTAACGTACCTATATGCAGGTTTGATAAAATCGTTCGTGAAAGATTGATGGGTATGTGTGAAAGCATTTTTATAGTATTAGCTATCTTAAATCTCCTGTATTCCAGTTGGAACTACCAGAACCAGGTTTTTAAAAAAACAGTTCCCTGGCAACCCTGAATGTATTTGCATGAGCTTCAATAATATCGGTAAGCTTCTCTGAATACCCACCGCCAAGACATACTACTACAGGTAATTTATGCTTTTGGCATTGTGACAGAGTGAAAAGATCCCGTTGTCTGCAACCTTCACGGCTCAGGCATATTTTTCCAAGTTTATCAGTTTCCAGCACATCTACTCCGGCTAGATAAAATACAAAGTCAGGTTGTACAACTGCTATTAGTTTAGGTAAAGTTTGGTAAAGTATATCAAGGTAGGAGTTATCTTCAATACCCGTTTCAAGGGCAATATCAAGGTTTGAAATTTCTTTATGATAGGGAAAATTAGCGGCCCCGTGCAT
>JANLVJ010000063.1:0-83018 GCA_031363945.1 bacterium | reverse complement strand
AATACTCTATTATGGAACTTACGGACATTTAAATGCAGGACATACAAATGCTGTATTATTACCATCTCATTTTATGGCTGACAGAAGGGGTTATGAATGGCTGATCGGTCCGGGACAGGCCCTTGATACAAGTAAATTATTTTTAATCACAACTGAGCTTTTTGGTAATGGACATTCTTCATCACCGAGTAACACTCCTGAGCCTTTTCATGGGCCAAGGTTCCCAATTGTCAACATAAGGGATAATGTTGATATAGTGCACCGTATGTTGCTTGAAAAGTTAAAGATCAACCACCTGAAAGCAATTATTGGGTTCTCAATGGGTGCCCAGCAAGCCTTCCAATGGGCAGTCAGCTATCCAAAATTTGCAGATCGTATTGTTGCCACAGCAGGTACAGCAAAAACATATGGGCATGGTATAGTGAGACTAGAAGGCCAGATTGCAGCACTTGAAGCAGACGAGGCCTTTAAAAACGGGGACTATCTTCAACAACCTAAAAAAGGTATAGAAGCCTTTTCCGTAGTTTGGACAGCCTGGTTATATTCTCAGGAGTGGTGGCGCAAAGAATTATGGCGTTCACCCTCTGCACCAGATCAAACCTTTGAAAAAGTAGTCAATGAATACCGAACGAATTTCATTCCGGGTGCAGACGCAAATAATTTGATTTTACAAATGCATACCTGGGAGCAGCAAAATGTCGGCAATACAATAGGTTTCCATGGAAACGTTGAACAGGCATTAAAATCTATTTCTGTACCATTCTTGTACATGCCATCACAGACTGATATGTATTTCCCGATTAATGATGCGATTTATGAGCAGGCTTTCATTCCTACTGTCATCTTTAAGCCAATTCTTTCACTTTGGGGCCATACTGCAGGTGCTGCTAGTAACCCGGCCGATTCAACTTTCTTAAATAACACAATTGGAAAATTCATGAATCAGTAAAATTTTATATATAACTGATATGAAATAAGTTATCAGGATAATTAATTATTATGAGCTGAAAAAAACAGGCAGATTGAACATTTTTTAGATTTAGGCAAAATTATATCTGCCTACACCACAGATATTTACATTTCTGGCATAGATTTTATAACACTATTAGAAACAATATTCATTTTCAATAGTAGAACAAGTTCAATATCAATTGCTAAAGCATGGAAACTTATCTAAAAAACAATCTCGGCCCAAAAACGCTCAAATCATTTTCGCCAAAAAAAATCGGGCAACTTTCTCAACGCAACTATTTTCTGCCGAATGATTGGAAATCTGGAAAAGAAAAGATAAATGAACGCATTACAAATAAAGTTATTGAACTTCAGGAGAAGGGTTTTGATCTTGACTTTCAGTTTTTGGGAACCAAAGAACTCCTATGTCTTCAAAACAATATTATTTTCGGAGTTGATAATGTTGAAATCATGGTACGTGAACAGGCCTATGACCAAATTTCACATTCTCAGAAATTTATTCATTCAGTAGAAACATTTGAGGGCTTGCGTGGAATATTACTGAGCGAAAGAAAGGTCGAAAATCACAGCTTCCACTAAATATTACTGTAGGTTTACTTTATAAACTTTAGAAAAATTCTGGTGATTCTGGTGAATTAATTAACAAATAAAGGTCTTGGTTTACTGTTTTATAAATAGAAAAGGCTTTTTTTCAAAGGTTTATACTAGTATGTTAGCTAAAAAATCCTGCGGTTTTTCGCACTTCTTTGGCAATTCATTTAGAATATAAATCTCTTTTTCTGTTGTTCTTAAAATCCTCTCAAAAATACTATTCGTTTTATCAATGTAATATACTTCACTTATAAATTAATTTATAAAACTGTACCTATTTTCTATCTAGACGCTATTTTTAATTATTGATTTCCTGATTAAAATGAGGATAAGAGAAATCAAATTATAACAATATCTACCCTTAAAACGCTTGATCTCTCAAGTACTTTTTATCATTGTTTCAAAAGCTATTGCAGTAGTATATCTGGAGACCAGGAATGCTTTATTTTAATCTGAACCTACTTCCTGCTTTGTTTCCTTTACCTACTGGAAGGAATTAAGGTCGTGTGCAAGTCATGTGAGCCATCTGATCCAGGTAAACTTCGTGAGATAAAATAATATTACCTGAATTGATCTGCCTACGTCTCAATAATGATTTAAATTGTAATGATAGGTACCACTTATGCCGGCAAATGTCAAAACCAAAACAATCAAGCCCCTAATTCAGGAAGCTTATCTTAAAAACGGTAGTGCCAGAAAAATTCTTTTTTATAACATTTATATTACTCAAAACTGGGAAAAGGAGGGACATATACAGCTGCTCGTTTCACGAAAGCATGTGACAGGAAATGTTACAGGAGCATTATTTGCTATAGATCGTTGGTGTAAAGGTCCCTATATATTGGAACCCGATAACGAAAAAATTGAATTTATTGATATCGAATGCGGTAAAAATGGCAGGGTGGTTCTGTCAGCTGAAGTGTGGGATACCAATGCAATGACACCTTTAAAGCTATTGGAAAAAAACTGGGTAAAGGAAATTTCGATTTAATTCTTGGCAGAGAATAGCCTCTTGCAGATTATAAGCCAGAACAAAAGAATACTGGTAGGGAAGGTGATTTTTTTGACTGGACAGGCGAACAGTGGAATAAACTGATAGAAGATGGATCATTAGAAGAGCTGCAGGCAAATATGGAACTGCCAGCCTTTATCTACCATATGGCTATTCTTTTGCCTGAAGCTGCTGCAAAAGACATTAACCTTGATTTACTCAGAGACCAGTTGTCATGGGGGCTTACCTATAAACCAGTGCAAGCAAACTTTGTCTATCAACCTTCTGTATTAGAAGATAAAGAAATTCAGGCCTTGCATAGCCTGGTTTACAGCAAAAAGACAATTGATAAAGATTTATATACCCGTATCAAAACAGCGATTATAAGGTATCCTGATAATCCCGTCTTTATGAATTACAAGTTTAATGCGTTTATTGCTTCTGGCAGAAAGAGCGAAACGGAAGCCTATATTTCTGTTATGGTAAAACGCTTTCCTGATTACTTATTTGGTAAAATTGCGTTTGCTCATCTCTATAAGTAGCAAAAGCTGATTAGACAGATACCTTCAGCTTTTGAAAATCACCTTAGTTTGAATTCTTTATACCCTAACCTAACCCAATTTCATGCCAGCGAATGTGTCAACTTCTATTCGCTGATCTGTTTTTACTATCTTGAAATTAAAGAGAATCTACTGGCTGAAATGTATGCAACAGTAATCAGGGAATAGTTGATCAGTCCGGCTCCAGAATTTACCACAGATGTACTCGGACTTTGTGATGTAAATATGTTAAAGCAAGTAGCTCTCAGACTGGCTCAGGCAAGTGAAAATAGTAAAAGCCAACAAGCTTTTGTTGATCTGCTATTAAGCAAACACTAATTTAACCAGGAGCTCACTACTAAAAGTTTAGCCAATACTTTCGAACATATACCTATAACACATTCTACATTTCGTTGAAACGATTTGGGATTGTATTAGGCACAGAATCACGTCTAGCTTCTATTTACCATTAATCACATAGCGTGCATTCAGTACGTTCCGCAGCGAACCGGCGCATACCGTCCTGTCTGTAAGTAACTTTAATAACATGCAATGGAAAAAGCCATAGCAAGTATCAATATCGAATAGTAGTTATATGAAAGAACAGCCCTGCCTACTTTGTCACAGAATTCGCTGCTGATTAACGAAGCTAGTTACGAGCTCAGGCTGGTTCAGTAAAAAATAACCCCGGAAAGAAATTTTTCCGGGGTCTGCATTTAACAGGTAATCAGGTAAAATCTTTATCTGTAAACTCTGATATAGTCAACCAGCATTGATGCACTGGTGAAATTCGGATCAATTGATCCCGCAAAATTACCACCCATGGCCACATTTAGAATCATGAAAAAATCATGATTAAAGGGCACGCCAGCAGAATTTGTGACAGTCTGATAAACCACACCATCTACAGAGATTGCAATTGAGGCAGGGGTCCATTCAAGACCGTAAATATGGAAACTGGTAGTAGAATTAGTGATCATAATAGTCTTGCCATTGCCATTAGCACCTGAATGGCCTGGATAATGCAGGGTACCATAAATCTTATTCAGCTCACTCCCCTTCTGTTCCATAATATCAATTTCACCACATGATGGCCAGTTAACAACATCGATATTACTACCAAGCATCCATAGAGCGGGCCAGGTGCCAACTCCAGCAGGTAGCTGGGCTCTGATTTCAACTTTACCATAGGTAAAGGCTACTTTATTTTTAGAAATCATTCGGGTAGAAGTATAATTCATGCCGTTGTAATTCTCTTTTAAAGCGGTAATTTTCAGCATGCCGTTTTGAACAATTACATTCGTTGGCCTGCTGGTATAATATTCCTGTTCACCATTGCCCCATCCGTTATTATTACCCAAATCATAACCCCAGCTAGCAGGATCAGGAGCTCCATCTACATTAAACTCTTCGGCCCAATATAATTTTGCATGAACGTTTACTGCAACTATTGTATTAGAAGAAGCAGTTATACCTGAAGCACTTTTTGCGATGACATTTACGGTATAATTACCCGTAACCGGATACTTGTAAACTACAACTCCTGAAGGAATGGTTTGAATTACACCATTACCGAAGTCGAAATCATAGCTCACTGCATTTGTCGCATGGGCGGTAAAATTCACATTACCCGTACTGTCTGTCGATACTACCGAACTGATGGTTAAATTGATAGGAGTTAGATCAGGTGTAACAGAGGTTTTGCTGGCACTACTACAATTGATTAACAAAAAGCAAAACGAAATAAAAATCAGGGAAAATTTGGTCATTATTAAATTTATTTAAGGGTTAAAAACTGGCAGATTGCATCACTTAATTTCCGCTTACTGCCCGTAATATCTATGATCACTAATTTACGAAATTTAATCTCAAAATCTGGTATCAGGCATTTTCATCGCTACCACTATTTTTTAGAACACTATCAGTTGGTGATAAAGAAATAATTTTACAGGTTGAGCCCTCTGATACAAAATCGATTATACCATTAACTAATTCATAAACATGAACATTGCGACACTATCTCCCTGATTAAAAAAAAACAAATCCACCGAAAGCACATGGCATCTTTTTATCTGAACCCGCCATATAATAATGAGCAGAAAGTGGCAAGGTTTGTACACTAAAAATAGGCTTCTCCAGTAAAGGTCAGATACCGACTCAGAAAAAAGCTTAATGTAACTTCTAATACCAAGCTTAAAGCACTGGGTGTGTCTGTTAAAATCTTGACTGGTGATGCCCTTCCAATAGCACGGCAAATTGTAAAATCAGTAAATATCGGAGATGAAATTATCAAGGCAAGTGAATTAACAAAAACAGGATTAGACAATTAAAGCCTATTACAAAAGATAGATGGGGTTGCTGAAGTTTTTCCGAAAGATAAATATGATAGTATTATATCCTTACAGGCAAATGGGCAAATCGTAGGAATGACTGGTGATGGGGTGAACGATGCACCAGCGCTTAAGCAAGCAGAAGTTGGCATTGCTGTAAATAATGCGACTGATGTCGCAAAAGATGCTGCAAGTATTATTTTAACAAATGACGGTCTTGCTGGTGTAGTGGCCCCTATTAAAATTGGAAGAATGATGTTTGAACGCATCAATATCTGGATTTTGAATAAAATCGCAAGAATAATTGCTAAAACCTGTTTCATTGTTTTTGCCTTTCTCTTTCTGGGTAAATTTATAATTACTTCCTCAGCGATGCTAATCATGATTTTCATGACAGATTTCGTAAAGATTTCGCTTGCCACTGACAATGTAAAATTTGGAGAAAAGTCAGCAAAATGGGATATTACCATATTGACTAAGATTGGTATGGTAATCGGTCTGTTTATGGCTGCAGAGGCTTCGGCAATTTTATATCTGGGACTGCATTTTTTTTGATTATCTACAGACCTTAAAGCGCATAATTCTTTTTGCTTCGAAATACGCTTTTTTTAGCTTTATTTTCAATATTTGTGGTTCGAGAAAAAAACCATTTTTGGCATTCTGCGCTTAATGAAACACCTTTATGTTTGGTGATTGCCGATTTATTTGTCGGTCTGTCACTTACCTCCTTTGGATTAGCAGGATTTAAAGAAATTACAACTATTTAAACACTGATTGTTTTGACATGTGCTCCGTTTTCTCATTCCTGATAAATGATTTTATCAAGATCTTACTCTTTAGAAAATGGTTACCCAAAACTGTAGTTAATTTTCAAAATTTACAGCCTGTTCTTTAAAATCTATTAAAAACACCTAACGCAAATTCCTTAATTAAGTATGCCAAAAGATATAAAGCCGAACCCGGCACCAGTTAAATTAAGTAAAATGAATACTACGCCACCTGATGAGCTTTCTAAAGGTGATTGTAAAAAGGAATTAAAACAATTTCGCAAAAAGCTCTTTGAGTTACAAAACATTTTTTTTGCTGATGGCCGGTCATCCCTGTTGATAATTTTTCAAGGTCTTGATGCAGCAGGTAAAGATGGTACGATCAGACATGTCATGTCATCTATGAACCCTATGGGGGTAAATGTACAGCCATTTAAAGAGCCAACAACAGAAGAGGCAAATCATGATTTTTTATGGCGAATTTATCCGCATTTCCCTGCCAAGGGTATGATTGAGGTATTTAACCGCTCATATTATGAGGATCTGATTGTACCAACAATTTCTAAAAGTTTACCTAAAAGTGAAATTAATGAAAGGTATCGGCTCATTAACACCCTGGAAGACCATCTGGTACGTAGCAAGATTCATGTCTTAAAGTTTTTTCTGCATGTATCCAATCAGGAGCAGGAAAATCGAATTAAGCAACGACTGGTGCAGCCTGATAAAAGATGGAAATATTCAGCCAGTGATCAGGTAGTTGCAAGTAAATGGAGCGAGTATATCAGCGTTTATGATGATGTGGTAAATAACTGTAATAATGCTGAATGGCACATTATACCTGCAGATAAACGGTGGTATAGAAACTATGCGGTGGCAAAAATAATCACCACTTATCTTGAATCAATAAATCTTAAATTCCCCACTCATTAGATTTCTGTACCATAACTCGAACTCCATTATTAATTATAGGTGTGATTAAGTAATAATTATTCAATAAGCGTATTTAATCTTAAATGCATTGTTTCTGCGTGGCAATCGCCAAAACATTAAGGACTCAAAAAGGTTTAAAAAGGTTCACGCGTAAAGATTTTAATTCAAGCTGAAAATGAGTACTTCATATTTAGAAACTACTATTAATGTTTATAAAGAGGCGGCCGAAAATCCACAAATCGGTTTATGCTGCACAACAACACCCATATGGCTTCTTCCTGGTCTTGAGATGCCAAAAAGAATGCAAGAAATGAATTACGGATGTGGAAGTACGGTTAACCCGCGTGATCTTGCTAACAATCCCAGGATTTTATATGTAGGTGTTGGTGGTGGTATGGAACTTCTTCAATTTGCTTATTTCAGCCGGAAGAAGGGCGGTGTAACAGGCATAGATATTGTCCAGGAAATGCTTGAAGCCTGCAAACAGAACTTTTCAGAAGCTGAAAAATTAAATCCCTGGTTTAAAGCTGAATTTGTTGAACTCATAAAAGGAGATGCCCTGAAATTACCAGTTCCAGATAATAGCATAGATATTGCCGCACAAAATTGTCTATTTAATATTTTTAAAAAAGATGATTTAATTCAGGCTCTCAAAGAAATGTATCGCGTGTTAAAACCTCGGGGACGACTGGTACTTAGCGATCCTACTTCAGAAGTAAAGATGTCAAAAGCATTAACAGACGACGATCGCTTAAGAGCGCTTTGTCTAAGTGGTGCCCTACCCCTGAAAGATTATCTTAAAATGATCACAGATATTGGCTTTGGAACAGTAGAAGTACGGGCAAAGCGTCCTTATAGAATTCTTGATCCAGGGCATTATGCAACAGATATTTTGATTTATATCGAAAGTGTAGAAGTTTGCGCCATCAAAGATTCAATGCCATCAGATGGACCCTGTATTTTCACAGGTAAAACTGCCATTTACTTTGGTGACAAGGAATTCTTTGATGATAAAAGCGGTCATGTACTCATGTTAAACCAGCCTCTGTCAATCTGTGATAAGACTGCAGCAAATCTAACAGCCCTAAATCGTGATGATATCTTTATTTCACCCTCAACTTTCTTCTACGATGGAGGAGGGTGTTGTTAACAGCCAAATTTACATCGAATAATATTTTGGTAACAATGCACTATCAGTTTTGAGTTATCCCTTATGAATGAAGTTAAAGGCAAAAAAGTCAATTTATTCATAAATACATGTAGCTTGAGAGATCCAAGCTTCTACTTACGATGAGTTGTTTGGCTGGTTTTTTGGCTTATTCCAAAAACCAGTTATGTGTTATAAGGGCCATTAATACAGTAATAGCTTTATGGCTGGAATGATTTAAAAACCAGAACTTCTACCATATTTGCAAGTAATAAAATACTGACTACAACTTGGGCATCGTACAGAGACGTCAAATTGGCTGAATACCAGATTTACTGGTTTTATTATTCATTAGGGCAGATTTACTTGCTTTAGCATACAGTAAACCAGATTTGCCGGCATTTTTTTGCGAATTAAATTCATTGTTATTTTTAATTATAAAACCCTGAAATGAAAAAATTAAATCTATTGTTACTTATTACCTCACTATTTGCCACAACGACCTTTGCCCAGACCGAAGATAACCAGCAATCTTTTGCTCATTTACCAACTCCAGATAAAAATGAAAAAGTGACAACTTTTGCAGGCGGTTGTTTTTGGGCTCTATCAGAAGGGATATCAGAATTGAAGGGTGTCGATAAAGTGATTTCTGGATTTGCCGGGGGCAAGACAAAAAACCCTTCTTACCAGGAAGTATGTACAAAAACTACCGGTCATGCTGAGTCGGTTCAGGTCTATTATAACCCGTCTGTCATAAGTTTCGAGAAACTCACAGAAGCTTTTTTTTATGCTCATGATCCTACTACTGTAGACCGTCAGGGTCCTGACGAAGGCCCTGATTATAGATCAGTAGCTTTCTACAGGACTCCTGCAGAAAAAGCTATAATAATGTCTGTTATTGCCAAAGTAAATGCTACACATCATTATACTGATAAAATCGTCACTCAGGTTCAGCCATATACCATCTTATACCCAGCCGAAATCTACCATCAGGGATATTTCAAGACACATATGGATAATTATTATATCACACATGTTTCAATGCCTAAAGTCATGAAACTGCGCAAAACGATGCATGATGAGTTAAAGTCTGAGTACAAATAACATCTAAAGTCCTGAGATCAGTACTTTTTTAATATTCATCTTCATCACTTCCAATAGGTGCTTCAGGAGGAATCTCTTTCACTACTGTGGTTTTTGCATCTGAATGTGCTTTCATACGTTCAGTAGCAAGAAGCAAATGACCAAGATAGCCTAGATCGGTATGAGTACTTTGCGCAAATGAATCGAAGTAATCAATCTATTGCCTGATTAGCTTATGCGATAGATTCCACTTCTTTGTTAAAGAAGACGCCGAGTTACCTTGGGGGCCCTCTAATAATCTGTAGCCTGAATGCTGTTCCATGTTTCCTGGTTTTGCACATAAAAATGCCCCCAAATAGTATCTATCTCATTGGGGGCAGCGTGTTTTTAGTGTTTAGGCCAAGTCTTTACTTTATAGTTTAAAAACGGTAACTCGGAAAACATCCCCACTATTTATTCTTCAATAGATACAGTTTTACCGATAATCGCCTCAGCAAAGCGTTCCATTTCTTCAAGTTGAGGGCTACATTGCAGTAAAAAGAAATTTACACCGACTTTTTCAAATTCTCCTATCCTATCCTGTACCTGAGTGGCGGTACCAGTTAATCCGGTTCTAAGGCCCCGGTTCGAAACAGAATAATCACTCAGTGAGACTGTTTGCTCTAGCTGTGTACCATCAAGCCATTGCTGGTAATTCTTATATCCTGAAGAACCTTCTTTAACATTTGTAATACGATCAATTTCTTTTTTTACATCCTGCTCGGTATTGCGGATGATGCTATAGGCGGCTACACCGTATTGCATTGGAGGCAATCCTTTTCTCTCACGGCGTTCACGTAAATCTTCTATACGCCGGCTGATCAGTTCTGGTGAATCGCCATGCATGACATAACCGTCACACGTAGTTGAAATCAGCTCTTTCGCGGCTTCAGATTCACCACCAGCATAAATTTTTGGCCGGGGTTGTGAAATTGGCTTAGGCTGCAGAATATTGTCCTTTACCTGGTAATATTTCCCTTCAAAGCTATAGTGATCTTTCTTCCAGACATTATCAAGAATATCGAGCCATTCTGCTGAACGGGCATATCGATCATCATGACTATCGAAATGAACACCATATTTTTCGGCTTCACTTTTCCACCAGGAAGAAACAAGATTTAAAGAAACTCTGCCGTTGCTTATATTATCAATATTTGAAGCCTGCTTCGCCAGCAATGCAGGATTGTGGAAAGTAGGCCTGACGGCAATCATAAGTTCTTGAGTATGAGTAACAGCAGCGAGCGCTGCTGCCGTAGACCATGCATCAAGTGAGGGTGCGTCTTCCCCTTTAATATCATTGAGATTAAGTTCAGCAATCAATGCCAGATCAAAACCAATCTGCTCAGTGCGAATGGCTAGTTTTTTAACATAATCCCAGGTTGGGGCCATTTTTTCATCTTCGACATTTCTGAGCCAACCACCAAAAACAGGTAACCAATATCCGTATCTCATAATTAATGTACTGCTTCTCTTATCTGTGAATAGGCTGCAAGTTGCGCCTCAAGGTAATCTACCAAACGGTCATGCGGATTGAAACCAATCACATTGACTGCATCAGCGACAAAGTTTGACAAGGCGTTAATATCATAATACAGTACCTCGCCATCACGGTCATCAATAATATATTCAATACCCCCTACATCAATCTGGGCATGCTGCATGATTGTTTCAATATTTTTAATGATTTCTGCTGAAGGCGTGAATCCTTCAACGCGCAAACCATTTTTTGGTGCTTCAACAGCACAGGCGTTGCGCACAAGCTCAGCTCCTGATGTTGTCTGACATATATCAGCCGGGCATAAATTGAAACTGTCACCGGTCAGATATACTCTGATGCCATATAGAAACTTACCTCCAATTGTTTCTACGCGGGTAATGTAACCGCCTCTTGCAGGAATAAACTCCTGCACGAGTGCAGTATGATCAATACCATAATCAATCTGATTATTTGCAATAGCCTCTTCAACGGCTGCAAGTGAATCAAATTTTTCTATCCCGGCACCGCTACCTCCAATATTTGCCTTGATCACAATCGGGAAACGTAACCCTTCGGTTGCAGCAACGATTTGGGAGTTATGATTAATGACCCTTGATTTTGGGTATTTTAAACCCAGCTTCTGCAAGAGTAATAGCTGCAGGGCTTTTGATGTTTCATAGGTAAAAGCCTGATAACCGTTTAATACCCTGACCCCATGGTTTTCTAAAAACTTCAGGTAGTTTGGTGTATAAAATGTACCCTGAACACCATCACGTAAATAAGCTGAAGGGCTCATCCGGTTAAAATACAGATCAAATTCTGGTCTCGGCCCGTCTATAGTGAAAGTATGTTGGGTCGGGTTAACTGTATTGAACGGGATATCTCTTTTTTCAAGTTCAGCAAAAAGCGGTTTAAACCAGTCTGGATGCTCATGAGAAATAACAATTGGTTTCATTATGTAAGATTAAAAGCTTGATTTAGTATTAATAAAATTCAAATATAAGACTTACTGGGATTTGTACGTAACATCATTAATGCTTTGAAGTTTCACATCTAGCTTGCTTAGAATTTTTTCTGACCTGAAAACAACGATCTTCGATTCGCCAGGCAAGAGATCTATATAATTATCAGAAAAAATGACTCCCCCGTCACCAACAGAAATACTGACATTTTTCGCCAGCGTGCCACTGTTTAGAGTAAGGGTATAAAAGGCATTCTTATGCTCCAGAGAATATTTTATTGCCGATGGTTTTAAATTTAGATTTTTAGGCACTGTAAAATATAATTGATTGTCAGCTATGATTAATTTGCCTACGACTAACCTTGCATCAATAAAGCAGTTATCAGCATTAGTACCTTTGAGTAAAGATTTTACCGCCTGATGGTAAACCAGGGTACTGGTATTTGCAGGAATGCTGATAGTTGAAAGTTTTTCGCTTAAAACCTTACCATCAAATGAGATTAACCTGACAGCAAGCTGAGCCTTAAATGCTTCAAGTTTGTCTGAAACTATGAATACGGCAAGCGTATCTTTATTTACTACAGGAGAGATCAGGACTGGCTCAAAGGCACGCTTAGCCTCATATTGCAATGCTTTCCAATGTCCATAATAATCCATACTCGACCAGGAAGCTGCCGGCCAGCAATCATCAATCTGCCAGTATAGTGATCCCATGCAGAAAGGTTTGGCCCTGCGATGAGCTTCAATTGCAAGTTTTATAGCTTCCCCCTGCAAAACCTGACCCACATACAAAAATTCAGGAAAAGCTGTTGGCACTTTATACCAGCTTTTCATATAAGCAAGTATTGCCCCATTACCAACATAAGAACGCTGATGAGATTTCATGACTTCAGAATTTATATCAGCATCCTGGGGCAAGGTAAATTTATTAACTGATTCAAGATCAGGGAATGACTGAAACCCATATTCACTCATAAAAGGTCCGACATTGTGCAGGTATTCCTCAATGGGCTTGCCATTACCCCATACTTCCCAATAATGAATATCGCCGGAAGTATAAGAATCACGAGAAGTTGTTGAATAATTACCACCTTGAGGTGAAGTTGACCAGTAAAATCTGTCATCATCATAGGCCTTTACAACTGAGGGTAGTATGCTGTGAAACACTTCTTTGTATGTGTTTACGATGGTCATTGAATCTTGCACGTTTCTAAAAGCACCTTTTGCTGTATGCCAGTAATCAGATGTCATAAACGCAACGATTTCATTATTACCACACCACATTGCTAGTGAAGGATGAGAACGTAGTCTCTTTACATTTTCAACTGCCTCTTCATAGATATTTTGCTTTAATGTCTCAATCGGAGGCTGCATGGCACAGGCAAACATAAAATCTTGCCAGATCAAGATGCCTTTTTCGTCGCAGAGATTATAAAACAGCTCATTTTCATAAATTCCTCCGCCCCATACCCTTAGCATATTCATATGACTAAGCACCGCCGTATTAATTATATGTTCATAACGTACTTTAGTAACCGAAGGCAAAAAATTATCCTGAGGAATATAATTAGCCCCTTTCATAAAAATTTTCACCCCATTGACACTAAAATAAAAAGAATTACCTGCCTTGCCTGACTCTTGCACGACTTCAACTGTTCTCAGCCCCTGCCTGATAGACCGGGTTGCTAATAGCTGCATACTGCCCACTCCATAACCATTTCCTGAAAGAGCCTTTAAGTCGGCTTTAAAATTATACAGGTTTTGGGCCCCATAGCCATTTGGCCACCAGAGTTTAGGACGGATAAGGCTAAAACTACAAACCAATCTGGTCACCCCCTTTTCAATATTTACTAATTTGCTGTAAACTGGAATAGTTGAGCCATTAACAAATAGTTGCAACTCCCTTACTTCTTTTTTTGAGCTCTGCACAGATAGCTGGGCCTCTAGATTTGCCCTTTCAGGGGTAAGTCTTTTTTGTTTGACAAAGAGTTCTTCTATACTGTTTTCATTTTCTGACTGTAGGTAAACAGGGCGCCAGATACCTGAAGTTACAAATCTCGGGCCCCAGTCCCAGCCGTAATGATACCCGGCTTTTCTGGTAAATACACTGACCTTAGGAGATGCCTGGTCATTATCACTTACCGGTACTCTAAAAGGCAAACTGGCATATAAGGCTTCACCGGTCTTTATAGGTGAATGAAAATAAACCTTGAGTTCATTTTCCCCGGGTTTCAAGTATTTCTTGATATCAGCCTTCCAGGTTCTGAACATATTATCTGCAACCAGTACTTTCTGACCATTCAAATAAATATCTGCATACGTATCAAGGCCCTCGAAAACAAGAAGTAGTCTATCGTACTTTTTCTGATCATCATTAACCGTAAATACTGTCTTATATTCCCAGTCTTCTTTATCGATCCATTGCAAATCCTTTTCATTCAGCCGGTAAAAGGGGTCAGAAATTTTTTTGTTGTTGAACAGGTCTGTATGTACAGTTCCAGGCACGGTTGCAGTATTCCAGGTTTTTTCACCAACCTTTCTAAATTCCCAGTTTCCTGTAAGTGAAGTAATTTTCTGACCATAGCCTCTGGCTGAAAAAAACAAGAACACTAAAAACAAGACCGATTTATTTTTCAAAAATAAATTTTGCATTCAAAAATAATTATGAGTTCAAACGCCTTATCATTAATAAAAAATAAAATTAACTAAAAAAGCCAGCAAACGGTTTCGTTTGTTGGCTTTCAGATTTAATCTATACTTGATTAATTGGTCCCTGAAAATTAAAGTTTGTTTATTGCATCCTGATCTTTCAACGCTTGAATATTATTTTTATCACTATAGGTTTCTGTCTGGTCTGCAAAGTCTTTAAGAATATTTGCTATCGTATCAAGATTATCAGATACCCTTTGGTGCATATCGGGCAAGTCTTTTTCAAGACGTTTATTTCCAAGGTCAAAATTATCAGCCTCTATTTTCCCTAGTTTAACAATAATTGCAAGCTGACTATTCTTCAAATCTTCTAATTCATGAACGATCTTCTCCATCAATTCGAACTTCTTTAATTTATCCATCTCCTTTTTTTGGTCAATATACAAGGTATACAATTAGGCTTGCGTAAAATAGCTGTACCATAATTGTCATGATTACTTTACAATCAAGCTCTTGAAATGCCTACCTATACTTGTGTTAATTTAAAATATTTATTGGTAAAAGTTTTAACGTACCTTCTGCAATATTAAATCAAAAGTTCAAAAAGCCCTGCTAGCTTTGGGCTCTTTGAACATACTATGAAAATTGCCACCTATAATGTCAATGGTGTAAATGGACGTCTCCCGGTATTAATCCGCTGGCTCACCGAAACACAACCTGATATAGTCTGCTTACAGGAATTGAAAGCGCCTGATGAAAAATTTCCTGAGCAGGCAATTAAAGAAGCTGGCTACCATGCTATCTGGCATGGCCAGAAAAGCTGGAACGGCGTGGCTATTCTTTCTAAATCTTCACCCATCTCAGAAGTCAGTCGTAGTCTTGATGGGGATGATCACGATACGCAGAGCCGCTATCTCGAGGCTGTCATTGACGGAATAACAATTGCCTGCCTTTATTTACCGAATGGCAATCCGGCACCAGGACCAAAATTTGAATATAAATTACGTTGGTTTGACAGGCTTACCCTTCATGCAGCGAGCTTGTATGCCAGTGGAAAACCTGTTATCTTAACAGGGGACTTCAACGTTATCCCCACAGAATTAGATGTCTACAAACCAGAGCGATGGGTTGAAGATGCACTCTTTCGCCCCGAAACAAGGATAGCTTTTAAAACTCTCGTAGATCAGGGCTGGACAGATGCCATCAGAAAGATTTACCCAACTAAAGTTATTTACACATTTTTTGATTATTTCAGAAATGCCTATGGCCGTAACGCAGGTTTGCGAATTGATCATTTTTTATTGAGTCCTGATATCAGTAGACACCTGACGGCTGCAGGAGTTGATCATGCAGTTCGGGGTTGGGAAAAAACAAGTGACCATGCTCCTGTCTGGATTGAACTTTCAAAAACAGCTCACTAAAATAATTCGCCTTATATTTGAAATAAAATTGGTCATAATACCTCTGATCTTTTAATGTTAAATAGTGAAATGCCTAAAAAAGAAGTCATTAGAATAGTATGAACGTTTACAATATTGCAGAAAATAAAATACCCCCCAGAGAATTTCAGATTATTATCAAGCCGGGCAAAATCATCACAAAAGATGAAGTTTCTGAGCCTGAAAAATACACGGCTTACCTGATACATGAAATCGGAATGGTATATGCCGGGGAGGCAAAAACAGTTGAAGAAGTGAAAGATGTTGCGTTCAGGTTTTTAACCAAAGAATTTGCTGGCAAGGGTGAGCCAGTTAAGCTTGAAGATGTTGAATTTAGCGAACAGCAGGCTGAGCCCTCAAAAGCAGGCCGCAAAAAATAATCAATGGCCTTGTCATTGAGACATCAAATTTTCTAATACACGCGACATTTGTTCATTCGAGGTCAGGGGAGTAAGATATGCCTGTGAGCCATTGATATCATTTACCCAGGCATTAGTGCCTCCTTTGATAGTTATATGCCCGCGTTGCAGCCCGAAATATGGGGCCGCACCCCGAACAGCTACCAGTACGACTGTCTGGTCCCAGCTCATATGACCATTTCTGTCTTCGGCAGATTTAGACATACAAAATGAAAATATTTGCTTTACAGGCCCAAGAACAGTATTATCACTGATCAGGCCAGCACCTGTTTTGATGGCTGCTCCAATTTCATACCCGCTGAACTGAATAGGTGAAGGCCAATTTTTAAAAACCATCACTGAAGATGTGGTATCTGTGAACAAATTAAATTCACGACCCTGAGGAAATTTACCTGCCATCGAAACCAGCAATTTGACTTTTTTGCGAACCAGTTCAATTCCTGACAATGAAGACTGTTCATCCGGTTTTGAATCAAGCAGATTTGCCAGATTGGTAAGAAAACCAATTGTTGCTATTGTTACAGAGTGGTCGGGCTGAGAAGCCAGTATTTTTCTATAAACCAGTACCGCATTGGGTACTTCATCGGTAGACCTCACGCTATGTGCAAACTCTCCCAGAATCATCTCAGGCCAATGCTGTGCCGAACCAATATTTGGTGCAAAACCCTTGGGTGCTCCTATAGGTAGGTCAGGCCGTCCAAAATACGTATTTAACAAACTGATAACAGGGCATACAAATTCATTTTTATTGGATGCCAGTATAGCCAGTGGAACCATTTCTTTTTTATCAGCCAGGGTATGAAATATTGCAATAGCACCCACATCATCATAATCTGGGCCGATATCTGTATCAAGTATGAGATGTACTGGTTCATTTTTGGCAGACTGGGAAGATACAGGCATTCTAATCAATGATAATAAGAAAATGAAAAGGCAAAAAAACTTCATAACAAGCTATTTATTATTAAGATAAGAATTTAGTTATAATTTAAAATAACAAATCCCTGTTCCTGATTAAAATGTCTGTTGGTTGAGAATGATGAACCTGAGCAGATTGACCGGTAATTCTGGTTATTTCTGTTTTCTTACCGCTTATATTCTTCTTGTATTTGCCTATTTATAACCCTGGGCCTGTAAATGAAACAGTTCAGCATAACGCCCATCTTTTATGAGTAGTTCTTCATGGGTGCCGAGTTCAATTATTTCACCTTTATCAAGCACTAAAATACGGTCAGCCATTCTTACCGTTGAAAACCGGTGTGAAATTAATACTGCAGATTTCCCCTTGGTTAAGTCTGCAAATCGTTGAAAAACTTCATTTTCAGCCCTTGCATCCAGAGCAGCAGTTGGCTCATCGAGAATTAACAGCTGAGCCTCTTTCATATAAGCCCTAGCCAGTGCTACTTTCTGCCATTCTCCACCTGAAAGTTCTACTCCTTGCATAAATCGTTTTCCAAGCATCTGATCATATTGGTCCGGGAGTTTGGCAGCAAGAATATCTGCCAGACTCTGTTTTGCAGATTTAACGATTAATGATCGGTTTTCTTTTTGTCCAATATTACCAACAGCAATATTTTGAGCAAGCGTCATTTGATATTTTAAATAATCCTGAAATATAATCCCTACCTGTAACCTTAATTCAGTCAGATCATACATCTTCAAATCAATATGATCTAATAATATACGTCCTTCTGTCGGATCATACAGGCGTGCAAGTAATTTAACCAGCGTTGTTTTACCAGCTCCATTTTCACCTACCAGGGCAAGCTTTTCACCAGCAAAAAGCGTGAAATTTAAATGACGATTTGCCCAGCGTTCAGAATTAACATATTTAAACCCCACGTCTTCAAAGGTAAAGCCATACTGAATAGGTACCGGAAATTTCAGAGGCTTATCTGAAAGTAGTATTTTAGGTTTAATTTGAAAGAAATCAAAAAAATCACGAAGATAAATTGCTCCTTGTGAAACTGCAGTAAAACGGGTCAGTATACCTTCAAGCAGGCTTCTTAACTGCCTGAATGAACCCGCCAGAAAGGTCAATTCTCCAATACTGATTTGTCCGTTTACCGTTCTTAGAATGATAAATACATAGGCTCCATAATAACCGGCACTACCCATCATTGCAAAAAAAGTACCCCAGATTGACCGTTGAATAATAAGCTTCCTGTTATCCCGATAAAACTGTTTTGACAATTCACTGAACCTATTTATGAAAAAACCTGATAAATTAAAAATCTTTACCTCCTTTGCCGTCTCATCACTTGCACCCAGGTATCTGACATAATCAAGTTCGCGCCTTTCAGGAGTTTGTCCTCTGTTAAGTGCGTAACTTCGGTCGTTAAAATAAGATTCACCCAAGAAAGCTGGTACAATGGCGACAAACAGTAGCACGATCAACCATGGATTAAAAACGATCAAACCTGCGGCAAGAAACCCGATGGTGATAAAATCCTGTACCTGACTCATGACCTGAGACAGTAAAATTGTTCGGCCAACTGTTTGCTGACGTGCACGCTCAAGTTTATCATAGAAAACCGAATCTTCAAATTGATCAAGATCAAGTGTTGAAGCATGTTTCATAATTTCAATCGACGTATGATTCGAGAAAAGGTCACCCAGCAAACTATCCATCAAACCGATTGCACGGCTTAAAGAATCAGAAAGTATGGCCAGGATAAATTCTGCAAGAACAAGCTTCCATAAAAATGCATTTGAAAAATTTCCATGATTGTGATTTAATAAAACAACCTGGTCTATAATTAATTTACCTACGTATAAGATTGCAAGGGGCAATGCTGAACGTACTATACGTAGAACGGCATTGGTCAATGTAAGACCGGGACTGGTTTGCCAGACCATTTTGAAAAATGCTGGTAGATTGCTTAAGGCTGCGAGACGGTCTTTAAATGTCAGGGTTTCAGTTTTAAGAGTTGCTCTTGCCATGTTTTAAATTAAGAACCCATCGTTTTATAGGTACCTTGTTGAAAGAAAGATTATCAAATAAATTCACAGAAAATAAAATCCATTAATAAATGGCTGAAATTATTGCTGCAGAAATTCCAATACCATCACCTCAGGCCAAATTAGAACTAATAAAGAAACTTCTTGACAATGAGATCAGCTGTTCTGAACTGGCATCGTTAAGAATGTATATCAATGAGGAAGATCTTTCCTATATCATCGAAAAAATCTATGACTTAAACGAAGTGCAAGTTATAAAGTTTGCCACCATTGATCGTCTTGTCAGCAAAGTTGATTTGATAAAAAACGCTCAGAGAAACAGTAAATTTTATGCAAAAATAAAAAAAGGCTTTAGAAATGGTGTAAACAAGATAATTCTTGCTGAAGGCGATTCGTGGTTTAATTACCCGATTATATTGAGTGATGTTATTGACTGGGTTTCGATGCAGGATAATCTGGCCGTTTACAGCCTTGCTTCTGGGGGCGACTGGTTATTCAATATGCTAAACGCACGTAAATATGTGGAAGAATTTTCAGTTGTTCACCCTGATTTTTTTGTAATAAGTGGAGGTGGAAATGATTTGCTTGGCAGCAACCGCCTGGCAGCAATCCTTGAACCCAGTGGCAGATCAAGAGAATTATCAAAAAGTGAATGGTCAGGGCAGCTCTTAAAAAATGTACAATTAAGAAAAGTTATACCCCTTGACCTAAAACGATTCAACGAAGGTGTTAAATATCTGTCAAAAGATTTTTTCGCCTTGCTTATGTTCTTTAATCTTCAATATTATTTCCTGATTAAGGGCATATTAACCGATGGCAAAGGAAATATGAAACTGGGCAAATTTGCGGGTACAAAGATCATTACTCAGGGTTATGATTATGCGGTGCCAAATGATAAAATTGCTTTTGGCGTAAACCCACTACGCTGGTATATCCCATTTATCAGAAGCTTTCTGGGTCATGGCAGCTGGTTAAAAACACCACTTTTATTGAGAGGAATCACTAATCAGTCTGTACAAAGCAATATCATTTATGCCATGATTTACCTTTTTAATGAAATGATGATTGAAACTGGTGAAGAGTTCAGTAAAATACCAGGCCTTGAAATGAGTGTATTTCATATTGATGCCAGAGGCGCAGTTGGTGATCATGGCTGGACAGATGAATTACACCCCAAACCTGAACACTTTAAACGAATTGCCCAAACTTTTACTGATTGTATCAATGGGCTGCCGTCGGTACACGGTAAGGTATATGTTGTGAACGAATGCTATCCACGAAAAGCCTAAGCAAAGATTCCTTAAAATTTTGAATTCTACCTAAAATTTAGTTTCCGAATGATTTAACTTTTTGAACGTTATTTATCCCTTATTATCCTGATTTATGAGAAGAATTCTTTGGATATTATTTGTTTTTACTGGTTTTTATATGGGCCTGCAGTCTGATATTCTTGTCAGGGCAACCCCCCAAAAATACAGAGTATTTCAATTAGAATTTGCTTCCCGCGCCCAGGGAAAGCAAATTTTACATGCATGGAATGATATTCCCTTCTCAGGTAAGACATTACTTCAGGTGGCTGTAAATCATACCTGGTTAAATGACCTGCTCCTTGTACTATTTACTAGCCTACTTCTATTATACTCATATTTACAGATGCAACATGAAAAATGGCTCAGGCTCAATGAGCTACTTCGTTTTAACCTACTGCTCACAATAGGCATTTTACTGCTGGGTGTTGAAGAAAATTACTTACTTCTTCACAATATGCGTCATGTGAATGACCCCCTTTTTTACCTTAACCCCTTCTGGATTGCGATTCCCATGTATTTAATGGCAGGTTGGTCACTTATAATATTAATAATTTCAATGGTGAAATCAGCATTGAAAATATAACCCGGTTTTGCTGGTTAAAAAAACTAACTGGACAAATAGGAAATTCATAAATCACTGTCCTCGTTTTCGACTTTAACAATCAGCATTTTTATCAGATTGAGCGATTCTAGATGCCCAAGTAAGGCTATTACATTTTGATCAAGAATGTCAAGCGGTTATGTATATACTGTTGATTCTAATGTTTCTTCCTTGAACTCTTTGTGTTGTAATTGGATAGCTTGGTTAAAAGCCTCTACTTCTTGACTGCAATCACATCGAGCAAGACTTCTAGCTCGTTTGAGAGTGTACTAAAGCCTCCAACGCCAAAATCACGGCGGTTAATTTTGAAAGACCCTTTAAATCGGTATCCCTCGCCCGAGGCAACAGCACTAAACGGAAATGTAATCTGCTGTGTTTTTCCCTTCATGGTAAGTTTACCCGTAAATGAATAGGTTCCAGCCATTGATGAGGCAATAATTTTTTCAGAAATCAACCTTATCTTTGGATATTGCTTCACCCCAAAATAGTCAGGCTCTCTCAAATGATCATCTCTCTTTACACTTGCCGTATTTACTGAAGCAGCTTCTACTGATACATCAAATCCTGCACCTGTTAATACCTTAGGATCAAAATTTATAAAACCATGAAAACCTGTAAAGGTTCCAGGTACATTGAAACCTAAGTTTCTGATATTAAACCTTAATGTAGAACCTTGTTCTACAGGTTTAAATTGCCCAAAGGTCAGACTTGTCGAAAAGATGACTGGAAGTAATAATAAAACTTTTTTCATTCTTCTATTTTCAGGGTTTAACGCTAATCAGTATGATTATACATCTTAATTTCCTTCCATAAAAAAATGATTTTATTAAGAGCTCATCTTATGGAATTTAAATTCATAACACGAACTAAAAGAAATAGTTTATGATTTGGAGTATGCCTACTTATCTGAATACCTGGTAATCTGAACAGGCTTTTTATGCTCATCAATTGCAACGAAGGTAAAATCTCCATTTACAGCAAGCTCTCTACCTTCAGCATACATGTGTTCAATATAAATTTCAACATTGACTTTCATACTGGTATTACCAACAAGGGTAACCTTACCGACAAGTTCGACGATGGTACCGGCGGGTATTGGCTTTTTAAAATCAATGCGGTCACTGCTTACTGTCACCATTACTTGACGACTAAAACGGGTAGCGGTAATGAATGCAGCCTCATCCATCATTAGCATGGCAGTGCCTCCGAAAAGGGTATCATAATGATTGGTCGTATTGGGAAAAACTGCTTTAAAAATCCTGGTTTCAGAGGCCAGAATTTGTTCTTGAAGGGTCATAATAAAAATGATTATTTTAGAGCTGCCAAAGCTAGTATTGTTCAACAGGTTGAAAGCATTTTAAAACAGGTATTTGACTATGACACAAATCAGATTCTGGTTTTGGTCTCATACGGCTATAGGTTTATAGTTGGTCTTGTCCGCTTTTCAATATATTTTTAGTTAGTCAAACATGGTAGAAGTCGTGAGAAGCCAGGCGGGAAATAGTTAATCAAACATCTGCATTGGGTCTGGGAATTTAAACCTAAAGTTCAGCCGGTTTTTAATTTTATCAGAGTTTACAATCTTATAGCTTTCTGAAACCTCAGCACTAAATTCTGGACGTTCAAAACCCTGCTGAATTGCCATTCTCTGATAAAATATTGCCTTCTCTGGATGTTCATCTGTTGCGGCATTATAAATACCTCCCCATGCCTCTTGCGCTAACAGCTCACAAATCAGGGCAATGCAATCGTCCTGATGAATGATATTAATTGGAGACCTTGCCCCAGGCACATTTTTACGACTTGCTAAAAACCGACCTGGCTTTCTGTCATTTCCTACTAAACCACCAAAGCGAATTACGGTCGTAGTAAACCCAGGTTGTGATAGTAAATAGTCTTCAGCTAATTTTAATGCCTTACCACTACTCTTTTCCGGGGCTAAATTTTCATCCTCGAAAACTTCCCGATTCAAATCGGGATATACCGAGGTTGAACTTATGAATATTACCTGTTCAATATTAGAGGTATCAATCATTTGAACCAATGATTTAACTTGCATTAGCAGATATGATTCTATATCGTCTCTTCTTTCTGGAGGGAAATCAATGATCAGAATAGAGGCAGAAAAAAAACGGGGCAAATCGTCTCCTGAAATTTCTAACCCGAGCCGGACATTAAAAGGATGAACACCTACGGCCTGCAAAGCGGAAAATTTACTTTCGTTTCTGACAGAGCCATTTACCTGATACCCTATATCAACAAGCGTTTTAGCCAAAGGCAAACCCAGCCAGCCACAACCCAATATACTCACCATATCCTGAAAATTACCCGTGCAATATAATTACAAGCTTTGAGCTGAATCATACAATTTTGGCCACGGACAAAATTTAATTAACTTCCCCTTTTAATCATCTTCTTATTCATTCAAGACAAATATGAAGTTCACCTTTCTGCTGGCTGTATTGTTAAGTTATCATGTGATGGCAAATGCTCAATCTGTTAATATCATACCGAAGCCTCAACAATTAACCATTAACTCAGGTTCTTTCACACTATCATCAGCAACAGTAATCGTTGCCGATGAAGCCGATTTGAACAGTATAAATTTTTTAAATGACTACCTGCAGTCATATTATGGCTTTACCGTTAAAAGATCCGCCCAGGCTGAAAAAAATGTTATCCGTCTGAGTACCTCAACTAGTTCTGGAAATACAGAAGGATACCAGTTTAGTTCGACACCTGCTACCATTACTATCACAGGCAATTCTCACCAGGGAACATTTTATGGGCTACAAACGCTTTTGCAGCTACTGCCAGTTGAAAAAACCAGTATGCTGAAAATTGCTAGCATCACAGCAAAGGATGAACCCCGTTTTAAATACCGGGGTCTTATGCTTGATGTGGGCCGTCATTTTATGCCTGTATCTTTCGTGAAAAAATACATCAATTACATTGCGCTTTTTAAGCTGAATACTTTTCACTGGCATCTGACCGATGACCAGGGCTGGCGCATAGAAATAAAAAAATATCCCAGGCTAACATCTTTTGGTGGTTTTAGAGACGGTACCATCATTGGTCACTATCCGGGAACCGGCAATGACAATAAACCTACCGGCGGTTTTTACACTCAGGAAGAAGTTAAGGAAATTGTCAGATATGCTCAGGATCGATTTGTAACCATCATCCCTGAGCTTGAATTGCCCGGTCATGCATCAGCTGCAATTGCCGCCTACCCTGAACTGAGTTGTTTTCCGAAAGAGCCTACCAAAATTAATGGGGCCAATACCTTATCTGTAGGTGCACTGGCAAAACAAGCTGGTGGCATAGCCAAGGTCGTACAGGAAACCTGGGGGATATTTCCAGATGTATTTGTGCCAACAGACTCTACTTTTACATTTCTTGAGAATGTACTTGATGAGATTATGCCCCTGTTTCCTTCGAAATATATGCATATCGGGGGTGATGAATGCCCGAAAGAAAGTTGGAAACGTTCACCTTTTTGTCAGCAACTGATAAAGAGCCATAACCTGAAAGATGAACATGGTTTGCAGAGTTATTTCATCCAGCGCATAGAAACCTATGTCAACTCAAAAGGAAAAAAAATCATAGGTTGGGATGAAATACTTGAAGGCGGCCTTGCCCAGAATGCTACCGTGATGAGCTGGCGAGGAGAACAAGGAGGTATTGATGCTGCCAAACTAGGTCATGATGTAATTATGACTCCTGGTAAATATGTGTATTTTGATCATAACCAGCTAAAAGAAAATGATACGCTCACGATTGGTGGGTATCTTCCTCTCAAGCAGGTGTATGATTATAATCCCATACCTGCGGCCCTGACGGCGGCTGAAGGCCTGCATGTATTGGGTGCTCAGGCAAATGTCTGGACAGAATATATGGTAAGCCAGGCTAAAATTGAATATATGATCTTTCCCCGCCTTGCCGCCTTGGCTGAAGTATTATGGACACAACCAGAGAATAAAAACTGGGATAACTTTTTAAAGGCCGTACCTGTAACCCTTGGCAAGCTTAAAGCAATGAATGTAAATTATTGCCCGAAATATTAAACCTGAAGTACTAAACCAGAAATACTAAATCTGAAGTACAGGAAATTACCTGAGTTTTCATTAAAATTATTGGTAACCTATTTCAGATTAATGCGATTATTGAACGTTTAACACTAGATAAACAAAAAAGCCCGTTTACGACAGATGATTAGTCATAAACGGGCTCTTTTTAATTATATGCAGGAATTTTACTGAAATCGTGGTTATTCAGCCTGTTTATCTATGGTTTCACTACTGCCACCAGAGCTGTCTTTATTAAAAATGGCATCTGAACCTGTTTCCACCCGTACCATTTTAATGCCATCCTTAAAAATCTGAATTTTTTTGTCCTTATATAAATTACCGATTGTCATTTTAAATGTTTTCTTACTCATTGAAAACATATCATAAATAGCTTCAGGCGATGACTTATCATGAAAAGCAAGAAAGCCCTGATTTTCTTCAAGCATCCGCATCACTTTTTCTGATTCACCTTCAACCCTGTCATAACCCATCTGGCCCAGGGCAATATCAAGTTTATTTCCAGATTTAATAGATTTTACAAAACCGGGAAATCGGTCGCCGATTTCAACATTGCGGTAAATTTCATTGTGGTAAAGCAAACCTTCATGCACCTTATTAATAATAACAGCATAACCCAGGTCAGTCTTTCTCCAGATCAAAACTTCTACGTCATCGAGTTCCTCAACTGTAAGCGTGGTATTGTCTAAATCTTCTTCAACCCATTCTGTGGCTGCAATCATGCCGTTGAAATCATCAACATAGATTTTCACCAGCAGTTCATCGCCTACTGAAGGGTTAGTACGAAGTTTCTTCTTAGGCAATAGTAAGTCTTTCATGAGCCCATTATCTAAAAAGGCACCCAAATCGGTCACTGAAACAACTTTAAGTTTTACAATATCGCCGACTACGCCATGTGGCTCAAGGGTCGTAGCAATAATGCGTTGTTCTGAATCATGGTAAAGAAAAACTTCAATATCATCATCAACCTCAATACCCTGAGGAACAAAACGAACCGGCAATAAAATACCATCGGCAGCATCATCAAGGTAAATTCCAAAATCTGTTATGCGTAAAACTGTAAGCGTATTAAATTCACCTATTCTTATCATAGGGTTTGAATGGGCTGGGCTAATCTCTAACATTCAGTAAAGATAAGTATTGACCATTGATCGAGGCTAAAATTTCATATATTACCTGTACTTAATTAATGATCAATGTCAACCGACCGTAGAAAGTTTATTAAACAACTCGGAGCTTCAGTTTTACTTACCTCAGCTTCATTAACCAGCCTTGCAGCCCAAGAAGAAAATGAGAACCGGATTCTCAGTGCTGAGAAGCGTATTATGCCAAATGATAAAATTCGTATTGCCACTATCGGGATGGGTATCATGGGCTTTAATGATACCAGGGCGGCTCTGACAGTTGCCGGGGTTGAACTTGCCGGAGTTTGTGATTTGTATAAAGGCAGGCTTAGCCGGGCACAGGAGCTTTACGGCACCCAGCTTTTCACCTGTAGCAATTACCAGGAGATTCTTGACCGCAAAGATATTGATGCAGTGATAATTGCCACAAGCGATAACTGGCATAGTCAGATTGCCATAGATGCCATGCATAAAGGCAAGGCGGTATATAGTGAAAAACCAATGGTTCATAAAATCAGCGAAGGTCTTGGTGAAGTAAAAGCTCAGAAAGAAACCAATATGGTATTTCAGGTAGGCAGTCAGCGGGTGAGTAGTATTGCTTTTAAAAAGGCAAAAGAGCTTTATGATTCAGGTGCTATTGGCAAGATCAATTCTATTGAGGCTTCATTTAACAGGCAGAGTGCACTGGGTGCATGGCAATATACCATTCCGCTGGATGAGTCAGCCCAAACAGTAGACTGGTCAAGATTTCAGGCAAATTCTCTGGTAAAACATCATTATGATAAAAACCGGTTTTTCAGATGGCGTAATTACCAGGAATATGGTACTGGGGTAGCAGGCGATTTGTTTGTGCATCTTTTGAGCGGAATTCATTTTATCACTGGTTCAAAAGGCCCTGAATCAATTTATTCAATTGGTGATCTTGATTACTGGAAAGATGGTCGTAATGTACCCGATGTAATGAGTGCTATTATCAGGTATGGCCAAACGAAAGAGCATCCTGCGTTTCAGGTTACCCTGCGGGTTAATTTTATCAGCGGTGAGGGCGATAAAACCACCACCAAAATCGTTGGCTCAGAAGGGGTAATTGATCTGGGTGGTGAAGGTGATGGGTTTACAATCAGTCAAAATAAAATGCCTGTAGCTACTGGGATCGGAGGCTGGGACTCATTTAATACATTTACGCTGGCTCAGCAGACGACTCTAATGGCTGATTATAATAAGCGGTTTACAGCCGCCGATCAGGCAGCCCCAAAATTACCAACAATCTCATTCAGGGCACCAGACGGTTACGATGCGTCGAATGATCATTTCTCAAATTTTTTTGAGTCGATCAGAACGAGAAAACCAGTTATTGAAGATGCAGTCTTTGGATTTCGTGCTGCTGCCCCTGCTCTGGCCTGTAATGAAAGTTATTTTCAGAATAAACTGATCCGGTGGGACGCAGAAAATATGAAAGTTATCTGATAATTATTCCAACTAAGCATTTGGCAGCAATGGTAAAACTTTTGAACATGTTCTTCAAATTCAGTCTTTAGGAACTCCGAACCGTATTATATGACAACCAGGTGCATAAATAACCTATGGTTGAAATAAATTTATCATCCTCCGACCCTTAATTCAAAAGTTCTCTGGCATTACTTGGACATACTTTTGAGGCATTGGTTCTGTTACCATTCACATTATTTTTATATTCTGAGAAGGTTATTTTTGCTGGGTCGCCCAGTTGTCAGTTTATATCGCACCTGGTTTTTATAAGTTTAGAGCCTGATTGATTATAAAGATTGCTATATAAGCATCATCGCATGTCACGCCTTCACCAAAAATAGCTGCATGCCCCAGCCCATTAATGATTGAGAAATCAACTTTTAATAACTGTTGTATTGGTTGAAAGCGCAATTTTATTTACACGCAAGCTATCATTTTTTCTGGCACAGACAGTCAATAAATTGATTATAAGCACGAAAATCGTAAATGCCAGAAAGCGAATTATGAAAGTTTGCTTTATACTAGTTTAGAAATCTAATGAATCAATAGTTGATTATTACAGTATGCCAAGATCCTTATTCTGTTACATTTTAGTTGAAGATCAATTTTTCTTCTACCTTTGCAAAAATTATTGTCTTTTCGGATAATTAACTAATCACCTTTCGATAGCGGCAATAATTCAAAGCTTTAGCATCATGAAGAAAATTGTCGATTACAGAAAATTGTTAGGGGTTCAGGAAGTTGCAGAATTACAAGAGTTAAAAACTGTATACAGAGACCTGATGAAAGTTTGGCACCCTGATAAATTCCAGGATAATCTAGACGAGAGATTAGCGGCTGAAGAAAAGAGCAAAACGATCATCGAAGCCTATCATTTTTTGGTAAGCATTGCGCCTGAAACACGTAATCAAACTCTTGCTGAGTACAATATTACAACAGCTACCCTAATTACTGACTATGAATATAAATCACAGGTATTGAAGATCAATTTTTTTGATGGCAGTGAATATGAATATTTTGATGTGCCAAAGGCAATTTATGTAAAACTGGTAAACGCCGATTCACCAGGCAGATTTGCCCGCAGACATATCTACACTAACTACGTTTATAGAAGCGTATCAAAAGTGGTTGCATCTGCCTAATTATTATCAGAAAAAAATTTAGTCCTTTTACCTGAAGAACCATTCTTTCGGTATAGGGAATTTTTTTTACAAAAGGTGTGATGAAATTCAGCTTAGGTCTTTCTAAAAAGGCAGCATATACCAGTTAATACCAGCCTTAAAGTGTGTAGTGAATTTTATCATACCATTGGTTATAAGATTTGTTCCACAGGCATCTGTAAAATGTCTTTTCGGGCTATCAGAAACAACTACCTGAATTGCTTTAATAAATATAGTGGCATGTTCAAAAGCATTCCTTCTTTTTGAGTATCCATGATTAGTAGCGTAACAAAAGCAGGTAATATTTAATTTACTGATCTAGGAATCTATTTAATCACGTGCCATTAAATACAGGTAGTCCTTATGGGAGACTTTGCATATTTATTCGTCTAAATCAACATAAATTTTAATTTAATTGTTGAATAAATACTTAGATAATGTCTAATTAATTACTATTTCGATTACCAGAATGAACAATGATTATCATTCATTCTTCAAATAATTTGATCTGTTATAATCCAGATGAAAAAATCTTGCCTTTACGATACTTGGGCTTAAAATTACTTTATTAGAGTTGTAAGAGAATACCTGAGACTTGTGTTCAAGCACATATATTTAGGTGTGAATATGATTGGTATAAGGTTCCCGAAGCAGTAAGCATGATCAAGTACTCAAAACAAACACGCACTTTACTGGCAGTTGACTGCATAATTTTTGGATTCGACGGTGATACATTAAAAATACTCTTGATAAAAAGGGGGTTTGAACCTGAGCAGGGAAATTGGAGTTTGATGAGTGGATTTGTTGAAAAGGAAGAAAGTCTGGACCAGGCCTCAAACCGGATTCTAAAACAACTTACAGGTCTTGAAGGGGTTTACCTCGAACAGTTATATACTTTTGGCGATACAAATCGTGATCCTATAGAAAGAACAGTATCATCAGCCTACTTTGCCTTACTTGATATATTGAAATATAAAAAGCAGATAAATTTAGATTATCATCCAGAATGGTTTTCGCTCAAAAAGGTTCCTAAACTAATCTTCGATCAAAAAGAAGTGCTTACTATTATTCACTGAACAACAAGAACTACTACACTAAATTTCAGGCCTTTTTAAATTTCATTCCGAGTGCCGGTTTAATCCAATTAATTCTTAATATGACGATCGATCTAAAAAAATATGAAGTCTGGTTCATTACTGGAAGTCAGCACTTATATGGTGAAGAAACCCTTAGACTGGTAGGTGAACATGCTGTAAAAATAACAGATGGCATTAATGAGACACGTGCAATTCCGGTTATGCTTGTTTTCAAACCTGTTGTCAAGTCATCTGAAGAAATTTATGAAATTATTCAGCAGGCTAATCAAAAGCCAGACTGTATTGGAATCATCACCTGGATGCATACCTTCTCACCTGCAAAAATGTGGATCAGAGGTCTGAATATATTACAAAAGCCCCTACTACATCTGCATACCCAGTTCAACAGGGATATTCCCTGGAATTCAATTGATATGAATTTCATGAACCTGAATCAAAGTGCTCATGGTGACCGTGAATTTGGGTTTATTGTTTCAAGAATGCGCATAAACCGAAAGGTAGTCGTAGGCCATTGGCAGGATCCTGAAGTACTCAGCCAGATTAATACCTGGTCACGTGCTGCTGCTGCATGGTATGACTGGCAGGGTGCAAAATTTATACGCTTCGGTGATAATATGCGCTACGTCGCCGTCACAGACGGTGATAAAGTTGAAGCAGAAATAAAATTTGGCTATTCTGTAAACACTTATGGGGTTGGTGATCTGGTGAAGGTCATCAATGAAGTGACGCTTGATCAAATTAATACTGTCATTGATGAGTATGAATCAACCTATGCTATGGATGTATCACTATTAAAGGGTGGTGAGAAACATAATTCAGTATATGAAGCTGCCCGAATTGAAATCGGACTACGTACCTTTTTGGTTGCAGGTGGTTTTAAAGGCTTCACAGATACCTTTGAAGATTTACATGGCATGGTACAGCTACCTGGTATTGCTGCCCAGCGCCTGATGGCCGATGGTTACGGCTTTGCGGGCGAAGGTGACTGGAAAACAGCCGCATTGGTTCGGGCCCTGAAAGTAATGGGTGCAGGCCTGCCTGGTGGCAATGCCTTCATGGAAGATTATACCTATCATTTTGATCCGGCAAATAATCTGGTACTCGGTTCACATATGCTCGAGGTTGATGCCTCACTGGCAAGGGGTAAAATAACTCTTGAAGTTCACCCTCTGGGTATTGGTAGCAAAGCAGACCCGGCAAGACTTGTGTTTAATGTAGGTTCTGGCCCAGCGCTAAATGCCTCAATGATTGATATGGGCAACCGTTTTCGCCTGTTAATAAATGAGGTGGAAGCTGTTGAACCTGAATTTGAATTGCCAAATTTACCCGTTGCCAGGGTTTTATGGAAGCCGTTACCTGATATGAAAACTGGTTGTGCTGCCTGGATTTATGCTGGTGGTGCTCATCATACAGCCTACAGTCAGAACCTTACTGCTGATCATCTTCAGGATTTTGCCAGCATGGCAGGTCTTGAATGTGTTTTGATTGGAAAAGATACCCGTCTTGATCAGTTCCGTAATGAGCTGAAATGGAATGAAATATATTATAAATAATCTCTTACACCTTGCCCGGGTTTGTCTTTAAAAAAGCAGACAGACCCGGTTTTTATTAAATTATTTTTTTGATTTTCCCGTGCTCAATCTTTCTGAAACTCTACCCACCGTTTGTTCCCCTATTCTTAACGTCTGAAAGCTCTACCAATCAAACTTCAGACTTTCACTTCACTATTAAACTTGTATAAATAAGTTCGCACCCGGTGACTATTTGATCTTTGTAATTTATTTTGTGATCATGGCCAGTTATGGTTACTGGGTTTTCAGGCAGAAAAAAGATCAGGGTATTTCAGCTACAAAAAATTTCTTTCCGGCTGAAAGTTCCTTAACATGTTAAGCTATTGGAGCCTAACTAATAGCATCCAATATCTCAGCAGAACAGTTTATCGGACAAAGCGGAAACGGGTTTGTAATAGGTCTGGCAGTTGCTGCTTATGAGTGGGTTGCCGCTATTGCCCTGATCATCGTCGCGGTCTGGTTTATACCCGTTTACCTGAAAAATAAGATCTTTACCATGCCCCAATTCCTGGAAACACGGTATAATCAGCGTGTCCCGGGCATATTTTCCATATTCATTTTTGGATTTTTCCGGAAAAGAACAACAGGTTCGGCAGCCATTACAGGCATTATTACTGGTTTTGTGATGCCAGTGATCTTTAATAATTATGCAGCAGCTTGGTTTGGTCATGAAACAATCCTTTATACAGCCTATCCGAAAGGTCATGGGGGCATACTTTTTTTGATTTGTATGGGTCTGTCATTTTTACATACCCTGATTACTATGTTGATCGTGAGTTTATTTGGACAAAAAATAAATCCTAAAGCATTTGAACTTGATAAAGCCATGTTTAAGGTCGCACCGTCTACCCTTGCCCTGATCATTTTTACATTCTTGTTACTAACCGCATTGTATGTGAAATTCTATTATTTAATTAAAGATTCGCCAGCATATATTGGCACATGACAGACTTTTGAGCATCCTGAGACTATTTAGCTCTTGCTACTATCCTGACAGTTGCCAGACTTATGCCATGTGGAAATTTTAAACACACATGGCTTTTTCTATTTTCGGTATTTGCCTATACTTTAACTGATCTTGCGACAGTCACATTCTGAATAAGCCGTGAAAAATTACCTTAAACCGGCAATAAATCTTTAATATTGATGTGTCTATTCTATACCAGTTTAGTGGAGATATACCTCAGTTGAATTTGCAAGTCATAAATTGAATGATTGAGTTAAAAAATATTTACAAAACATTTTACCAGAAAAATAAAGCCGTGCATGCCTTGTCAGGTGTTTCACTGAGGGTAAATCAAGGTAAAATTTTCGGGGTCATTGGCTCTTCAGGTGCTGGTAAAAGTACCTTGATTCGTTGTGTAAATTTATTAGAGGTTCCAACTTCCGGAGATGTCATAGTCGACGGAAAAAGTCTTGTCAGTCTGTCAAGATCAGATCTGGCAATAGCAAGGAGGCAGATCGGGATGATTTTTCAGGCTTTTAATTTATTGTCAAGCCGAACTGTTTTTCAAAATGTGGCCTTTCCACTGGAGCTCGATAAAGTACCACGGTTAGAAATCAGTACCAGGGTAAACCAGCTACTTAAACTGGTCGGTCTCGAAGAAAAACAACATGAGTATCCTGCAAATCTCTCAGGAGGTCAAAAACAGCGGGTTGCAATCGCACGTACCCTTGCCAATAATCCTAAAGTACTTCTCTGTGATGAGGCTACAAGCTCACTTGACCCGGCTACGACCCGCTCAATTCTATCTTTGCTGAAAGACCTGAATCAACGCCTGAATATTACGATTCTGCTGATAACGCATGAAATGAATGTTGTAAAAGCAATTTGCGATGAAGTAGCAATCATCAGTGATGGTAGACTCATTGAACAGGGAACAGTGAGCGCTATATTTTCACATCCTGAAACTGATCTTGCCAAAAAGTTTATCGAATCATCATTAAAGATTGAAGTTCCTGATGAATACCTGCGCAGGATGAGTTCAATACCAGAACCCGATAAACGGCCCCTTATCAAACTCGAATTTACCGGGCAATCAGTTGATGATCCGGTCTTATCAGAAGTTGCCCGCCTATTTCAGGTTGACAATAATATCATTTGCGCCCAGATGGATTATGCCGGTGGCGTAAAATTTGGAGTCATGTTGATAGAGGCTATAGGGACATCGGAAAATATTGAAAAATCAATTAAATTCTATGAAACAAGACATATTAAACCGGAGGTACTAGGCTATGTCTGAGTCGATGATTTCATTATTAGTAGCTGGAACCTGGGAAACAATTGTCATGACTTTTGTTTCTTGTTTTTTTGGTTTTGTCATTGGTTTACCGACCGGTGTAATTCTTTTTATCACCCGACCCAACCAAATACTTGAGAATAAAACGCTGAACCGGATTACGGCCATCCTGGTAAACATTTTCAGGTCTATTCCCTTTATTATCCTGATTGTGTGGATGATTCCGTTCACTCGTGCACTGGTGGGCACCTCTATTGGGGTCAGAGCAGCACTCGTGCCTTTGAGTATTGGTGCAGCGCCTTTCATAGCCCGAATGGTTGAAAACAGCCTGCTTGAAATACCAAATGGTTTGATTGAAGCAGCAAGAGCACTTGGAGCAAAACCTTTACAAATTGTCACTAAAGTATTATTGCCTGAAGCATTACCTGCAATAGTCAATAGTGCATCAATCACATTAATAACACTGGTTGGTTATTCAGCGATGGGAGGTGCCGTTGGAGCAGGTGGTTTAGGTCAGATAGGTTATCAGTATGGCTATATTGGCTATGATGCACTAGTTATGAATAGCGTACTGGTTTTGCTGGTAATACTTGTATTCGTTATTCAATTGGGTGGAGATCTGATTGCCAGAAGAGTCGATCACAGGAAATAAATTATGAATCATAAAAGAATGAATTACAGAACAAACTTTTTATCCCTTACAGTCATTACTTTTTTTGCACTATCGGTTGCTTCTTGTAAATCAGGAACAAAAAATAATGATCCGAATCTCCTTATTGTCGGAGTTGAATCAGGGCCTGAATATAAAATTGCCCAGGCAGCGCAAAAGGTTGCTAAAAGCCGGTTTAATCTTGATGTTGAGCTCGTACAATTTAATGATTATGTCATGCCAAATGAAGCCCTGTTACAAAAAGACATTGACGTGAATGCATTTCAAAGCAGACCTTATCTTGATGTACAGGCCAAGGCAAGAGGCTATAAATTCATAGTTCAGGGTAATACATTTGTTTATCCGATTGCCGGATACTCAAGGCATATCAAAACCCTAAGCCAGCTTCAGGATGAAAGCACCATTATTATCCCGAATGACCCTACAAACAGTGGTCGATCATTACTACTGATGGAAAAATCAGGACTAATAACACTGCGCAAGGGAGTCGGTCTGTTACCAACAGTAAATGATATTTCCAGCAATCCAAAAAAATTAAAAATTATTGAAATGGAGGCACCTCAGCTTACCCGTGCTCTTGATGATAAGAATGTCTCTATCGCTATTATCAATAATACTTTCAGCCCGGCTGCAGGGCTAATACCATCCCGTGATGGTTTATTTGTTGAAGATGCCAGATCACCTTATGTTAATATTGTGGTCTCAAGGGAAGACAATAAAAACGATCTCAAAATAAAGAATTTTGTGAAAGCATACCAGTCTGTAGAAGTTGAAAATGCGGCCCTAACAGAATTTAAAGGTGGGGCCATTAAAGGTTGGTAAATTAATCATTATCAGGCAGTAACAAATAGATTAATGGTAAAAATTAATATATTTGACCATCTGCTACTTTCCAATTTTACCTCTTTTCATATAAAATATGCAAATTACCTACCTAAAGAAAACCCTGACGATTGCTATCCTTGCCCTTACTTTTGGCGCTTGCAAACAATCTATCCAAAAAATAATTCAACCCAATAAAGTCACTCTCGATAGAAAATGGTGGAAAGAGGCAATAGTGTATCAGGTATATCCCCGAAGTTTTAAAGACAGTAATGGCGATGGTATTGGTGACCTGATAGGGATTAACTCCAAACTTGATTATATTAAAAGTTTAGGTGTAGATGTGGTATGGTTAAATCCTATTTATACATCACCTAATTTTGATAATGGGTACGATGTAAGCGACTACAAGAATATCATGAAAGATTTCGGTACCATGGCCGACTTTGATAATTTATTAAAAGGAATGCATAAACGGGGATTAAAACTCATTATGGATCTGGTTGTCAACCATTCAAGTGAAAAAGCCGAATGGTTTAAACAGTCGAGAAGTTCAAGAACTAATAAATACCGCAATTACTATCATTGGTGGCCGGCCGAAAAAGGCAAGCCTACACCCAGATGGAGTTTCTTTGATGTCAATAGCGATGCATGGCAATATGATAAACCAACGAATTCCTATTACCTGCATTATTTTGCCAAACAACAGCCTGACCTGAACTGGGAAAACCCGCTTGTCAGACAGGATGTATATAAGATTATGCGTTTCTGGCTTGATAAGGGTATTGACGGTTTCCGTATGGATGCTTTTCAATATGTTGCCAAAGACACCACATGGCCCGCGTTTCCAACAGGTTATGAGCTGAATATTCAGAAATATTATGGCAACGGTCCTCATCTGCATGATTATTTAAAAGAGATGAACCGTGAAGTATTAAGTAAATACGACATAATGTCTGTTTCTGAAGGTGCAGGTACTACTCCTGAAGGGGCTTTACAATTTGTTGATCCCGCACGACATGAGCTAAATATGGCCTATCACTTCGAAGGTATGGGAATAGGTCTGATAGGTGGTGGTGAATCTCACCATATGAATCCCAAAGGATATAATTTACTTGAATTTAAAAAGGTATATTCTACCTGGGAAACAGGTTTTGAGAAAAAAGGCTGGGGAACGATCTATCTTGGTAATCATGACCAGCCCAGGATGGTAAGCCGATGGGGCAACGATAGTTCAGCCTTTAGAGAAACTTCTTCAGAAATGCTAAGCACCTTTATTCTGACAATGGGTGGTACGCCCTATTATTATGCAGGTGATGAACTGGGTATGACGAATATAAGATTTACTAATTTGAAAGACTATCGCGATATTTCTGTTATTAACCGAGCCCAGCATTTAAAAGAAACAGGGGGTAATATGGCTGAGTTCATAGAAGCTAATAAAATGATGGCCCGGGACAACGGCCGCACACCCTTTCAATGGGATTCAACAGCAAATGCTGGTTTTACTGTTGGCAAACCATGGTTAAAAGTCAACCTTAATTATATTAAAATTAATGTTGCTACAGAAAATAAAGTTAGTACGAGCCCATTAAATTATTTTAGAAAACTTACCCGACTGCGCAAAGAAAATATTACCCTCGTATATGGTAAATACAAGTTACTGGATAAAGACAATGAAAGTATTTATGCTTACACACGTGAACTGAACGGTACCCGTTTTCTGATTTTATTAAACTTTACCAGCAAATCTGCAAAAGCTCATACAGGTATAAATCTTCGTAAAGCAAGTGTGATGATCGATAATTGCAACCGGCTGCTTAAAGGTGAAGCCCTACAACCTTATGAAGCTGTAGTCTATAAACTTTAAGAGGGAAAAATACGACCGGCTTAAGCAAGCCAAATGACAGATGCCAAAGCCTTAAATAGAACAGGTGCACATCCTCTGTTACCTTCTCGTAAATCGCATAACAATTAATAGTTGCATTTTCTGTACCTGTAATTTTAGTTGCTGTGAGCCGAATCTTACCCTGATAAATTATTCGTATATTATCTTTACAATTTCATGAGGAACCTGAGCTTTTGAAAGGTGTAATAATACAAGGAATAAGCAAACCGTCAGAAGGTATTTACTGTTTAAACTTTGTGTTTATATTAGCCCTAATTAATACCATCAGTCAATATTTAAAAGACTTTTAATGTCTTGTCCTGCATGAAATTAGCGAAAGATTCTGAAAATAACGGTATCAATTCAATCATTATTAAGCTCATTCACTGTAGCTTATGAAAATAATTAGAGAAAAACATTCGTTCGTAATGCGTTGGACTCATTGGGTCAATTTTCCAATTCTGGGAATCATGATCTGGAGTGGTTTATTGATTTATTGGGCAAATGATGAATATGAAATAAGGATAGCCGGTCATCAGATAATTCATTTTTTCCCTGACTGGCTTTATAATGCCCTGCATGTTCCTTCAAGACTATCAGAAGGAATGGCTTTTCATTACCTTTTTATGTGGTTTTTTACCTTGAATGGCGTTTTCTATGTTTTTTATACCATCGCTTCAGGATCCTGGAAAACGCTTATGCCCAAGCGCAATTCATTAAGTGAGGCATGGAAGGTCATATTGCATGATCTTCACCTGAGTAATGAACCCTTACCCGCAGATAAATATAATGCAGCCCAGCGTATTGTTTATTCAGGAATCATAGTAATGGGTATATTATCTGTTTTAACTGGACTTGCAATCTATAAACCAGTACAATTAAACGGTTTAGTTTGGGCTTTTGGTGGGTATCATCTGGCAAGGATCTGGCATTTTGCGCTTACAATCGGCTATTTGCTTTTCTTCATTGTGCATATTGTGCAAGTTACGATTGCCGGTTTCAATAATTTCAGATCAGTAATAGCCGGTTTTGAAGTCGTAGAAATTCCAGAGGTAAAATTTACCAATCTTGATGAAGAATCAGTCAGAAGAATCAGCTCAGACCAGGAATTGACCCATGACCCGGGAAGTTCTAATTTTTCAAAAGCAAACAGGCATGATCCGGAAAATCATAAAAACGGAACAATTACCCCATTAACTGACGCAGGCATTTAACCTGATTAACTATTGGAAATGCAAGATAAAAATATCCCTAACGATCAAACCCCAGAAGATCATTTTTCTGGTGATACGACTGGTATAACTCCTGAACAAATGCCAGATACAGCTAATCTGACACAACAGAAAATTATCAATCAACAAATAAGAAGACGGGAGTTTATTTCATTTTCTGTTTTTACGATACTGGCAGCTTCTGGTATTGGTGCCTGGGAGTGGCTTTACCATGCTCCAAAAGAAACAGGTATCGGTGTTACAGGTACCGCAAGAATACCTTTGAGAAAAGCCATGAATCAGACCGAGCTTTTTTTCAGAAAAATCTTTAGTAATAAACACCTGGTAAAAACTTATCCTGCGTCAATGGCTGAGAAAAATGTGCGTGTAAACAGCTTTATCGGCATTGATGATAAACAGTTTAACCCTAAGACATGGAAGCTTATGGTTGAAAAAACGGGTAGCCCCTTTGAAGTATCTATACAGGAACTACGGTCATTGCCCAAGACTGAAATTGTCTATAGTTTCAAATGTGTTGAAGGCTGGGACCAGATTCAACACTGGGCCGGTGTCAGGTTCAGCGATTTTATAGCACATTATGGTTTAGATGCCGAAGTAAAAATGAATTACCTGGGTTTGGAAACTCCCGATCAAAATTACTATGTAGGTATTGATATGGAGAGTGCGATGCATCCTCAAACGATACTGGCGTATGAAATGAATGGTAATGCTATCCTTGCCGAGCACGGTGCCCCATTAAGACTGATTATTCCGGTGAAATACGGAATAAAAAATTTAAAACGTATCGGTACAATGAGTTTTAGTAATGATCGCCCAGCTGATTACTGGGCTGAATTGGGATACGACTATTATTCGGGATTGTAAATCAATTGTATGCCATAATTTTTGTCTGAGTCCTGTTTTGCAGATAAAATTGGTTTGATTCGGGTATATTAACGGGATGATTTTTGAAAATACGCCATCAAACCCTATTGAAATTAATCGGGTTAAATTGGAAGATATACATGAGCTCTGTGTTCTCAGCAAACAAACCTTCATTGATGCTTTTAAAGATCAGAATAAGGAAGAAAATATCTCTCATTTTGTCGAAGGCGCATATACTGTAGAAAACATCGGCAATCAGCTGAACAATCCCGATTCGGCATTTTATTTTGCGCGGCCAGGCCCGTTCGGCTCAATTTCAGCTGTAAACGGTAACCAGGAAGAGAGTCTTGGTACCGGTCCTGATTTCTTTCAGCATGATAGCCCTGTAAGCAGCTCTGATTTCATTCAACGTGTAAATTCTATCGACAGCCCTGAAAACAATAGAAACCCTGCTCTTGGATATATGAAAATTAATTTCGGTGCCAGTCAGTCAGACCTTCAGGATTTCGAGGCGCTTGAACTTGAACGTATTTATGTTGACAGTAATCAACTTGGCAAAGGTATAGGCCAGCTATTACTTGACAAAGCAATTGAAATTGCCAGAAAAGCCGGTCTCATTTACATCTGGCTAGGGGTCTGGGAACATAATCTGAAAGCAAGGAGATTTTATACCAAAAATGGCTTTGTTCAATTCGACCAGCATATTTTCACCTTAGGTAATGATGATCAGACTGACCTGCTTTTAAAGAAAATACTTTAGCGGGAATTCTTAAAAACAATTCATCAAGCTAAACGCTTAATTCCCTTTGCCCTGATAAAATGCCAGAGTTGGTTCCTGGTACCCGTATTTCAAAAACTCTGCATCACCCATCTGATGGCAACTCATACAGGCCATTTTTGAATTTACCATCATAACCCGCGAGGCTGAATGATCAGGTTTCCGATGGTTGATTGGACTATTAAAATTGGTCTGATTTGCTGAAGCTTGAATTATTCGCTGTTCTAATTCACCTGCATATGGCCATTCAGGATAAGCTGGAGATAGCCTGGCAGCTTTATACGCCTCAATTCCTTTCTGCAAATCACCTTTCTTAACAAGCATATCGCCCAGATTCATAAAAAACCCTTCTACATTATGAGGGGCGATCCAACTATTCATACAAGCCCGGCGGATTGCCGGATCAGGCGTTTTAACGATCAGCCTGACAAGTTCTTTATAATCTATCTGACTTTTATTAATTGTCTTACAGCTACAGTCAGCAAGGGTCTCCCATTGCCATTTTAATGCTTTTTTAAATTCATCACTTTCAGCAGGATTTTGACTAAGCACATACCCCAGTGTAAATTTATTAAACTGAGGCCATTCATGTATACTTTTAATTCCATCAAAATACCCTTCTACAACTAGCTGTCTGTTATTAGTAACCTTGCCTTCTGTGATTTTTGTGTCTCCCAGAAAACCGAGAATTCTTGAATCTGCCGGATTTAGTAAATATGATTCATCAAAAAAATACCTGCTCAGAACAAAACTTTGCAAAATATCAGCAGTTGGCTGATTGAGTCTCTGAGATTCTGCATACCTCCAGATATTGGCAAAGCCCAGATGGTCAATTATCTTCAGATTTCCCGGGTTTTCAAGATAGGCGGCATTGAGTAGTGAGATAACGGTTGGAAGACTATCATACTTACCCTTATGTAAATTGGTCCAAAAGTACTGGTTAGCTACTTTTGAAAGAGGTGTTTCCTGTAAGTTATAGACCTTTTTATCCTGTAGTCTGCTGGCAATATTGCTACAACTGCCAAGCAAACAAATTGAGAGCAGGGAAATAATTAAAAACGAGAAATTTTTCATACTGATAGTTTTAGCCATTGAAAAGGGATACATCTACGTTTGGTAGGGATATTGTTTTTTCAATGGTAAAAGTAATATGGATGAAGATTAAAATAGCTTGCTGGGGCATACAGCAAGTGTTTTGGGGCAGACAGCAAAGGCGCCAGGCAAGCCAGCAAGCAATATGGGCATACAGCAAGTGTTTTGGTGCAGACTGCCAGACAGCAACACCACCTACCGACCAGACTTTTCAAACACACTACCGGAGGTTTTAGCAATAAAAACAGATTTAAACTGCCCTACTACCTGATTGTATTTACGACCCACAGGAACCTGCAATGTAGAGGCCCTGATACAAAATCGATAACCCTGTGCATTACCGATCACTTTTTCAACCTGATTCAGATTGATCATAAATGAACGGTGGCAACGAACGAGGGCGTGTTCATGCAATTGATTTTGAAGATGGGTTAGGGTATTTCTTAAAAGACGCTTTTCAAGTATTCCATCCTGATAATGGTTTACCCCACAATAATTATCTTCAGCTTCAATGTAGACAAGATCTTCTAGATGCAGGTTGATTTTATCGAGACCATTTTCTGCAGTGAACCATATACCCTCACAATTTTTTTCATTAAGCTGTCTGTGTACTGTTAAAACAGAAGCCAGAGCAAGGTATTTATTTAACTGTAGAATATAATTAAGGCAAATCAGGGTACTTACCGGGAAAATACCTAGCAAAAAAGTATAGGTAGCCATGTTTATAAAATTAATATGACTCACAGAGACCGGGACTATTAAATTCAGGTAATAGAAATTAACGATTGCAATAACGCTGATTGTAATAAAAGTAGTTCCCAGCTCCAGACCTAGAGTCCAGGTTTCCGATTTTTCAAAATTCCTGAACAGCTTTGGAATAACAAAATAACGGGTCAGTAAAATGAGCGCCGTAACAACCCCATACCCTGCAATCTTTAAATTTAAAAAGGGTGCGTTCCAGTTGTTGATACCGAATGGCCTGAAGACTATCAAAAATAACGTGATAAAAAAACCTGTCAGAATACAAATTAAGAGGTCTCGCCCGGTAGACCTGTCATGAGGATAGAGTTGTTTTAAAGCTCCGGATAACATCGGCTAATTAATTTGATTCAAGTTTCTACCCTTGACAAATGGTTACAGTACCTAATTTATCTAATTCGCTGGTATCAGGCTGATTCGGAAATATCCCATAAACAACAGAACCGCTTCCGCTTAATGAGGCATAAATTGCACCGCTGGCATATAACTCAGTTTTGATAATGGCCAGTTCTGGATACAATTTGAAAAGATGTGTCTCAAAATCATTTTTTATAAGATTCTTCCATTCCATTATAGGTAAGCTAAGTGCTTCTTCAAGCGTTATTTCTGGTATTCCGGATTTTACGCCAAGATAGGCTGTTGTTGTTGAAATTTCAAAATCAGGTTTAACAAGTGCAATAAAGTAACCTTTTAATGAAACAGATGAGGGTCTGAGAACTTCACCCCTACCAGTTGCAATTGCAGGTTTTGATTGTATAAAAAACGGGCAGTCAGAACCAATCCTGGCAGCTATTACCTCAAGCATATCTGAACCAAGGTTCATATTTGCTATATTGTTCAGCATTTTAAGCATACTTGCTGCATCTGAAGAACCTCCACCAAGTCCAGCACCCAATGGAATTCTCTTAATCAGACTGATCGCAAATGGGGGCAAATCAGCCAGTTTAGATAAGGCACGGTATGCGAGCATACAACTGTTTTTTTCCAGGTCTTCCTGCCATATCAGTCCTGAAATATCGAGGCTCATTTCGGTAGCAATGGTTATTTCGAGTGCATCAAACAGTTTGACTGGATAAAAACAGCTTGATATTTCATGATAGCCATCTGCTCTCTTTTTAAGAACATTCAGGCCTATATTAATTTTTGCACATGGAAAGGAGAGCATAGACCGAAAATAGAAAATTAATTGAGGTTTAAACGCGGTTATCAACTCGCGATGCAATTTTTAGTTTTGGCAATGAAATTTTTAGGATTAATTTTGACCAACCAATCCCTATATGCGTCAATATTTAGATTTAGTTAATCACGTGCTTGAAACCGGAGTTTTAAAAAATGACCGGACAGGAACAGGAACAAAAAGTGTGTTTGGTTATCAGATGCGATTTGATTTAAGCGCTGGTTTCCCGCTTGTTACCACTAAGAAAGTGCATTTAAAGTCAATTATTTATGAGCTCCTTTGGTTTTTGAACGGGGATACAAATATTAATTACCTTAACGACCATAATGTTCATATCTGGGATGAATGGGCCGATGCCCAAGGCAATCTTGGCCCTGTATACGGAGCCCAATGGAGATCATGGCCGGCAAAAAACGGATCAAAAATAGATCAGCTATCTGACCTGATTAAGCAAATTCGTAACAATCCTGATTCAAGAAGGCTCATTATCAGTGCCTGGAATGTAGAGCAAATTCCAGAAATGGCCCTTCCGCCTTGTCATTGTCTATTTCAATTTTATATTGCCCAGGGCAAGTTATCGTGTCAGCTTTACCAGCGAAGTGCAGACGTATTTCTGGGGGTACCCTTTAATATCGCATCTTATGCCCTGTTAACTATGATGGTTGCCCAGGTTTGTAACCTCAAGGTCGGTGAATTCATACATACATTCGGTGATGTCCATATTTATACGAATCATTTTGAACAGGCCAATTTACAATTGTCAAGATCACCGTTTCCTTTGCCTGTAATGAAAATTAACCCTCTTGTTAAAGAAATAACCGATTTCAAGTTCGAAGATTTTGAACTACTCCACTATGTGTTTCACCCTGCTATTAAAGCTCCAATAGCCATATAATATAATTATGATTTTAAGTATTCTTGCTGCTGCGAGCGAAAATAATGTTCTGGGTAAAGACAATGCGCTAATCTGGCATTTAGGTGATGATACTGCCTTTTTCAAGAAAAAAACGCTTGAGCATACCGTAATAATGGGAAGAAAGACATTTGATTCTATGGGAAAGCCCTTGCCAAAACGTAGAAATATTGTCATTTCAAGAAATGAAACACTGAAAATTTCAGGAACCGAAGTAAAAAATACACTTGAGGCAGCTCTGCAAACCTGTGAGTCTGAAAATGAGGTATTTTTAATTGGAGGTGCTGAGTTATACCAACTTGCCCTACCCCTGACCGATATCATTTACCTCACCCGGGTACATACGATTATTGACGGAGACGCTTACTTCCCAGAAATAAATCTCGATATATTTAAATTAGTTCATTCTGACAATCATATTGCAGATCTTAGAAATGATTATGGTTATACGTTTCTCACATACGAAAGGCGTTAATTGTAAATTTCTTATGCCGAAAAATTATTTACATTTGCGGTTCATTTAAAATTACAGTAATAATACTGTCCCAATTAAAATATAAAAGTACTGCTACGGTATGCAAGGAAAAGGATTTATCAGGTTAATTGCCATCGCTCTGGCAATAGGTTGTATTTACTCACTGTCATTTAACTGGTTTAAATACAAAACTGAACAGAAAGCGAAGGTTTTTGCCAAAGGCGACAATAAAAGGTATAATGAATACCTTGATTCTATTGCCAATATACCCGTATATTTTGATTTTACCTATTCTCAGGTACGTGAAAGATGTCTGAACCTGGGTCTAGACTTAAAAGGTGGGATGGATGTTACGATGGAAGTACAGGTAGGCGAGCTTATCCGTAAACTAAGTGATAACAATTCAGACCCTGCATTTAATAAAGCCATTTCAATGGCTTATGAACGTGAAATCACTAACCCCCAGACAGACTATGTAACGCTGTTTTTGAATGCCTATAAAGAAATTGCACCATCGGGAAAATTATCAGTCTTATTTTCAACTCAGGAAAATTCAGGTAAAATAAGCCCTGCCAGTACAGATAAAGAAGTTGCGATCTACCTGCGTCAGCAGGAAACTGATGCCCTTGCTAACGAAAAAATCATTTTAACAAATCGGATTGACGCCTTTGGTGTAGTGCAACCTGTTATACAAACAATCGTTGGTACAAACCGCATACAGATACAGTTACCCGGAGATCAGGATCCTGTTCGTGTACGTAAGTTACTACAGGGTTCTGCCCGCCTTGAATTCTGGCGTACATTCGATAACCGCGAAATTTACCCGGTTCTTGATAATATCAATAAAAGTCTTGCTGCTGCAAACAAGCTGAAAACTGTTGGAGATACAACTAAAAAGGTCAGACCTACTGATAGCCTTGTTAAAAGTTCAGGTTTGTTGAGTAAAATTAAAAAAGATACCTCTGGCAAAAGAACTGACAGCAATTCAAAAGCTGCATTCATGCATCAGAATCCTTTATTTTCATTGCTTACACCTTCGATCTACCAGGGTCAGAATGGTCAGGCTAGCCTTGCCCCGGGTGCAATTGTTGGCATGGCAGCAAAGAAAGATACAGCCAGAATTAATGTGCTTTTAGCCTCCGATATTGCGAGATCAATAATTCCTTCAAACCTGAAATTATTATGGGACGTAAAGGCCGATGGTAAAAATCACCTTTTCTCCTTATATGCCATTAAAGTTACCAGCCGTGATGGTAAAGCCGTTTTAGAAGGTGGTGCTATTCAAGATGCCAGTGCTGACTTTGACCAGAATGGTAACCCTGAGGTTCGCATGGTTATGAATACTGAGGGTGCAAATATCTGGAGAAAGGTTTCTATTGAAGCCTCAAAAGGTACTGCTGCTGATCCTGCTGACAAACAGTCTGTGGCTATTGCTCTGGATAACCAGATTTATACCGCACCCAGAGTAGAAAACGAAATTCCTAATGGTGTTTCTTCTATTACAGGAAATTTCACAATCGATGAAACAAAAGATTTAGCAAACGTGCTTAAATCTGGTCCGCTTGCAGTCCCTGCAAGAATTGTTGAAGAATCTATTATCGGTGCTTCACTTGGTCAGGAATCAATCAATAACGGTCTTATATCTACACTTGTAGGTTTGATCGTTGTGGTCATCTTCATGTGGTTATATTATAATAAGGCAGGTCTTGTGGCCGATCTTGCAGTACTTGCCAACGTATTTTTCATCATTGGCGTGCTTGCTTCTTTACAATCAGTATTAACACTACCTGGTATTGCTGGTATTGTGCTAACCATTGCCTCTTCGGTTGATGCAAACGTACTTATTTATGAACGAATCCGTGAAGAGCTACATATAGGTAAGTCTCAGCGTCTGGCTATTTCTGATGGTTTCAAACATGCTTACAGCTCAATTTTAGACTCCAATGCTGCAACACTGGTACTGGGTATCATTCTTTACTTTGTAGGATCAGGCCCAATCAAAGGATTTGCAACTACATTGGTAATTGGTATTTTCACTTCTTTATTTGCTGCAATCTTTATCACAAGACTGGTATTTGAAAGTCAGTTAAACCGTGGTAAAACAATCAATTTTGACAGACCACTCACCCGCGATGCTTTCAAGAATACAAAATTTGACTTCCTGAAAAGACGTGTTACTTTTTATATTATCTCAGGAAGTATTATCACCCTGGGTATCATCTCAATGTTTACCAAGGGATTTACTTTTGGTGTTGATTTTAAAGGTGGTAGAACTTATTCAATTGAATTCAGTAAGGTTATTCCAAGTAATGTTGTTGCTGCCGCACTTAAGGTTCCATTACATGGTGAACCAACTGTTCAAACCATTAGTGCAACAAACCGTGTTAAGGTTACCACTGATTACCTGGTTGATTCAACCTCTGATCATGCACAAAACCTGGTTCTTACTCAACTTAAATCAGGTCTTCAAACACTTGATGGCAATAACTACAAAATACTTGAACAGCGTAAAGTTGGTGCAACGATTGCAAATGATATCGAAACACATGCAGCCTATGCAGTTGTAATCGGTATCTTCCTGGTATTTGTATTCATTCTGATCAGATTCAAGCGCTGGCAGTTTGGAGTGGCGGCTGTTGTAGCACTCTTTCATGATGTGCTTATCTTGCTTTCATTGTTCTCAATATTCAATGGTATCCTACCTTTCTCACTTGAAATTGACCAGGCATTCATTGCTGCATTGCTGACAGTTATGGCTTATTCAATGCTTGACACCATTGTCATCTATGACAGGGTGCGTGAGTATCTTGGTCAGGCAGGCAATAAGTCTACCATTGGTGCTACCATTAACAATGCATTGAATAGCACCCTGAGCCGAACTGTTATTACCAGTATGACTACGTTCACTGTTCTATTGATTCTGTTCATCTTCGGTGGTGAAAGTTTACGTGGATTTAGTTTCGCGATGTTAATTGGTATTATATTTGGAACCTATTCATCAATCTTCGTTGCAACTCCAATTGTAGTCGATTTGATAAGTACAAAAGAAGACAAACAAGCTGTTAATCCAGTTGTTATTAGACAAAAGGCTGTAAAAGCATAAATCATTTATATGGCATTGCAAGAAACTCCGAATCTACCTAGAATAGTAATTATTGGCGGTGGATTCGGAGGCCTGCAGGTTGCCCGTCAGCTTAGAAAACAAAACTGCGAAGTCTTCCTGATAGACCGTAATAACTACCACACATTTCAGCCCCTACTTTACCAGGTAGCCACCGGTGGGCTCGAACCAGATTCAATTGCCTTCCCTTTACGAAAAATTTTTATAAATCAGCATAACCTTACTTTCAGAGTTGCTGAAGTGGGGCTGATCAATACTGCAGAAAAATTTCTTGAAACTTCAATTGGCCCAATTACCTATGATTACCTGGTAATTGCTACTGGTTCTACAACAAATTTTTTCGGTAATAAAAGCATAGAGCATTTTTCTATGCCTATGAAATCAATACCAGAGGCAATTAATCTACGCAGTCTGATTCTTCAGAACATGGAAGATGCCTTACTTGAAATCAATAAAGACCATCGCGATGCTTTTATGACTTTTGTCATTGTTGGAGGTGGCCCAACAGGTGTTGAAATGGCAGGAGCCCTGTCAGAACTCAAAAATCATGTTCTGCCAAAAGACTACCCTGAACTCGATCTTAGCCATATGAAGATCTACCTGATAGAATCTTCTGATATTCTGGCGGCAATGTCAGAAAAGTCAACAGAAGATGCTAAAAGAGATCTTACTAAAATGGGGGTTGACATACTGCTTCATAAACGGGTAGTTTCTTACGATGGTGATTTCGTTCACTTAAATGATGGGCAGGTACTTGAAGCAGAAAACGTCATCTGGTCGGCAGGTGTGATGGGCGATCTGATGCCAGGTTTACCTCCTGAGGCCGTTGCTAAAAGCAACCGAATCGTTGTAGATTCTTTCAATAGAGTTGCGGGTACATCAACTATTTTCGCAATTGGAGATATTGCTTCCATGATTACAGATAAATATCCAACTGGGATTCCAGGTGTTGCCCCTGCTGCCATGCAACAAGGGAAACATCTTGGAAAAAATCTTATCCTATCATTGAAAAATCAGGAAATGAAACCGTTTGTCTATTTTGATAAGGGTACAATGGCCACAATTGGACGTAATCAGGCAGTTGTTGATTTTCGAAAATTTCACCTGAATGGAATTCTTGCCTGGTATACATGGATGTTTGTACACCTGTTTTTCCTGGTAGGCTTCAGAAACCGCCTGATTGTGTTTATAAACTGGATTTATAACTATTTTAGTTACGACAGGGGTGCACGTGTAATCATCAGACGTTTTAATCGAACCAAAATGGTTGAGGAGCCTGCTACAGTTGTTGATATCGCCGCTGTGCCCCTTGCTGCTGGCAAGATCGCCAAAGAGTTAAACAGAGTAGCTAAAATCGCTGAAAAGCCCATAACTATGGCTTAATGTTGTCAAGAACCATTTTTAAATGCTCGATGCCGGCCTCCGTAAATTGAGAACCTATGGTTTTAAAACCATATTTGCTGTATAAGGGTATTGCCGTTAACTGGGCGTGAAGATATACCAATTTTGGGTCGGCAGGCAAATCGGCTAATACTGCCTGAACAATAGCTGATCCCAAGCCTTTGCTTCTATAAATTGCAAGTATGGCAAAACGTTCAAGTTTAATTCCCTTGTCTGTAAAGCGCCAGCGCGCTGTACCTGCAGCTATCCCATCAGCCTTGACCAGAAAATGAACAGAACTCTGCTCAAATTGATCATATTCTTCTTCCGGGTCAACGTTCTGTTCAATGACAAACACTTGTTTTCTTATCTCAAAAGCAATATCCTGCTGTTCTTTTGTCTTTATTTTTTCAACCTTAAGTTCCATGACCAAATTTAATGATCAGTAGCTCATGAAAGTTTTATATTTTTGTAGAAAATAACGCTTACAGCACATATAATAGAATGAGTTGGTTCAAACGATCAATAGAAGGAATTACAACAACGACAGAAGAGAAAAAAGAATCACCAGATGGCTTATGGATGAAATGTCCGAACTGTGGTAAAATTCTTCATGCTTCTGATCAACTCGAAAACAAATATGTCTGCCAGTATTGCAACCATCACCTAAGAATAGGATCTAAAGAATATTTTGCAATCCTTTTTGACACTAATGAATATCAGGAGTTATTTGACAATCTGGTTTCTGGTGACCCACTAAACTTTGAAGATTCAAAAAAATATACCGCCCGTCTGGTTGATACCATGAAGAAAACTGGCTTGAAAGAAGCCATTCGCGCAGGCCATGGAAAAATTGAAAAAAGAGATGTTGTTATTGCCTGTATGGATTTTACCTTTATAGGTGGATCTATGGGTTCAGTTGTGGGCGAAAAGATTTCACGTTCAATTGACTATTGCTTAAAAAATAAAATTCCGCTTATTGTCATCAGTAAATCAGGAGGAGCAAGAATGATGGAAGCAGCTTTCTCACTCATGCAGATGGCAAAAACCTCTGCCAAGCTAGCCTTGCTGAGCCAGGCGAAAATACCCTATATTTCACTCCTGACAGATCCTACAACGGGTGGTGTAACAGCTTCCTTTGCCATGCTCGGTGATTTTAATATCGCTGAGCCAAGAGCCCTGATTGGCTTTGCCGGCCCCCGTGTCATCAGAGAAACCTTAAAGAAAGATTTGCCTAAAGATTTTCAAAGTGCAGAGTCAGTACTTGAGCATGGGTTTCTTGACTTAATAGTTGACAGAAGGGAATTGAAAAAAGAAATTGCGTTGTTGCTAAAGATGGTTGAAGCTTAAGAAAAAAGTTCAACAGGAAGATAAAAAAGTACATGCTTGATTTTTAATCTGCCGGTAACGGAATAAAATAATGAGATGGAATGAGCTATAAGCCAATTCCCTCTCGTTATTATACTTATTTTTCCTTAAACAGTTTCCTTTATTCTGGTTAGTTCGACAAGCTTTGCTACCACATAATCAACTTCTTCAAACGTATTATGGCGGTTGAATGAAAAACGTACAGATGAACGGTCAGACTTAATACCAAGCCCTGCCAGCACATGAGAGCCCTGACTTGATCCAGAAGCACAGGCACTACCACCAGAAGCAGCTATGCCATTAATATCAAGGTTAAAAAGAAGCATATCACCCATTTCATGGGCGGGCAGGCTGATATTTAAAACGGTATATAAACTTTCAGCCGGGTCAGTACATCCATTTACTTCGATACCAGTAACAGCTGCATTTAAACTTTCAAGCATGTATTTCTTAAGCCCAGAAATATAGGCCTGATGCTCATCAAGATGTTCATACGCTAGATCCAGCGCTTTTGACAAACCAAGTATACCATAAACATTTTCTGTTCCACCCCTCATATTACGCTCCTGGGAACCCCCGTGAATAAAAGGCTTTACCTTCACTGTATTTCTTACATAGATAAACCCTACTCCCTTTGGACCATGCATCTTATGCGCTGCACAGGTTAAGAAATCAATGGGTGTTTTCTTCAAATCAAATGCATAATGACCCATCGTCTGTACAGTATCGGAATGAAATACTGCGTTATGTCGATGGCAGATCTCACCAATAAGATCAAGGTCAATCATGGTGCCTGTTTCATTATTAGCATGCATCAATGATACCATTGAGCGTTCATCACGATTAAGTAATAATTCAAGATGGGTAAAATCTACCCTACCACACTTATCAATATTAACGAAACTGAGTTCAATTTCGCCATTGGCCTTAAGGTATTCAAGGGTATGTAATACAGCATGATGTTCAATCGCAGAGCTGATCACATGTTTAATGTTCAGATCCCGGACAGCACATACAATGGCCATATTATCGGCTTCGGTACCACCTGAAGTAAAAAATATTTCGGAGGGGGAACAGTTCAATAGTTGAGACACTTTTTTTCTCACCTTTTCAATTTGCGACCGCACTTCTCTACCTGGCCCATGAATAGAAGATGGATTGCCAAAATAGCGCTGCATTGCCTCTAGCATGACAGCTATAACTTCAGCATCAAGCGGAGTAGTGGCAGCATTATCAAAATAAACGGTTCGCTTTTCGATCATGGGGTAAAATTAACCAATCAGCATGAGAAAAAAGATTCATCCAAGAGTCAGCATGGCCAATATCTGCACTATTAATCTTTCCGTTAGGCCTACAGCAGTAGATCTGCGGGTAATTGAGGGCCGTTTTCATAGGCAAATGATAAAATATTTTTTCCTGAACCCATCCATATCGTATAAATCCAAGAAACAACTATCAGAATGAAGAGCCATGAAGTTGATGTGATACGTTGGGGGCTTGATGTTAATTACCCATCCAGAGTTGTTTCTGCTGGTGGGCGCTTCATGTTTAATGATGACTGGGAAACACAAGATACTCAGACCATCACATGGGAATTTCCTGGAAACAAAGCCTGTACCTGGTAGGGTCACAGTTGTAATAACCGACCTGTTGAAGGTACCGGCCGTGGGGTAATTTTCTTCGGAGAAAAGGGTAGTATGATTATTCCCCGGGGTTACGGCTATAAAATTCTTGATCTCAAGAACAAAAGTGTAAAAGAAATTAAAGATCTGAGTGTTGTCGACAAAACCAATACTGTTAGTCCAGAAGAAGCCCTTGATGGGGTACATCTCCAAAACTACCTTGACTGTATCAGAAATGGTAATACTCCAAATGCTGATATTGAAACAGGCCGCAAAAGTACATTACAGGTTCAATTAGAAAATATCGCATACCTAACCCGCCTATCACTTGACATAGATAGTGAAACTGGAAAACCCAAAAATGAGGAGGCTATGAAATTATGGGCAAGATCTTACGAACCGAGATAGGAGCCTATTGTATAGGTTTTTGAAATGTAAATACCGAGGCAAGGAACCTTTCAACCAGATTGGTTGAAAGTTGCCCCCCCGGGCCATTCAAGTTGTAATCAAACCCATGGGTTGCCCAAGGCAAAGCCAGTAAATAATGCCTGACACCTAGCTGGTGCAGTTTATTGTTGAGCCTGAGGCTATGTTCAAAAGCTACCATCACATCATTGCCCCCATGCAATAGCAGGGTTGGAGGTGAACTTACACTGGCAAATTCAATAGGTGAACTCTGCCTGTAATTTTCTGGTACCTGACTGTATGTGCCACCAAGGTAATCTTCCATCACTTTTCTTGAATTTAAGACCAGTGGGTTTGATGGCTTTGAATACCCCCAGATCATATCTGCAGGCCCATAAAAATCTATCACCCCTTTTATGTTTTTATTGTGAAAAGTATAGGCAGAGAGCAGAGCTATCTGTGCCCCTGCCGACCGACCAAGCAACACAATATTGTTTGTGTCTATATGCAATTCAGTGGCATGGGCAGATAAATAAGCCAGTGCCATTTTTACCTCTTCTAGAGGTGCCGGGCTTTTAATGGCCGGAGCCAGTCCATAATTTATGCTGGCAACAGCGTAACCTTTATCAGCAATTACTGAATTTAATTCTGGAAGTTGTTGACTATTACCCCCACTCCATGACCCACCATGAATAACCAGAACACAAGGCCTGAGAGATTGATTCTTGCTGGTATCTGATACAGCTGATTCTCTGTTGCCTGAGTTTAATGAAACATGCAGATTGGGAAGATAAAAATCAAGTGTCTCCTGCCGATTTGCTGACTGAGTATAAACGTATGTAGTAAAAGGAACAGGATTTTCATGCCTGAGCTTAAATAAGCTGCTAAATATTAACGGCCCACTATTTTCCTGAAGGTTTTTATTCGTTGGAAACTGATATTCAAAATCGACCGGAAAATCAGAGGCAGCAATTACAGCTTCAAAAAAAGGTACGCAGAATAATAAGATGGCTATGAGTAAAACATAGGTTCCCGCTTTTCTAAAACGCTTGATTCCAAGCCCACCCATAAGCAGGATTATTGAAAAAACAATCAGATAAATACCATATTCATTAATCACGATTGCTCCAAGCCACAGCAGAAATACAGGTGCTGGAAAAATATTTAACAGCGAGAGCAGTAATAACAGTAAAGCAATTGCAACCCTTATAACACCAGGCCAAATACTAGAAGTCTTGTTTTTTTCATTTATTAAGTCAGGCATAGGTTTGTCAACCAAAATTTATTCCAAAAGTTTCCAATCTCCGGCTGAAAACTCAATATCAGCCGATTTTAAATTTTCATGCAGATGAGCAATAGATGAAGTTCCGGGAATTGGCAGAATCCAAGGCGATTTATGCAATAACCAGGCAATATTTACCTGAGCCTTTGAAATCTGATATTTTGCTGATATCTGATCTATTACAGCGCTCTGAGCAGCAAGACTTGTAATGAGCGTAAAAAAAGGCGTAAATACAATTGATTCTGCTTCACAAAGATCGAGAACCTCATCACCGCCCCGGTACTCTGAATACGCGTTTCTATAGGTTATTCTGCTACTCGCACTATACTGGTTTTGCACAGTGGCAATTTTACCTTTTGATAAACCATACTCAAGTTCAGCACGGGTAATATTACTCAGGCCCAGATGCAGAATTTTCCCTTCTTTTTGAAGTTCAAACATAGTCTCCATTGATTCTGCAAACGGTACCGGATTATGATAAGCACTCATTCTAAAATGCACGACCTGCAACTGTTCTACCTTCAAACTCTGTAAATCTTCATCGATGCTCTGGCGCAGGTTCGCAGGTGTGGTAAAAGATGGCCAGCTTTTATCTGCTGCTCTTGTTGCTCCTACTTTAGTACAGATGACAAGCTCTTTTTTATAGGGATATAAAGCCTCAACAATTAACCTGTTGGTTACTCCCGGACCATAATAACCAGCAGTGTCAATAAATTGAACTCCTTTATCTACAGCTTCCGTTAAAACTTTTAAAGCATTGCCACGATCAGTTGGTTCACCCCAGACTAAGTCACCGGGTAAACGCATTGTTCCGTAACCAATTCTATTAATTGTTAATGGATTTTCTGTATTCGAGCCTATAGTTATGGTACTAATCATGTAGAGCCTTTATGGGCTAAAACTAGCGATATTCTGCCCTATCATTAACACCTAAACCATATTACGGTCATTTTTTGTTTCGAAAACCGTATGCCAGAGAATTGCAGCAAGTATAGCCCCCACAATTGGAGCGATAATGAATAACCAGAGCTGGGCAAAAGCTTTGCCTCCAGCAAAAACCGCAGGCCCAAACGATCTAGCCGGATTTACTGATGTACCTGTAATTGGAATGGCAACCATATGTATCAATACCAGGGTAAGCCCAATTGCCAGGCCCGCCATATTTGAATTACCCCATTTAGAAGTAGCTCCAAAGATAACAAACAAGAACAAAAAGGTGAGCACCATTTCAGCCAGGAAGGCTGATGTTGCATTATACCCACCCAGATAACCCGGTCCCCAGCCATTAGATCCGAGTGCATACTCACCTATTTCAAAATTTGGTCCACCCTTCTGAAAAGCATATAGGGTTCCAGCACCAATTGTAGCACCAATAAGCTGGGCAATAATATATCCAAGAGCATCTTTACTACTGATTTTTTTTGCTATAAGCATGGCTATCGTTATAGCTGGATTTATATGGCAACCAGAAATTGGCCCAATGGCATAACACATGGCAACAACTGCCAGCCCGAAAGCCAGTGCGATACCAAGAATTCCAAGTCCTGCCGGTGCATGAGCAAGAACAGCTTCAGGTATGGTATTACCTGAAACAACAGCCGCACCGCAACCAAAAAGGACCAGAGCAAAAGTGCCAATAAGTTCAGCAAGATATTTTTTCGTTGAAGTCATAAATACTTGTTTAAGTATAATTCTTAAACTAGTAAAATTCAGGCAAACTTGAAGTTTAATATTAATAATTTTACGCGATGACCAGTATATAATTTACACGTTAATTTAAATGAATTGAGCCCGATAAAATACCGGGCTCATCACACTAATTAATTTTTAACTTGAAATATTTTTGGGATTTATTCCCAGCTCATAACGATCTCTAATCACAAACTGGTATTATTTTGATTGTTTTTGCTAATTCACTAAAAATGGCCTTTTAAACGCATTACTATATCAAAAAGTGAATGTAACGCCAGCACTCACATAAAATACAGCGGTCTTGTCGACTGAGGTTGTTTGAGAAGCAGAACTGATTGAAGTATTTACAGCCCTGGCATAAGATGGGGTTAGTTCAAAACCAAACTTACCGCAGGTATAATTAACTGGCATGATAAATTCGTAATCAAGCAGTACAAGCTTGCTGGTATTGACAGATGTAGCAGTTGCAGGTTTTTTACCGGTAGTAGCATTCTTTGGAGATTTAAGCCTTAAAGTTCTTTTATCCTTGCGCAGGTAATAAGTTGAATAAAAGTTTTGGGTTCCTGCGTTTAAGAATATTCCGGGATTAATACTCAGATTATCATGGGCCGAAAAAGGATGATCAATGCTAAAATCATGTGTCAGGCCCGGTGTCAAAATAATATCATTGCCTCCGCCAGATTTACCCAACGCGAATTCTGCGTGCATGGTTGGCGTGATAAAATCAGCAATATTATAGCTTAAAGATGCCCCAATGGTTGCGCTTAAAGCTGCAATTACCAGCGTACTATTGTCGCTGCTAAGATATTTACTTATTTCAAGGCCTCCGCTTAAATTATTGTGTTCAAAATCATAGCCTGCTCCAATACTTCCACCGTCTAATTTATTCGTTTCACGGCTGGGTATATAATTAACTGAGCCATTAAAGAATATTCCCGATTTAAGGGTATACGTTAAGGATGCATTAAATAAGGGTATGGTAATGCTGTCAGCACGGCCCAGAAAAACACTATTACTCGAATAACCGATTCCCAAAGTTAATTTCGATTTCTTATCGGGTACACTGTCAGTGTGTTGAGCCAGTAACCTTGACGCAGAAAAAAAAACTAGAATAAATAAAGAATAAACAGATTTACTAAACATATCTTTTGATTTTAACATCCTTACGTAGTAACCTTATAGAAGGTTGCATGGCTAAAAACCAGAAGTTATATGTCAAAAAATAAAAAATCTATTAAATCAATGATCATTAACAGGTTAGTTGAGTTTTTCTGATCTGTATTGTATTAACTAAAATTAAATTACTTCAACCGCCTATAAATGCATTATTACGTTTAATTCACTAATTATTCTCTGCGCCAGTGCATCTGCGCGCTCTTTAGTCGCACTTTCTGCAATAACTCTGATAATAGCCTCTGTATTTGATTTGCGCAGGTGAACCCATTCTTTTTCATAATCAATGCGAATACCATCTTCTATATTCAGTTTATTATTCTTGTACTTTTCAATAAACTGAACAAGCAGTGCATCCACATTGGTAGATTCTGTCAGGCTGATTTTATTTTTGGATATATAATAAGCAGGATAAGAGTTTTTCAATGTGGTCATCTTATGACCCGTATGAGCTAGGTGTGTTAGAAACAGGGCAATACCTACCAATGCATCACGACCGTAATGAATTGCGGGGTAAATAACACCTCCATTTCCCTCACCTCCTATTACGGCATGAACTTCTTTCATTTTGGTGACAACGTTTACTTCACCCACAGCAGAAGCATAATAGATGCCCTTATGGTTAGTGGTAACATCATCAAGAGCCCTGGTAGAGGATAAATTAGAAACAGTATTGCCTGGTGTATGACCAAGTACAAAATCACTTACAGCTACCAATGTATATTCTTCACCAAACATACTGCCGTCTTCAGAAACAAAAACCAGGCGATCAACATCAGGATCAACCGAGATACCCATATCAGCTTTAAGCTTAATGACCCTGGCTGATAGATCAGACAGATTTTCAGCAAGTGGCTCAGGATTATGCGCAAAATTACCGTCTACCGTACAGTATAATTCATCAATTTTTGCAACGCCAAGAGCCCTTAATAAAGCTGGAATAAAAATTCCTCCGGTTGAATTAACAGCATCCAGCACAACAGAAAAATTAGCTTTTTTGATTGCTGCTACATCAACAAGGGGTAAGGCAAGTACAAGATTAATATGCTTTTGTAAATAAGAATCATCAAAATGAATTTTTCCAAGTTCATGTACTGTGGCAAAGTTTATTACACCACTCTCAGCAAGATCCAGAATATCAAGTCCGTCTTGAGCTGATACAAATTCGCCATTGGCATTCAGTAATTTCAATGCATTCCATTCTGCAGGATTATGGCTGGCGGTTATGATAATACCACCTGCTGCGTCTTCTCTCATCACGGCAATTTCAACCGTTGGGGTAGTTGATAAACCAAGATCGATTACGTTAATACCCATGCCCTGTAAAGTACCACAGACAAGATTTTTAACCATATCACCCGAAATTCGGGCATCCCGGCCTATTATAATCGTTTTATGAGTTGAATGCTTTAAGGCCCAAGATGCAAAAGCAGCAGTAAATTTTACCACGTCTAGGGGGCTAAGTCCCTGACCAGCAAAGCCGCCAATGGTACCACGAATGCCTGAAATTGATTTTATGAGTGTCAAGGTATAGGTTTTTACCAAAAGTACTATAAACAGGTATATTTGGGTCAATTAATTGCATTGCAGTATGCTCAGTACCTTATTAAATTGGGATCGTCAGGCTTTTTATTTTATAAATCATACGCTTGGAAACCCATTCTTTGATCTTATAATGCCCATTATCAGGGAAAAACTTACCTGGATTCCCTTGTACCTTTTTATTGTCCTCTATTCTTTGATCCGTTATAAACTAAAAGGGCTGTATATCATTCTTTTCCTGATTGCAGCAGTTGCTATCAGTGATTTGATTAGTGCTCATCTGATAAAGATACTTGTACACAGGCTAAGACCGTGTAATGACCCGTCAATGAAACAGCTGATTACAGACAGAGTCGCCTGTGGTAATGGTTATAGCTTTGTTTCAAGCCATGCTTCCAATCATTTTACAATTGCTGGATTTCTGATGGTAATCTTTGGCAGAAAATGGGCCTGGGTGATACCTGCTACATTCATCTGGGCTTTTCTGATTTGCTTGGCACAGGTATATGTGGGAGTTCATTATCCTATTGACGTAACAGCAGGTGCTATTCTTGGCTGGTGCATTGGAACATTGCTGGCAAACCTTGCTGTCAAACTAAAGCTTATCCCAGAAGAACTATTAAAACCAAAGTTCCAGTCTACTTTCTTAATTTAGTAAGAAGTGCATTTAATTGGTTTAATTCATCCTCATTAAGGCTATCACCAATAATTTCATGAGCAACAATATCTTTATCAATGACTTGCAGCAATTCCAAACCCGTATCACTTATACTAATATCTACAGCCCTGCGATCAAACTCACTGACTTTTCGAACGACCAGTTCTTTTTGAACTAGACGTTCAACGATTCTCGAAGCATCACACATTTTATCAAGCATGCGCTCTTTCAACAAGTTAATTGTTGCTGGTTTATCACACTGCCCACGTAAAATACGTAGAATATTATACTGCTGTACGGTGATATTATGTGGATCAAAATGAGCCTTAAGGTTCGTATTCATCCATGTATGCGTATATACAAGATTGATCAGGGTTCGCTGATAAACGTCATGATCTTTCGTTAATTCAGGTTCCTTTTCCATACACTTTTCAACATCCATTTTCAGATCCTCTTTATATTTCATTTTTTTAACTGCTTATCAATAGTTTAGCTATTATTTCAATTTAATGCTTTTTAACTAAATAGATCGAAATAAATTATCAATTTCTGTTACCTGCCTGATCAAAGAATGGCTATCATCATTATAGATGATAAGATCAACGAGCTTCATCTTTTTTTCTTCACTCATTTGTTGATTTATTCGGCTGATTACCTGATCTCGTGTAACATTATCTCGTTTGCAAACTCTTTCAATTCTTATTTCCCTATCAGTATAAACGAGAATATTTCGGTCATTTTGTTTAAAAGAACCACTTTCATACATAATAGCTGCTTCTTTGATACAATATGGCAAGGTCTGATCAATTGATAAGGTCCAATTATCAAAGGCAGTAAAAACCGCAGGATGAATAAGCGCATTAAGCCTTTTCAATAATGACTGGTCGGCAAAAACAAGTGCGCCGATCTTCTTGCGATCTGGTTTACCCTCGTCATTAAAACAACCCAAGCCAAAGATTTCTACAATCCCCTTGTGTATTGATTCATCATCATTCAGTAGCTGACGGCCAATGTCATCAGCATTGAAAACAGGTATACCAATCAGACTAAATAAACTGCAAACCATTGATTTACCACTTCCTATACCACCTGTTATTCCAACCTTTAACATTACTTTTTAATTAAGAAGTCAACACTTGCAGGCTCAAGTTTTTCAATCCTGATAAAGGCAGGTGACCTGTTTACTGTAAGTTTTAATTTTGATGAACGGTGAAATTTCCAGTCATTGAGATCTGCAGTAATTTCAAATAATTCTGGACGAATGTTATAAAAATATGTCAGGGGAACCTGAAAGTACACTTTTATGCGTGATGGAATGAGGGTTATACCATACTGGCTGGTATTATTAATTATATGTACCGGCACAATAAGTACATCTTCTGTAAACTGATCTACTTTTACACTGAATTGCAGGTGATCAGGTTTAATAAGCAACCCTGGGTATTTACTGTTTGAAAGACTTATCAGCGTATCTGTAGAATGATTTAATCTACTTAAGGTAAAAGGTTTGGTCTCCCAGGATCTGATTTTGGCAATTTCTGAGTTAGGACCTGAAATCGTCACACTGTCTAAACCGGTAGACACCGGATCAAGAAAATAAAATTGCTTTTGAAAGTCAATGGTATACCTGACTAAAAGTGGAATCTTTCGACTACTACGCCCTGTGTAATTAAAATGAATAGTATCTGGCAGCAAACCAAGCAAGCGCTGACCAGGGGGCAATTGTAAATTAAAATCAGGGATAAACTCGGTTAAAGAAATAAAACCACCGATTTTATGACCACTTAAGTCAGCAAAAAGATCTGTATTTGTTAAATTTATACGAGACGTAAGTAATTGCCATCCAGATCCTTCAATCTTCAAACTGACCTGAACTTTTGCGGGCAGAGATAGTGAGCGTTTCTCAGGTATATTACTAAATTCGATATTGGCAGGGGTCGTATAAGTATATGTTTTTGAAAGTGAAAACAGTAGCCAGAGACAAACCGAAAACAGCCCACATGCCAGAAAAAGGGTAAGTTTTTTCTTATCCTTTTTCTGAAAGCGAAGTTGGTGTTTACCTGTTAATTCTTTCAAACAAGAAAATACTGATTATGATTTTACTACTTCTGCTTTATTCAGGGCTGCTGAAAGCTCAAGAGAAATTGCTGATTTTTCAAACTTAATACGCACATTATGATCAACCTCGAGAATAAAAAAGGCAGGATCAGATTCTACAATCTTACCATGTATTCCACTATGGGTGATGACCCGATCACCTTTTGAAAGTTTTTCAACAAAGCTCTTCTGATCTTTCATTTTTTTTGCTTGGGGCCTGATCATGAAAAAGTAAAAAACAACAGCGATTAAAACAAAAGGAAGAATAGTTGCAATTGGATTTTGGTTTGCTCCCCCTGGAGCGGCCATCAATAAGAAGTCGTACATAATATTAATTTTTTATTTGGTGTTATTTTATGATTCCTGCCATGGCAACCTGACTAAGTCGCAGAACAGTATTGGCTATAATGGTAACGATTTTTCGTTGAATGCCTGACTTACCATCGGTATTAAAGACTACCTTAATTTGCCCCTGTTTACCGACCGCAACTGGTATATGATCATGACTTTTAACTGTACACCCGCATGAAGTATAAATACCTCTGATCATTAGCGGACTTTTCCCGTCATTTACAAATTTAAAACTATACGTTATTAAAGCACCAGCTTTTACCTCTTCAACAAGATAATTTTTGTGATTAAATCGAAATTTTGCGGCTGAAGTAGAGTCCCGTGTAGTTAAGAGCGTTTCTGCATAACTGTTACGAGGCTGATGACAGGCCAGCAAAAATAGTGAAATGCAAATAGAAGACATTAATACAACAGTTACTTTAATTTTATTCTACCAGGCCCCTTCCTGTTTTGACAAGCTTATTATCTTTTTTCAGGTCAACAAGTACTTTGTCTAAGATACCGTTAATAAAAATCTTGCTTTTCGGTGTGCTAAACTCTTTAGATATGTCAATATACTCGTTGATAGAAACCTTGACAGGAATCGAAGGAAAATTAATAAGCTCGCAGATAGCCATCTTCATTAAAATGGTGTCCATTAATGCAATACGGTCAACATCCCAATTCTGTGTTTTCTCTGCTATATAACCCTGATACTCTTCTTCATTCTGTAGCGTCATTCTAAAAAGTTTACGGATATAATCCTCATCTTCTTCCCAGTTTGAAGTCAGTTCAAGCAATTGAATGCCTGCTGGTAGTTCAGCCGTCTTCAACGTCTTTACTACCATGCCTTCAACTACTTCACGATCTACTGGCCAGCTGATATTTTTTTCTTCAAGCTGTTGCTCAAGAAGCGGATTCTTACAGACGATTTTTTTAAATAAAAACTGAACAAGTTCTTTATCTACTGAGAATTTATGCTCTTCGTGCTTACCGTAAATTTCATATTCAGCACTTGCCCGAAATTCTTTGAAGATCGCCCGGATCGTTTCTTCATCTTCATGATGACTGATTTTGTAAAGCTTGACGGCCTTTTTAAGCTCAGGATTTTCATCCATCAGTTTGATCAGCAAATTACTGGCAATACGAAGATTAGGATTCAGGTCTTCGGCACTGGGAATATACTTACCTGCGCGTTCAGTGGCATCTTTAGTAGCATAAGCAGCTATTTCTAAAGGTAATGTAATCAGGTACAGGTAAATTTCATAAACTTTATGAACCTGTTTAACTAATTGTTTTTCGAAAGCAGGTATATCTCTGTCTGCCGATAGATGATAAGCATACAAAGCTTCCAACACTTTAACCCTTAGGTGTCTGCGGTTTAACATAGGTAGGTAAGAACGATTAAATTTATTAATTAAAAAAAAGCAAATCAATAACTTGCTTTTATTTTTTTGATGTCTTCAATACGTTTGCGGGCAATACGATGAGCCGCCTCATGTGTTGGGATTTGCTCATTACCAGACTTTTTAAAGATTTCACGGGTAACATCGTAAATTTTTTCAGTCAATTGCAATGCACGCTTTTTGTTATAACCGGCAATTTCTGAATAAACATTAATAAGACCCCCGGCATTAATCAAAAAATCAGGAGCATATAGAATGCCTTTATCAAGAAGCATTTTTCCATGTACTTCTTCATCTTCAAGCTGATTATTAGCCGATCCAGCAATAATGGCACATTTCAATTTTGAGATCGTTTCGGTATTTAAAGTGGCACCCATAGCGCAAGGGGCATAAATATCGAGGTCCAGATCGTAAACATGATTATTTGCCATTGGCTTGGCATCATATTTCTTAGATACTGATATCAGACGCTCTTCATCAAGATCACTAACATATACTTTGGCATTTTGCTCTTTTAGCAATTTAACCAATGCTTCTCCAACATGGCCTACTCCCTGAACTACAACAGCCTTACCTGCAAGGCTATCATTACCCCACAATTCTTTGGCGCTGGCCTTCATACCCATAAATACGCCATAAGCTGTAATAGGAGTAGGATCACCACTGCCACCTAATGATTCAGGAATACCTACCACGTGTTTGGTTTCCATGTGAATGTATTCCATATCGCGTGGGTTGGTACCAAGATCTTCACCCGTAATAAATTCACCGTTAAGGCTATTTATAAAGCGGGCGTATCTGCGTAGAAGCGCCTCTGACTTATCTTGCCTTGAATTACCAATTATTACAGCACAACCACCACCAAGATTAATTCCTGAGATAGCAGCCTTGTAGGTCATGCCTCTTGATAAACGCAGTACATCTTCAAGCGCCTCTTCTTCAGAGCGGTAGGTCCACATTCTTGTACCCCCGACGGCTGGACCAAGGGTGGTATCATGAATTGCTATGATTGCTTTTAGTCCCGTTCCTTCATCACTACAGAACATCACTTTCTGATGTGACTGTCCTAACATTTTTGAAAAGATGGAGGATTTCTGCACCTTGGATTCCTTGGTTTCAATCATATAACATGTAAGGATAAAGTATTGCAATTTATGGAATTTTTCATTAGCAAGATGGCTTTCGCCTATCTTTGACGACGAATGCAAGAACTAAAAGAATTAAACCCATACCTGTACCGTTACCGTTTGCGGTTGATTTCAGGTATTCTATTTGTAATCCTGTCAAACGTTTTCGTTATTTTTCCTGCGCAGGTAATTAGAATAGCTTTTGATCTGGTTAACGATAATATAGCCCTGTTTAAAATAACTACAGGTTTTAATGCCCAGGATGATCTATATTCATTTTTTGGGTTAATCGTTTTATGGTTTGGCTTGATCGTTTTTATTCTTGCGCTAATCCGAGGACTATTTCTGTTTCTGATGCGGCAGACAATAATTTTGGTTTCAAGGCTGATTGAGTATGATCTGAAAAATTCGATCTACCAGCATTACCAGCGGCTTAGTCTTGCATTTTACCGCAGGCATAATACAGGTGACCTGATGGCGCGGGCTACTGAGGATGTGAGCAGGGTACGCATGTATCTGGGACCTGCCATCATGTACACTACGAACGCTATTGTGCTTTTCATTCTGGTTATTGGCACCATGCTGAGTATTAATGTAGAATTAACGATTTACACAATTCTCCCACTCCCAATTCTGGTAATCGTAATCTATTATGTTAATTCTCTCATTAATAAAAAGAGTGAAGAAATTCAGACCCAGCTCTCGGGGCTGTCGGTTTTCGTCCAGGAAACGTTTGCCGGTATCAGGGTAATTAAATCTTTTGTCAGGGGTAAAAAATTCAGTGCTGATTTTGCAATACAAAGCGAGCTGTATAAAGATAAATCAATGGATCTTGCTAAAGTTCAGGCATTTTTCTATCCAACCATGCTGGTCCTGATTGGGCTAAGCACGACACTTACAGTTTTTGTTGGCGGATTACAGGTATCTAGCGGGCAGATTACAGCAGGAACAATAGCTGAATTTATTGTGTACATCAATCAGCTAACCATGCCGGTTACAGCCCTGGGTTGGGTTACTTCATTAATTCAACGTGCCTCTGCTTCACAAAAGAGAATCAATGAGTTCCTGTTTACAGACCCTGAGATATGTGATGGTACAATTGATAATCAATTTCTGAAAGGGGAAATAGAATTTAGAAATGTATCATTTATTTACCCTGATACGGGAATCTGCGCATTAAAAAATGTCTCTTTTCATGTGAAGCCTGGGCAGATACTTGCAATACTTGGACGAACGGGCTCAGGTAAAACGACTATTGCCAACCTACTCACCCGTATGTATGATGCCACTGAAGGTAAAATACTGATCGATGGAAAAAACATAGAAGACTATAAACTCTCAAGTCTGAGGCAGCACATTGGTTTTGTTCCTCAGGAAGTATTTCTGTTCTCAGATACCCTGTATAATAATATAGCTTTTGGTATTGATCAAACGAGCCCTGAGCAAGTTGATCAGGCAGCACGGGATGCCGGAATCTATGATAACATAATGGCCTTTCCACTCGGTTTTCAAACCTACGTTGGAGAAAGAGGCATCACTTTATCTGGTGGGCAGAAGCAGAGAAGTTCAATTGCACGTGCCCTAATTAAAGAACCTAAAATTTTATTGCTTGATGATTGCCTTTCGGCTGTCGATACTCATACCGAAGAAAAGATCTTGAAAAATTTAGGCAGAATTATGAAAAATAAGACGTCAATTATTATCAGTCACCGGGTGTCAACCATACGTCATGCAAATCAGATCCTGGTTTTACAAGATGCTACTATAATTGAAAATGGTAATCATGATTCATTAATGGCCATAAGAGGTGCTTATGCAGAGCTTTTTGAAAAACAGTTACTTGAAGAAGAAATTTGATATATAATTTTATCAATTAAAACATTTTTTGAACTTTACTACTATATCTTATATATTTACCATGAAGAAAAATTCAGCTAATGGGAGATTTTGATAATAAAGACAGGGAAGAAGTTTACTCGAAAAAGATAAGGGCTGGTAAAAGAACATATTTCTTTGATGTAAAATCAACCAGATCTAACGATTACTACCTGACAATTACAGAAAGCAAGAAGCGACTTGAAGATGGAGTCTTTGTCAAACATAAAATATTTCTCTACAAAGAAGATTTTGAAAAATTTTCAGAAGGCCTGACAGATGTGATTAGTTATATTAAAAATAACCAGGAAGTTGTTGAAAAAAGATACGAAGAATTTGACCTTGTTCGTAAAGTTGAAGGTGATGATGTGAAATTTGAATACTAAAAATATAGTTCTACCTTAAACAAGCGTAAGGATATTATCCTTACGCTTTTTTTATGATCAGTAAATGATAAGATTAACAGTTTTATTCCTGCTAAGTATCAGCAGTTGTTTCATGAGTTCTTGCTCTCAACCAGGAGTTAAAACACTAAATACAACAGAGAAAGGTTTTGAAACACCGAGTTCAATATCTTCGCGCAAACAGCAAATAACAACTGTACCTACCAAGGTAATACAGGTATTAGAGTATATTCGCATTCATCATTCAGCACCAACAGGTTATGTAGGAAGCCGTCACTTCGGCAATTTTGAAGGCAGGCTACCAGAAACAGATTCTGCAGGCAAGCGTATAAACTACCAGGAATGGGATGTGAACCCTCACCAGAAAGGTGTAAACCGGGGTGCTGAAAGATTAATCACCGGCAGCGACTCATCTGCCTATTATACACCAAATCATTATGAGTCATTTATTACAGTAAAGGATGCAAACTGAAAAACTAAGTCCCCGAGCTTATTACCGGGTAAGCAGAGAAATCGCAACAGGCAATGAAAGCAATTTAACAGATACTAATAGGGTTACCCCCGAAGGCAGTAGTGCCAATGCAATTTCAGTTATTAATGATGGACTGCAAGTACATCTTTCAGGTTCAAAAATTCACTGGCTTGATGCTTTCTATGAAAACATCGCAGATTTACTTCAGTTCCCAGACTATTTCACGAATAATCTGGATTCATTTGATGAAGTCATCAATGATCTTAGCTGGTTAGATGAAGCAACCATTGATATTTATATCACTGAATATTCTGCCTTTTTGAAAGAAGAAAACTCTTTGAAGCGCTTGCAGGTCATAGAGCTTCTTGGCCGCGCTGCAGAAAGCGGGCTGTTTGATTTATATGTAGAAAAGGTTTCTGAAAGCCTTAGTGACCTTCAGAAAAATGGTCTCCATTTCTCTGAGCTGAAACAATAAGGCATACCGCCTTTAATTCAGATTAAAGCTTTAATTTCGCGCTTTATTTAAACATACACTAGCAATGGGATTACAATGCGGTATTGTCGGCTTGCCTAATGTAGGCAAATCCACTCTATTTAATTCATTATCAAATGCCAAGGCACAGGCAGCTAATTTTCCTTTCTGTACAATTGAGCCAAATATTGGTATTATAACAGTCCCTGATGAAAGGCTAACCCAGCTAGAAGAGCTGGTAAAGCCCCAACGCGTTGTTCCAAATACTATTGAAATCGTAGATATTGCAGGTCTGGTAAAGGGGGCAAGTAAAGGTGAAGGTCTGGGTAATCAGTTTCTGGGTACGATTAGAAATACGAATGCCATCATACATGTGCTACGCTGTTTTGATGATCCAAATGTCATTCATGTTGACGGTTCTGTTGACCCGATAAGAGATAAAGAGATTATCGACACCGAGCTGCAACTTAAAGATCTGGAATCGGTAGAAAAAAAAATTCCTAAGGTTGAAAAAATGGTAAAAACCGGAGGAGATAAAGATGCCAAACGTTCATACGATATCTTGACGTTGGTTCGCGATCACCTGCTTTCAGGACAGTCTGTAAGATCGTTAGATCTAGATGCTCTTTCGCAGGAGCCTTTAGAAGACCTGAATCTTCTAACCATAAAGCCAGTAATCTATGTGTGTAATGTTGATGAAAAATCGGTGCTTACCGGAAATGACTATGTTGATAAAGTAAAAGAAAACGTCAAGGCTGAAGGTGCAGATGTACTTATCATCAGCGCAGAAATTGAAGCTGATATTGCTTCACTCGATTCTTTCGAAGAGCGGCAGATGTTTCTTGCCGATCTTGGCCTTGACCAGCCTGGAGTTAACAAACTGATTAAATCATCTTATACCCTGCTTAACCTTGCCACCTATTTTACCGCAGGTGTACAGGAAGTGCGGGCATGGACCATTACGAAAGGTATGTCGGCACCTCAGGCTGCCGGTGTTATTCATACTGACTTTGAGAAAGGGTTTATTCGTGCTGAAGTTATCAAATATGCAGATTTTGTTGCCCTTGGTTCTGAGGCCGCTTGTAAAGAGGCCGGCAAATTAGGCGTTGAAGGCAAAACCTATATCGTTGAAGATGGAGATATCATGCATTTCAGATTCAATGTCTAAAATTCGGTTATAAAAATCTCTATTATGTGGAAGAAATTCAAAACAGCAAAGCCTACAGAAGGCATGATCATCATTAGAAATACCGAAAAGAATAGCTATGAGATGATTTCTTTTGATGATATGACAGATGCTAAAAAAACATATGGTGATCAATACGAATGGACAGTTTTTCAGGCTAATCCAAATAAATCAGGTTTTCAGCAAGGCATAGAAAAAGGATATAAAGACGGATGGGAAGATTCAACCATAAACTATGGGCTAGAATATGATCCTCAGGCCGTAGCCCGTGGTTTTCGTGAATACCTTGATCTCTAGCCAGAAGATATGCCTGCCCGTTTGTGTCTTTATAATTTTCCTGCCAGTTCATCAAAAACAACTACTTTAGATTCAGTAAAATATATGAGCTCATGGCAGTTGTTGCACCTACCACCGCATTTCCTATTGCCGGTTACCAGAAGCTAAGTTTTCTGAAATCATTAATCAGGCATCCACAAATTTTTATTGGCGATTATACGTATTATGATGACTTTGAATCAGTAGAAAATTTCAAGCGAAATATCCGTTACCATTTTGATTTCACAGGTGACAAACTCATAATTGGTAAGTTTTGCATGATTGCCAGTGGAGTTGAATTTATCATGAATGGAGCGAACCACCTGACTCAGTCAGTAAGTTCATACCCGTTTTCGATTTTTGGAGGTGACTGGGCTGATTCAATGCAAGGAAAAATATTTCCAATAAAAGGAGATACTATTATAGGTAATGATGTATGGATCGGTTATAAAGCAGCAATTCTACCGGGAGTAACGATTGGTGATGGAGTAATAATTGGCGCTTATTCAGTGGTAACAACTGATATTGAACCCTATAGTATTGTAGGGGGTAATCCAGCAAGGCTCATACGTATGCGTTTCGATACCGAAACTATTAATGAGCTACTGGGGCTAGCATGGTGGAACTGGCCAATTGAAAAAATCACCCAATTTACTGCTCACCTCTGCGGAGATATTGATGATTTCCTGGAGGCCCTTAAACAATATGAATAACCTCAGTGCCTGAGTTTATAGAAAAACTAAAAATCAAAGTTCAGATAGCATATATAGTGAGCAAGCTGCCAATATCTTGATAGATCAGTTTGCTAACTGCAAATGCGGTCTACCTTTTATCAGCCTTAAATTTATTCTCATCTACGTCATGCAAAAAACCCGTCAGGTGACTGAAGTAATTGAGCTGATCATCATACATACTCATATGGCTTCCATTCGGACATAAATAGGTACGACTATTTGGAATCAGTTTACCTTCTAATCGCATATCAACCGGGTTCATTTCATCATACATACCTCCGAGAACCAGAGTTGGTACTTTTATAGATGGCAAACGATCCCACATTTCCCAGTTCTTAAAATTGCCCGTAACATGAAACTCATCGACCCCCTGCATCTGTATGTAAATAATGTTGTTAGACTTTTTAATAGCTCTCACAAGTGGCTCAGGCCAGCTTTCATAAGGCAGTCTGCAAAGAACATGGGTGTAGAGGGTTTTATTTACCAGATCCTGATAAGTCTGTGAACTATAATCTTTACGCCTGTCAAGGGAATCATATAACGCAAGTTCACGTGGAGTAAAAAATTCAATTTTTTGTTTTTTAGTATAGGCTACATAACTCTTTATGCCTGCGGTCATATTTGACAGCACTGCAGCTTTTACATGGCTTTGATATTTTGTAAGGTATTCCATGGCTAGCATACCACCCCATGAATGCCCGAGCAAATAAAATTGTTCAAGTCCCAGTCCTTTTCTGACTGCTTCGACTTCTTCAACAAACCGCGGAATATTCCATAGCGTGGTGTCAGCGGGCATATCTGAATAGCCACTTCCCAGCTGATCATAGTAATAGAATTCAATACCTTCTTTGGGTAAAAAGCTTTCGAAACACTCAAAGTAATCATGCGAGAAACCTGGGCCTCCATGTAAAAGAAGAACCTTAATTTTACCATCGCCGATTTTCTTGGTCCAGACTTTATATTTACCGGCAACGGTAATCATTTTTATGCCCCCAGTTTGAACTTCGTAGGCACTGGTTTTTAAAGCAGCCTGCTTGTCTACCATTGAACCAGTTTGCACATCAGAGTTTGAGCCTGACTGCCCGACTGCCTGATTGTTTACCGAAATTTTATGCTGGCATGCAAAGAAACAGGAAATTAAAATTGAAATATATAGACAGTGTAATTTCATAAAGATATTTTCCCTTAAAATACTGAAATATTACCCTTATCGGATAAGTGTAAGTAAAATTTACACAGATACCAGAGAATCCATTTTATGTCCAGAAAAGATAAACAAGCCTATCCATATACATCGTTGAAAACGCGCGTTCAGCTTATAAATTCAAATTCAAACTGACTACCGGGATTAAGTATATATAACCGGTTATTTAGGTTATCATTTATAAGTGAGTTTAACTGATTAAAGTCAAAGGCCAAAACCGTTAAGTTTTCAGGAATAACTGACATTCCCGTTTTTTGAATCATCTCCTGGTCAGTAAATAACGGAATGAATTCACCTGAATCGCGTTTATATGTTTGAAAATTTAATATACTGCTATCCATAGAGATATCCTTAAAAAGTGTAATTAATTTAACACTTTTGATGCTTTCTATTAACTGCGCTTTATAAACTTCGGGTTGTAAAAAATACTGAAGCAGTATTGGTTCAATTACTTTGGCTGAACCTTTTTCATAGAACGTAAAATTTCCTGATTTTACAAAACTATAAATGCCATCATCAGCCAAACTTGAGGCAAAGTTCAGCACAGAATCAGGCAGATATTTTGATTTGATGAACCAAGTCATCGATTTTACCTTTTCTTCATCTCCTGATAAACCCAGAGCTAAAAAAAGATGCTGTAGATTCGTATTATTATTATAAACATAGCCGAATGAGGCGTCCGTAACATGTTCATTTAATTCAAAACTTGTAATCAGGTCATCAATAAAGTTCCTCATTTGACTGATCAGACTTTTGGGAGTTTTGGTAAAGATGAAGTCTTGTGTAAATCATTTTTTCTTGCGTCAGCCTCTATCACTAATTTTAACTGGTCTTCAATTAACTTAGAGAAACTAATTTTTTTATTTTTTGCTATTTGCTGGGCACTTCCAAGAATTTGTGGCTCAATTGAAAGCCAAATTTTATCTTTCATCTTACAATTTATATTTGCGAATATACGATCTGTAGAATAAAGCCACTTAAAACAGAACTGAACAAGCTTTGATCTTGGTAAAAAAGGATCTCCGAATTTTTCCTGAAGTAGAATATAATTAAATTAGCCGAATCAATTTTTATCGTCCTGCCTGAAATGCTAAACTTAGAAGAACTATTTAAAACAAGGCGTGACACCCGGCACTTCAAATCTGATTCTGTGCCTGATTTAGTGCTTGCAATGGCTCTTGAAGCAGGGCATATGGCTCCTTCGGTTGGCTTAACTGATGCCAGCAGATATTATATCATTCATGATCGTGCAATAAAAATTGAAATCAAAAAGCTCTTTGATTCCTCAAATTCAAAAGCGCTTGATTGCATTGAATCAAATGATAAGAAAAGCCAATATAATTCATTGAAATTAGAGGCTATACTTGATGCCCCCGTTGGTTTAGTAGTTTGCTACGACAGATCGGTACTGAATGATTTTACTATTGGCACAATAGCCACCAATGAAACTATAAAATTCAGTGCTGTATGTGCGGTAGAAAACATCTGGCTTTCGCTCACCAATCAGGGCTATTCTATGGGCTGGATCTCAATTTTAAACTATTATCACTTTAAAAAATTATTAGGCCTGCCTGATGAGATTGAGCCATTGGGATATTTCTGTATAGGTAAACCGGCTACTGACTATGAGCAGCAGCCTATGCTTCAACAGTTAGGGTGGAAAAATAAATCATTGAAGCCAGTTGTGACAACTATCAATTATATTTCTGGGAAAGCAATTTTAAATAATAATGAATCAATAAAAAAATCAGAAAAAGAAGTTGTACTTCAATCTGATGTTTGTAATAAGCCGATTAAAGTAGTTGAGGAAGATTCGAGAGGAAGTCATTTTTCAAACGACGAACTGACAGGAAAGCAGATAAAGGCCGAAACAATTCAGCTTTCAATAAAGCTTAAAGAGCGAATCAGTCAAAAGACCAAACCTGAAGGTTCCCTGGGTATTCTCGAAGATCTCGCTTTTCAAATCGGAATGGTCCTGAATAGCACAAACCCTGAACTTGTAAAACCTCATGTCGTTGTATTTGCAGCCGATCATGGTATTACAGCCCTCGGTATGAGTAAATATCCAATGGAAGTTACAAGGCAGATGGTAAACACTTTTCTGGCAGGTGGAGCGGCCATCAATGTTTTTTGTAGACAAAATGCTATTGAATTATTATTGGTAGATGCTGGGGTAAACTATGATTTTAGTCCGTCCCTAAATATTCTAGATCAAAAAGTCGGCAGAGGCACAGCCTCTTTTTTATCAGGCCCTGCCATGACAAGCCAGGAATTACAACTTTGCTTTGAGAAAGGTCGAAATTTAGTCAAACATCTTGCAAAAGAGGGTTGTAATATTATTGGTTTTGGTGAAATGGGTATCGGCAATACCTCGAGCGCATCGGCTCTTATGAGCGTACTCTGCAAAATACCGATAGCAGAATGTGTGGGTAAGGGCACAGGCTTAAATAAGTCTCAGTTAAACCATAAAATTCAGGTATTAGAACTGGCGATAAACAATTTTACTGGTAATAATGAGCTCTTAGATTATATGGCCTGGTTTGGTGGTTTCGAGATTATGCAAATTGCGGGTGCAATTCTTGAAGCACGACAGCAAAATATGGTAATTCTTATTGATGGTTTCATAGCTACAACTGCCTGTCTTTCTGCCTATATGCTTGATAAAACAATAATTCAAAACGCTATATATTGTCATGAATCTGGTGAAAAAGGGCATCGTAGATTGCTGGATTTCCTTGGAGCAGAACCACTGTTAAAACTTAGTCTGCGCCTGGGAGAAGGCACAGGCTGCGCTCTTGCCTATCCCCTGATTAAAAGTGCAGTAAATTTTTTAAACGAGATGTCAACTTTTGAAAATGCCAGTGTAAGTAATAGTATTTGAAGCAGTACGGTCTACTGCTCGGTAGTACAGTCAATTAACATTCAATACGCTATTTTGCCCTGCAGTGCTGCCTTTTGCTAAGTACGGTTTACTGGATGATAATACGCTTTTTTGCACAATGGTCAAAGATTTTCGGCGTCAATTAGTGAAGCAAAACCGATGAAAAGCTATAGTCACCAGCAGTCAATTCAAAAACTGCTTTCCCTTTCTCAATACCAATAAACTTTACAGCACTGCTTCCAATTGATTTGCCATTTTCAGTTATGCTCTTCAAATCATCAGCTGGCAGAAATAAGGTAGCCGAAGTATTTGCCGGTACAGAAGTTTTAAAAAAAAAAATTCCTTTAGCAAGTTTCCAGCTGCTACTAATAGGCCCATACTGAGAGTCATACATGCCTTTGGCCCAGATCATTTTACCTGTAGGGTCGGGTTCGGGCTGTAATATAAAATGCTGGAATCCGGGTTTATCACGCTGAATACCCAGTGAATAGGCCATTAACCATTGTCCAATAGCACCGAAAGAATAATGATTGAATGAATTCATACCGTTATTTCCACCAAACCCATTTTCAGCAGTATAACCATTCAGGCGTTCCCAAATGGTCGTGGCGCCTTGATTTACAGGATACAGCCATGATGGGAATTGTTCATTTTCGAGCAGTTTATAAGCAAGATCTGTTAAACCTGCATCAGAAAGTGCTTTGCTGATCCAGGCAGTTCCTATAAAACCTGTCATCAGAGAATTTACGGGTCTCATTATACCCTTGTCATCTATATTTTCGCGAAGAATTGTGGCTTTTAGATTTTCAATCATAAATGGAATATTCCTGTCATCAAAAACTCCAAGTGCCAGCCCTACAGCATATGAGGTCTGGGTATCTGCCAGTTTAAACTTTGCCATTTCAGTAGTTTGAGGCTGTCCTACCCCATTGCCACTGACCAGACCCAATGACTTTTTATTACCGTTTACAAAAGTTTTATTGAAGAAGGCTTTGCGCGCTGTATATTCTTTTCTGAACATGGCTACATCAATCGGTTTATGAAGAACCTCAGCTACCTGTACCATAATACCAAGGTCAAATACATGATAGGCTGTCACCAGATAATCTGTACCCAGCTGGTTATTTTGAAGACCCAACCAGTCACCGAGCGCATTATCACTGCTTAACCCTGTCACTTTACTAATGGTTGATTTCAGGTATGCCATATATCTGCTCATTGCTGCATACTGATTTTCAAGCAAACCCTTATCCTGGTATTGCTGATAGGCTTCCCAGGCAACGGTTATACCTGCACTGCCCCAAAGCAAACCACCAAAGCCCCCTCCCACAGGAGCGATATCTGTAAATTTGCCATTTGCAAGCTGATCATCACGCATTGCCAGCATATGCCTGCTTAAAAATTGATCGGCATTAGAAATATAAGAAGCTGTACGCGAAAAAACACTGATATCACCAGACCAGCCCATTCGTTCATTACGTTGGGGACAATCTGTTGGAATCGACAAAAAGTTATCAACGTTTGACCAAACCAGATTTGACCATAGCTGGTTTACCTTTTTATTTGAGCTTTCATAACTTGCCGTAAGCGTATGAACAGAGCTTATTGAAATTCCCTGTACTGCCTCAAGAGGTAAAGGCTGGTCAATGCCCGTAATCTCTATATACTGAAAACCATGAGAGGTGAAATGAGGTTGAAAAACCTGAAAACCATCTTTCATAATATAGGTATCCTCACTTAAGGCGGCTCTGTAATTTTCAGTCATAATCATACCAACATTCTTACCCGATTGCTTCAAATCAGGGTAAAGAACTTCAGAAAATCTTACAGTTATTTTTTGTCCCGCATAACCAGTAGCGAAGGTTATTTTGGGTACTCCAACGATATTCTGACCAAGATTATAGATGTACACTCCTGATCTGACTTCCTGCATACCAATTGCATTAAGTGTTCTATAAGTACCTGCATTTTTACCTATCTGCCCTATTAATTTGAGCTTGTCAAAACTTAAAATCTGTTTATGACCAAATACGTCAAGGCTTTGCCCATTGTATGCTGATCCTTCAAGGTTAACGATAGAAGCATTTTTCCACTGACTATCATCGAATGATGCGAAGCTCCAGTTGCTGATCACTTCTTCACGTCTTGCATCTTGAGCCTCGCCCATTAACAGGCTGCTATAAACTACTGGTCCGTTATTAAAATACTTCCAGTCTTTATCATTGGTTGTTATTACTTTTTTTGAACCATCGGCATAAGTAATTACCAGCTTGGCAAGTAAAGACTGACGGTCACCAAAATAATTCCAGTTAGTACCAAAACTCAACAGCCCGCTCCACCAGCCTTCAGCAAGCATTGCTCCAAGTGCATTGTCTCCTGGTTTTATCTGGTCGCTGACATCATAAGTCTGATAGAAATGCGTATGATCATACTGGCTCAATCCTGGATTATAATAATCATCACCAATTCTTTTTCCATTCAGATAAAGTTCATAAATACCCCTGGCAGTCACATAAATACGTGCAGAGGCAACCTGTTTTGTAGTAGAAAACTTCGTGCGAAGCATTGGCATTGCATTATGACTGGGATTTGCAATCACCAGTATCCCCTTTTCACCCCCAGATAACAGGAAAGCACCATTTGAAATACTCAAACCTGATGCTCCTTTATTTATAAAATTGGCAAAAATACCTGTATATGTGTTATTCAATAAATCTTCGTGAAAAACAGTTGTATTAGGAGGCCTTGTATTATAGACAATAAGATCGGTTATACTCGCATTTTGTCCGGCATCAACTGAGAATCCCAGGTCACATAGCATACCATACGGAATAACGTCATTACCTGTCCCCATTGGATTAAGGTTTAGGGAAGCTACTGGCAAGACTAAAAATGCCTGAAGAGGTTCAGGAATTGTTGACGTCTTTGTCCTGGCATTACGTTTTAACAAAGCATTCCCGGTTTTTCTGATACCTCGTTTTACCTGAGCAGACCCGGTTTTTCTGTCGACATCTTTTACCTGAGAAGTACCGGCTGAATTAGTCTCTGGATTTTGAGAAACAGATCCTGATGATATAGCATCTCTTGCCACCAGGTTATTACCGGCTGGTCTGGGCATTTGGTTTATTGTAGTTGCACCCTCAGGCCCAGCTGTTGCAGGTTTTTCAATAAATGCTATAGAAAAATCATTACGTCCGTCAATACTAAAAGTTAACTCACCATACTCACCATGAATCAGAAATTTATGTGGTAAATTTTTATTCAGCTCATTAATGATTGCTCTGTTAATGATGAACGTCTTTACTGGTACATTTACCTTATCAGTATCAGTATAACCAGACCTGAATATATGCAGGTATGCATTTCCCCTAACGCTACTTAAACTCGTAATATCTAACTCCACTTTAAAGTAGCTTGTATTAATTTTATTTTCAGTCTGAAAATTATTTTTGTTTTTATCCATCAAACGGCTGTCATTTGCACCCAGGATCACAGCCGCCCGCTCACTTGCAGGAAGTATTTTTAAGGAATATGCCATATTAAATAGAGGAAGGTATCGGGAATATAGAACTATATCCTTTGATGTACCACCAATCCAGTTTGCACCATCCCAAGCTTCCAGGTTTCGATTTGAATTCATTAATCCGGTTTCAAACCAGGAGGTATTATTTGAGCTGCCACCTGTATGATCCCAGACGGTAACTTTCCAATCATACCTGCTGCCTGGTTTTAAAGGACTGCCACCATAAACGATTGCCAGAGACTGAGAAGTAGTCACCATAGATTTCCAGACTGTTCGTCTTTTGAAATCCTGAACCTCGAGCTGATATTTAGTCTGTCTGTAACCACGACTTCCCGGCGGAGCCAGCATCTGCCAGCTGAACCTGGGAGCAATTACATCTATACCCAGAGGAGTGTCAGTATATTCAACCTGAAGTTTGACAATTTCAGCTGAACCAGGTTTATTTCTGAATTTAGATCTGTCTGGTTTTATGATATTCCAAGGCGTTGCAAAAAGATGGCTATGAACAGGAAAGTTAAAAGGCGTTGCAAAAAGATTGCTATGAACAGGAAAGAGAAATAAAACAATAAGTATTACTGTTTTATTAGTATGTACCATTAGGCTATTCATAACTGGATTTATAAAGATTTTCTAGCTAAAAAAATTGATTTCCCACTGTAAGCTCCATGATAAACTGGACGTTTGATATTTAGGAATTCCTGTTTAAATTTTAAACTTTCATCAGCATTCATAACAGAATGGGTTTAAACAGACCGAATAAAAGACCATGTTAAACCAGCAAGCAAAAAGATAAATTATTTCAAATCAAAAGGTAAACTAATTGATCTATTTAAGATCGATCAAGAATCCAGGAATAATATCTTATTTCATTATTTGAAATTTCAAATACACAAACCAAGGTGAATAAAAAAAATAAACAATCAAAAGAGACAGGATCATTAATAATTTTTATTCTTCGAGTATTGCGTATCAGGATCGGGTGGGCATAATATCTTTCTCAAATTTATTATGTATTGTCAGAATCAAAAGCCCGTATATGATGGCAGAAACTATGAGGATAGTATTCACAGAACCATTTACGACAAATGACAAACGAATCAGGATCGTTGAAATAATAAAACCTGAATTTCGAATTACTTTATGAAATTCATCGGTGTGAAAGAATGAAAAGAGTAATAAAATCACATCAACTACAATTAAAACAGTAAAGAACTGGTCAAAGAAAATATTATTGATATTTTTAAAATTAATTATGGCTTTATTTGACTGATAGAAAGTACCTGTTACCCAATTAATTAAGGTATAAATTGCTAGAATTAGTAAAATTGGAACCAGGCAGGTAGCAATAAACTTTTTTAATTCTATAAACTGCAATAAATTAGCGGGTAGCACTTTTTTCTCTTCAGTATCTTTTGGAGCCTTTTTACTTTGGAAGTAGAATAAATACAACAGATAAAATATTACCAGAGAGGCAATCAGATCATAAGTGAATTGCAGATCAGATTTAGTCCGGAACCAATCAGAAGATAGTGACAGATGTGCCAGGTCTTTAAACAATCGCCTGATCACGATCAGGGTAATAATTTCATATTGTTTACTAACGTAAGTGGTAATTGATTTTGGCAGGTAATAAATCAATAAATAGACCTCGTACACCAGGATAAATGAGAATGGGGTATAAATAGCAGCAATAGGATTTTTCAGCAATTCAGAATCTGAACTATTTGGAATAACGTTAATTGAAACCAAATAAATAAGGAGTAAATGAATTAAGAAACTAAAAATTGCTATGATAAGAATTACCCGTTCACTTTTTTCCCTGGTTTCATCAGAAAGTAATTTATTAAAGGCCAGGTTTAGAAATTTATTCTGCTTCATTATTTTGTATCCTTCTCGATTTGTTCAAACAGACTCAGGCTTATTCTGTTTTTATTTGAAAAAAAATTTGTCCGAGGTCTATTCCCATTTTATCACGGATAAGTTTATCGACATCCTGACTATTCGTAAAGGAAGATTATTTGTTTGGCTCGTAACTTCCATATCTATTTCGATCAATTGGTTGGTTAATGCGAGGCCTTTTACCTCAAGCCATTTGCCAGTTGGAAACTGCTTTTTATAAAAAGTATTCCGAAAACCAGAAGCTTTTATAAACCTTATCCTATTAATAAAAGATTTTACATTATTGCAGTTTTACAAGTATAAAAGGATTCGACTTCTTTAGTTGCAAAATAAAACCTTCCTTATCCAAAGGAGAAATAATACTACTATCAAATGAATTATAAAAGATTTCAAGCCTGTCAAGAGAATTAGCTGGAGCACTTATTGGGTTTCTGGTTGGAATTATACGGGTAATATGATCCAGGTAAATTTTCTTATTTATAAAAACACCACATTTTACGATCAGGCAATCTTCTGTGATATAGTAGATAGTAGAATTAAACAAGTAGAAAAAAAAGAAAACAACTAATAGTAAAATTGGAAGGCCTGCCCAGGCTTTAGTGAAAATTATCAAGACAAAATTGAATGTTAAAATAATACCAATTGGTATCACTATTTCAAGTCCGATTTTCGATTTGTATGAAGTCATGATCCTAATTTCAAATTCTCTCCAAATAAATTATGTTAAACTCAAGCGGTAATTATGGGAAATTAATTAAAAAAGAAAACTCAACCTTATATCAGATTAGATTTTCTGGCATGTCTTACAAAAAAAGCTGTAATTGGCATTTCACAATAAAGGAAAAATAGACTTCCACCAGTAATCGCAATTCCAATAGCACAAATTACTGATAACCAGGGTAAAGGCATTCCAAGAATATTAAGTATCGCTGGTGCAATTGGGGCAATCATAGGATGTAATAAATAAAGGGAATAGGATGCACCACCCAAGAAAACCAGCCAGGCAGGTGGTGAGAAGTGTATCTGCTTTTCAATAGAGGTTGAACTGTAGACTATTAATAAAGAAACCAAAAATATAATCAATTTATAGGTTAACTGATTATTGTGTAATAACGGAAGTATGTACTCGTTAGGGATAACTAAAGCTAGCAAAGAGACAAAAAGAATAAAAAAAGCAGGCTTTTTCGGTAATTTAATGTTGTTCAGGATCAAACTGGCGGCAAAAACGCCTAGCATAAAATTGATTATAATTGGTTGAGCATAAAGTCTGCAATCAGGCCATGAATCTTGTGCATAAAAACTGAGTATAAACAAAGGAATCAAAACAAAACCTAAAAAGATTACGGGCTTGATCTTTACAACAAGCGCAATTGCAAATAACAGATAAAAAAACATTTCCATATTGAGCGTCCAACCGACACCTACTATAGGAAACAATACTCCATCTAAATTTAAAGCCGGAATAAAAAAATAAGATTTTAGTACTGTTAATGCACTTAAGCGAGAGTGGATAATTAAACCAGGAAGTGCCAACATAAGAATAAGCTTGTAGGTCGTCAAAAGCCAATAAACGGGAACAATCCTGATTATTCTTCTAATCGAGAAAATACTCCATCCATCTTTTTTATCGACTAATTTTTGAGATGAAACAATCATTACAAACCCACTAATTACAAAAAAAAGGGCTACTCCATTATATCCAGACTGATATAGGTAGAACCCTTTTTTAAGCCGTTCAGCTGTATAAAACGTAGCATGACATATAACTACAATTAAAAAGGCAAAAAACCTAAGAAGTTGTATAGTCTCAAACTTATGATTTATAGTGGTTTTAGCTATCTTAATAGTATTCATTAAGTTTTTTAATGCCAGGAGTTAATAAATAATAGTTGTTAGGCTTTATGATATAATGTTTAAAAAATCTAACTTTTTTTAGATAAAATTTCCAAAATCGAATTTATATATTTTTGAACTCTGGGCTATATTAAAGACTATCATCTTGCATAATATTACAAATTCCTGTTAAGAGTAACTTTTATAGTTCCGTTTTTAAAGAAATTTTTGTAGTTGATAATTAAGGGGTGGAAGTCTTTCGGAAACCAGGTTACCCGATATCAAAAATGAAGAAAGATTCAGGATCAATACACCAATTTAGAACTATCGGCTTTTCAGTTTAACATCTTTATTTTATTGCTGGGCTATTGTTAAAAGCTCATTTGTCGTTTTCCAATTTCTTGTTGTTGCTGTAAGCTTCAATTTTGTTTCAAAGAAATTATTGGTCAGCTTTGTTTTTCCATATCCATTCGGGCAATACAAGTAAATAGCATTTTTAACAAAGTACACTTCTTCACCGCCTTGCTTTTTGGATTCAATTGTCCGTATATCAAAATCTTTAAATGCTGTAGAAAGAAAGGTAACGTGTTGAAAGGATAGATCTTTATCAATTTGATCGGTAAGTGGGTTGTTATTAATTATCTGGCTTAAACTTCCTGCTGACAGTACGATAACTGGCACTTCAAACCCAAAATCTTTCTTTATCATATGTGAAATATCCAGTTCCAGCACATCAGTTTCCCGATCCCTGTCAGAAAAGATAACATTACCACTCTGCAAATATGTTATCACATCAGAAAATCCAAGATTTTGATAGGACTTACAGAGCGCTTTCATTGTTATCAGATTGTGACCGCTTACATTGATTCCTCTCAATAATGAAATATAGGTAGTCATAGGTTGTCAATAAACATCAAAGCTGCGGCAAGATTTATATCGCTAATGACCAAATCTTTAGGCTCCCATAATTAAATTTTATTGTCCTGAAGATACAAAATACGAACGAATTTACTGTAATCATTATCTTCAATATAATCTAGAATTTTTACACATTCATTTTTAAGCCTTATTACGACGTTTTCCATATTTCAACCCTATAATTTATCACAAAATCTTTTGATGAGGGCTCAAAATCTGTTGTTTCATATCAAAGGATTGCACTGGGTAAGGCCTTTTTTTTGCGCTGTCGTCAATCTACCTCCATTCAAAACTTGTTCCATATGGGCCTGTGTCAAAACCAAGATGTGTTTTATACCATTGGTTAAAGGCTTTGGGATTTTCACATTTAAAGAAAACACCTCCTATTCCTGTTAATATTTAATTTTTATCCAATTCAGCGTTAAAAGACAAATTCTGGAGGCTTATGCATTTTAATCAAAAATCAAACGTTGCAACTTTAAAAGACGTTTAAAACCAAGCTATTAATTTAATTCATATGCTGTTTATCGATAAATAGAATCGGTAATCTACAAACCATTTGATGTTTCATCTAGTATTGCAGTCTCAACAGATTACCAATATAGCCCAGCGTTCTGATAGCAATATCAGGAGGACTTTTTGCAATAATCTCATTTCGATAGTTGTTCATCAGTACACCCATATAAAGCATCGTTTTCAACCTCATTTTAAATTCAATTTCCCCATTGAGTGTTAGTTTATTTAAGATTTTACAGACATCTTCAAAATAATTCTCCATTCTTAAGGCAGGTTGATGCGTGTTGAAGACCGAAACCATATATGGGGATGAATTTCGAAAAGCATGCTTAACCCCTACAGGAATAGAGAGCTTATCTCCTTCTTTTGCTGTTAACCATTCATCACCAATAAAAATTTCCATTTCCCCTACTAAAATCTCATACGTTTCAATAGCATTTGGATGAATATGCACCAATGGATCACTCATATTGCAACCAGGTAATAAATCCCAGTGTAGGTCAAGTGACTTGCCACAGGTGTCAATGTTGGTTTGTAGAATTGTAAACTTCATTCCTAAAGGCGTCAGATCTAGTACTTGATTTTTTATAGCCATACTTAAGGTACTGTAAAATTAAGATGTAGGGGAGCTACAATTACTTGCCAATATCCTTGGCCCGCTGGCACCTCCATAAACAATGATATCTTTTCCTTTTTGATTTTTTAAGTTGTTAATTTCTTCTGTAAGATTTCCTGTTGCCAATATAGTGTTGGTCCATATTGATTTCTCAAGGGTTCTGCAAAAAACAATTTTTGGAGTATTAACCATTTTTTTTGCAAATGGAATGTCAGGATCCTTGCTTAATACACGCTCCCAATACTTTACAAAGTCATCTGTCATTTTCCTGCCAAGTAAAATAGTATCCGATGAATCAATAAGAGAGTTACAAAACCTTATAA
>JANLVJ010000029.1:0-126920 GCA_031363945.1 bacterium | reverse complement strand
TGTATCTATTTCAATGTTCAATGCTTCTCTGTTATGATCATCGATGATATTTAAGGTTCTGAATCTCCTGCTGTAAGCTTACCCTTTTCGAGACAGTTTGCTTTTAGAAAACCCTACACAGTTTTCAATTGATCAGCTTGTTTAGTGATCACATATTCTCTAGGTGATAATCCTTTCAGGGAATCATGTGGTCTGTAATTATTATACTCTTCCATCCATTTCCAGGTTAGTTCCCGCACTTCATCCAGGTCATTAAACATATACGCATCCAGGATATCACGCCGATATGTACCATTAAACCGCTCGATATAGCCGTTCTGCATAGGCCTACCGGGCTGAATAAACAGGAGTTCAATTCCCATTTTGGAACACCATTCTACCAGTTCCTTACTCGTGTATTCAGGGCCATTATCGACTCTGATCCTATCAGGTTTCCCTCTTTCTTCTATCACTTGCCTTAGGCTGCGTATCACCCTGCGGGTAGGTAAGGATGTATCTATTTCAATGTTCAATGCTTCTCTGTTATGATCATCGATGATATTTAAGGTTCTGAATCTCCTGCCACACGTTAAACTATCGCTCATAAAGTCCATACTCCAAGATTCATTTATCCCCTTGGGTACTGATAATGGCACCTTAATCCGGGCCGGCAATCTTCGCTTATGTCTACGTTTTAGGTTCATCTTTAGCTTCACATAGACCCGGTGAACACGTTTATGGTTCCATAAATACCCCTCTTTTCGAATATACCCGTACAATTTCCAGAACCCTCGGGTAGGGTGCTCTTCTCCTTTTTGCCGCAATACATCCATTACCTGGCTGTCATCCAGCCGATGCTGATAGTAAAATACCGAGCGGGCCAGATTTACTGCCCTGCAAGCCCTGCCAATGCTTGATCCATGCTCTTCGATTAACAGACGAGTCTTCTCACGCTTTTCAGCAGGGCTAACTACTTTTTTCCCAGCACAATTTTCAGCATCTGATGATCCAGGCTCAATTTGTATAAAACGCTGATCATCCGCCAGCAAAAACGCTCATAACCCGCCACCCAAAGTCGTATTTTTTTTCTGTCGTAACGGCGATATTCCGCCAGCTGTGACGGTGTTACCCCGCCAGCAGTGACGGTGATATTGGTCCACTTTTAAAGGTCTTATTTTACCTAAAATTGGTAAGGTATGGCCGGACATAGAAAGCCCATGATTGACATAAAAAGGATTGTACAATTAAAACATAACGGCGAGAGTAATCGTCGGATAGCAGCACTACTCAGCATAGACCGTAAGACTATTGGCGATTATATTTTACGCCTGGTTGCAACGGGTCATAGTTATGGCGACTTGGTGCGGTTTGATGAAGCAGAGTTACAGGCACTTTTGCCTGTTTCAAATGCCATAGTCAAGGATGTTGCTTATAATGATCTACTCGGCCTGGTTCACATTTATCAGGATGAACTCAAGAAACCAGGCTTTACTTACCAGGAACTATGGTTTAAGTACCGCTCTGACTATCCTGATGGCTACGGAAGTACGCAATTCAAGATACATCTTCAGAAAGCACTGGGCGTTAACAATCCAGCCTCCACTGCCAGTATGCACATGGATTATGTGTACGGAGAAAAGCTATTTGCTGATTACTGCGGTAAAAGACTAGAAATAGTATCGCAGGAAACAGGTGAGATCACCAAGGTAGAATGCTTTGTGGCAATTCTGCCAGCCAGCGGAATGACCTATGTTGAGGTATCAGAGAGCCAGCAAAAAAGCAGCTTCATGCGCAGCATGGCAACAGCGATGGAGTTTTTTGGTGGTGTACCGAAACTGATCACTACTGATAACTTGAAGTCAGCAGTTACTACTGCCCATACTTATGAGCCCGTTCTCAACAAAGACTTCAAAGCTTTCAGCATTCATTATAATACAGCCCTAGTGCCCGCCAGAGGGTATAAACCCAAAGATAAAGCATTAGTAGAGGGCGCGGTAAAGCTGGTTTACCAGCGAATCTACTATCCCCTTCACGGACAAATCTTTCTCTCTATTGCCAGTTTAAATACAGCAATACATGCCCTCCTGATCGCTTATAATGAAAGAACGTTCAGTCAGCGATCAGGTAGTCGGAAAGAAAGCTTTGACCAGCATGAACGAATTCTACTTGCCCCCTTACCGGAAACCAGGTTTAACCACCTGACCTATAAAAAAGCAACGGTACAGAAGAATTACCATGTTTACTTATCCGCAGACAAGCACTACTACAGTGTGCCCCATGTACATATAAGTGAAAAGGTCGAGGTCTGATACAACGATTACTTGCTAGAGGTTTACAGTAAGAATATCCGGATCTGCAGTCATGCCCGCAAGCACGATTCACCAGGTAAGTATTCAACAACAGAAAGTCATATGCCAGCTAGTCATCGGTATGTAAAGGGATGGAGTAAGGAGTTTTTTATGGGCTGGGCAAAAGAGATCAGCCCAATACTGGTGTCCTACTTTGAAAAGATATTCCTAATCAGCGACCACCCTGAGCAGGCCTATAAATCCTGTGCAGGCATACAGAGCTTATTCCGTGCCTATAAAAAGGAGCGGCTATGTAATGCTTGCAGGCGTGCAATCGCCTATGACAGGATCGGTTATAAGGCACTGGCAGGCATTCTGAAAACCAGTGCAGATATGGAACCAGAACTTGTACTGGAAGTAAGACCTATTCCTATTCATGACAATGTTCGAGGCGGCGACTATTACACAAACAGACTTAATAATTAATTCACTAACTCAATGAACAGTATTCAAACATTACAGAAAATGAGGGACATGCGCCTTCATGGAATGGCAGGAATCTACGATACCGGGCATACTGCCGGTACGTACGCATCGTTTTCTGGCGATGAATTATTATCCGTATTAATTGATGCTGAATGGCAAGACCGTGAAAATAAGAAAGTCGAGCGCCTGAATCAGTATGCAGGTTTCCGCTACAGTGCCAGCTTAAGTGAAATTAATTATAAAGAAGCACGTACCCTGGATAAAGATTTGATAGGCCGACTTGCCACCTATCAGTTTATTAGTGGGCGGGAAAATATCTTGATAACTGGACCTACAGGTGTTGGAAAGAGTTTTATTGCATCAGCTTTAGGTCATCAGGCCTGTGCGATGGGCTTTAAAACGTTGTACTTCAATACATCTAAACTCTTTACAAAGCTACATGGTGCCAGAGCTGACAATACGCTCTTCAAAGAGATCAGTAAGATTGAAAAACATGATCTGTTAATCCTGGATGACTTTGGTTTACAAAGTCTGGAGAAGCACCAGCGTGACATTCTGATGGAAATAATTGAAGACCGACACAATCGCCGTTCAACCATTATTGCTTCTCAATTACCGGTAAATATCTGGCACGATGTCATTGGAGAAGGGACTATAGCAGATGCTATTCTGGACCGGTTGGTGCACTCTGCACACCGGATTGAATTATCAGGAGAATCCTTAAGGAAAGTTAAAAAATAAAACATACAATTGTGGACCAGTATCACCGTCACGGTTAGTAAGAAAGAAAACTTAAAGTGGCCCGTTATCACCGTCACGCCCGGAAGCATATCACCGTTTTATACACAATTCAGCATACATGCTTTTCAGCCACCGGTTTTCATCTTCCAGCTCCTTTATACGTTTCAGCTCACTGGCTTCCATGCCGCCATACTTGGCGCGCCAGTTATACAGGGTTGCCGTGCTCAAGCCGTGCTCCCGGGCAAGGTCTGTGGCTTTGACGCCATTTTCATGGGACTTCAGAATCCCAACAATTTGGCTCTCGGTGAAGGTGGTCTTTTCCATCTATTCCTAGTTTAAGTTTAACCAGGATTTCCTAAAAATAAAAGTCCAGTTTTTCGGGGAGCTTACACAATGACGTAAGATATTTTAATTCTGGGGTGCTTGTAATTGATTTATCTGTCTGGCGCAGTGAACATATATCCCAGCAGGTATTTGATTATTTAAAGATACACCCCGAGAAAATAAAGTTTCATGATCAGGATACATTGAATGCGGTACTGCTTAATAAATGACTTTAAATACCAATAATTTATAATTTAACGGTGCCATATATTGAAAGGGCGAGGCAATTAAAAAAGATCCTGGTTTATGAGACTGAACAGCCTGGTGTCATGTACTTTAATCAGTCATTTAAGGCATGGCATTACAATTCAAGGCATCCATATAAAGAGCTGTACTGTAAATACCTCAAAAACACACCCTTCAAAAATTTCAAACCGATAGATTATACTTTGACTAATGTGATCAGAAAGTTGTTGGCCAGGGCTTTAATTGGTTTGAAATTAAAGAAACATTAGTTTAGCAGCTGTTCGAGAAATCTTCGAGCCACATTAATGGTGGTAAATTGTCTGACCCATTCATATTGATGGCCTTGTATTTCTTCCAGTTCTGTTTGAGACTTACCTGAAATTTTCTGTAAAAGATCGTTTTTATCGCTGTAAGGTATACAGTTCTTATTTGTTAAAAGGTGAGGAGAACATTTGTCGTTTTTCTTTTCAAGATCTTTAAAACATAGGATGGCTCCTTTGGCTGCATATTCATAATGCCTTAAACAGTCCCACCCTGCTCTTTTAGTTGTAATTCCAAATTTGGAACTTCTTATCTCATTAAAATAGTCAGTTTGATTGGCGAAGGCAGGCTGCCATTTACCAAGCTCAGCCACTGGCCTCTCTTGAAATAATTCACTAAGTGCAGGGTCGAGATTATAGTTTACAAAGTCTTTATTCTTTACTGCCCATGGTACATATTCAATATGTTCTTCCGGAAGAGACATAGAAATAGGTAATAACCGCGGTGGCCTTTTCAAAATACTTGATAATGCAGCATTCAAGCCTTCAAAGCGATCAGGAGAAATGCCGTAAAGGCTTGCTGTATTTTCAAATTCACGTTTAAAATACTTTACTTTCTGCATTGGATAAAAATATACCCATGGCCTTACTTTGAGGTTAGTTAAATTATTAAAATAGGGAAAAAGTGCGCTTGTATCATATCCATCTACGATACAAATTCGATTTCTTCTTAAAGGATCTAATGTCTTGAAGAGAAAGTTGAACAGGTCACATTCAGTAAAAATATCAGTGAAAATTATCAGATCATAAGTGTTTATGTCGTAACTCCATAAAGTACGCTCTTCAGAAATTTCTTGCTTTTCAGCAAGTAATTTATAAAGTACATTACCTTTTGATCCTGTTTTATTGAGGTCTTTTAAGGTAGCGTTATCATACATAAAATTCATTCTGGGGTTGTCAACTACTTCTACATCAGGTATCTGATTAAGGCCATGGAATAAACCATCAGCTACATAATTAGGAACACTCGAGTTAATGAAAAGTATTTTCATGTTAATTAAGTAAAGAATTTTACGTTAGATTCTGAATATAAAAGTATCGGTGTTAAAACAGAAACGATTGTTTTTTCTTCAACTCTTTCCCTGAATTCAGCAATTGTATTACCAGCATATGATTATTTGTTTAATCTGCTTTAATTTCAATGCCATTATTTGCTGATTCGACCGTTTGCTTCTTAATATTATAAAAATAAAAAAGTTGCAATAGAATCAGGGTTACCAGGCTGTTGACTACAGAAAACCATAATACACTCTGCATTTTTGTTAGGTTAAGACTGAGCATTAAAATAACCTGTGTGGTAATATTAACTCCTATCATAATTGCTGGATGAATAACCCATGCCCTTGACAGCAAAATATTATACGTGATACCTGCCATCATTGCAAGACAGCTACCGATGACAACAATGATAACTTCTTTAGAGAGCATGGCATAGTTTCTACCAAGTATTGATAATACCTGATGAGGGAAAATAATTACAATACTGATTATTGACAGACTAAGTATTATCAGACAGAACTGAATTTGTAAGAAGCGGTAAAGCAATAGCCTTTTATCGTTTACCAACCTGGCAAACCTAGGTATGACCAGAGTAGTGAACATAGCGGTAAAAACATTCAGAATTACCGCCAGTCTGCCAAGTGCCCCAACCTGTGCCAGATTATCAGTCGAACCAAAAATAGATATAAGCCATGTTGTGATTTGTGAAGAGAAACAAAAATAAATAGCCCCGGGCACGGTACGCCTGACAATCTTCATTATTTCTGTTCTTATCTCGGGGTCTGATACCTGATCTGTTCTGGCGTAAACGGCCGATATTTTACGTAATCTCAAATTTGCCCAAATCTGGGGTAAACTTGCTGCTGATATAGCAATGTATGCAAAAGGGAAAAGAAAAAGTGTCAGACTGACTAATGCAAGACGACCAATATTTAACCCAATCTGATTTTTCTGAAGTGGTAGAATATCCTGATGTAGCTTGGGTGGCATTTCAAGAATGCTTGAAGATAAAGCAACTAAAAAAGAAGGAATGAGACAAAGCGATAAGATAAATGTCATGGTTATACTAGCCCCATGGTGCAAGAGCATATAAACTAATACAGGTAGAACAAATAACAGACTGGCAATGGCGAATTTTTTTCTTAGATCAAGACCCGTGGCAATAACTGCTCCTAATTTTGCTGAATCCTGCCAAACTTTGCCACCCTGTGAAAGTACCCCATCTCCAACACCACTATCAGCCAGTAAACCCATAGCGCCTAGCATGGTATTGACTAAAGTGTAAAATGCGTATTCTTTGGTTGGTAGTAGTCTGATGATTAAAATACCACTTACCAATGCCAGTGCCTGTACCAGTATTTGCGCTGAGCCAGTAATTGAGATTAATTTACCCCATTGTATGATTTTGGCATGCTTTGGATCATTATAAAGTTCAGTTGCTTTTCTTTTTAAATTTAATGAACCAATGGGCATATAGAATCGATTAATTTGTCTTTATAGGCTTTGATTAGTATTAAGACATTGATTTTTGCTCCCTTATCTTACAATAAATTTGACAAAAATAAGACATTTTTAATATCGCAAAGGCGAATCCTCTTGAGCCATCTTTAAATCCGCCCATTAAAAAAAAACTCCCTAAAAAATAAATTGGTCCCAACCAGACGCTTTCAATAAGTCTGTATTTTAATTTTTGTTTCCAGGTCCAGTTTTTTACTGCTTCTACATCTCCTAGAAGCTTCAAATACCTTCCAGCTTCCCAGTCAGCATATTCAATATGTTTTGCCAAATAATGGCCAACACCTTGAAAATCTCTATGATCAATTTTACTTTTTATTTTACCTGTCTCCCCTGTTAAAATTGGATGTTCATGTATTTCCATATCCAGTTTGCTCCACCTTTCTTCATCAATTTTTTCATATTCACCAGCCGCTGGTTGAAATAGCGCTAGTTTGAGCAGGGGATAGCCACCTTTTAATTGTTTTCCCATAAAGTAGATTGAATAATTCAGCCAATACCCTGATTTATTTTCCAGATCTAACCTGGCCCTCACTTCTGACTTGAAATTCTCGGTGATACATTCATCAGCATCAAGAAAAAGAACCCATTTCGTTTTAGGTAAATGATTACGTAAATACCAGTTTCTTTTCTTGGGGAATTTACCATTCCAATCAAAATTGATAATGGTAAGCCCATTTGACTCTGCTATTTCAAGGGTTTGATCAGTGCTTTTTGAATCAATAATTTCAATATGTCTGGCAAAGTCTGTTCCAATTGATTGAAGGCAACGATCAAGATTTTTTTCTTCATTTTTTACTGGTATTGCAATTGTCAGATCAAGTTGTTGATGCATCTTTGCGAAAATAATCAAGATATCTTATTTTCAAGGTTGATCTCATGTATCATTTACACTAATTATAAAGGATAGTTTTGTAAGACTCAATTTTTATATTAATTATGATTTATTAAATACCTATCACCCACAAATGAAATTATTGCATGTTATTGATAGTATGGACCCAACTGTTGGAGGTCCTTGTCAGGGAATAAGAAATATGACCAGGAATTTAGAAAGTCTTGGGATATATTCGGAGGTTGCAAGTGTTGATGAGCCGGGAGCAGGTTTTTTGAAAAATGAAACCCTACTTATCCATGCATTGGGGCCAGGTAAATCAGCCTGGGGTTATTCATCCAGATTGCAGCCATGGCTCTTGGCGAATCTCGACCGCTTTGATATTGTCATATTACACGGTTTGTGGCTCTACACTAATTTTGCCACTTTTAAAGTTGTCAGGAAGTTTAAATTAAAAGCCATCTTCGATAAAAAGTATCCATCACCATCTTTATTCATCATGCCTCATGGTATGATGGATCCCTATTTTCAGCGGGATAAAGATCGGAAATTTAAGGCAATTCGAAATTATTTCTATTGGCATTTAATTGAAAGTAAGGTAGTTAATGGAGCAGATGGATTATTTTTTACCTGCGTTACAGAATTAATGGTGGCCCGTGAAACGTTTTTGAATTACCACCCAAAACTAGAATTAAATATTGGATATGGTATAGAGGATCCGCCGCCTCGTTCAGAAAAAATGATGGCAGATTTCTACAAAGCTTTTCCTGAACTCTCAGACACCTCATATATTCTTTTTTTTAGTAGGATTCATGAAAAAAAGGCGCTTGATCTTGTTATTGAGGCTTATCTTTTGATGATTACAAATCCTCAATTTAAATTTATGAAGATTCCTAAACTCGTTATTGCCGGCCCTGGTATTGAATCACAATTTGGTCAGCGAATTCTAAACAGGGTTAATACAAGTAAAAAGCTCAAAAAAAATGTTTTTTTCACCGGTATGATGTTAGGTGAAATGAAATGGGGAGTCATATATGGTTGTGATACATTTATTTTGCCAAGTCATCAGGAAAACTTTGGAATAGCCGTTGCTGAGGCACTCGCTTGCAGTAAACCTGTCCTTATTTCTGATAAGGTTAATATCTGGAGAGAAATTGAATCTTTAGGAGGAGGTATCATACGAAAGGATACGTTGAAGGGAGTAGAGAGTTTGTTTTACGAATGGATGCATTTGAGCAGTACCGGAAAAAAAGCTATGTCAATTGCTGCACATGCGGTTTACGAAAATAACTTTAGGATGAAGCCTGTTGCAGAAAAATTTGCCCAAGATTTGATTGATCATCTTGATATCATGTTTCAAATAATCTAATAACAAAAAGCAGAGCTTATAATAAAGCACTGCTTTTTGAAAGTAATTTTTTATTGGAAATCAGCAAAATCAATTAGTTAACAACTTTTTGTGACGCATAAATTGTAACATCGTCAAAATCATTATCATTGGATGGGTTTGACCTGTCGGTATCTTCAAAACTAATTAAACTCAATGTTGGGTTTATAGTCGGATAATCTAAAATAACTACATGCCTTCTTATTGACGGATCATTCTCAGGATTTAAGATATCTGCTGAGCAAAAATGATTACCAGTCGTATAGATGCTATGTGTTGCTGGTTTGTATGAATCTTCCATCAGTACAAAACCCATAGATGTACCAGGTAAATAGGTACCAATATTAACTTTATCTCCAGGTAAAAGTTCGCCTCCAGAATTTAAAGCTGAACAGTTAGGAAAGATATATTTGATATTGGTGATTTGTGAGGGTTTTGTTGGAGGGTTATTTGTTTGATACGTGTAGAAACCTACAGTATTTAAGTAAAGTGCACTTTCCTGAACAAAAGTGATGGTTATTTCAGTTTTTTGGGTAAAATCTAAAGTTGCATTAGCCGTAGAATTGAATAATTCTGGATGTGCCTTAAAATTATCTACCGTTTTAGGGAGTTTATCAAAGATAAAAGATGTTAATGATGGAGAAATGCTATCTCTTGGCATTACAAGATTAGAAGGTTTACCCAACATATCGTAGGTTGCCAGCGAATCATAAGTTGTGTTAGTGAATTTTACCGGAGTTGACCCTGTTGGAAGGTGCAGGGCCTTGTTGCAAGAGCAAACAATAATTAATGCCATTAACAAATAGAAGATGTATGATATTTTTTTCATAAATGAAGTGTTTTCAGTTAACTATATTAATGTAATTCTGAACTGGTTTTACAAAAACCATGCAAAAATTGATTAATGATTTTAAATTTATGTAAAGTATAGGTTACCATTTGGTTAATCTCGGTGGATCATTGAATTATATCGTTGAAAATGTACTTTGGGGCATTAAAATTACCTGTTAGCTAAGTAACAAAAATGGTATCGTCTGATTTTTTTATACCCCAAAAAAAAATGAGTAATTTTTAATACTGTTTTTGCAGAAAATTACTACTTCAGGCTGTTCATGCCAAGGCCATCATTTTGTTTATTGGTTGCCATAAGATGCTTCCCGTACACTGCTGATCATTACATAAAACATATTCTCTGATAACATTTCAATCTCGCTTTTTTTGATCCACTGATCTGCCGTCATCTAATCGACTCTTATAAATTCTACCAGTAATAAAATTGCCATAAAAGCTTTTCTCTTTTATTAGATCAAGATTGAACTTATTGAACAATAAAGTCAGATCAGGCAAATTACCTGCTTCTATCTTACAAACAACTTTAAAGAACTGGTACATAACGCTTAGTAAAAGTTTATGCCATAGCTTTTTAGATTCTATAAAATCTGAATAAAGCCATAAACCTCCCGGCTTAAGTTTAACTGCTAGTTTTTCAAAAACAATGTTTATTGTTGAATTTGAAAAACTATCAAAAACAAAAGAAGTGATTACTATATCGAAAGATTTATTGAAAACACTGTTTTCTACGGCCTCATGAATAAATATCACTTTATTTAGGCCAGTAAGTCTTTTGCTAGCAGCTCTAATCATTTTCAATGATTTTTCGACATAGACTATTTCAAGCCCATTAGATTGCAGCTGAGTGATTTCATTAAGAATCCACCCAGTTCCTCCACCGACAATCAAGATAGATGAACCTGGATTAATCAATTTTAAAAAATAAGTTTGCGATTTATTAATGGCTTTTCCAAAGATGATACGAGCAAGGGTATCATAAAACCAAGCTACATTATTGTAATCAGACTTATCATTGGTTGAAGAAGTTGTATTTACACAACTGTTTACCATATTATCTTATTTACAAAAGTCTCATAAAAATACCTAACATAAAACTTAATTTTGTTAAGTCAATAAACCTATAGATAATATTTATGCTACAAAAAACAATTATAAATTTGCTGCTAATCATTGGTATTGTAACAGTCATCACGGCTTTCAGCCTACCAGCAAAAATACCTGCTGAAAATGCTTCTTATAGTCTTAAGCAGATATGTGCTGGCTTGCAATCTCCAACAGGTATGGCAGACCTAGGTGATGATAAAGGAACACTTTTAATTCTTGAACAGCAGGGTCTTGTTAGAATAATCCAGTATGGAAAGCTTTTACCTAATCCATTACTTGATCTTCGATCAAAAATTGTTAAGCTTGATGATGGTTATGATGAAAGAGGCTTATTGGGAATTGCACTACATCCAGATTTTGCAAAAAATCATAAATTTTTCGTTTTCTACAGCTCTCCCAGCAAAGAAAAGAACAGTAACTGCAACAGCATAGTTGCTCAATATACAATGAGCCCTCAACTTATTCCTGTGTCAGTTAATTCAGGGAAAATTATCCTGTCTTATAGTAAACCAGAAATGAATCATGATGGTGGTCAGCTGGCATTTGGTCATGATGGATTTCTTTATATTGGCGTCGGTGATGGCGGTGGGGCAGGAGACGAACATGGTAAAAATGGCAATGGTCAAAACCTGCAGACTTATCTTGGCAAAATCTTACGTATTGATGTAGATCATGGGAATCCATATAGTATACCCAGCGATAATCCTTTTAAGGAAGTAAAAAACGCGAAACCAGAAATCTTCGCATATGGGTTACGCAATCCATGGAGATTTTCGTTTGATATGTCAACACCCCGCTTATTTTGCGGTGATGTTGGTCAGGATAAGTTTGAGGAAGTTGATATCATTACTAGGGGTGGAAACTACGGCTGGCGTAAAATGGAAGCTAGTCATTGTTATAATCCTGCAACGCATTGTAAAGAAGCAGGTATGATCCAACCAATTGACGAATACGCCCATCCAATGGGAATCAGTATTACTGGTGGGTTTGTTTACCGGGGTAAAAGTATACAATCACTCGTTGGGAAATATATTTTTGCTGATTGGAGTGGACCTTTATTCAGCCTTTCAGAAAATCAGCAAAAATGGACTCGTACTGAATTACAATTGAAGAATAAACCGCCAATGATTCGAATATTAAGTCTTGGGCAAGATCAAGCGGGTGAAATTTATTATCTGACAAGTAAGGGTGCTTCTGCCTTTGATAAGACAGGTGCGTTGTATAAACTGGTAAATTAATTTTATGAGGTTGGTTAATAGGAACAACCATGGATATTGTTTTTAATATTAACAAACTGGGCCTGGAAGGACTCGGTGCAACCCTGATTTCACTTGTCAGAAATTGTTCAGACAGTAGCCAGCTGAAGCTGCATTTTTTGTGTGCATCACTTGATCTCAGTGACAAGAATAATATTGAAAGTTTGCTTCAAAAGGAGCTATTCTCAGGCGAAATCTATTTTATTGATTTCGATCCGGTAAAAATATTTGGGCACTTAAAATCATTGCACGGTGATTATACGAATTACGGCCGCCTTTTAATTCCTGGTATTATAAAAAATGATAGTGCTCTTTATTTAGATTCAGATCTTATTATACTTATTGATATTCTACTTTTGAATAATTATGATTTCAGAAATGAGGTTATTGCTGCAACCTTTGGTTGTAAAATACAATACTCACTTGACCATTCTTTTTTTGAAAAAAGACTTAACTGGAATTCTGATATGGAATATTTTAATTCTGGAGTCTTGCTCTTTAATCTCAGGAAATGGCGTGAAACAGCTATGGATGATAAGTGGAAAAAACTTGCCGATAAGTTTCCTGATGAATTAACTTCTCACGATCAAACCTTGTTAAACGCTATCTGTGAAGGAAGCTTTGCCCATCTTGATCCTGCTTTTAATAAACTCTGGGAACCAGGCTCTCTTGTACCAGCGAATATAAATCTAGCCATACTGCATTTTTCAGGATCTCCCAAGCCTTGGGACTTATTTGGAAGATTTGTACATAAAGGATATCTAACCTGGCATGCTCATAATTCGGTTGAGTGGAGTAGTAAGTACAGTAAAATGTCAGGATTAAAATTAAATCGTTCCTGGAAAATTAAGAAATCAATTTTTAGGCATCTGATGCGAAAGATTAAAAATCTTAAAGTGCCGATTTTTTAAATATTAACCCCCTCCTGATAATTCAAAGCCGCTTCTAACGCTTAATTGAACTTCCATCTAACAAAAGCCTCCATAGCTTCATATTCAGCCAGACCCAGGCGATCATATCCTCTGGCGGTATCCCTGTTTCTATCTTCAGCACGTACCCAAAACTCACGTGAATCATCACCCGGAAAAACAGGTACATCTTTCTGAGACTGGTGTTTAAAAATTGCCATGCGTTTACGAATCACCTCTTGGGGAGAAAGAGGTACTGCCATCTCAATTTCATGAATTTCAAATTCATTCCAGGCACCGCGGTACATCCAGAGCCAGCAATCATCAACCCAGTTTTCAGTTAATTTTAAGCGTTTCAGGGCTTCAAGAATAATCTTGAAGCAAACAATATGTGTTCCATGAGGGTCAGAAAAATCACCTGCTGTAAAGATTTGCTGTGGCTTAACTTTTTGAAGTAATGTCATTGTCAATTCTATATCTTTATCGGTCACAGAATTTTTCTTGGTTTTACCTGTTTCATAAAAAGGCAAGGCCATAAAATGAATATGATCGTCTGTTAACCCTGCATATCTGGCTCCAGAAATTGCTTCAGATTTGCGAATAAAACCTTTAACATTTTTTACATCTTCAGTGTCAAGCTGATTTGGTTGTTTGGTCTCTAAAAACCGCCTGCTTTCTTCATATATGCGTTGCAAGGTGGTATTATCTTCATTTATATTTTTATTGAAGTCAATGGCAAATTCAAGATACCTTAATACGTCATCGTCCCATACGGCAGTGTTGCCAGAAGTCTGATATGCGACATGTACATCATGCCCCTGATCTACCAGGCGAATTAATGTACCGCCCATAGAAATTACGTCATCATCTGGATGTGGCGAAAAAATAATTGATCTTTTTAGCGCTGGTTCGGCTCTTTCTGGTCTTTCTGAATCACTGGCATTGGGTTTACCCCCAGGCCAACCGGTAATGGTATGTTGTATTTTATTGAAAATATCAATATTTATACTGTAAACAGGTCCTTGCTCCACGGCAAGCTGTGCCATGCCATGCTTGTTATAGTCTTCTTCAGTTAATTTCAGTACTGGTTTCTCTACTGCTCCAGCTAACCAGATTACAGCTTTCTTTTTTAACTGCATATCCCAGAAACAGTCTTTTACGAGCCAGGGCTTGTCAAAGCGAGTTAAATCAGAGGCTGCATCCTGATCAAGGATAAATTCAACGTGGTCAGAAAGTTGCAGATAAGTAGCTGGAACATCTGCAGATATATCACCTTCAACGGCCTTTTTAATGATTGGCGCTTTCTTCTTACTCCATGCCATCAGAATAATTTCTCTTGCCTTGAAAATTGTACCAATACCCATCGTTACAGCCTTTAGAGGTACATTTTCTTTACCACCAAAGTCACGTGCCGCATCGAGTCGGGTTAGGTTATCGAGTGTAACTAAGCGGGTACCTGAATTTGGGGCAGATCCAGGTTCATTGAATCCGATATGTCCAGTTCTACCAATACCTAAAATCTGTAAATCAAGACCACCGAGTTCTGTTATCTGCCTTTCATAATTCATGCAAAATGCAAAAACATCATCCTGAGAGAGTGTTCCTTTTGGAATATGTACGTTTTCTGGTTTAATATCAATATGCTTGAAAAGATTTTCATTCATAAAAGTCACATAGCTTTGCTCAGCAGATGGCTTCATCGGAAAATATTCATCCAGATTAAAAGTGATAACATTAGCAAAACTCAGTCCTTCCTCTTTATGAAGACGCACTAATTCAGCGTAAACTAGAATTGGAGTTATTCCTGTAGCAAGTCCAAGTACCGCATGCAGGTTTTTTTGTTGTTTACTGGTTATTAAAGCTTTAATCCTATGAGCTACCTTAATAGAAGCTTCTTGTTGGTTAGGATAAACACTAACTGGTAATTTTTCAAACCTGGTTTCTTCTAGTAGATTTAAACGAGCCATAGGGAATATTTTGAGTAGATAAACTTATACAACTTATAAATAAGAATGGCATCCTTTCTGGCATTTGCCGGATTTTTTTGGTTATTTTTTAGATAAATTCCAAATTTTATGGTGTGATTATTCTTTCCCCACGATTAATTTCTGTTTTTAGGGTTTTTTTGATCTCAGATAACACGTTTTAAAGTAACGAAAAGAATACATAAATTTGATAGAAAGCAAGGTAATTTCGTTTAACGTTTGGATTTAGTTTGATGTTAAAATTTTTAACACTTTTTGTTTTTTCCACTCACTTGCCCGAATTAGTATATGTATTTGATCTTTCGGGTAGAATTGTAATGAGTAGCAGGAATTACAATAATGAATGGAATGAGGGTTTTCGTGGTGATTCCTAATCTCAGGGAACTTATTAGTACCGTGTTCAGTTCAGTTAATTAAACCACTAAAGAGCATTATTACTCTTTTACGAAATAATTGATTTAAGTTCCTCATTCTGAGTCTGAATGAGACATTATGTATTTATTTTTGTTTCGATAAAGCCCCCAGAGTCTTACTGATTTTGGGGGCTTTGAATGATAAGGCTTTGCTGGTTTAAGATAGCGTGAAAATTATATTTAATCAAGACCATCTCAAACCAGACTTGATTAGATTAGTGAGACGCTTCTGTTTACAAACTCAGTCAGTTCAGCTCCAACTAATAAACCCTGTGACAACAGGGCCAGATCAAAGGCTTGTTTTGAAAGTTTTGACTGCTCTTCTTCATCGTCAGAATTTGCAATGCGTGTGATTAAAGGATGATTGGCATTGATAGTAACCTTATAATGATCTGGCATGCTACCATAGAAGCTCATTCCGCCTCCACCTGTACGGGCCATATCTTTCATACGTCGCATAAATTCATCCATGGTAATCGTCACAGGAGGTTCTTCAGGCTTCAAACTTTCTATTTCAACATTCATATTAGGTTTTGAAATAGCTTTTTCAAATACTGCCTTTACTTTTACCGTTTGTTCTTCAGAAAGAATATGAGCAAATGCATCATCTTTCTGAATCAGCTTGCTAATCACATCGGCATCAACACGCTTCAACGAAGTATTTTCAAGCTTTGACTCCATATGCTGTATAAAGTGGCTGTCGATGGGCGTATTCATAAGCAGAACATCATATTCCTTTTTATTGGCCGATTGAATAAATGCATCTTGCTTTCCAGGATCAGTCGTGTAGAGGTAAACAATCTTACCATCTTTATCAGTTTGCAGGGCCTGAACTTTTTCATGATACTCATCAAGGGTGTAGAGTTCTGATACCGTATTTTCAAGCAAGGTGAATTCACGGGCTTTATCGTAGAATTTATCTTCACTGATCATACCATATTTGACAAAGATTCCTATATCTGACCATTTTGAATCATACGCCTTACGGTCTTTTCTGAAAAGTTCAGAAAGCTTGTCGGCTACCTTCTTGGTTATATAGGTATTGATCTTTTTAACATTGCTGTCAGCCTGCAGGAAACTACGAGACACATTCAATGGAATATCTGGAGAATCAATAACTCCGTGAAGCATCATCAAAAAGTCAGGTACAATGTCTTTTACTTCATCTGTAATAAATACCTGTCTTGAATAAAGCTTTATTTTATTTCTTGATGGTTCAAAATCATTTTTAAGTTTAGGAAAATAAAGAACACCTGTAAGATTAAAAGGGTAGTCAACATTCAGGTGAATCCAAAAAAGTGGTTCTTCTGAGAATGGATATAATTCCCTGTAAAAATTCAGGTAGTCTTCATCAGTTAGCTCAGATGGAGCTTTTGTCCAGATAGGAGTGGTGTTATTAATAATATTGGGAACCTCAACCTCTTTATATTTTGCCTTACCTTCTTCATCTTCTCCATCAGGTTCAGACTTTGTCTTAGTACCCAGCTGAATTGGCACCGGAAGAAACTTACAATATTTATCAAGAATCTCCTGAAGCCTACGCTTTTGAAGGAATTCTTCAGATTCAGCATTGATGTGAAGGATTATATCAGTACCACGTTCAGTACGGGTACCTTCAGAAATTTCGAACTCTGTACTGCCATCACAAATCCAACGAACAGGCTCAGAACCTGTCTGATAACTTAATGATAGAATTTCAACCTGATCGGCAACCATGAATGCTGAATAGAAACCAAGCCCGAATCGACCAATGATTTCATTTGCATCTTTAGCCTCTTTGAATTTCTCAACAAATTCAGTAGCCCCTGAAAAGGCAATCTGATTGATGTATTTTTTGATTTCTTCAGCAGTCATTCCCAACCCCCTGTCAGAAACAGTAATCGTCTTTTTTTCTTCGTCAACTGAAATCTCAACCTTGAGTTCACCTAGTTCACCAGTAAACTGCCCCATTGAAGCCAGGCGTTTTAACTTTTGAGTGGCATCTACAGCATTTGAGACAAGTTCACGTAAGAAGATTTCATTATCAGAGTATAAAAACTTCTTAATAATGGGGAATATGTTTTCTGTATGAATTGAAATTGTTCCTTTTTCTTGCATAACATTAAAATTATTTAAAAGTTCTTTTCAATAGCTGAGCCAAAAAAACCAATCTGTCAGTTTGTCAGCAACTTTTAGTTCATTCTTAAATGAATCTTGCCTTTAAATCTGATAATAAGAAGATCATGCGGGCTTCAAACAGAGAACGTAAAAATAGACTACTCAATTTTTTTACCTTTATAAAAATTTTATTGAATGGTTAGGGAGATACTTGAAAAATTCGGTTTTAGCGCGTTAAAAAATATGCAGATGGAAGTATTAAATTCAGATTCGTCGCGAGATCTGGTATTACTTTCACCAACCGGCTCAGGTAAAACACTTGCCTTTTTACTTCCTTTACTACAAAGCCTGAATAAAGATGAAAAAGAAGTTCAGGCATTAATCCTGGTACCCTCAAGGGAATTAGCTTTACAGATTGAGCAGGTATTTAAACAGATGAATACCGGATTTAAAGTTAATTGCTGTTACGGTGGTCATGATATTAAAACAGAAAAAAACAATCTTGCCCAGCCCCCGGCAGTACTCATCGGAACGCCAGGCAGACTGGCATACCACGTAAGACATGCTAACTTTAATACTGCTGACGTGAAATTTTTGGTACTTGATGAGTTTGATAAAGCACTTGAATTTGGCTTTCAAGACGACATGTCATTTATCATTTATGACTTGCCGAATTTGAAGCGCAGAATGCTTACTTCAGCTACAGATATGCCTGAAATCCCTGACTTTACCGGTGTAAGAAATGCGGTAGAAGTTAATTACCTCAAGGATAGTAAAAGTACGCCTGACATAACTTTAAAAACGATTATTTCAAAATCTGAAGATAAGGTAGATACCCTTTACTCACTGATCTGTAAAATTGGAAATAAGGCAAGTCTGGTTTTTTGTAATCATCGTGAAGCGGTTGAACGAATTTCTGAACACCTGTTTAAAAAACAGATTGCTCATGGTATATTTCATGGTGGTATGGAACAGGAAGATAGGGAAAAAGCCTTATTGAAATTCAGAAATGGCAGTCATCAGCTACTTATTACCACTGACCTTGCTTCACGAGGTCTTGATATTCCTGACATAGACTACATTATTCACTATCAGTTACCTACAGAAGAGGCATTCATTCATAGAAATGGTCGTACAGCCAGAATGCATGCAAGCGGTACTTCATATATATTGCTGATGGAAGAAGAGCTTCCATCATTTTTGATGGCTCAGCCACCGATTGAAGCATTACCAATCAAAGATGTTCATCCTGGTCAAACAGAATGGTCAACCCTATATCTTGGAGCAGGAAGAAAAGATAAAATAAACAAGATGGATATAGTAGGCCTTCTATTGAAAAAAGGTGGTCTTCAGAAAGAGCAGCTGGGTTTGGTAGAAGTGTTAGATCATAGCTCTTATGCCGCCATCAAAACAGTAAAACTTGAGAGTACATTGTTATTGATACAGCAGGAAAAGATAAAAAACAGAAAAATAAAAATAGAAGAATCCAGGTAATGTATTAATTAGCCAGCTATTTAATAGCTAACGCATGTTTTATTCTAAATTATAATTAGCCTATCTTAAATTCTCTTTCTGACGTCTATAATGCTCCCTGAAAATAGGACAATGGATTAAAGGTTGAAATTAACCCTTAATTTTATTGTGGAATGAAAAAGATCAGCAGAAAGAAATTTACCTCAGAATTCAAGGCTAAAGTTGTCATAGAGGCACTAAGGGAGCAGAAAACAACAGCAGAGCTTGCTGTTCAGTTCGATATTCATCCCACCCAGATCGTGCAATGGAAAAAATAGTTCCTGGAAAACTCATCCTTGGCCTTTGATGGCAAGAAGCATGATACCAGCCCCGATTAGCAGCAGGAAGCTCGTCTTTATGCTCAAATCAGTAAACTGCAGATGGAGAATGAGTTCTTAAAAAAAAAGTTGCAGTGAAGTGTAGTCTGATTAAGCGCAGAGCGATGGTTGAAATGATCATCCAGGGCTTAGTATCAGCACCCAGTGCCAGTTGCTGGGTGTTCACCGTTCCGGGTTTTATTACAACGCAACAGGTGAAAGTGACCTTAATATGGAACTGATGCTACTGATAGACAAGTACTTTATGGACCACCCGCATACCGGCATCATCAAAATGTGGTTTTACTTATCTATCTCGGAAGGGCTACCAGTTAACCAAAAGCTCGTTAGACGATTAATGCGATTAATGGGCCTTATGGCGTTATATCCCAAGAAAAGACTCAGTATTCCGGGGGCCGGTCATACGATCCATCCGTACTTATTAAAATGGTTACCGATTGAACGAATAGGCCAGGTCTGGCAAACAGATATTAGCTATATTCCTATGAAAAAGGGCTTTATGTACATGATTGCAAATTCCGGTGTTAGGAGCCGGTACATTGTGAAATGGAGTTTATCAAATATCGTGGATGCTGCCTGTTGTACCCAGGTGTATAAAGAGGCTATTAACTTGCATGGTGCTCCTGAGATCTCCAATACCGAACAAGGCAGCCAGTTTACCAGTTATGAATTCTTAGCGCAGCTTAAAGCTCATAATATCGTTATCTCGATGGACGGTAAAGGGAGGGGTCTGGACAATATCTTCATTGAAAGGTTCTGGAGGAGCCTGAAATATGAATATGTTTACCTGAACCCTACCAGTGATGGTCTGGACCTTTACAAAGGAACTAGGGAATATATAGACTTCTATAATGAGCAAAGACGGCACCAATCCATTAACTATCAGACTCCAAAAGAGAGCTTTGAGTTAAAGGGGGCTTGATGTAAATAATATTAAAACCAGTTTGACAACAGAGATTATCATATTAATTTTTAACATTGACCAAATCCTGTACTAACTATGGGGAGTACTATATATTACTATCATGTTACTTGTATAATATTATCAATATCTATCTATTTTTTTAAAAAGCATTGTCCATTTTAACTGATTAATAATTTTATTTCCTACGATGACAAAGGGGTTATTTTTCTTTAAATTTTTTTGATTCTAAATATTGTGCCGTTTAAGAAAAAAACAGACTTGGATAATTGTGTAGAGTAAAATGTTGCAAATTCTATAGCTCTTGTTTAATAAATAATTCAAAATCTTTTTAAAATGATCCCCAGCATTATTAAGCCATTTGTAATTAAAATCCAGGATATCCTAAAAACTGTTGCCATTAAAATTGACAAGAGGTCTTTTGGAAATAAAGAGTTTGTGATTATCGCTAATAATTGCTGGGGTGCTGAAATTTATAAAAGGCTTGACCGGGAATATAATACACCTTTCGTAGGATTATTTTTATATGGTGAAGATTATGTTCGGCTTCTTGAAAATTTTGACACATACATGTCATATCCACTGTCATTTATTAACTCATCTAAATGGTTTAATCAAACCCCAACTTATCCAATAGGCCTACTCAATGATATCGAGATTCATTTCCTGCATTACAAGAGTAATGACGAGGCCCAGCTTAAATGGACCCGTCGATTAACAAGAATGAACTTGGTGAGAGATAAAAACAATTATTTTTTCAAAATCTGTGACAATGCCCTAACCGATGAAACATTGATTTATAGGTTTCATCAGCTTCCGTTTAAAAACAAAATTTCTTTTAGTATTAAAAACCTGGAAATCAGAGAGCATATATACCTGGTAGATTATGAACATCTAGGGTTTGTACCAAATGGTGTAGCGCTTTATATAATTACTTACAGGTACGTCGATCTTCTAAACTGGATCAAAACAGGTGAGTTCTCTAACAATCTGTATAGCAGAGCGAAAGCAATGTTACGTATTACCTGATGTGGTTTTTATCTTCCCCACTAAGTTTTTTTAAACTTTTTCTTTTTTCTTTAATTTTTCTCTTTTAATCGGTAAATTAGAAATAGGTTGTGTTATCTAACTTGATTTACCACCCAGATACTATCTTTTAAATTTTATTGATCTAAAAACGATTCTGATCCTGTTTTTTCATATTAAATACAATGGGTGGTGCTGCCGGTTTTTTTTTGCTTAATCGATTTATAAACTTGTCACAATACGTTTTTTTCTTCATTCATTAATTTATCATATATGAATAAGGTTTACCTCTTCGATATTAAATGTTTTCAGGCAATCTTTCTCAAGGCTGCCATTCTTTTAAGTTTCTTATTGGCGTTTGCTGACTTTCCTGTAACAGGGGCTGACATGGCTTGTAATGCTGTCAGTTTCAGAACTGAGGCAGGTCGATTTGTTATGAATTTTAACCAGAGTGCAAATCCGGTTCAATTAAAGGGAAGGGTTACTGATGTAAATGGAGAACCGCTGCCAGGAGCTGCAGTTTATATCAGAGGTACGCAAACCGGGGTAGCAACTGATATTTCAGGGGGATTTTCAATCCTGGTTGAATCCGGTTCAATACTATCAGTTACATATGCTGGTTTTGAAAAGAAAGAAATTGCGGTAAATAATAAAACTTTTCTGGTAATAGAATTGAAACCTGTTTCTAGTAATTTAGGTGAAGTAGTTGTCACCGCTTTGGGAATCAAAAGACAAGAGCGCTCACTTGGCTATTCAACCACCCAGATAGCAGGGGCAAATCTGACTGAATCAAGAACCCCTAATCTGGCTACCGCACTCAGCGGACAGGTAGCAGGGGTAAGCGTAGCAGGTACCGGAACCGGACCGAATGGCAGTACGCGTATCACGATACGGGGAAATACAAGCCTGACTGCAGGCAAAACACCACTTTATATCATCGACGGAGTTCCTTTTGAAACTACCAATCAAGGTCAGTCTGGTCAATATGGTGGGCAGGATAGTGGCGATCTGCTGAGTACAATTAATCCTGACGACATAGAATCAATAAATGTGCTTAAGGGCGTTGCCGCATCAGCATTATATGGGTACAGAGGCGGAAATGGAGTAATTTTAATCACAACTAAATCTGGTAGCACTAAGAAAGGCATTGGTATTGAGATTAATAATAATACCACCATGTCTCAGGTCATTGATTACCGCGACTACCAGTATGTATATGGTCAGGGGTCAAATGGTAAAAAACCAACAACCGTTGCAGATATCTTGAATACTGAGTATTCAAGTTGGGGGGCCCCGATAGATGGTTCAATGGTCGTAAATATTCTTGGTAAGCAGGTACCTTATTCGTCTCATAAAGATAATTATAAGAATTTCTACTCTACCGGTGTAAACAGCCAGTCTTCTGTTTCATTATCAGGTAAGAATGATAATGGCAGTTTTCGTCTGGGCCTGTCGAATGCGAATTCCAAAGAAATCATCCCGCTTTCAGGAAGCAGCCAGCAGGGTATAAACTTTAACAGCACCTATAATCTGACAAGTAAACTTCACCTTGCCTTTATGGCAAACTATGTAAATGAACTGGTCAAAAATCGTCCGTCATATTCTGATGCCCCAGGTAGTCTGATAGCAACAACTAATTACCTGGCTAATACCTACGATATAAGAAGTCTTAAGCAGGCAGTGTTGCCAAATGGTAGTGAGCAACTACCTGGCACCGACCTTTATTTTGATAATCCCTACTTTATTGCTCATTATTTTAAAAATACAACTGAAAGAAACAGGTATACAGGCAATATTACCCTTAAATATGATTTGACTAACTGGATGTCGATTCAAGGGCAGGTTAACCGCAACAGCTTTATAAATGATCAAAGTAATATAACCCCGACAGGAACATCCTGGAGCCCTCCTGGTTTTTTAAGCGTTTCATCAAATACTGACCGCGAGATAAATGCCAGTTTTTTACTGGACATAAATAAAAAGCTGGGAAAGAATTTTGCGATACATGCCAATATTGGAGCTAATCATCAGGATAATACCTATAAATCAGCTGGAACCAGCGGGAGTGTAAATATCCCTGGGGTTTACAGCGTGAATAATCTGTTAACATTTCCTTATAATATCGGATTCTCAGAATCAAAGGTCAATTCAGTTTATGCAGCAACAGATTTGAGTTTTAAAAACTACCTATTCTTGACTTTAACTGGGCGTAATGACTGGTTTTCAGTGTTGAACCCTAAATCAGACAGTTATTTCTACCCTTCTGTTGCAAGTAGTTTTGTTTTTTCTGATGCGTTTAAACTTCCTGATTGGATCACTTTTGGTAAAATCAGGGCTTCTTATGCACAATCATCAGGTGCTGGTGATACCAATCCATACCAGCTCAATCTGACATATACCAATAATCAAGCAATCGTTTATAATGGGTTGCTGTTTACCAATATCAATCAGTCAGTGGTGCCAAATCAATTGTTAAAACCTTTAAGTATCAGTGAAACTGAATTGGGATTAAACATGGCATTTCTTAATGGTCGTATAAGTATCGATGCAGCAGTTTACAATAAACTTACAAAAAATGATATCCTGAATGTGACTTCCAGTGATGCATCAGGTTATACTGGAGCAATTGAAAATGTTGGAAAATTAAGAAATAGGGGTCTTGAGTTGTTACTGAGTGGTTACCCGGTAAAGACAGGTTCATTTAGCTGGAAATCAGCCTTGAATTTTGCCACCAATTCAAGTAAGGTTTTATACCTCAGCCCCGGGGCTACCAACCTTCAGCTGGGTACACCGGCACGTTGGGGTACTTTCTCAATAAATCAGATTGTAGGCAAGCAATATGGGCAGCTCGTGGGTTACCGTTATCAACGAGATAAAAGCGGTAATAAAATCTTTGACGACAGTGGTCTGCCAGTACGCACAAATGACCTCGAACCAATGGGTTCTGGTGTATATCGTGTCACCGGAGGTTTCAGTAATGAATTCAGGTACAAAAATTTTAATCTCTCGGTTTTACTCGATTATAAATTCGGGGCAAAAATATATTCCGTTACCAACTCAGTACTATACGCAAATGGTCTGAGTAAACAAACGCTGGCAGGAAGGGTAGGAGGGTATATTGGTAAAGGCGTTAAAGCCGATGGAACACCAAATACCACTGCTGTTCCTTCACAGGTATATTTCGGAGCTATTTCAGGGGCAGGTTCAGCCACCGATGATATTGCTGAAGAATTTGTTTATGATGCCAGTTTTATAAAACTAAGAAATATTTCTTTCGGGTATACCTTTAATGAGGCAGCCTTAAAACATACCCCGTTCAAGAGTCTTACCTTTTCAATTGTTGGTAGAAATCTGGCAATTCTGCTCAAACATACTCCGAATGTTGATCCTGAATCAAACCTGACCAGTGATACCAATCAGGGTGTAGAATACAATGCCTACCCACCAATCAGAAATATCGGCTTTAATATAAACGTTAAATTCTAGTGCTATCCAATTCAGACGTATGAAAACTTATCTATTTATACTTATAGGGTCAATTTGCCTGCTTCTGTCAATTAGCTGTAACAAAAGTTTTGGCCCTTTAAACATTGATCCGAATTCAGTGAACAGTAAAATTGTGCAATACGAAAAAGTATTTTCTCAGGTAGAACTTACTGCTTCAGGTAATTCCGATGGATATACGTATGAAGATGAGCGATCGAATCTTGCTTATTGTTCTTTATTGATCCAGCATTTTTCATCGACTTTTTATCCGGGTGATAAATATTCGTATAATGATGAATTTATCACTGCCTTCTGGAGTAGACAATTCACCAACCCGATGAAGAATAATGTTGATCTGGTTATAAACCTTAAGAATAACCCAGCTGAAAAAAACCTGTATAATATTGGCAGAATTTTCAAAGCATTTCTTTTTCAGCGTATGACAGACTTATACGGTGATATACCGTATTCCCAGGCTGGTCTTGGCTACAGTCAGTTAATTAAGTTTCCTGAGTATGATAAGCAGCAGTCAATCTATGCTGATCTGCTTAATGAACTTGATGATGCTGCTTCAAAGCTTGATGTGGCTGCTGCAAATACCCTAAATGCACAAGATATTATTTTCGGTGGAGACGTTAGTAAATGGAAAAAGTTTGCCTATTCTGAGATGGCACGCCTGGCCATGCGGATGACGAAAGTTGATCCGGTAAATGCTCAGAAATGGATTGCGAAGGCTTATACGGGTGGGGCCATGACTTTAAATAGTGATAATGCAATAGTTAATCATATAGCCTCTCCAGGAGTGAGCCCTGTAAATAATGGCTCTGGTTATGTGTTAATTACCCAGGATAATCAAAACTTTAAAATGAGCAAGACCTTTATTGATTTTTTTAAAAATCATAATGACCCCCGACTTCGTTATTATGCTACGGTGACAGTAAATCAAGCTGGATTATATGGCACTGCAGATTTTGATTTGGGCGATACAACTGCTGTTAACCAACAGGGTATGCCAAATGGACTAGACCCCTTGGGTGGACTGGTACCAGTAAATACAGATCCTGCTTATCCTGGTAATATTTTGCTGTATTCAATTCCAAACCGTTATTTATTTGCCAAGGCCGATGCACCGACATTTTTTCTCACAGCAGCTGAAACTCAGTTTTACTTTGCTGAAGCTGCCGAGCGTGGCTGGCTCAGCGGTGGGGCGACAGCATCTATATTTTACCAGTTAGGCCTTGAACTATCCTTCAGTCAGTTAATTCAAACAGGAGCTGATTGGAGTAATGCTACAGCCGTAGCAAGTGCAGATGCTTACCTTACTCAAAATCCATACAACAGTGCCAGTGGTATACAGCAGATAAATGAACAATATTGGGTAACTGTTTTTATGGATGAATATGAGGCTTTTGCTAATTGGAGAAGAACAGGCTTTCCAACCCTTATTGCCATTAATTACCCAAGCATGGCAGTAAATAAAACAGGAGGCACTATACCACGTCGGTTTACCTACCCTAAGACAGAAGTCTCTATAAACAATACAAACTATTCGGCTGCTTCTGCCTTGTTATCGGGAGGTGACAAACTCACATCCAGAATGTGGTGGGACAAGTTGTAAACCTGCTGAACTAACCGAAATCTAAAAAATGGAAGACCAGGTAACATCCGAAATTTCAGCCAGAATACCCGGTCAGGTTGGCGTTATAAGAATTGAATCGATAGATATTCTAAGGGCATCAACCATGGTGCTGATGATCTTCGTAAATGACCTCGGCTCACTCAAGAATATACCCGATTGGTTAGAGCATGTAAAACCAGGTGTTGATGGTATGGGTCTTGCTGATACGGTATTTCCTGCATTTTTATTCATTGTGGGTATTTCTTTGCCTTATGCAATTGATAACAGACGTTTCAAGGGAGATACCCAGGTACAGTTGATACGGCATGTGATCTATCGTACAGTTGCCCTGTTGGTGATGGGAGTTTTCCTTGTGAACGGCGAAACAATCAGCAAAGCAGCCTGTGGGCTTGATTATACGACATGGTCGGCATTATCCTGCCTGGCATTCATACTGATTTGGAATATTTATTCAAAGAGTACAAGTAAAAACAGGGTGCTATTCTTTAAGTCAGCCGGAATCCTGATGTTGCTGGTTTTGGCATTTATTTACAGAGGGTATGAGGATGGAAAAGTTATGCGCTTTGGCCCTCAGTGGTGGGGCATTCTGGGGCTCATCGGCTGGTCATATCTAGTAACAGGTATTATTACGGTTCTGGCGAAAAATAGGTTTTTAGTAATTGCAGGGAGCTGGGCATTCTTTGTCTTGATAAGTATTTTATATGCCCTGCATCTAATAGGACATGATAGTTTTACTCATTTAATTCCTGAGCCAATTTTGGGTGGTACACTTGTTGCCTTGAGCCTTGGTGGAGTAATGCTTGCGATATGCTTTAAACATTATACTGTCTTGAAGCAAAATTCCCGTATGATTTTACTATTTTCAGTTAATACAATATTTCTACTTTTGCTTGGGTGGTTTTCGCATAAATATTTTATCATTGCCAAGTTAGGGGCGACTCCTCCATGGTTATTTATCTGTTCAGCGCTTACCCTGATTGCCTTCCTGGTCATTCATTGGGCGGCGGATATAAGAGGTAAAGCAGGATGGTTTCGCTTCATTAAACCTGCCGGTACTGACACCCTGCTTTGTTACCTCATTCCCTATTTTCTTATTTTTTTGATGCATACAACACATTTCAAATTCCCTGAACCCATACTGGTGGGAACAATTGGGCTCGTGAAATCACTATGCTTTGCCCTGCTTTGTGTGGGCATAACCTATGCCTTGAATAAATCAGGGATAAAACTCAAACTGTAATTATGGTATTTTAACAAGCTTTATACAAACCGGAGCTCCAATATCAAGCTTCTGAATAAAAGGCGACAGTTTGCCAGTTTTCTTATTCCTGGGTAATACATAGGCATCATCAGAATTTTGATTAGCAACAAGCAAGAAATTTCCTTCAGGTGAAATGGCAAAATTACGTGGTGTTTTACCAAAACTTGAAATTCTACTAACGTAGGCGAGCATTCCGGTAGTCTGGTTTACAGAAAAAGCAGCTATATCATTATATGTACCCCTGTTAGTGCCATAAAGAAATTTTCCATCGTAAGATAGATGTATATCAGCTGCACCAGCTTCACCAGAGACTCCTGGCGCTATTAAGTAATTTGTTTGTATAGGTGAAAGTTTTCCATTGGCGTAACTGAAAGTTATGATCGTAGCTGTCAGCTCCTGTATCAGGTAGGCAAATTTGCCGGAATTGCTGAATACTAGGTGCCTTGGACCTGACCCGGCAACGGCCTTATAGAAGGGGATGGTAGCTTTTGAAAGGGGGGTTAAATGGTTTGATGTATCTAGTTTATAAGACATCTCTTTATCAGTACCAAGGTCGGCTGTGAAGAGGTATTTATTGTCTGGTGAAATGACAGTAGAATGAGAATGGGCATGTTCTTGCCTTGCTTTGTTAGAACTGCTTCCAGAGTTTGTTAGAATTTGGGCTGAGCCACTCAGGCTGCCATCAGCAAGAATGCGATAAGCGGCAATTGTGCCACTCATATAATTTGCTACGAAAACGTATTTACCACTTTTATCAGTTGCAACATAGCATGGTGCAATGCCTCCTGAAGATTTGGTGTTCAAAAGCTTCAGCTCTCCAGTAGTGGCATCAAATGTAAAGGCAGACACAGTTCCATCTTTACCGTTATCTTCACTAACAGCATAGACTTTCTTATTATCAGGAGAGAGACAAAGGTAAGATGGATTACTAACGGGGACTTCCTTTTCAAAAGCCATTTTTCCAGTTTTTGAATCAAAGGAATAAACCTGTATTCCTTTAGATTTACCATTCGTATACGTCCCTATCAATACATGGTAACCCGGCTGTTTTTGTGAAAAAACCGGGTTGAAATTGAAAAGAGCAATTAAAAATAAAACCATCTGACTTTTAGTCAACCGGTTCTTTATAAATTTTTTTATTGAGAGCTTTGTCTTCATCGTATAATACTATGAAAAAAAATGCTTCTTCTCAATTTTTATTAAATAGGGCTTCCTGAATTGCTTCCTATTCCTGAATTGCCTCCTGTTCCTGAATTGCTTGCTGTACCTGAATTGCTTGCTGTACCGCTTGCTGAATTTATTCCAGTACTGCTTCCTTGTTCTCTTGGCTGAGAAGTTTCACCGGGTTTTTTACCTGATTTTTTCTTCCATGATTTTTTAGCCCCCGAGCCCGTTCTGCGACCTGATGAGTGACTATGGCTTGCTCTCTTTACAGAAGGCTGGTATACAGGTCCTTCACCCATATCCTCGGGCAGAGGTATTTTTGGAATCTCACGGCCGATTAAGATTTCAATGCTGTGAAATTTACGCTGGTCTTTTTCATTGATAAATGTAATGGCGGTACCTGTAGTTTCAGCTCTGGCAGTGCGGCCAATGCGGTGAATATAATCTTCAGGATCGGGTGGCACATCATAATTTAGAACCAGGCTGATTCCCTCCACATCAATACCACGTGCAAGAACATCAGTACCAATAATGATCGGCAATTGCCTGGCTTTAAATGCCCTTAGAATCTGTTCACGGTTTTCCTGATCAAGATCAGAATGGAAAGCTTCGGCATTAATACCAGTTTTTCTTAGCTGTTGATGCAGCTGTTTTACTTTTTCCTTGGTTGAAGAAAAAATTAAAACGCTTTTGTACTCTTTATCTTTTAATATTTTGATAAGAAGCTTGTTCTTCTGCTCATCAAAGGTGAGATAGGCCTGTTGGTTAATTCCGATTGCTGGCTGAGAAGTAGCAATATTAATTTGCTCGGGATTTTGCAAAATACGTTTAGCCAGTTCACGAATCCTGGTTGGCATGGTTGCCGAAAAAAGTAATGTTTGCCTCTTAACTGGCAAATAGGTTATAATACGTAGTATATCCTCAAAAAAGCCCATATCAAGCATCCTATCAGCTTCATCCAGAATAAGATGTTCAAGGTGTTCGAATTTGACAATTCCCGAGACCAGGAAGGAAATCAGTCGGCCAGGTGTTGCAATTAATATATCTGCTCCCTGTATGATTCCTTTTCTTTGTTGTTCATAAACGCCTCCATCACCTCCTCCATAAACAGCAATAGAGCTGATTCCGGTAAAATAAGCCAAGCCTTCAACCTGCTGATCAATTTGCTGGGCAAGTTCACGGGTAGGTGCAAGTATGAGGGTATTTAGGTGTCTGTGTTTGGCCGTAGCCATTTTTTGCAGCACAGGCAGGAGATAGGAAGCTGTTTTTCCTGTACCAGTCTGTGCACAGGCTATAAGGTCTTTATCTTGAAGAATAAGGGGTATTGTCTGTTCCTGAATAGGAGTAGGCTTGGTGTAACCCATGCTCGTTAATCCTTCCTGTAAGGAAGTATTAAAATTGAAATCATTAAAAGTCAACAGATTTGAGTTGTTAGGTTTAGATTCGGCGCTACCTTGATCCGAGCTATTGGTAGCCTAAATATTTTCCATAAAAATAAAGAAAAAGATCATTAATCGCTGAAATTCTTTGATCTCATGCTTGTTAGACCAATTTCAGGTTTGAAATTAATTTTCGCCGAAACCTATAAAAAAAGCGGCTTCAAAAACGTGACCCTGTTCAAGGGTATGTATCGCTTCTTTATCAGCAAATTCCTTCTCACCGTCATTTGAATCTGCATAGCCTAACCAGGGTTCGATACATACAAAATCACCTCCTGTTTTAGCCCAGATGCCAACAAATGGAAATTCAGGGAATTCTACTTCAACAAAATACGGATTTTTCCTACTTCCGATTTTTATAATCCTACTTTTTATTTCTTTCATAACCAGGGCGTCATTTTCAAAAAGTGAACGTGTTAGCTGTATCTGGTTATCAATTGCAGGATTTATTTTTGTCTCACCATTAAAGAGACCTTCTTTAGTCAATAAATGAATTTTAGCAGGAGCTGGAGCGGCGAACTCAACATAGTAATCAGTATAATTTTCATCGGGGAAAAAAGGTACTCTGAAGGCAGGATGGGCTCCAAGAGAAAAGAGAATATCGCCATTCTGTTTATTTATTACTTTATATGATACCCGTAATCGTTTATTAATTAAATCGTAGATTACCTGGTACTCGAAATTATAAGGATAATGTTTAAGAGTCTCCTGATTTGCTGAGAGAGAAAATACAGCATGATCTTCAGTTGAAATAATCAGGGCAAATTTAGAAGTTCTTGCAAATCCATGTCTCGATATGGGGTAAGCTTCATCACCGATTAGTATCTGATCATTATAACAGGAGCCAACGACAGGAAATAAATTTGGCGCATGCCAGGGCCATACAGTTGGGTCTGCTTGCCATAGATGTTCTATGCCAGTAATTTTATTAACTACTGATTGCAATTCTGCACCTTGCTCACTTACTGTTACCTGCAGGTACTTATTTTCAAGTTTGATCATTATTATACGATGAGTAGAATGCCAACAATAAATTTAGAAGTTTTAGTCAGAATATACCAAGAATCAGGTTTTCAATTCTTAACAGGAACGTAATTTTACGGCTTCTCAAGTAATAATTATGAGTTATCAGTACGAAACAATTGAAAAAGCAATTATTTATTTGACTGAGTATTTTAAAGAACAACCCGACCTTGAAGCAATTGGCATCTGTTTTCTGGCCTTTTGCCCGGTAAGAGACCAAGGGTTAAGCGAATTGAAGGAAAAATTTCCCAGTACGCTCTTTTCTGAAGATCTAAACAAGGCTCATGTCCTTTTAAAAAAATCAATTTAAACGTGAGAACAAGTCAGATAACCCAATTATACTTCATTTAAAAGGTACACTGTTTCAACTTAAGGTATGGGAAGCCCTCTTAAATATTGAATCATCACAGGTGCCTACCTACTTACAACTTGGTAATGATATCGGGCAAGATAAGGCTGCACGTTCAGTTGGCTCAGCAATTGGCTCTAACCCAGTTGCCTTTCTGATTCTATGCACCGGGTCAAAAGAGCAACTGGTGTTTTAGGTGACTACCATTGGGGGCCGACCCGTAAACAGGCTATGATAGGCTGGGAGGCAGCCCGGCTAAACTCACATAATGAATTTTAGGCCCCTATACAATTCAGGTATAATCTCAACCATTAATTGTCTTATCTTTTTGCTGGATAAATAAGCAGGATATAAATCAGCTAATTAATTTCCCGAAAAAATATTTTATTAAATCAAGAAACCTGGGTAGATGTATCGATATACTTTTCTTTTTCAATCTGATTTATTACTTCTTGAAAGGTTACCCCAGTTTTCACCGTTACTGATTGCCTTCATTTCAATTGCAACCCTGATTCTATTAATCAGCTGGGCACGTATCAGCCCATTTCTTTCTTTTCTGATTGTTTCTATCTGTGGCGGAATAGCGATGGGAATTAAACCTGCCAATATTACTCATTCTATAGAAAAAGGGCTTGGTGATACTCTTGGTCAATTATTGATAATCATCTCACTTGGGGCAATGCTCGGGAAGCTTGTTGCTGTATCAGGAGCGGCAATCAAAATTTCATCAACCCTGATGAACATGATTGGTAGAAAATCAATTCAATGGGCAATGGTGGGTACTGGCTTTATAGTTGGAATTCCTCTTTTTTATAATGTTGGATTTGTATTAATGGTTCCTATAATTTTTTCTGTCGTCAGCAGGTATAAATTACCTGCCGTATATATCGGCCTACCGATGCTGGCTGCATTATCAGTAACTCATGGTTTTTTACCTCCCCACCCTTCACCAGTAGCACTGGTTACGCTCTTTCATGCTAATATGGGTCTGACATTGTTATACGGTATTATTGTTGCCATCCCGGCAATCATACTAGCAGGGCCAGTTTTTAGCAGAACACTCAGGACTATGAATTCTCAACCGCTTTCAGCCTTTCAGTCTGTTGAAGTTGCAGCGAATGAACAACCTTCTGCAGCAACAAGTTTCATCGCTGCTTTGCTGCCAGTTATGCTACTTGGAGGTGCTTCATTTTTAAAACTAGTATTCCCAAGCGCTCAATTTATTAGTGCCTTTACCGACTTTCTTGGTAACCCAACAATCGTGATGCTGATTTCTCTTACCTATGCGACCTATATGTTAGGTATCAGACATGGAAAGAAGCTTTCAGCAGTAATGGCAATTTACGCCGATGCTGTCAAGGATATCTCAGGAATACTATTAATCATAGGGGGTGCTGGTTGTTTTAAGCAGGTATTAAGCGACAGCGGAGTTAGTATTGAAATTGCCAATATTTTGAAAAGCTGGGATATTCACCCCTTACTTTTAGGTTGGTTAATAGCTGCTTTTATCAGGGTAGCTGTTGGATCGGCCACTATTGCGGGTCTGACTACTGCAGGAATTATCGCCCCACTGATTATCAGTACAGGGGTGAATCCGAACCTAATGGTATTATCAATAGGAGCAGGCAGTTTAATGTTTTCCCATGTGAATGATCCAGGCTTCTGGATGTTTAAAGAATATTTCAATCTTTCAATGAAAGACACGCTTAGGTCCTGGTCATTAATGGAAACGATTGTTTCAGTCGTAGGAATTGTTAGTGTTATGCTATTAAATAGTTTAATTAAGTAAAATTAGATAAACAGCTGATCTATACATATTCTATAAAATATTGATTCATTGATGTAAACAAACTGATTTACTTAATCCTGCATGACGAATCTAAATAATGCTCCAAGTCCGGGTCCATCACTGAAGGCCTCAATACGCCCGTGATGTCTTTCAACAATATTCTTAGTCAGGTATAATCCAAGTCCATTTGATTTTTCACCTTTGGTACCGGTCTTCCCATATTTAGTAAACCGGGTAAAGATTTTTAGCGATTCATCCTGTTTAAAACCTAATCCTTCGTCTTTAATTTCAATGATTTTTTTGTTGCTCTCCAGCCGGGTTTTAATGGTAATAGTAGACTTCGCGTGTGAAAACTTAATAGCATTGCTGATCACATTTTGAATTGCCTGAGTAAATAAATGCGGGTTCACATTGACCACCATATTTCTCTGGATATCAAAAACCCAGGAGATATCTTTTTCTAGATTCTGTACATTCAGCGTATGCATGGCCCTATCAACTAGTTCAGAAACCTGTATCTGTTTGCGCTCTTCAAATGCAATTTCCATACTATCAAGTCGATTCATTTTCACAACCTGCTCGAGAAAATTGAGTTGATTTTGCATCTCTGTTATAAGGATGGTACAATATTCCGTGATTTCATCCGGGTCTTCTGTTAGTAATATAAGATTACACATCCCGATAACCTGTGCCAGAGGAGCACGAACATCATGTGATAAAAGTGTCACCAGGTCTTTTTTATCGGCAAGAGTTTTATCTAGTGTTTCGAGGGTAAGTTGCACATTTTGAAAAAGTACACCAGCTTCATTTTTATAGTCTGTGGGTAATGTAATCAATTGCCTTTTCTGGAGATAGATTTCCAGTGCATCTTTAGCAATTACAAGAGGCTCAAGTAACTGTTTAAGAATTAAAACGGTTATTGTTGTAGAAACGAGTATGCTGAAGGTAACAGTCAGAAAAATATAAATTTCTCCAAATCTTAAATGCTCATACAGGAAAAAGACCAGCAGACCAACAAGCGGGAAATTAATTCCCAACACAGCTACAAATAGAAATTTTCTGACTTCGCTTTTAGCTAAAAACTTTATTTGAGAAAGGAACTTAAAGAGTGCCCTGATAAGCATTGTCATTCTGTTTTATACGTTTTCAAAAATTGAATGTTTCAAACCCCCTATCAGAGGCCATCAAAAGCGTTTTCTTGATAGAAAGATACATACCTTTACAATTGTTGTATAAACACACCTTATTTAGTCACCCTGAGTTTAGTCATAGACTGGAATTAAAATAAATTTTAATGGAACTAGAAAAAGAAATCAAGCAAAGCTTATTCAAATCACCTTCAAGTAAAGCTGTTTTAAATATAATTTATACAGGAAGCTGGTTGATGGGCAAGACCGTACAAGTACTAAAACCGTACGGGATTTCTGCCCAGCAATATAATGTACTTCGTATTTTAAAGGGGCGTACACCAGATTCAACTGCTCTTTCTGATATTCAGGAAAGAATGCTTGACCGTATGAGTAATGCAACACGACTAGTTGAAAAACTCAGACAAAAACAGTATGTCACCCGGGTTGAATGTCCTGGTAATAGAAGGAAAGTGGATATACACATTACCACTACAGGCCTTTCTTTGCTGGCAGATATTTATGATAAGATTGATGAATCAGAAAATGAGATGATGAAAAAATTATCAGAAACTCAGATAGAAAGTTTGAATGAAATTCTTGATCAGCTTAGATAACCCTACTTATTATGAATATTATAATAAGCGTGGTCACATAATAATTAATTAGTTATATAACCACGCTCCATTAAAAAATATATTTATAATAAACCCTCTTAGAATCTTCTACCTTGACCTTTGCCCATTTGACCTGAAGAATTAATAACAGCATTATTTCTATTCTGATTTTCAGTATTCTGACGTGGGGCCTGTATTTGAGCTTGCTGACGCTCCTGTACCTGCTGGAGTTGCCCGACCTGCTGTTGTGGTCTGTTCCAGTTTTGATTTTGACGTGGGGCCTGTATCTGAGCCTGCTCGCGCTGCTGAACCTGAGGCTGTGGTCTGTTCCAGTTTTGGTTTTGACGGGCGGCCTGTAACTGTGCCTGATCTCGCTGCTGAACCTGTGCCTGTGATCTGTTATAGCTTTGGTTTTGGTTTTGACGGGTGGCCTGCATCTGGGCCTGGTCACGCTGCTGCACTTGTTGCTGTGGTCTGTTCCAGCTTTGGTTCTGACGGGCGGCCTGCATCTGGGCCTGGGGTATTTTGTTATCCCGATTAGAATTACTGTTAAATCCTGTATGCTGGTTCATCCCAATTGATTGTCCTGAATTGGCTTTATTAACTATGCCATTTTGAATACCTCTTTGTTGATTCAATATTGTTCTGGAATTATTTACCCTGCCATTTATTCCCGGATTGCTATTTATAGAATTGTTTATTCTGCCAGGGGTCACATTGGGCCGGTAAATCATTAACTGATTATTATGTATGCCTGCCATAGTAGGTCTGTTAACGCGTTGTATGTTCACAGGTGAGACCTGCCGTCCAGTATATCTGGCCACTTCATTTGCTGAAGGTCCTGCTGAATACGAGATCTGCCTGTTTCCGTCTGAATACCTGTTGTTATTGATTATGGTTGTGTTATTGATAATAGTTGTATTGTTATTTACTGAAACGTAGTAATTATTTACATGTTCGTCGCTAATATAGTTTGAACGAACAAAGCACCAGTCATGGTCAGGAATAGAAGTTCCCCATGAAAATGAAACGCCAATTGATAAACCTGGGCTTAGTGGGGCCCATCCATAATATTCTGAAGAATGCCGCCATGCAACCCAGGCTGGGCCCCAATGGTAGCCAGGAACCCAATACCATCCATATTCATCTGCAAATGACCAGCGCCCATAGTGAAATGGAGCCCATCCCCAACGATAATCACTAGCCCAGGTCCAACCGTAATCAGTATAAACCCAGTGCCCCTCTGTTCTATAGGGTTGAAAATTGTCTCCTGCGTCCGGTACCCATACCTGCCCGTACTCTGGTGTATTGATCCACTGTCCATATGGACTTAGCTGATCGTGAAAAGTCTGGTAATTTATATTTCCTTGATTTTCATTATTTCCACTATTGTCAGCATAATTTCCATTATCCTGATTGTAATTCTGATTCGTCTGATTATTGTCAGAATTCTGCTGCCCGTTATTATACCCATTATCCTGGTTACTATTTTGCTGGTTGTCTGGCTGATTCTGATATGGGCGGTCATTACCATAAACCGGGTCATTTTGTTGAAAAGACAGGGATGAAGCTATTCCCGGAATAGGGAGAGTAGCAATTAAGCAGGCTGCTGAGATCTTGGTGATGAATGTGACTAGCGTTTTCATTGCCTTTAAATTTAGGTTGAGAAACAGATTAACTCTTGTTCGATTAATCTAAATTCGTACCTGAATTTAATATTGGCATTTCGTACGTTCAATATCCTATAAACCTATCTTTAAGACATCCTAAAGGCATATTTATTTACAGCGCTGTAGGTTAAGCTTTGATAGGTATGTAAATTATAAAACCTAAACTGTATAGTATAAACTACACTTATTTATTATCAATTTTTTCGGAATTATTTATAGTTTATCTTTGGCAAGTATTGCATTACAGTGCATGATTTCATCCTCGTTAATTGTATGGCCCATGTTCTGATAGATAATGGTATTGACATTTGCGCCCATAAGGGTCATTAATTTTGCTGAGTTTCTCACACGTTCTACTGGTACATGGATATCAGGATCACTGCTGCCTATAAATACCGGGGTAGCTTCAAAATTTCCATTATACCTTGCTTTCATAATTGTATTGCCTATAAGTCCACCGGTGAAGGCAATTATCCCCCCATATTTTGCGGCGTTTCTAGTCGTATATTCAAGTGTCAGGCATGCACCCTGAGAAAAACCGAGAAAATAGCACTGAGTTTTTTTAAAACCTGAACTTTCTAATTCCAAGATTATCTGATCAAGGAAAACCAAGGCTAGATTCAGGGAAGAGTCATTTTTCTGAGCCTCTAAAAATGAATAGGGGTACCAGCTATTGTTTATCGCCTGTGGTGCTATAAGTGCAAAGTCATCAGCTTTTAATCCTTTTATAAAGTTTAACATGTCGGAAGCACTTCCACCTCTGCCATGTAGCAGGATTAAAACCTTATTTGCAGCTTCTAAACTTAGGCCTCCTGTTAGATAGGTGAATTTATCCATTGAGTATTTCTGAAAATTAAAAAGTTATTGAAGGTAACTGTACTGAAATTTTTGACCTCATTGATTCATACTGGCTGGGTAACCGAAGATTTTGTCCAAGCTCACCTAAGGGTTCGTCTTTGGCAAAACCAGGATTTTGAGTTGCAAGTTCAAATAATACTCCTCCGGGCTCTCTGAAGTAGATTGAGTAGAAGTAGTCACGATCAATCTTTTCAGTGATGTGTAGGCCTGCACTTGCTATCTTCTCTCTGTATTCCATCAAAATACTTTCATCTTTTACTTCGAAAGCGATATGATGAATAGTGCCAGCAGCAACCTGACCATGCTTGCCCGAAGGGCTAGACTTTAAATCAATAAATGAAAAACTATCATTCTGATTATTAAACCTGGTTATATCACCTTCAGATGCAATTTCAGTATATCCCAATAAATCTGATAAAACCGCTGCTGTAGCATCTATTGTCTTTAGGGTTAGGACTACATTATTAAAACCCTTAATAGTATCTATTTTCGCAACCCCATTTGTTTCCCATGGTTGAATATTCATCAATCCATCTGTGAAAACAAGGTTGAATGCCAGACCATCATAATCCTGAAACCTGATAATGTCTTTTCCAAAATAGGATTCAACGGGAGAATGAGTAACCTTAAATTCTTTCAGACGCTCGAGCCAAAAATTATAGCTTGATTTACCGACAGAATAACCGATTTCGGTAGCCATTGCATTTCCTATTCTTCCATGATTCATACCTTCCCAAGGGAAGAACGTAATTATCGTTCCCGGAGTGCCTATTTCATCGCCAAAATAAAAATGGTATGTATTGGGATCGTCGAAGTTCACGGTTCTTTTTACTAACCTCTGGCCAAGAAATTTTGTGTAAAAATCATAGTTTTTTTGTGCACTGCTTGCAATGGCTGTGATATGGTGAAGACCTAAAATTTGATTTTCCATAATGCTGATATTGTAAAAGTTAGTACATTAAAATGTTCCAAATGTTTAGGATTCTTGCTTAGAAGTTTTTAGTGTTTTATATTTCATATTAGGTAACTTATCAAGAGCGTATTTATATGGAAACGGCAAGATGATCAATAAAATTTATGCTGATGCAAGAACTGCACTTAGTGATGTATATGATGGTTCAATTATTATGCTTGGCGGGTTTGGACTTTGCGGAATTCCTGAAAATGGAATCACTGCCTTACTTGAGATGAAGGTTAAAAACCTTACCTGTATTTCAAATAATGCTGGTATCGATAATTTTGGAATTGGAGTTTTATTGAAATCCCGGCAAGTAAAAAAAATGATTTCTTCTTATGTAGGTGAAAATGAAGAATTCGAAAGGCAGCTATTAGCCGGTGAACTTGAAGTTGAGCTTATTCCTCAGGGTACCCTTGCAGAAAGAATTAGAGCGGGTGGGGCAGGAATACCTGCTTTTTACACTCCTGCGGGATTTGGCACTGAAGTAGCGAGGGGTAAAGAAATACGTTCTTTTGATGGCAAAAACTATTTGCTTGAAAATTGGCTTAAAGCAGATTTTTCATTAGTCAAGGCATGGAAAGGAGATGAAGCCGGTAATCTTATTTATCATGGAACGGCTAGGAATTTTAATCCCATGATGGCAACAGCTGGCAAGATTACTATAGCTGAAGTTGAAGAACTCGTTCCTCTTGGAAGTCTTGGGCCCGAAGAGATTCATACCCCGGGAATATATGTTCAGCGTGTTTTTCAGGGTAAGAATTACGAAAAACGTATAGAGCAACGAACCATCACGGTTACTAATCAATAAACTGTATGCTTGATAAAAACGGCATTGCCCGGCGTATTGCTCAGGAACTACGTGACGGATATTATGTAAATCTGGGAATTGGTATTCCAACCCTGGTTGCAAATTTTATTCCTGAAAATATTCAGGTTGTTCTCCAATCTGAAAATGGGCTTCTGGGTATAGGGCCTTTCCCAGTTGAAAGTGAAGTTGATGCAGACCTGATCAATGCTGGTAAACAAACAATAACTATGGCTTCGGGATCTTCTTTATTTGATTCAGCCGAAAGCTTCGCCATGATCAGGGGTGGGCATATTGACCTGACTATTCTGGGAGCTATGGAAGTTTCAGAAACTGGTGATATTGCAAGCTGGAAAATACCTGGAAAGATGGTTAAAGGGATGGGTGGGGCAATGGATTTGGTAGCCTCTGCCAGTAATATAATTGTTGCCATGCAGCACGTAAACAAGCAGGGTCAATCAAAATTACTGCAGCAGTGTACTCTGCCCCTAACGGGTATCAAATGTGTTCGGAAAATTGTGACCGAACTTGCTGTAATAGATATCTTGCCTGGTATAGGATTCCGGTTACTTGAGAGAGCTCCAGGTGTCTCTGTAGACGAAATCCGGAATGCCACCCAGGGTCATATGCTGGCAGATGATGACATTCCGGAAATGAATATTTAGCTCACTTTTTTTCTTCAACTGGTTTTTGTCTGGGAGGTTCAATCATCCTGGGTTCTTGCCTTGGAGTAACATGTTGAGGGGCGTTGATAGGGGCTCCCTGATTTTGTGGCCGTTGTTGCTGTGGCTGAACCTGATTTTGTGGCCGTTGTTGTTGTTGACCCTGGTCTGGCTGACGTTGCCCCTGGTAGGGTTGACGCTGATCGGGAAACTGGGGATGAACCTGATGTTGCTGTTGCCCTTGGTCAGGCTGACGCTGCCCGGGAATCTGTGGATGAACCTGTCGCTGCTGATCATTATTTAAAATTCTTCCATGATCCGGAGTTTCAGGTGATTTTACTTTGTTTTGAAGCTGAAGCCTGTTTTGTTCCTGAATTCTATTTTCATTGTCTGCCCGATCTTTTTCCTTTTGGATTTGCTGAGATTGTGAACGAACTGGTGGTTGCTCAAGACGCTTATCTTTTGGGTTATTCATTCCTCCATCTGATTCTTGAGGTGAAGAAATCCCTCTGTTGACTGGTGTAAGATTATTTTCTGGTCTGTTAATTTGTGCTCTGCCCGTATTGACGGTACCTGCTTTAATATAGCGTTGGTTTTCTACTGTTTTAGCTCGTACAGGGCTGCTTTTAAAGGCTGAATAATTAGTTTTTGCCATAATAAGTGGTTTACTATCAGTGCTATTCAAATGTGATATCGCATTATTTCTAACTAATCCGGCCTTTGATCCTGACCGGTCAATGATCGGACTTACCTGATTAATGGGTACAGCATGACTTGGTGCAGGTAAACCTGCTGAAGAACGAATATTTCCAGCCTCAACAGGGTTTCTGAATGGTGGTCTGTACATTGAAATGGCATTACCCTTTATACCAGCCATACCCGGTTTTGATGCATTGGTAATGGCGACTGCCTTTATCACCTGACCTGTAGATTTTTCTACATCAGCTCTGGGTGGCCCTGCTATATATACCGTTTTATTACCTGAATTACTAATCGTGTTATTGCTGTTATTTGTCGAATTAGTATAGTTGTTAATTATGGTTCCACTATTATTAACCATGTTCCCGTTCACATAGGTATTTTTAATAATAGTGGTGTTATTATAAATTGTAGTGTTTTGTATTTGCGGTACATAATAGTTTGAAAGATAGGGGCTTGCTACGTAATTAGCTGGTACAAAGCACCATTGATTCACTGGTGCTGCATTACCCCATGAAAAGTTGAAACCTATACTTACATGAAACCCACTGCCTGCATAGTTTTGGTCTCTGTTACCATCGTAATAACCATCACGATAGTTTCCGTTATTTGATTCATCTCGATAACCCCCATCATTTTCCTGATCCCGGTATCCATCAGTATTATCGCCTTGAAAACCTGGTCCTTCATAACGTAATCGGGGAGGTCCCAATGGTGCCCAACCATAATATCCCTCGGTTCTTCTCCATGAAACCCAGGCTGGCCCCCATGTATATCCAGGTATCCAGATCCAACCGAATTCATCTGTTAATCTCCATCTGCCATAGTGAAAAGCGGCCCATCCCCATTTATAGTCTGAAACCCACGTCCATCCATATTCTGTATATACCCAGTGACCATGAGACCTGTAGGGTTGAAAATCAGGACCTGCATCAGGTACCCACGCGTAGCCATAATCGGGGTCATTTACCCAGTCTCCATAGGGGCTTAACTGGTCATAAAATTCCTGATAAGAAACAGGACCACCCTGCTGGGCATATAGTTTTGAGTTGGTGCTGCATAGCATCAAGACAAATAGCGCTATGAGTACACGAATTCTGATAATAGCATTCATAACCTTAATTTAAAGTATATTTTATAGACAAAAAATTATAAGACTAAATAAGCAGGCAGAAGATTAATCAAATTAATATTTAATGATTTATAAATAATAATTTACTGCAAAGAAAGTAGTTTCCCCTATTTAAATGCATTATTTTACTTTTCATATAATGCAAAATAATTTTTCGATCACTTTTATTTTGCTTTATTTTTTGATTTAAAAATCAACCAGCCAGTACGTTAAACAAATTTACCTTCACTTACGTACGACAATATGACCTCATCAGTCGGAGTTAAATATAATATCAATAGAAAAAATATTAGTAACGACGTGATTCTAGAAAACCCAGATTTGTTTCAGTTACCGGGTTTAGCTATTGCTGGTTTAGGATAAGATTTTTTTAAAACTAATACCATTAAACTGGGTAAAACCATTAGCAACAAGGGCAGGGCAACAATAAATCCGCCAATAACGGCAATAGCAAGTGGTTGATGCAACTGTGCGCCTACACCTATACCAAGTGCCAAAGGCATCAGTGCAATAATGGCTCCAAGTGCAGTCATCAATTTAGGTCTGAGCCGGGTAGAAATAGCATATACAACAGCTTCCTCGACTGAACTTACCTGTACAGTTGTTTGAAACTGCCAAAACGTAAAAATTGCATTTTCTCCAATGATGCCAACGATCATAATAATTCCTGTATAACTGCCAACATTTAAAGGTATATGTGTCAGAAATAAGGCGAGCATAGAGCCTGCAGCCCCAAGAATAGAAATAAAAAGTACCAGTAATGCTACAGCAAAATTGCGTGATAAAAACAGAATGACCACAAATACGAGCAGGCTGGCAGTACCCAGAATAATCAGTAATTCATTGAAAGAACGCTGCTGATCTGCAAATGCACCTCCGTATTCAATATGGTAACCAGGCGGAAAAATTACTTTTCTTCCAATTTGGGTTCGTATATCATTCATTACACTGCCCAGATCACGCTGATTTAACCTGGCAGTGATTACACCCATTGATTGAAGATTTTCCCGCTGCAATTCTGCTGCCCCAGTGCTGATTTTAATCGATGCAAGACTGGAAACCGGTACTCGTTTGCCACCAGGTAAGAAAATTAACTGGTTTTTAAACTTGTCAAGGCTTGAGCCATGCTGTTCAGGTTCTATCATACGGATGGGAGTGACCTGTTGATTTTCAATTATGCCCCCAGTTTGATTTCCTTCAAGTTTACTTTGAAGCTGCTGTTGAAAAATTGCCGGCGATAAATGAAATTGAGCAAGTCGTGTTTGATCTGGAGAAATTTCAATAGAAGGGCCTGCTACAACTATACCATTGAAGGCATCAGCTGTACCAGGTACTTTTGAAATAATATCTGTAATCTGATTTGATAGTTCATTCAGTTTAGACTGCTCAGACCCGAATACCTTTAATTCAATTGGTTGAACTGAAGCCATTAAATCACCCAGCATGTCAGTAATAACCTGTCCGAAATCAATTCTTAACGCTGGCTGTGAGCTCGCAATCTTTTTACGAAGCTCATCAATAACCTGATCTGTTGTTTCTGTCTTATTTTTCTTTAATTGAATCAGATAATCTCCTCGATTTTGTTCAGTGATATAAAAGCCCATCTGAGTTCCTGTACGCCTTGAATAAGCCTGTACATTCGGATTTTGACTTATTAGTTTTTCTGCCTGCTGAAGCATACGGTCAGTTTCTTCAAGAGAAGTACCGGGAGGAGAACTATAGTCAAGTACAATTGACCCCTCATCCATGTCTGGTAAAAAACCAGTCCCCAGATGAGGATATACCAATATTATGGCAAGAATTAACCCTGCAACAAAAATCATGCTGATCCATGGTCTGCGAATCAGCGGATAAACCCAGGTCTGGGTATGTACCGGATGTTCCTTTTCTGGTAGAGCATTTTTATTTTTTTGCCTGTTTAGAAAGTTAAATAAAAGATAGATAACAGGAAGCCCAATCCATGTTACAAAAAATGAACATACCAGGGTAATAATCATTGTATTGGTAAGAACATTAAAATAGGCACCTGCTATGCCTGTCATTAATGAAAAAGGAAGAAAAATTACAATGGTACTGATCGATGAAGCCAGCATGGCAGGAAAAAGATAACTTATTGCTTTTTGAACCAGTTCTGATCCAGTTTCACCAGGATGCTCCTCATGTGTCCGATGAATTTGTTCGACCACAACAATTGCGTCATCAATGATTAGTCCGATAGATGCAGCGATAGCTCCAAGGGTCATAATATTTAAGGTATACCCTATTGAATACAGAACAAGAATCGTCAGCATTAGGGTAATAGGAATGGTTATCAAAATGCTAAGACTTGCCCTTGCAGAACGCAAAAATAAAATTGCCACTAAAATTGCCAGAGCAAGACCGATCCAAAGACTATCTGTTACACTACGTACCGCTTCGTTGACAAAGTCAGCCTGAATATAATACGGTTTGATAATTACGTCTGAAGGTAATATTTTTTGTAGTTGCTTGATTTTTTCTTGCATCAGGCTTGAAACAGCAATCAGGTTTGCATTAGGTTGTTTGATTACAGCAACAAGAACGGCATCATGACCGTTTGCATTTATGCGTACATATTCAATACCTTCTCTGATTTGAACTTCTGAAATGTCTTTGAGTTGCACGGTCCTACGACCATCATTGAAAATGATAAGATTCTCAAGCTGATCCAGATTCTTAACGGCTGTATTTGTAATTGCCAGATACAACCTGCGGTAATCAGCCAAATAACCATTAGAGAGAATAAAATTGGTCTGACTTAAAGCCGTATTTACCATATCTGGAGTAACCCCAAGAGCACTCATTTTCTGGGGCTTGAGCATAAGCCAGAATTCTTTGTTTTTTCCTCCGCTGATTCTTATTTCTGCTACACCTTCTACCTGCGAAAGAAAAGGCTTTATAGTGTACATTGCCAGCAATTTCATTTCAATAGGGCTGCGGCTATGGCTTTCAAGGGTATATCCCATAACTGGCAATATAGAAGGATTCATTTTTTCTATACTGAATTGTACACCAGGGGGTAGAGAATTCCTGATCTCATTTATCCTTGATTCGATATTTTGCCTGGCAAGATCAATATTTGCATTCCAGTTCATATAAGCTGAAATCTCACAACTTCCTCTGCTGGTAACACTTCTGACAAGTTGTAAGTCAGGAACTAGCTTGACGGCATTTTCTAATGGTTTGGTTACAGTAACCATCATTTTATCGACAGGCTGTTCACCAGCATCTGCTATAATTTTAACCTTGGGAAAAGTTATTTCCGGAAAAAGTGATGTCTGCATCCGGCTGTAGAAATACAATCCAGACATCAATAAGATTGTCAAAAGTACAGCAACCGGATTTTTATACGTGCTAAAAAACTGTTTCATTTTTCTATTTTGACGGTTGTTGTATCAGACAGACCATAATTTCCACCGACCAGAACTTTTTGACCTGCCTGAAGCTGGGAATTGATAAGTTCAACCTGATCTGATGTTTCAATCCCCTTATGAATGGGGACTTTTATCGCCAGTGTATCGTTAACGACTTTCATCACCCAGAATTCAGTTTGTTCTTCATTACTCAATACTGCGGTATGTGGTACTAAAAGCGCTGTATGCGGCTTGCTTTTAAAAAGTTTTACCCTAGCAATCAGATTTTCTGGTAGATGTTCTGGTAAAAGGGCCTTAACCAGATAACGCTGAGTCTGTGAAACGGCATCCATAACGGCAATTTTTGAGTAGATAGTACCTTTAAAATTTCGGCCATCAGGCAAGCTTATCTGACAGGTTTCACCCATCTTAATAAAACCATTAAATTCATATGGTACATTTAGTATAAAGACTAGACTATGCTGGTCTACAATTGAGCAAAGTGAATCACCTTCTTGGATATAATCACCAACCTGATGGTAGATACCAGTAATAAAACCTGGCTGACTGGCTTTTATAGGGATTAATCCTGAAAAGTGTAGATCAGGCTCATTTTTAAACAGATTATTTCCGAGTATTGTGGCTTCTTTGGTTTCAAGAATAAAAAGTTTTTCTCCGGCGTTTACCTGATCGCCCAGCTGAGCATTTATTTTCTTCACATATCCGATAGCTGTTGATCTGACAATGTTTCTCTTTATGAAGGTCGAATTTGCATTTAATTCAATTGATTCACCTACAGGACCGTTTACAACGATACCTGTTTTTACTGGAACTATTGCATGAGCTACGGTTTCATCAGCCGCTTCTTTGGCTGACGAATTACAGCCGCAAAGGTTAATCATCAAAAAGGTAGTCAGGATTATTGCCAGGAAATATTGTGGTACATTGTTATGGCAGAAACACAAGGCAGAAGATTTAGTAAATTTGATCATGATAAATGTTAATAGCAGCTCAATTTAATCCCTTTTACGGAATTCAATTGACACCCCAATAATTTAGCTGGTTTATTAATAAAAGCCGGTTGATTTGTTGTTGCGTTTGAGAAAATTGTATGGACCTGTAATTATTTATAGCCAGTAGAAAATCGTTTACTTTTAGGTCACCAGTATTCAATAATTTCTGATCTGTATCGATCAGCATTTTTGAGTATTTCAACTGGTTATCTATTTTACCAAGTAATTGTTCAATATCCTTTAATTGCTTTTGCACAGAAAGAATCTGCTGCTGGTATTGTGTGTTGAAATATTGCAGGTATACTTTTCTGGTTCTCTGCTGTAAATCTATTTGCTTAAGAGCAATGCGGCGCTGGTGTCCATCATATATTGGCAGTGTAAAGTTTAACCCAAAACTGGTTCCGAAATTCCGATAAAAATTTCGGAGTATGCTTGTCTGATTACCGGCATCGGCAAACCAGTTGATTTTGGGCTTATAAGCAGCTGATAGTAGATTTTGTTGGTTTATAAGCTGCAAACTATCTATGATGAATTTGTGATATCCTGGCAATAGCGTGATAGGTAATAAGTTGGATGGTTGTATGTTGGGTTCTTCTAATACAACGGTACTGGTGTCTACAATGCCTGATAACTGATTTAGCAATGACAGATCAGTATGAAACGTATTCTCAAATTGGCTTATTGACACTTCCTGTGCTTGTCTTGAAACTAAAAACGTTAGGTAATCACTTTGCTTAAAAATTCCAGCCTGTACCATTTTTATGAGATATTTTTCCTGAGTTTGTAACAGGTGAAATAGTTCTTCTTGAAATCGAACTTGTTTTAAATCTGCATATGTGACGATATACTGAGCCGTAATTGTTTTTTTTAGGTCAATCCGGGTTATACTAGCGCTATTTGAGATACTATCCTGGTGATTTTTGATAGTCTGCAATCTGCTATTTAAGGCGGCCCTATTAAATAAAACCTGGGAAATATTTAGGGTAGCACTGTAATTTCCACCATTTGTGACAGCCTGGTCATAACCGAAACTTCCAATAGAAGGAGCATATTGTGCAACTGCGTTTGCACTCAACTGTGGCTTTTGCCCGGCACGTACCCTTAAACTGTCAAATTTTGCTGATGACAACTGATTGGTAAAATCTTTGAGCAGAGGATTACTGAATGTAGCCTGTCCAAGATAAAATGCTAAATTATGGCTTTGAGCAAACAAGCTTGTTGGTATAAAGGCAAGTAACAAGCAATAAAAAATTCTCAAGGCCATAAAAATTAATGTAAAATCTGGTAGAGGTCATAAAAAAGGACCTTATGAATTGTAAACATATTTAATGATTTTGAAGAAATGTTGAAGCGCCTCTAAATCTCTGGTTAAATCAGGATGTATGGAAATTAATTTTAAAAACATGCCGTTTATTTATGAAACAATAAGATAGATGATAGCCCAGACCTGTACAAATCTGCCTCACAATGGTAAGGCCAAGTCCAGTTCCTTCTGAGGAAGAGCTTTTTTGAAATCGTTCGAAAATTTTTTCGGTAAGACCGGTATCATTTAATGCAGGATTGCTAAACGACAAATAGTTTTCATTCAGTTCAATGTTAATATCAGCCCCATGGTGGTTATGATTGATTGCATTCGTAAACAGGTTATTCAATAAAATATCGGCCAGATACCTGCTCATGGTAACCTTCACAGAGCTTAAGTTTATGGTAAAAAACAAACCCCTTGTTGTTGCCAATTCCTGAAATTCTTTGAGTTTATCTTGAATTACCTGCTCAAGATCTATCAATGCTATATCCTGAAGTAATTTATTATCAATTTTGACCAGTAAAACAAGTGAATGGTTGATTCTAGCCATTTTTGAAACAGACTGATAAATATCACTGACCAGTTCTGTTTGTTCCTGAGATAATTTATCTGTCTGTATGAGTGAATCAAGTTTTGAGCGCATCACAGCAACAGGGGTCATAAGCTCGTGAGCAGCATTTTCAGTAAAAGTTTTCAAGTCTGAAAACTCTGTATTTATTCTGGCTGCCATATTTTGAACAACCTGATTTAGCTCTGTAAATTCTTCAATTTTAGAGATAGGAAAATTAAAATCAGGACTCTGAAGCTGAAAATTTTTAATCTTCGCCAGTGTCGAATAAAAAGGTTGCCATAATTTGCCCAAAAGAAATCTGTTGAGCAGGTACAAGATCAATAGAGAAACAATAGCGGTAACGATGGTGATTAGAAAAATTATTTGAATCAGATCATCAGATTCTACCCGTGACAGTATAATTGCTACCTGGTAATTTTCACCCTGCAACTGCACATTTGTGATTAGCTCCCTGCCCAATTCCATTTCCCGTTGATTATCAAATTCCATATTAAAAAATAAACGGGGACTCGGTAGGGGCGTCCTTCTATAAATTATCTGCTGGTCTTCAAACTTGGTAGATGCTGGTATTTTACCCTTTGCTTTTACAGAACCAATGATTTCCCGTTCTTCAACTTTTAACTCCTTATCAAGCTGGCTGGTCAATATATAGCTGATTGCCCTGTAGTAAAAAAGGCCTGTTATTAGTAAAATGCAGATTCCTGCTAACAGGTTTACCCTATTATAGCTGCTTGCCAGTTTCATGCGACTGAAAATTTATAACCCATACCATAAACAGAATGTATATAATCTGAACTACCAGCCTCAAGCAGCTTTTTTCTTAGATTCTTAACATGTGTATAAATGAAATCAAAACTATCTGCCGAATCAATCTGATCACCCCAGAGATGTTCAGCAATGGCTGTTTTTGAAACCACTTTCGCTTTATTGGCAATAAAATACAAGAGCAATTCATATTCTTTTCGGGTAAGTGCAACAACGTAGCCTAGAACTGTTACTTGTTTTGCCTGAAAATCTATTCTTATCTCTTCAAAATCAAGTGTATTATTTCCTTGAAAAGATTTCCTTCTGACAATAGCAGCCACCCTGGCCTTCAGTTCTGACAGGTGGAAAGGTTTGACCAGATAATCATCAGCACCCATATTAAGCCCGATTAACTTATCATCAAGCGAATCACGGGCTGAAATTATTAACAGCCCGTCATCTTTACGAATTTTTCTAAGGTTTTCAATTAATTTCATTCCATCACCATCGGGTAAAGAAAGATCAAGCAAAATGCAGTCATATTTATATAAAGCTATTTTTTCAAGCGCAGATCTCAAATCAACCGCTGATTCGCAGATATCACCATCCTGAATAAAGTAGCGCAAAATTTCATCACGTAAACCTTTTTCATCTTCGATTACCAAAATTTTCATTTATATCTGATTAACGGTATTTTTAAATTGCTGATAGAGGTAATTATATTGCTCTGTCATTGATTCTTCTGGCACTACAGCAGGCATTGGTTTATAAAAAATTGTTTGAGCTGTGATTGAAGGTATGATTCCCATTGCTTTCATTCCTATAATTGCTGCCCCGGCGGCAGAGTCTTCCTTTGATAGCTGATAATTTAGCGGTTTGTTTAAAATTGTTGCAAGAGTTTGTCTCCAGATCGGGAAAGTAATAAGGCCTCCACCTGCGAAAATATCACTAATTACGATGCGCTCTTTCAAAATTTCAAGTATATACCGAAGATTATAAAGAATACCTTCCATAGCGGCACGTGCGAAATGCGCACTTGTATGTATATTTCTAATTCCGGAAAAAGAACCTGTTGCTTCAGCATCCCAGATGGGTGCTCTCTCGCCAAGAACATAGGGTATGAAACAAAGGCCTTGTGAACCCGCGGGAATTGTTGAGGCTATTGAATTAAAAGCTTCAAAGTCTGTAAGACCGATTCCTTTTCCAGTAAATAGTTGGGTTAACCAGGCAAAAACAGCACCTGCACTATTTGAGGGGGCTCCTGTAATAAAATGCTGCTCATCTAGTAAATAGGTAAACAATCGGCTTTTAGGGTCGGGCAAATAGTCTGAGACAAATGAACGAAGAGCAGCACTTGTTCCTATGGTCAATGAAATATTCCCTTCTTTAAGAGGAGCTGCTCCAAGTGCAGCAAGGCAGCCATCACTCGCCCCGATCACAACAGCTAAATTACTTTTAAAACCAAGGTCTTTTCCAACGGAAGTTGATGTTTCTACCCTGTGATAAGGGCTAACAGGTTCGCCAAGTTGTTTTTCAGTGATGCCAGCAAATTCCAAGGCTTTTTGGCTCCAGTTAAGATTTTTTGAGTCAAATAAACCTGTTGCAGAAGCAATCGAATAGTCGACTAAAAAAATACCTGTCAGCCGATAATAGACATATTCTTTAATAGAGATAAACTTAAATGCCCGCCGAAAAATATCACCCCTTTCTAACTTCATCCACGCAATTTTTATCATGGGGCTCATCGGATGAATTGGCGTACCTGTCTCTTTATAAATAGACCAAGCCAGATCTGTACCGACAAGATTTTTGGAAACCTGTAAACCTGAATTATTTGCCCATATCATCGCAGGTGCAAGTGGCTTACCCAAATTATTAACAGGTAGCATACTGTGCATTGCCCCACTTATTGACAGGCAATACGGTTGCATAGACTGAATGCCCAGCTGTTTATTTATCTGTTTTAAGATATCAGCGCATTGTATGTATATTTTAATAGCATCTTGAAGACCTGATTCTGGCTCAGCGATATGAACAGCAGCCGAGGCCAGCACATTCCCAAGTTCTGAATATGCAAAAGCCTTGATATTGGTTGTTCCAATATCAAGGCTAATGATGCAATTTCCAACTGATTCGATCATTTGTAATACAATACATTAAAAAAATACTGCTTCCCTAGTTCTCAATATTTTGGAGTGTATAATTAATATTAAGGGGGTTGCCCTGTATTTGGGCAAGTAAAGGGAAATCTGCATTATTAAGAATCCAGACCTGTACAGCCCCGTCACCTGAAACTACATGTATAAGGTCAAGGGGCTTTCCCTTTATCAATATAGATAATGGTTTTACTTCTGGTTTAACTGTAAAAACCAAGCCCATTACTGAAAATGAGCCGTTCTTTTGAAGACTGGCGAAAGCATCTTTTGAAATTACAATAACTGATTCATTATCTTTTAGTTGTGTTATACTACCTGGTTGAACCTGGTCAAAATTTATTGAATTTCCACTTTTTAATCCTTTTTGAGTCAGTTGGTAAGTTCCTGTTCCGTATGAGGGCACATTCCATTCAAGAATAATTGGATCGGCCATACTTTTAATGGTAAGATTATACTGAACAGGTTGCCCGTTATAATCAAGAGCATAATCGATCTTGGTGCCTACCGTAAATTGAGGCGAATATTTTTGTAGCACCGTTTGCTGAGCATATACAGCCCCTGAAACAGCAATAAAAAGAATTAAAATGACTGATTTCATAAGAATATTTTAAATGAACACCTATCTAATTTCCAACAATACTACTACAATATTTTCATGCTTTAATGATTCATAGATATCAGGATAGAACTAAATTTAAGTGTACGGCAGTTTGTCAGGCACAAAATTTACAGTTAAAAAATTACAGATATTTAAGATAAAATTGAGTGCTGGTGGGGTTTTAAGAATAAATGTTTCGCTAATTTGTTCATTATTAATGCAGACGTAATTATGGCAATTTTTAAAAAAATTCCCCTTCTGGGTAGTTATAAGAAAAAACCAGTGGGTGATCCTACTACAGATATCAATAAAGAAGAATTAATTTCGGTTACAATAAGTTTGCGCCGTAAAAACGAAATTAGCACGGCTATCGTCCAGGGCAAGCAGCTATCACATATAGAATTTGCCAAAGAATATGGTGCAAATGAAAAAGATGTTCATGAAATTGAAGCCTTTTGTAAGCAGCATAAGTTAACCCTTATAAAAAATGATATGGCTTCAAGGTCATTGGTTTATCAGGGTAGGATTACCGATTTTGAGCAGGCATTTACCGTAAAACTTTCACATTATAGGCAGGCTGGTTTATTGTACAGGGGCAGAGAAGGTGAAATATTTATTCCTGAACAGCTAAAAGACATCATAACAGGTATTTTTGGTTTAGATGACAGACCAGCAGCAAGGCCTATGTTTCAGGTACAAAAAGCTACTCACCTGCTTGAAAAAAAGAAAACTGTACCACCACCTGGTTTTACAGGTAATCAGCTAGCCTCAGTGTATAAATTTCCTACTGGGTTTGATGGTATGGGCCAGACCATTGCCATTATTGAACTTGGTGGTGGATATCAACAGGCCGATATCAAAACTTATTTCACCCAGCTTGGTCTAAAAATTCCTGTTGTAACTGAGGTGCTGATCGATAAAGGGCAAAATAAACCGACAAATGCAAATAGTGCTGATGGTGAAGTTATGCTTGACATTGAGATTGCAGGAGCCGTTGCTCCCGGAGCAGGTATAGTCGTTTATTTTGCACCGAATACTGATCAGGGTTTTCTTAATGCCATTACGGGCGCCATTCATGATACTGTAAATAAACCTTCGGTTATTTCTATCTCTTGGGGTCAGGCTGAAACAAACTGGACAACTCAGTCTTTGACTAATTTTGATGATGCATTTCAATCAGCCGCTGTTCTGGGTATTACTATTTGTATTGCCTGTGGCGATAGTGGTTCAAGAGATGGGACAACCGACGGTAGTGTTCATGTTGATTTTCCGGCATCAAGCCCACATGTTCTGGCATGTGGTGGTACAAGTCTGACAGTAAACGGTAGCTCCGTTAATACTGAAGTAGTCTGGCATGACTCTGCAGATTCAGCAACCGGGGGTGGTGTGAGTGAGGTTTTTCCTGTACCGTTATATCAGCAACTAACGAATATCCCGTTATCAGCAAGTACTAAGTTTAAGGGTAGGGGGCTACCAGACATTGCGGCCAATGCAGACCCAAATACGGGATACAATGTGCTGGTTGACGGACAGCAATTAATCTTCGGTGGCACAAGTGCTGTGGCCCCATTAATGGCTGGCTTGATTGCCTTATTAAACCAGCAGGGTAAAAAGCAGGTTGGGTTTATAAATCCAGTCTTATATGCAAATCCAGGTATTTGCCGTGATATTACAAGTGGTAATAATATTACTACCAGCACTAATCTTGGTTATACAGCCGGACCTGGCTGGGATGCCTGTACAGGCTGGGGTGTTTTAAATTCAATAAAAATTCCGGGAATCATTGCTTGAAATAAGGTCACAACCACAGCTTTGTTTCTGAAATGTAAATTTAGTGTTTTTGGTTATCAAGAAAGGAGTCATGAGTTATTGTTTAATTAATGGCTCACGACTCTTTTCATTATTTACAATCTGTAGAATTTAACTAAGTGAGGTTAAAAATTCTTCTACCATTTTAACTGTAGTTTTTGCTGATATGGCACCAGGAACAGCCGTACATAATGCCCCTGTTGCACAGGCAAACTGAACCCATCGATGAATTTCAGTATTTGTACCTGTCATATTTGCCTTGAGATACTGATATAAAAAGCCAGCCATGAAACTATCACCTGCTCCGGTGGTGTCAATTACATTTACCTTAAATGCGGGACATGTACCTGAAACGGCATTCACAAAATAATTACAGCCCTTTTCTCCCTTGCTTACCAATATTACACGTGCTTTGGGAAATTCAGCCGAAATAATTTTTGGATCAAGTGTATTAAATAACCAGGTTGCTTCTTCTTCAGATAGTTTTATTAAATCCATTTCTTTCATAAGTGATTTAATTTCTAGCGGAGCTTCTTCCTCATTATTCCAGAAGACTGGTCTCCAGTTTATATCAATTGCAAGTAAAACATGAGCCTGTTTTGCGAGTTCGACTGCCCTGTATATAGCTGCTTTACTTTGTGAATAAGGAAGTAGTAGCGTTCCCATTAAAAGGCAGTTATAGCTACTAAAAAGTTCAGCAGGAATTTCTGAAGCATCAAATTTTGTATCCGCAAAGGCGGTACTATGGTATTTACCGAAGCCGGCAAAAAAACGTTCTCCAGATCTATTTCTTTCAACAAATACCTGTCTTGTAGGTGCAGAAGAATCAATTTGAATTCCATGGGTATCAACGCCAGCCTCTTTGAGTTCATGATGTAACTGAAAGCCAACCGAATCGGCTCCGATACGTCCGGCAAAAGCCACATTCAATCCTAGACTTGCCAGGGCAAAGGCAACATTTGCCGGGGCACCACCAGTATAAGGAGTCCATGATTTAACTTTTTTCCAATTTACGTCTGGTTCATTGGAAAGCAGGTCAATTAATATTTCTCCTATGCATATAACTCCAGTAGGTTTTGTCATAAATCGTTGTTGAATAGTGGTGTTATGGTCTATAAGCTGATAAGATAATCAAAAGCATGTCTGCCTTAAATAAAAATAGCCGCCCACAGGAGCAGCTAGTGTATTTAGATAGTGAAAATTTTCAATATGGTTATTTTTTTGATTTATCTTAAATGACCGGAAAAATTCAGACTTTCAAAAAATCGGTGATTTTCTTTGCTTCTGAAATATCTTTTTCTCTTCCGAAAATCCGGCTGATTTTTAATTGATCGGCTAGGGAAGGAATTACCATATCATACCCATTAAAATCAAATACTTCTTTTTGTGTGATTAGTTCAAGAAGTCTTACCCAGCCCTCATTGACCTTTACTTTTAAATTGCTAAGTACTTTAACTGTTATGCCATCAATCTGATAAAGCTCAACTTCTGAACTCATTGTTGAGGAAAGGTCATCTTCTACATCCGATTTTTTAAAACGTGAAAGAAAGCCTCTCAACTTTTTGGCTCCTGCAGTATCCGTGATAATTTCAATTTGCTCAGTGCGGGTTTCGATTCCCTGAAGTATAAGGCCCGTTGAACCCACGATGCACCAATTCTGATGCATAGAACTTAAGAAGGGGCCCAATACATTTAATGTTTGTAGCGCCATGTTGTTAAATACTTCAACCATCTTTAAGAGGATTAATAAGCTGAATACTAGTTTACTAAATTAAGCTTATTGACGGAAATACATTAATCAATACGTAAATTTTTCATTACTCGATGGCCCCAGATTTGTGACTGACTGCAAGCATTAAATGCAAAAAAAGCATTTCAACAAGAAATAGCCATTTAGATTTACTTACTTTACTAAAATTTTTTGTTACGTATGACTTTAAAAAGAGTGGTGGTTACAGGGATCGGCGCAATCACGCCCCTTGGCAATACCGTTGATGAATTCTGGAAAAATCTGATAGCTGGCCAGAGTGGAGCCGGACCAATTACCCTGTTTGATACAAGTTTGTTTAAAACAAAGTTCGCCTGTGAAGTGAAAGGCTATCATCCAGAAGATCATTTCGAAAAGAAAGAGGTCAAAAAACTTGACCGTTGTTCTCAACTTGGTTTAGTATGTGTAGCTGAGGCAATTAAAGATGCAGGTATTGACAATGATTCTGTAGATCGTGACCGTATAGGTGCAATCTGGGCAACGGGTATTGGCGGCTTTGAGACTTTTGAAAATGAGGTGATGGATTTTGTTCGTGGTAATGAAATTCCAAGGTTTAATCCTTTTTTTATTGTAAAAATGATACCCAATATGATCGCTGGTCTGATCACCATTAAATATGGTTTTCATGGCCCTAGTTTCGTAACAGTTTCTGCCTGTGCATCTTCTAATAATTCAATTATTGAAGGCTTTAACCTGATACGTTTAAATAAAGCGAGTATTATCATTTCTGGTGGATCTGAAGCACCTATAACCAGGGCTAGTATCGGCGGTTTCAATTCAATGAAAGCCATGAGTGAGCGTAATGATGATCCGACACGTGCATCAAGACCTTTTGATCGTGATCGTGATGGGTTTGTTATGGCAGAAGGTGGTGGTGCTTTAGTGCTTGAAGAACTAGAACATGCTAAATCGCGTGGAGCTAAAATCTATGCAGAATTAGTAGGTGGTGGCCTTACAAGTGATGCTTATCATGTTTCAGCAACTCATCCAGAAGGATTGGGAGCTATCAAGGCCATGAAAGAAGCATTAGAAGAAGCAAATTTAGACCGGTCAGAAGTTGATTATCTGAATGCACATGCTACTTCAACCTCTATGGGTGACAGAAGTGAAATGGCAGCTGTTGCTACTTTTTTTGGTCGGGATCAAAAGCTTAATATTAGTTCAACAAAATCAATGACTGGTCATTTACTGGGAGGTGCCGGAGCAATTGAAGCTCTTACCTGTATTATGGCTATTAATCATGGTGTTGTTCCTCCAACTATCAATCTGGAAAATAAAGACACAGAAATAGCTGATTACCTCAACCTGACACCTAATCATGCTATTAAGCGTGATGTTCGTGTGGCTATGAGTAATACTTTTGGTTTTGGGGGTCATAATACAACCGCTGTTTTCAAAAGATTTGAAGAATAAATTAAGTTTACCAAACAGGTAATCTTAAGGCTTTAAGGCGATTGATCGGATACTAGATGCTGATTTTATAGTTGACTTAATTTGTCTTTTTTAAAACTGGATTTTTATCCGTTTTTTTTACATTTTTCCTGATGATGCAAACTAATTTAACAGCAACAATTTTTGTAGATGTTTACGATCAATCAATTAAAACTGTTTTTTTTTCCTTGAAATTAAGCTGATGTTCAGGATCGAGAGCCAGCCAGAGTAACGCCCCACTTAAGAGTAATACAGCAAGAATAATCATGGGCAGTTCAAATGAATGGGTGATATCAGCAATTTTGCCAAAATATAAAGCAAGAAAAAATGATCCCATTTGCCCAGCAAAATTCATAATTCCTGTAACTGTTCCTGCATTCTCTCCTCCCATATCTACACAAGAAGAGAAAGAAGAAATTAATACTGGCAGATAGAAAAAATGTGCACTAATCAGGGAAATTACCACGATTCGTTTTTCAGACGTAAAAGCGGTAACTGCAAATAAAATAGCCATCATTCCCATGGCTGTTACCCCTAATAAACGTCTTCCATTTTTCAATCCATATTTTTTTACCAGCCAGTCAGTAATGAACCAGGAAAATATCGCTCCTGCTATTCCCGATAAGAAAACGGCAGAGGTAATTAGTTTCATCTCGTTCTCTGTAAAATGCCTGGCCTCCTGTAGATAAACGGGCATCCAGCCGATGAAAAAATAATTTCCACACTGACTGCAGAAAAACATGAGTGATAATGCCAGTATACTTCGGCTTTTCAGTATTAGTCTCCAGTCAATTCGTGCATGAGCTCTCTGAAAGCGCCTGCCTGTTTCAATAAGTTTTAATTCTTCCTCAGAAATACCCTTCATATTACTAGGTAAATCTTTAAACCAGGAGAAACAGACTAATACCCATATAAGGCCTAATAATCCGTTGACAAAAAAAGGCATTCTCCAGCCATATGCTGCCGCAATTGGAATTACCAGAATGGGTGCAATAGCGGCTCCCACACTTGCCCCCATAGTAAGTGCAGATATACTTTTACCTGTTTCTTTAATCGGAAACCATCTTGAAATCACACCAGTTGATGTCGGGTAAGTGCCGGATTCACCCATTCCAAATAAGATCCGGATGAACATGAGCGATAATATGCCTGTAGCTGCCCCAGTTAAGGCCGTAAATAATGACCACCAAATAACAATTCGTATAAATACGCTTCTTTGCCCTATGCGGTCGCTTAACATACCTGAAGGTATTTCGAAAAGCGCATAGGCCAGAGCAAAAGCGGCTAGCACCCAGCCAAATTTTGCGTTGGTTAAATGAAATTCATGTTTGATTCTAACGCTAACCAATGCAATTGTTACCCGATCAAAATAGGAAAGCAAAGTGAGAAAAAAGAGCATGATAAGTACTCTGTAACGGTATGGGAATGTAATAGACATATAGTAGATGCTCTTTACGGTTAAGCTAGCCAATTCTGATTAATTATTTTTATTTATTCAGACCAGGTATAATAAATGAAAGAATTTAAAATATGATCCCGGTCATATTTTTTAAAGATTATAATGACCAAGTTTAAATTATAGTTTTCTTAATTAATCAGATAACACGGACTAAAAAATAAGAACGTATGAATAATGTCAATCAGGTAGCAGTTTGGATGGATCATGCCAGTGCACACTTAATCGAAAATCCGTTGAATGAAATTGAGAATGTGGTAGTTTATTCAAAATTAACCCATCAGGAACGAGAAAATGCAGTAGAGCGGGGAGAAAAGAAATTACACAATACGGAGCAGCATGAAGAGCTTGCGTTTTATAAAAAGATAGGTGATTTGATCAGGGACTATAAAGAAGTTTTGCTCTTTGGCCCAACTGAAGCAAAGACAGAATTATTGAATCTATTACGTACAGATCATACTTTCTCCGACATAAAATTTACTGTAGAAAATACTGATAAAATGACGGGGAATCAAGAACAGGCATTTGTCAGAGAATACTTTAAAAAAACCTTAAATAAAAAGTAAAAAAGCCTTTTCTTTTGTTAGCAATATCAAAACAATAAAATGGTATTTTACCAGGTAATTTTGCCTGCTTTAAAAATAAAAATTGCGTATTACCTGTTCCAATATTACTGCTTTTCATGGTTTTATCGTTAGGTTTAATTTTTAACTTTTTTAAGAGGAAAATTTAGTATATCCCAATTTTCCGGCTCTGCGAAATAGGAATATGCAAGGGTATTTGCCTCAATTTCAACCCGGGCATTTTTATGAAGGTAATTCTTATTGCATTTCTCATAAAAAGCACTAAAAAGGCTCAAAGGTGCAGTCAGGAAGTAAAAACTTAAAAAACCTTTTGATAACCCCTGAAGAATATGACCATATTCATGCCTCAGTAGATCATAATTTGTTGAATATGTCAAACCGACAAAAATACCTATGCCTGGAAGGCTGAAAGCTGATGCACCTTTCAGCCCCCTGAGTTCATAAACACGGGTATTTTCAAACCATTCCTTTCTGCCCATAAATTTAATGCTAAATTAAAATTCAGCGTTTTTAGGTGTTCTTGGAAAAGGTATTACATCTCTGATATTGACCATACCACTGACAAAAAGTACGAGTCTTTCAAACCCCAGACCAAAACCAGAGTGAGGTGCAGAGCCAAAACGTCGGGTATCAAGATACCAAGACATTTCTTCAACGGGAATGTTCATTTCATTCATACGTTCGACCAGCTTATCATAACGTTCTTCACGCTGTGAGCCTCCGACCATTTCACCGATACCTGGAAATAAAATGTCCATTGCTCTGACCGTATTACCGTCATCATTTTGACGCATATAAAATGCTTTTATCTTTTTAGGATAATCACTTAGGATAACCGGCTTTTTGAAATGCTTTTCAACCAGGTAACGCTCATGCTCAGACTGTAAATCAACACCCCATTCAGTAATAGGATATTGGAATTTTTTATTGCGGTTATGTTTTGAATCCCGTAAGATTTCAAATGCTTCACTATAGGTCAACCGTTCGAATTGATTTTCGAGCACAAAATGTAGTTTCCCTAATAAACCCAGTTCAGAGCGTTCTGCCTGAGGTTTAGCCTTTTCTTCTTCAATTAAACGTTCATTTAAAAATTCAAGCTCTTTAGGGCAGTTCTTAATGGCATATCTGATGACATATTTCAGTAATTCTTCTGCGAGATCCATATTGTCATTCAGATCATAGAATGCCATTTCTGGCTCTATCATCCAGAATTCTGCAAGATGTCTGGTGGTATTTGAATTTTCAGCCCTGAAAGTCGGGCCGAATGTATAAATATTACCCAATGCCATAGCAGCCAGTTCACCCTCAAGCTGACCTGAAACAGTCAGATTAGTTTCTTTGGCAAAAAAATCAGTACTATAATCAATTTTACCTTCAGCATTACGCGGCAGTTGATCTAGGTCAAGGGTAGTAACCCTGAACATTTCACCTGCACCTTCGGCATCAGAGCCAGTAATAATAGGTGTATTCAGATATAAGAAACCACGATTGTTAAAAAACTCATGAACGGCAAAGGCCAGTGCATGACGCAGTCTGAATACGGATAGAAAAGTAGTTGTTCTGAATCTTAAGTGTGCTTTTTCCCTTAAGAATTCAAGGCTGTGCTTTTTAGGCTGTAATGGATATTTTTCTGCATCAGCATCTCCAACGATCGTAAGTTCTACAACTTTTACTTCTACTTTTTGCCCCTTTCCCAATGATTCAATCAGCAGACCTTTAATATGTATTGCTGAACCAGTAGTTACCCGCTTTAAAATACCCTCATCAAATTCTTGTAACTGAACAACGGCCTGGATATTCTGGATACATGAACCATCATTTAGTGCAATGAACTGATTATTGCGGAAGGTTCTCACCCAGGCGCTTAATTCTATTTCAGTACCGATCAGATGCTCATCGTTCAATAGGTTTGCTATTCTTAATCGCTTTTTACTGGTCTGGGTATGCATAAATTTATATTTTTTTGTTAACCCCGGTTTCACAAGTTGTAAGCTAATCTAATCCCGGTTTTGCCAATTGTAAGCTAATAATTTATAAGGTTCGGTCTAACCCTTTTTACTTCTTATTCGCCGATTCAACTGGTACCACCTCTTTGAGGTAGTTATTTAAGAGTAAAAAATCAAATAATGACTGTGCTTCAGGACAAATAGGTATTGAGGTTAAGGTTAATCTGGCCCCGGTAACATTATTTATCTCTGGATAAACATATAACTGTACTTCCTGACAAAAAAGATTGCTGATATAAGAGAGCAGCTCTGTGGTATAATTTTCTTCACCGTAATGCACTGAATTGAAAATATGTGACAGACTTTTTGCACTAATCATGATTCTAACTAACCTTGGCTTAAAGCGTGACAGATATTTTGCCAGGTTATGATGACGGGCAAAGTTCGAAACCATGACAATTTCACCAGCAGTATTCAATATGTTTATACGGTCAAGAATCGTTGTAAAGTCTGTTTTTTCTTCTTCAGCTGTAAACGGCTTTTCAAGAGCAAGTTCGGTCAGAAAAACCATATGTTCTTCATCCGTTTTTTCCCGGCTCTTGAATTGTTCAAGAGCAGCTTCACTGATACTTCGGTCAGGAAGACTCTTTTGAAGAAAACGAGTTCTGAGAATTAATAAATCTTTTTTATAGAGGTAATCTTTTGCGTGATAGATACCTCCGTCGGCAGTAAATATGGTAGCGCTTGAGTATCCCTTGGCAATCAGATATAAATTCAGCAGTTTATTATCAACATCCGGAAAATCTGGTCCAACCACCTGTATCAGGTCAATTTCAACAGATCCAGGACTTACATTATCAACAAATGATTCAATCATCTGACGATAATCATCCCGGTAAAAAAAAGCACCATATATCAGATTTACTCCCAGTGTGCCCAGGACTCTTTGTTGCAGGCCCGAATCATTATCCAGCAGGCGCACATGAAACATAATATGGTTAGACTCTCCACCGGGGTATAGTTGAAAACGAATTCCCAGCCATGCATTTGGATCATTGTCTTTCGTGAAATTCAATGTTGCTACCGTATCTGCAAATGCAAAGAAAGTTTTATTGATGTATTTTGTATCAACCAGCCTTTCAGGTAAAAGACTAAACTCATGGTCGAGCATCTTAAGTATGCGTGACTGGGAAACATACCTGCCATCAGGCTCTAATCCATAGATAGCATTACTAAAAGCCATATCGTAAGCTGACATGGTTTTAGCTATTGTACCTGATGCTGCACCAGCTGTGAAAAAGTTCCGGGCAACTTCTTGACCTGCACCAATTTCTGCAAATGAGCCATAAATATGTTCATCGAGGTTAATTCGCAGTGCTTTACGTTTAGTATCCAGGGCTTCAAGAAGTGACATTTTAAGGTTGAATTAAGCGCTAAGTTAACCATTTGTAGGCTGAAAACTCTAATTTAGCCCCGTGGATTACATCAGAGAGTATAAGAAGTTTATAGGTGGCTACAATTTTGGTCATGGGCTTCAGACTACATTTTGTATCGTTTCACCTACAGTTGCAGGATTTTATCTTGACCTTCTAACCCCTGGAATTCTTATTTCTCTGGGTGCTATTTGTGTGAGTAGCATTGATACCCCGGGTCCTCCTAAACACAGGAGAAATGGGCTTTTGCTCGGTGCAGGTTGTGTCATGCTTTCAGCTCTGGCCATGAGTTCATATGTACTAAATGAGTGGTTAGGCAATTTTATCATACTGTCACTGGTATTCAGCCTGAGTATGATAGCAGTATATGGTATTAGGGTTACTAATATAGGGCTTGCGGGTATTTATACCCTAGTACTAATAACTGAAAGTAAAAATGATTTCCATACCTACCTGACACATGCGGGTTTATTTTTTGCAGGTGCCATCTGGTACGGCTTTATTATTTTATTGACTTATAGCTTCAGGCCTTACCAGCTGATCAGGCAGGCATTGTCAGACTGTATTTTCAAAACAGCTGATTATTTACGATTACGGGCAGGGTTTTACCAAAGTAAAATAGATTCTGAAAGGCAGTTCGATCTATTAATTTCAATGCAGGTTGAGGTTTCAAATTCACATCAGGTTGTTAGAAGATTATTATTACAACGTTTCAGTACTACCCGTGAGAGTACGATGAAGAGTAGGTCGCTACTTTTAATCCTAATTGAAACCATCGATATCTTTGAGCAGGTTATGGCTGCACATATTGACACCAATGAATTGCATCAAATTTTTGATGGCAATGATATTTTAGACCATTACCGTCTGGTGATCCTAGATCTGGCTACCGAACTTGATTCTGTGGCAACTGCAATAGGGGCGGGTAAGTCTTCGGTGTTCAAAACAGATTTTAAACAAAAAATTGATCTTCTAGAACAAAATACACATTCAATAAGGTCAGATCTTATGAATGAAAAAAGTTTGGGGGCATTTATAAATCTGCTAAACGTTCGAAAAAATATTTCACAAATTGTTGAAAAGATCGGTCGTTTGCACCGTTATAGCATCATGAGTGGAGAGGGTGAATTAACAAGCATCGAACTCATTAATTTCGTTGAAAAGGAAGATTATAGTTGGCAAAAACTCAAAAGCAATCTTGGCCGACATTCACTGTACTTCAGGCATGCTGTACGGGTGAGCCTGGCTATTGCTGCTGGTATTTTAATCTCTGAGTTCTTCCCGATTCAGCGTGGTTACTGGATTCTATTTACCATCGTTGTGATATTGAAACCAGGTTTTAGTTTGAGTAAAAGTCGAAATTCAGACCGTATAATAGGAACCCTTGCCGGAGGGCTGACCACTTTTATGATTTTGCTATTTATTAAAACGAAGGTAATTCTTTTTATTATCCTGGTCATCTGTATGATCATAACATATAGTTTTGCCGCTATTAACTATGCGCTGAGTACGTTTACAACCACATGCTTTGTATTATTATTTCTGAATTTTCTTAAACCTGGCGATTTCAGCTTTATCGAACTCAGACTAGTTGATACAGCAATCGGTTCAGGTCTGTCATTCTTATCAAGTTATTTTATTTTTCCAGTCTGGGAGTATCAGCGTCTTGATGGCCTGCTTGTCGATATGACCAGGTCAAATATCAGGTATTTCTCTTCTGTGGCAACTTCTTATACTGGTATCGGATTTGAAGAAAATGATTATAAACTTGCCCGAAAACAGGTTTATATTAAAAGTGCTGATCTGGCTTCCGCGTTTCAACGAATGCTCACTGAGCCTAAAAGCAAGCAACAAAATCTTAATCAGCTTCATGAGTACCTTGTACTCTCATCCGAGCTCTCTGCTCATATTGCCAGCCTTGCCTTATATAAACAGCTTTATGCTGTTGATGCTACTTTCCATTTTTTTGAACAGATCATTGAAGCTTCAATTATAAATCTTGATCAGTCAGTTTCAATCATAGAAAATCAGCTGCAGCCAGACAAAATAATCATAGCTGACTTTCCTAAACTTTCATCATTGTCACGTCTTGATACTGAACTTAATACCCTTGCTGGCCTGCGAATCCAGGAAATAAATGCAGGACTTGAAAAATCTGATCTTACTGCTCCTTTAAATGACTTAAAACTGGTTTCTGACCAGTTTAGATACATTTATAAGCTGAGTCAGGATATTCTTAAGGTCAGCAGAAACATTACATTAAAATAACCTATTTTTGGCCAAATTGAATTGTACGAAACAAAAGATGACGAAAATTGGAATGACTAAATCATTTGATTTAGGCGATGGAAAAACTATAACCCTGGAAACAGGAAAACTCGCAACACAGGCTCATGGGTCAGTGGTAGTTCGTTGTGGCGATGCCATGTTACTTGCAACAGTCGTTTCAAGTAAAGATGCAAAACCAGGAATCGACTTTTTACCTCTTTCTGTTGATTATCAGGAAAAATATGCAGGTGCAGGTAGATTTCCTGGAGGTTTTTTAAGAAGAGAAGGTCGTTTATCTGATTATGAGATATTAATCAGTCGTCTGGTTGACAGGGCATTACGCCCGATGTTCCCAGATGATTATCATGCCGATATCCAGGTAATGATCACTTTACTTTCTGCTGACAAAGATGTCATGCCTGATGCACTTGCGGGTCTTGCAGCATCTGCAGCTATAACCCTTAGTAATATTCCTTTTAATGGTCCTATTTCTGAAGTAAGAGTAGGTCGTATCGATGGTAAGTTTGTTGTAAACCCTGGTGTTGCCGAGCTAAAACGTGCTGATATGGATATGCTTGTTGCTGCTTCAGAACGGGATATCCTGATGATGGAAGGTGAGATGAAAGAGTGTTCTGAGCAGGATATGATTGAAGCGATTAAAATCGCCCATGAAGCAATCCGTGTTCAGATTCGCGCCCAGCTTGAACTTGCCGATATAGTTGGTATCAAACCAAAGCGCGAGTATTCTCATGAAACGCATAATGAAGAATTAAAAGCTCAGGTTAAAGCTGCTACTTACTACCGTGCGTATGAAGTTGCAAAAGCGGGTCTCAATAAAGATGAACGTGCTGAAGCTTTCAGGGCCGTTATAAAAGATTTTATTCTAGCCAATTTTGGTGAAAAACCTGAAGACGAAAGTTTGGTAAGCCTGAGTAAAAAATATTACCATGATGTTGAGAAAGAAGCTGTTCGAAATTTGGTACTTGATGAAGGTAAAAGACTAGATGGTCGTAAGGTAAATGAAATCAGACCTATCTGGGCTGAAACAAACTATCTGCCATCAGCTCATGGATCTGCTGTATTCACTCGTGGTGAAACACAATCTTTGACGACCGTTACGTTGGGTGGCAGAGACGATGAGCAGTTGATTGATGGGGCAATGTTCTTTGGTGACAGCCGTTTTTTATTGCATTATAACTTTCCTGGTTTTAGTACTGGTGAGGTTAGACCCAACAGAGGAGCTGGCCGCCGTGAAATTGGTCATGGTAACCTGGCACTGAGAGCATTAAAAAATGTTCTGCCTGAAGGTGAGAAAAACCCATACACAATACGTATTGTTTCAGATATCCTTGAGTCAAACGGATCTTCATCAATGGCTACAGTTTGCGCTGCAACACTGGCCCTTATGGATAGTGGTATTCAGATTACTGCACCTGTATCAGGTATTGCGATGGGTCTGATCACGGATTCAAAAACTGGTAAATGGGCTGTTCTTTCTGATATACTTGGAGATGAAGATCATTTAGGTGATATGGACTTCAAGGTAACAGGTACCACTAAAGGTATTACTGCCTGCCAGATGGATATTAAAGTTGACGGTTTATCTTATGATGTACTTGCTGCTGCCCTAGATCAGGCGCGTGAAGGCCGTTTACATATTCTTAATATCATTAACGATACGCTTGCATTACCAAGAAGCGATTATAAAGAACATGCCCCACGTATTGTTGAATTCCGTATTGCAAAAGAATTTATTGGAGCAATTATCGGCCCTGGAGGTAAAGTAATCCAAGAATTACAACGTGAGACAGGTACTAATATCAGCATTGAAGAAAAAGACAATCAGGGTATTGTTCAGATTTTTAGTACTGATAAAGCTGGTCTTGATACTGCCCATGCCCGTATCAGAGCTATCACCACACAGCCAGATATTGGTGAGATCTATGAAGGTACCGTTAAGAGTATTATGCCATTTGGTGCATTTGTAGAATTCATGCCAGGAAAAGATGGTTTACTGCATATTTCTGAGATAGATCATAAGCGATTTGAATCGATGGATGGTGTACTTGAAGTTGGAGAGAAAATAAAAGTAAAATTATTAGAGGTTGATAAAAAAACTGGAAAGTTTAAGCTTTCTAGAAAGGCACTAATTCCAAGACCAGAAAGATCTGGTTCTGAAAACCCTGGAAACGACCAATAATTAATTAATTCAGGTCCGTATGGCAATAGTTGTACGGATCTTTTTTGTTTTTGCAATCCTATTATGGAAATTCCACTTATTGCCCCTTCGATACTTGCCGGTAATTTCGGTAAGCTTGATAGTGAGATAGAAATGCTTAATGCAAGTATTTGCGACTGGATTCATATAGACATAATGGATGGTGTATTTGTACCAAACATATCATTCGGTTTTCCTGTTATTGAGGCAATCAAAAAGAAAACATTGAAAACGCTGGATGTACATCTGATGATTGTAAATCCAGATGCATATCTTGAAAGGTTGCGCGATGCAGGTGCCAATCGTATTACAGTACATTATGAGGTCTGCCAGCATCTGAACCGTACGCTTGACGAAATTAAAAGACTTGGTATGAAGGCTGGTGTTGCCATTAATCCGCACACTCCGGTTTCATTGCTTCACGATACTGTGATGTTTGCAGATCTTGTCCTGATTATGTCCGTTAATCCAGGATTTGGTGGGCAGAAATTTATACCCAATACGTATTCAAAAATTCTAGAAGCAAAGCAGCTATGTGCCCGCAGATCAGCAAATTGCCTGATTGAAATTGATGGAGGTGTTGACTTGCATAACGCTTATGAGCTTTGTAAAACAGGAGCAAACGTGTTGGTTGCTGGCAATACTGTATTTAGTGCTGCTGATCCAGATAAGGTTATCGCAGAATTAAAATCAACAGGTACAATTCATCCTCTTTGATGATTATTCAGTTCTGAATGAGCCGCATAATACTTTTCATCTTTCTTTTATTCGGCACTGGTTTTTGTCAGGGACAAGACTCTAGTCATATCCACAACCCAAGTCAGACCCTTATTAAGATCCCGGGTCAAACCAAGACTCAAAAACAGTTACAGGGCTTCGTCAAAAATGTATTTGGTGAAATTTTGCCTTTTGTAAATATTCATAATATATCTAGCCATAAAACTACCCAGAGTGATAAAAATGGCTTTTATACTATTGCCCTTTCTAAAAATGCCTATAACAGGATTGAATTCAGACTGATTGGGTATGAATCACTTATCTTAAATTTTGATATTGCAGCCGCTGGTCTAGACCGATATGATATTTTACTGAAAGAGCATATTCGCAAACTTGCAGAAGTCACTGTTCATGATCAGACAGGCCGGTCCCAAAACTATACCTATTTAAATCCCAGGCTTTCGACAGTATTACCTTCAGCATCAGGTAGTTTTGAAGCCCTTCTTAAAACCTACCCTGGTGTATCATCAAATAATGAACTAAGTGCTCAATATAATGTAAGGGGTGGAAATTATGATGAAAATCTTATATATGTTAACGACATAGAAATCTTCAGACCTTTTTTAAGCCAGCAAGGCCAGCAAGAGGGGCTAAGCTTTATTAATCCTGAGATGACAGCAGGAATAAAATTTTCGACGGGTGGTTTTGGGTCAGAATATGGAGATAAAATGTCTTCAGTACTTGACGTTAGTTATCGAAAGCCTATCGATTTTTCAGGGTCGGCTTCTATTGGTTTCATGGGTGCTTCATTAACGGTTGGGGCAAGTACAAGAGACCGGCGATTTAGTTATCTAATTGGTTTCAGACAGCGATCTACACGGTTTCTATTAAAAAATCTGGATACAAAAGGAAACTACAAGCCAAGCTTTGAAGATTTCCAGGGTGATTTTCATTACAAGATTTCATCCCACTCAGAACTCTCTTTACTATCATACCTCGCTTACAACAGGTATGAGCTTGACCCTACCAGTAGACAGACGAATTTTGGTTTACTTTCAATTCCCCTGCGTCTTGATATAAGTTTCCTCGGTCATGAACTCGACCGGTATCTATCCTCAATGACTGCCCTTACTTTAAATTGGCAGCCTGAAGAAAAATTAAAATTGAAGTTTCTTTCTTCATTTTATGTTGCTGACGAACAAACCACCAGAGATATTTCCGGTACGTATGCCTTTAGTCAGTTGCAGGCTGATCCTGTCACTTCACTAATAATTCCTGGCAGGATTGTGAAGGGCATCGGAGTATATACTGAACATGCCCGTGATTACCTTACAATGAAAGTATTTACAGCTGAACACAAGGGTAGTTATGCTGCAACTGGTAATTATATTAAATGGGGGCTCAGGTATCAGCGTCAATATATCAATAACGCTGTCGATGAGTATAGCCTGACCGATTCTGCCGGTTATAATGTACCGATGAATATGGGTGATATCAGGTACCTCTACTCGTATCAGCAAAATAATAATTTTATAACCAACAGAACTTCCCTGTTTTTACAGGATAATATGTTTCTGAATCAATCATGGTCACTGACGGCAGGAGCAAGAGCAACATATCTTGATATTTCACATCAGTATTTGTTGAGTCCCAGAGCTACGCTGGCCCTGCATCCAAACTGGAAAACTGATATCATGTTCAGATTTTCTACTGGCATTTATTATCAGCCACCTTTTTATAATGAGTATTTTAATTTTGATGGTAGCTTGAATAAAAACCTGAGTGCTCAGGAAGCGATACACTATGTTGCTTCTTCAGACTGGCATGTCCATGCCCTGGGTACAAATCTTGTTTTTTTTACTGAATTATACTATAAGCAATTATTACATCTTGTGCCATACGAAATTAATGATGTCAGCATCCGATATCTTGGTAATGAAAGAAGTCATGGATATGCTACAGGACTTGACATGCGTCTTAGTGGGCAGTTTGTGAAAGATCTTGAGTCTTCATTCAGTTTATCGGTTCAAAAAACAGCTGAAAAGATTGATGGCAGTTCTTATTCATATATTCCAAGGCCAACAGATCAACGCCTGAATTTTGCCATATTTTTTCAGGATAAGCTCAGCACAAACCCCAGTTATAAAGTACATGTCAATTTGATTTACGGATCTCGTTTACCGATTGGGCCACCAGAGCACCTGCGCTACGAGGATACATTAAGGGTGCCAGCTTATCGCCGGGTAGATATAGGTTTCTCTAAGGAATGGATAACACCACCTCAAACGCCGGCATCAAAATATATTAAGTCTGTCATGCTGTATGCGGAAATTTTTAATTTGCTGAATATTAATAATACAATCTCTTATTTATGGGTAAGAGATGTAGAAAATAACCGATATGCGGTACCTAATTACCTGACATCAAGGCAATTAAATTTAAAGTTGCTGGTAAGATTTTAAACTAGATCGTTATCATTATGAAATCTCTCATTTTATTCTTCTCATTCTTCTGTACTTTCAGAGCAGCCATGGCCCAAAGTCTGGTAGCATCCAATTTCATCCCCGAAAATGAGGTCAGGCAGGTAGAAACGTTTCTTGCTTCTGACGATATGAGAGGCCGTAAAACTTTTAGTCCTGAGATTGAAAAGGCTTCAGATTTTATCATAAATAAATTTAAAGAAGCTGGTTTAAAACCGTTTTTTGCTAATGATTTTAAACAGTCATTTTTCCTTTATTCTTCCAAACTGATATCAGCGACTTTAAAGTTGAATGGTAATACATTGCCCGATTCTGCATTCACTATTTTTTCTGGTACAAACCAGATATACTTCAATAGTATTGATTCATTTGTCAGGGTTGATGTGTCAAAAGATCTCGGTTCGGCAGCAAGAAATCAGTTAATTTCGAAATACCTGAGAGCAACTTCTGTTTTGCCTGCAAATATTCTGCTCGTTGTAGATCCTGGCCAGAAAGGTCTGATTAAACGCCTGAAAAGATTTAGTTTGTCAGGATTAGTGGGAAATCAAAAGACTGTTTTAGTTGTAGAAACCGCTGCTCCGCTTACCAGTATATTTTTACAGGCAATCAATGAAGTAAAGCAACAATCATTGAATAATGTTGCAGGCATTTTACGAGGCACAGAAAAACCTGAAGAGTATATTATTTTTTCAGCTCATTATGATCACCTGGGTACGGGCAATAACTCTTCTGCGATGCGTCAGCCAATACCTGGTCAGGATTCAATTTTTAATGGTGCCAATGATGATGCTTCAGGAACAACAGCTGTTATTGAGCTGGCAAAATACTTTGGCAAAAAGCATCTCAATAAACGGAGCATAATCTTCACTACTTTTACAGCAGAGGAAATAGGAGAATATGGTTCTCAATATTTTTCATCGCACATTGACAACAAGAAGGTTATTGCTATGTTTAATATAGAAATGATCGGAACATTAAGTAAATGGGGAACAAATTCAGCTTATATCACGGGTTTTGAGCGAAGTAACTTCGGTACATTATTACAAGCTAACTTAAAAAGTTCTTCATTTAAATTTTATCCTGATCCATATCCTGAACAAAATCTTTTTTACCGTTCTGATAATGCCCAGCTTGCCTTAAAAGGGGTACCTGCTCACACTATTTCAACTTCTAAAATGGATGATGAACGTAATTATCATACTCCCCAGGACGAAATAAAGACCCTTGACCTAGAGAATATGACCCGTATTATTGACGCAATTGCACTCAGTTCTAAGCAACTGATTTCAGGTAAAGAAACACCAGATCGGGTGGCAATTGAAAACGAGTGAAATTCAAAAGCATCTACAAGATAATTTGTATTTTTACCCATCATTTATTTGCTACAATTAATATTTTTCCATTTATAATTGCTTATTAAATATTATTATGAAATATAATTTTGGCGCTGGTCCAGGTATTCTTCCTCAGGAAGTACTGTTGGAAGCATCACAGGGAGTGCTCGATTTTAATAAATCAGGGCTTTCAATTCTTGAGATTTCTCACCGCTCGACTGATTTTGAAGCTGTGCTTGCTGAAGCGATAAGTCTGGTTAAAGAATTACTGGAAGTACCAGAAGGTTATCAGGTATTGTTTTTACAAGGTGGTGCTTCTGCCCAGTTTTCGATGGTTCCATTTAATTTGCTTGATGAATCTAATAAGGCTGCATACCTTGATACAGGTGTATGGGCTTCAAAAGCGATTAAAGAATCTAAATTGTTTGGTGAAACAGTGGTAGTTGCCAGTTCAAAGGCTACCAACTATAATACGATACCAGAGGGTTACACTATACCTTCTGACGCTGCTTATTTCCATATTACTTCTAATAATACAATTTACGGTACTGAATTACTGACCTACCCTGAGAGTCCGGTTCCAATAGTAGCCGATATGTCTTCAGATATGTTTAGTCATGCGGTTGATGTTTCAAAATTTGGAATCATCTATGCTGGCGCCCAAAAGAACATGGGCCCGGCAGGTACCACTCTTATAATTGTCAGAGAAGATATTTTAGGTAAGCTAAGCCGTAAAATACCTTCAATGCTTGATTACAAGGCCCATATTGATGGGGGTTCTATGTATAATACGCCTCCTGTATTTGCTATTTATGTTTCTATGCTTACCCTGCGCTGGTTGAAGAAAAAGGGAGGTGTAAATGCTATTGAAAAAGAAAATATTGACAAGTCTTCACGTCTTTATACTGAGATTGATCGGAATCCGCTTTTTAAGGGTTCTGCTGATAGTAAATACCGGTCTAGGATGAATGTGTGTTTTGTAACCCATGATCCCAATCACGAGAAACCTTTTCTTGATTTTGTGAAAACCAAAGGTATAATAGGATTAAAAGGCCATCGAAGTGCCGGTGGCTTCAGAGCTTCTATTTACAATGCATTACCTGTAAGTTCTGTTGAAGTACTGATCAGTGCGATGAAAGAATTTGAAACTTTACAAAAATAAAAGCATGATTAAAATACTCGCCAATGATGGCATTGACCCTTTGGGTAAAGAATTACTTGAAAAGGCAGGGTTCATTGTTGATACCGATAATATTCCTCAGGCAGAGCTTTCGGGTCGCCTGAATGAATATGATGCCATTACAGTTCGCTCAGCAACCAAAGTGCGCAAAGAACTCATTGACGCTTGCCCAAATATCAAACTGATTGGCAGGGGCGGTGTAGGTATGGATAATATCGACGTTGAATATGCCCGTGACAAAGGCCTTGCTGTAGTCAATACACCTGCATCTTCTTCTATTTCAGTAGCCGAGCTTGTTTTTGCACACCTGTTAACAGGTATTCGTTTTTTATATGATGCCAACAGAATAATGCCAGCCCAAGGTTCAACCAGGTTTAATGATCTTAAGAAAAAGTATGCTAAAGGAACTGAATTAAGAGGAAAAAAACTTGGGATAATAGGCTTTGGTAGAATAGGGCGTGAAGTTGCCAGAATTGGGCTGGGTTTTGGAATGGATATCGGGGTTTACGATTTATTTCCTTTTGAACCATCTGTACATCTTCATTTTGCAGGTAATGCTCCCATTAAAGTTGCCGTCAATAGCCGTACATTTGATCAGTTACTTGCCGAAAGTGATTTTATAAGTCTTCACGTACCAGGTCAAAAAGATGGCAGACCGGTTATCGGAAAGGCTGAACTTGCCCTGATTAAGAAAGGTGCTGGTATTGTTAATGCAGCACGTGGTGGTCTGATTGATGAGCATGCACTGCTTGAAGCTTTAGATTCAGGAAAGCTGGCATTTGCAGGGCTTGACGTTTTTGAGAATGAGCCCGTTCCTTTAGAAGCATTATTGACACATGCCCGTATTTCTTTAACCCCACATATTGGAGCAGCAACAGATGAAGCTCAGGAGCGGATTGGAAAAGAACTAGCAGATCTTATCATTGCCCATTTTAACAAATAATCTGATTGCTTAAATTTGTCAGCCAGTTAAGTTTTAAAAATGGAAGCCCCTGTAGTTAATTACCACAGGGGCTTTCTTTTTAAAGAAATTATATTTTCAATAAAATTTAATTTGACTTCTAATCTTAGTCAATTTCATAACATACACCTTTGGCTGGGATTTCTACTTCATAGTTTTCTTCCGTCAATGAAACTGCAAGGGCTTCCATTGAAGAAACCTCACCGTGTACCAGAAATATGCGTTTAAGTTTGGCTGCATCCGCGGTTTTTATAAATGCAATCAGTTCATTATGATCTGCGTGAGCACTCAGTAAGTCGGTTGATGCTACATGAGCATATACATCCATATCACGGTTATTAATGCGAACATTCAGCTCACCATCTAATAAACGGCGACCAAGAGTGCCTTTGGCACAATAGCCGATAAAGAGAATGGTACAGTAGAAGTTCTGAATATTATGGTAAAGATGGTCTTGAATACGGCCACCTTCTAGCATTCCTGCAGATGATACAATAATGCAGGGTTCCATATAGGTGCTGATTCTTTTACTTTCCCTGATGTCTTCTACATATATCAGGTTATCAAACTCAAATTCATCACCCTTCTGCCGGTAAAATTCAGCTGCATCATCATTTAATTGTGCTCTGTGTTTACGGTAAATTTCAGTACTATGAACACCAAGAGGACTATCAACAAATACTTTGATTGGAGGCAGAAGATTCTCAGAAAATATTTTATTCAAACTATATACGAGTGCCTGAGTTCTGCCAACACTAAAAGCGGGTATAATCAGGCGACCAGGTTGATCTATGCAGGTTTTTTTAATAAAATCAACAAGTGTTTCTTCCAGATTCCCTTTGCTATGCTGACGGCCACCATAAGTTGATTCACATACCAGGTAGTCAGTCGGTGGAATCGCCTGAGGAGCTTCAAGAACCGGATAATTCACCCGTCCTACATCACCAGAAAAAAATATAGTTTTCTCCCTGCCTGATTCCTGAACTGTAAACAGTACTCCCATAGCTCCTAATAAATGGCCTACAGGTATTAATTTTAAAGTTAGCTCAGTATTAATTTCAAAAGTTTTATTTGGCTCAAGCTCGAAAAAATGTTCCATGCATTTTTCCACTTCCTTTTGAAGGTATAAGGGGGCCCTGGCCTTTTTTTTCTTTTTTGAGCTCTTTGAATTTTTTATTGCCTGCTGTTTGCTCATAAAAATATTCACCGAATCACTCATCAGCAGATAACTTAAATCTGATGTTGGCATGGTAGAAATTATCTGACCTGAAAACCCTGATTTTATGAGAGTTGGCAGATTTCCAGAATGATCAATATGCGCATGTGTTAATACAACCAGATCAATTTCTTCGGGTTCAAAGGGAAAATTTGCATTATCTCTACTTTCACGATTTTCATAGTTTAGTCCACAGTCAATCAAGATCTTATATATTCCTTGTTCTAGTTTTACTTCCAGCAAATGCATGCTACCTGTTACCTGGCGGGCAGCTCCCCAAATTGTTAATTTCATCCAATATTATTGTTCCAGTATATTCTGGTGGTTAAATTTTCTTTACTAAATTCATTTTATAATTCACTAGCTGTCATCATATATTATGCGAAAAAATCGATTGCTACAACCTCATTTAATCGCAGTCCAAGCAGACTTGCAGCTCTTCCCTTATTTATTGCAATTTCAAGATGATTACTAATGCCAAACATACAGAGCTTTTCTCCTTCAGGAACGTCATTATAGTGTATACTTATTTTATTTACTGACTCACTTCTTCTAAACCGAATCTGAAAACTCCTTCCTGCCCTGATTTCATTAAACAGTGAAAAGGTTATATTAGTTATGGCATTTTGATAAGCATCTATATAAATTACGCTACCTTTCAGAAGAGATAGTTCTTTTACAGGTTGCAATAGTTTTTTTTCCTCCATTTTTTGAGTCTGTTTCCCCAGTGAATCGAGTAGTCCACCATTTGCCAGGTGACAAGCTGCCTTGGCCATAATATCTTTTAATGCAAAGTGCTGTGATCTACTATCGGGACGAATATCAATTTCAACCATTTTAGTCGGTTCTCCATCAAGAAAAAGTGAAAATAACCCATTATCAGCCCCTATAAAATAATGCCCGTCATATGCCATGGCCAGATACCTGCCTTTGCTTGTATAATCGCAATCTATACCAATCAAGTGAACAGAACGCTTAGGAAAGTATGTATAGCTATTTTTTACAATGAAAGCTGCCTGTGCAATATTGAAATCTGCTACTTCATTAGAGATATCAACTACCTGAACATCTGGCAGCTGTGTATATATTGACCCTTTGAGCACAGCCAGATAAAAATCTTTATGCCCCAGGTCAGTTGTCAGAGTAATTATTGCCATCAGGTAATCAATGCATTCAATAAAGTTTTGCTAATTTAGACAAACAATAACTAATTTTAAGCTGCTTGAATTCGAACGAAGTTAACATAAGCATAGAAGATATAAACCCAGCTATACTCTGGGGTCCTAATAACGAAAATTTTGAAATTTTGAAATCTCATTTCCCAAAGTTACGCATTGTAGCCCGGGGTAGTGAACTTAAAATTATTGGTGAGGAAAAAGAAGCTGGTCTGTTTAATGTTAAATTCGCCCGTGTCATAGAACATGCTGGTAAATTTCATCTGCTGACTACCCGTGATCTTGAGCATATACTCAATGTTCAGGCTGGTACAGATATCAAAAGAGTCGCTATTGCAGGCACCTCTGAAGAGGTTATTGTACATGGCCCCAATGGAATTATGGTCAGGGCGAGAAGCAAGAATCAACAGAAGCTGGTTGACAGCGCTCTCGTGAATGATATAATCTTTGCCATCGGTCCGGCTGGAACAGGCAAAACGTATACCGCGGTTGCTCTTGCAGTGAAAGCATTAAAGAACAAAGAGGTAAAACGAATCATTCTTACCCGTCCGGCTGTAGAGGCTGGTGAGAATCTTGGTTTTTTGCCAGGTGATTTGAAAGAGAAAATTGATCCTTATCTGAGGCCCTTGTATGATGCACTTGATGACATGATTCCAGCTGAAAGGCTAAAAGCTTTCATAGATAACCGTACGATTGAAATAGCACCTTTAGCCTTTATGCGGGGAAGAACATTAGATAATGCATTTGTTATCCTTGATGAAGCTCAAAACGCGACTGAGCTGCAATTGAAAATGTTCTTAACCAGAATGGGCCCCTCTGCGAAATTCATCGTTACAGGTGATGTTACACAGATCGATTTACCGAAAAAACAGCAATCAGGGTTATTTAATGCGCTTAAACTTTTAACAAATATCAAAGGCATAGATATTATTTACCTCAGTGGTGAAGATGTTGTCAGGCACCAACTTGTGAGAAGAATTCTTGAAGCTTATGGCGATCTTTAGAAAATTTAAAGATTAAAGAAACTAAAAATCCCGTGTTTTAGTGGTTATTCCTGATTATTTTTTCACTTTTGACCTGAAAAATATTAGTATGGCCCTTAAGCAGACACATTTTACTTTACCCGGCCAAACCTCTTTTTATAAAGGCAAGGTTCGTGACGTTTACACCCTTGACAGTCAGTTACTTGTTATGGTTGTATCAGACCGTATATCAGCTTTCGATGTGGTCTTGCCTGAACCGATTCCTTTTAAAGGGCAGGTCTTAAATCAAATTGCTGCTTACTTTCTTGAATTAAGTCGTGATATTGTTCCCAATTGGGTTGTTGCTGTACCAGATCCAAATGTTACGGTTGGTTTAATTTGTGATACTTTTCCTGTTGAAATGGTGATCAGGGGATATCTGGCTGGTCATGCATGGCGCACTTATGAGAGTGGTGGTCGTCTATTGTGTGGTATCGTTTTACCTGAAGGGTTAACCGAAAATGACAGATTACCCTGCCCAATCATTACCCCTACAACCAAGGCTGGTCTTGGTCATGATGAAGATATTTCACGGGAAGAACTTATTGCTTCAGGTACAATAACGTCAGCTGATTTTGATCAGTTAGCTGAATATACTTTTAAGCTGTTTGAATTTGGAACCAGGAAAGCAGCTGAGCAGGGTCTTATACTTGTTGATACCAAATATGAGTTTGGCCGGCACAAGAATCAAATATATCTGATAGATGAAATTCATACCCCAGATTCGTCAAGGTATTTTTATGCTGACACGTATGAGCACCTGCAGCATGCAGGCTTACCACAACGTCAGTTATCTAAAGAGTTTGTACGTAAATGGTTAATTGAAAATGGTTTCCAGGGGCTTGAAGGCCAGCAGGTTCCGTTAATGAATAATGACAAAATTGAAGAAATATCAGCCAGATATATTGAACTTTACGAAAAAATAACCGGCACCTTGTTTATCAAAAATGAGCAAGCTGATATTACAAACAGGGTTGAAAAAAATATTGTGTTTTTTTTAACAAATAATTCGTACCATTATATTAAGTAGGCCTAAATTTGATCAGGAATTAAAGAAGATTTATGAAATTCTCCATTGATAAGCATGAAAAGTACGTTTTGTTCAAACTGAACGAGCCTAAATTAAACTCGCTCATTGCACCAATCGTAAAATCTGAGTTTATATTAATAAATACCGAAGGTATCAGAAATGTGATCATTGATCTTTCTGAAGTTAAATTTTGTGACTCTTCAGGATTAAGCTGTTTACTTGTCGCACATCGACTGTGTAAGAGTTCTGATGGTCTGTTCATTGTAACAGGTTTACAACCTTCAGTTGACAAGCTTATCAAAATATCGCAACTTGATAATGTATTTACCATAATTCCATCAATTGAAGAATCAGTCGATTTAATTTTCATGGAAGAAATTGAAAAAGAATTAAAGAAGGATACGGGCGTTTAGACAATTTTGAAATTTGAAGTTACAATTTTGGGTAGCAGTTCTGCTACACCTATTTTTAATCGTCATCCTACCTCTCAGTTAGTCAATGTACATGATACATTTATTTTAATTGATTGTGGCGAATCAACCCAAATGCAACTTCTCAGGTACGGTATCAAACCTGGTAAAATAGAGCATATACTGATCAGCCATTTGCATGGAGATCATTATCTGGGTCTGATTGGTTTGCTTTCATCAATGAATCTGAACGGGCGCAAAGAGTCAGTATTTTTATATGGACCCAAAGGTCTTGATCAATTGCTTGAACTTCATTTCTCTCTTTCCTGTACTCAGATCAAGTATCCTCTGCTTTTTAAAGAAACCAAACTTGAAAAAGAGGTTATCATTGATATGGACAGTTTTTATGTAGAAACCATTCCTATCAGTCATTCTATTACTTGCACGGGTTTTAAAATTAGTGAGAAGCCGAGAAGTCTTAAACTCAAAAAGCACATTGTGCAGGATCTCAATATACCAGTTGAATTACTTGCAGGTATTAAAGAAGGAAATGATTATATTAATCCTGCTGGTGAAATCTATAAAAATACAGAACTGACCGATATACCCCCTTTACCCCGATCTTACGCCTTTTACTCAGATACAAAATATTTACCCGAAAGCATTTGTTACATAAAAGGTATTAGTACACTCTACCATGAATCAACTTTTACCAATGAAATGTCTGAAAGAGCTGCTTTAACATATCATAGTACTGCTGAACAGGCGGCATTAATGGCACGTGCAGCTGGGGCTGAAAAATTACTTATCGGTCACTTCTCAGCCAGATACCGTGATCTCAATCCAATATTAGAAGAGGCAATGGCCGTTTTTCCAAATACAAAGCTAGCCATTGAAGGGCTAACGTTTCAAATCTGATTTACTACTTTTACTCGTATTATATTCTAAAGAATCTTTAAAGTAAAGTGAATCAAGTCGTATAACACTTGAATTATTTTTTCCTTAATGTATCAGTTTTGGCTGAAGGTTTTGATTTACCCCCAAAAACTGAAAAGCTTACATATCGTTTGGGGTTTGCCCTAAGATCAATCATCAGACTATTTAAATTTACTGCCGAGGTGTTAAGATTATTATAGAGTTGTTTGTCATTGATTAATTGACCCAGTGAACCTTTCCCTGTATTTATTTTGTCCATCACAGCATTTAACTGCTTGATAGAATTATTGGCATTGTTCAGTGTGCCAGCAAAATCTGCTTTAGCCGTATTATCAGAAAGTGTTCTGAAATTTTTAATTACCGCCGTGATATTGGTATTATTATTTTTCAGGTTGTCGGTCATTGACTGAACATCTTTCAGGATGGCTTCAATTTTAGGAGTCTGACCATTCACCGTTTTAGCGAAATTTTCAAGGGTTTCTAGTGTATTTGCCACACTATTAATACTTCTATCAATATTGCGCTGAAATCTTGGATTTACAACAGCATTAATAGTTCCCAGTAATGAGTCAATTCTTGATAACAGGCGTTCAGTTTTTACCTGTAATGGAGCGACGGTTTCTGAAAGAGATTTTTCTGAACTTGAACTTAACGTATCACCGTTTCGTGCTATCTCATGGCTGCTTCCAAGTACGAAGACGATAATTTTATTACCCAGAATATCGTTACTTTCTAATTTTGCATTTGTGTTGACAGGTACGAGATAACTTTGGTCAATATCAAAACGAACCATAATCTGCCCATCCTGAAGTAATTTCATTTCAGATACCCGACCTATCTGAAAACCGTTAACCATTACTGGCTTCGAAACCGTCAGTCCATCTACTTTATCATATATAGAATAATACTTATTCGTATGTGAGAAAAGATCAGAACCCTTTAAAAAGTTAAAACCCACTATGAGCACTGTCAGGGCAACAAATGCTAGAATGCCAACCTTTATTTCGTTACTATATTTCAATTTTCAGTATTAAGCTATGTGAATAGGGTAAATAAAGTAACAAGGTATACAGCCCGATTACAATATTTGCAATTTAATTTTTTCAATTTAAACAAGCATATTATTTTTTGTTATCTTGATTATTCTACTGCATGTTTATATTTCTCAAATCCTTTAAAAATTCTGTTTGCTATAAGTATTTGTCCTTCCTTGCTTGAAAGTAGTTTTTCCTGACGGGGATTTGTAATAAAACCTGTCTCAACAAGCACAGATGGCATTGTTGTTTTACGCAGAACGAGGAAACCTGCCTGTTTTACCCCACGCCCATGAGACGCACCCATTCCCTCCTGAATTTTAGTAGCAAGTTTCAGGCTTCTGCTGATCATATGGCTTTGAACCATTGAAAATATGATATATGATTCTGCTTTTCGTGGATCAAAGCCAGCGTATCGCTGTTTATAATTATTTTCCAATAAGATCACCGAATTTTCACGTTCTGCAACCTGAAGATTTTCTTTAGTTGAATTAAGTCCGATGGCATACGTTTCGGCACCACTTACATGGGTATCAGAACTTGCATTGCAATGTATACTGATAAATAAGCTTGCTTTATTTTCTACCGCAATAGCTGCCCTACGATCAAGTGGAATAAATTCATCTGTACTTCTTGTCATAATGATATGAATACCTGGATATTGTTTGTGAATTACCTCTCTCAGATGTCTTGCAATAGATAGAGTGACAATTTTCTCCCTGGCATATACTCCTGATGCTCCAGGATCATAGCCACCATGGCCAGCATCAATTACAATCGTTTTTAGATGAAAATGAGTTGGTTTTGGAAAAACGTCTTTTTTATTATTACCGCTGTCAACCGTTAAGCTGGTTTTTGTGGCAAGAGTTATACCGGCTTTTACGGCAACAGTTATACTAGCTTTTACTGGGCCTACCGGGAGGCAAAATAATCCTGATAGGAATATCAAACAGCAATTTATTGGTAAGGCAACAATAATCTTAAATTTTAACTTATCTGATAACATCTGTTTTATATAGAACGAATGCATCAAAAATAGAACGGGCGATTGTTTCCTGCCCATCTTCAGAATTTAGAAATTCTTCTTCTCCAGTATTAGATATATACCCGGTTTCAATAAGTACCCCTGGCATATGGGTATTTCTTAAAACCAAGAGCGGTTCTTGCTTGACTCCACGGTCAACACGGCCGCTTTTGAAAAACTGAGCCTGTATAAAATTTGCAATTTTTAGACTCTTATGCAGGTTATGCCCTTGTTGCATAGAAAATATGATATATGATTCAGGTGAATAGGGATCAAAGCCACCATATGTTTCTTTATAATTTGCTTCCTTTGTAATATCACTATTTTCACGTATCGCAGCCTCCAGATTTCTGGTTACATCAGAAAGCCCTAATACATAGGTCTCAGCCCCTGGTGGCGATGCTTCATGTTTTCTAACTGCATTGCAGTGAATACAAAGGAAGAGGTTTGCATGATTCTGATTGGCGATTTCTGCCCGATCATTCAGACCAACTGATTCATCGGTTGTTCTGGTATAAATCACCCTCACATCGGAACAGTTTTCTTTAATCAGCCTACCCAGCTTTAGGGTAATTGCCAGTGTAATATTTTTTTCGAGACTAAAACGCCCATTTGCCCCGGTTGCTTTTCCACCGTGCCCGGCGTCTAGTACAACAATAAAAGGTTTTTCGGTTTTTTTGTCCCCTGTCGGGCCATCATTAAAACCAGACGCAACAAAAGTTTGCCCATAAACCAGATTTGTCAAAATCAGAAAAGAGAGGAATAAACCAGTATGAATCGCTAAAAAAAAATTAAATTTTGGAAAAAATATTCCTTTAGTATTAATCATCAAGAATTTTTAAAGGTAGCTGTAGATCAAAAATAAAAGGGGTGATCACAATTGCATAATTTGGATCACTTATTTTTATTTATTTTGGGCCTCAATAAAGACAAAATTACTATTCGTTTTCAAATTTAAAATTGAAAAAAACTATTTTCGTAATGCATTGCCTGTTTTTGTACTCATTTTTACTCATGGGATTCTCTAAATCAGGCTTGCAGCCAGTAAAAGCTGGAGTTTCTGCAAATGTCAAATATACAGTGTATCGGGTAAATGATATGCCTGGAAAAAGTGCAATTAATAAATCAACGCTCAATTCTGCTGATACTTCTGGTCCTAAGGTAGTTACGCCAGCTGCTCTATCAGCGTCTAAAAAGGGTTTTAAAATAAAAAAAGACTCTGTTAAAACGAAAGATGGTTCATTGAACTCTGAAATTACGTATACAGCCAAAGATTCAACAAACTTTAACATACCAGGTAAAAAAGTGTATTTGTACCGTGATGCTGTGGTTAAATATGATGATGTGGTATTAAAAGCTGGTTTTGTCGAAATGAATCAGACTGATTTTACAATTTTTGCAAGTGGTTTTAAAGATAGTTTAGGACATTTTGTTCAAAAACCTGTAGTAACAGAAGGTCAGACCAAAATTACAGCTGATAGTCTAAGGTATAATTTTAAGACCCGTAAGACAATTGCCTGGGAGGGTGTAAGCGGAGAGGGTGGTGGGTTTATAAGGGGAGGTAAAATTAAATTAAATGAGAGTAAAGAAGGGTTTCTGAAAAATGGAATTTATACTACCTGTAACCTAGACCATCCACATTATGGCATTAAAATTACCAGGGCAAAAATTAACAAAAATACAATTGTAACAGGGCCGGTTTATTTTTTCGTTGAAGATGTGCCTATTCCCTTAGTTTTACCATTTGGTTTTTTCCCAAAAACCGACAGGAGGGCAAATGGTATTCTTTTCCCTCGAATTGGTGAAGACCAGCAATTAGGGTTTTTTCTACAGGATTTCGGTTACTACCAGGGGCTGGGTGAAAATTTTGATGCTGAAATGCGTGGTAGTATCTACTCTAAGGGAAGCTATGGGGTACGTATTGACAGCCGTTATAACTTTATTTATAAATCAAGTGGAAATATTAGTTTTACATTTAATAATCGGAAAACGGGAGATCTTGGAACTTCCAATTATGCCAAGTCAAATGATTTTAATCTGACCTGGTCTCATTCACAAAGCGAAAAATCAAGTCCTGGCTCAACCTTTTCAGCATCTGTGAATGCGGCAAGCAGCTCTTATTTTAAAAATACAACTCTATACTATAATATCAATTCAAGAGCTCAAAATTCAATAGGCTCTTCAATAAATTACTCAAGAATCTGGGAGGGCACTCCATTCAGCATGAACCTTGCTGCTACACATTCACAGAATCTGGCGACTCATGATGTTAGTCTTACTTTCCCGAATTTTAATTTTGCCGTAACCCGAATTAATCCCTTTGACCCCAAAGACCGGGTTGGTGCCCAGAAATGGTATCAGAAAATTGCTTTCAGTTATACGGTGCAGGTTCAGAATTCTATTACGACGAAAGATTCTTTACTATTTAAGAAAAACGTTTTTAAACGCTTCTCCAATGGAATTTTACATCAGCCAAGTATTAGCCTTGGAACATATAATGTATTAAAATATCTATTGGTGAGCCCTAGTGCTGCTTATACAGAACGCTGGTATTTTCAAACTTACCGTCAGCGCTACAATTTTTCTACAAGAGTACCTGATCGTGATACAGTTCAGGGATTTAGAACCCAGCGTGATTTTAGTTTTAATATTGGTACAGATACCCGAATTTATGGGCTTATACTCTTTAAAAAAGGAAGCATCATACAAGGTATCAGACACGTTTTTGAACCTCAGATCAGTTTTCAGTATACACCCGATTTTCGTAAAATAAGTCCAAAATACTACGGTAAATACTATGATTTTGGTCTTCACCGCACAAATGTTTATTCAGTCTTTGATGGTGGTTTATTTGGTGGGCCTCCGAATCAGAAAAGTGAAAGCATGGGTGTAAACCTGAATAATATTCTGGAAATGAAAGTCAGATCTAAAAAAGACACAACCACTGGCACTATAAAAATCCCGATTCTTGAACGGTTAAATATTTCTGGATTTTATAATTTTGTTGCTGATTCAATGCGGTTATCAAACATCAATATTGTTGGTGGTACAACGTTATTTAAAAAAGTGACTATCAATTTTAATTTTTTATTAGATCCATATGCCACAGACAAATATGGGAATGATACCCGGTTTTATCTTTTCCAGCGTACCCATCAGCTTGCCCGTCTGACAACTTTTAATTTTACGGCAAACGCCAGTCTTAATCCTTCAGCAGCCACCAAAAAGAATGCTGCTGCACCAGAAGTACAACGCCGTCAACAACTCTTCGAAGGAGGTTCTGATCCTGTAGATTTTGTTGATTTTAAAATACCCTGGAACCTGAATCTTTCCTATAATTTTAATTATAGTGTATTTCCTGGTAGTCCAGGAGGTATTGCAAGAAGAAACTATAGCCGAACAGATATTGCAAATTTTACCGGCTCTTTAACGGTCACCCCAAAATGGAATGTAACTTTTACCTCAGGTATTGATCTGGCAAAGCAAACGATTTCGGCTACCCAGCTTGGTTTTACCCGTGATCTACACTGCTGGCAGCTTACAATGAGCTGGATTCCTTTTGGCGCATATAAATATTACAGTATTGAATTAAGGGTTAAGTCTGGCTTTCTACAAGACTTGAAACTTAATAAGCGTAAAGAGTATTACTATGATCAAACCAATTAAGCAATGATTGCAGAAATAATAACCATTGGTGACGAATTGCTGATTGGTCAGGTAATCGATACAAACTCTGCCTGGATAGGTAAAACTCTTAATGCAGCAGGAATACAGATAATACAGATAAATTCTATTTCTGATAAAGCTGAAGAAATAATTGCCACGCTTGATAAATCGCTTAAAAGGTCTAAACTGATACTTATCACAGGAGGTCTGGGGCCTACACGCGATGATATTACGAAACAAACCCTTGCCAGGTATTTTGATAGTCCGCTTGTGGTAAACCAGGAGGCACTTGAAAATGTGACAGCAATCTTTAAACGTCTGAACAGACCATTGCTAGCCGTTAATAAGAAACAGGCCGAAGTACCTGCCAACTGCACAATACTTCTGAATCAAAATGGTACAGCCCCTGGTATGTGGTTCGAAAAAGATGGAAGCATTATTGTTTCAATGCCAGGAGTACCTTATGAAATGAAGGGAATGGTTGAAAATCAGGTTTTACCGATGTTAAGATCCAGATTTTCTTTACCAGCCATTATTCACCATACTATTTTAACTGCCGGTATCGGTGAGTCATTTCTGGCTGAAATGATTTCTGCAGTTGAGGATGAACTTCCTGAGTATATAAAACTTGCTTATTTACCAGCATTATCTCTAGTCAGACTCAGACTGAGTGGCTATGGTGCTGATGTAAAAACTCTTAAGGCTGCCCTCGAAGAGCAGTCTGGGAAAATCAGGGCAATTATTTCAAAATATATTATTACTGAAGAAGATATCCCGATTCAGGCAGCGATAGTAAAAAAATTGATTGCCCGTAAAAAAACACTCTCCCTGGCTGAGAGTTGTACGGGTGGTTATATTTCACATCTGATAACCAGTTTGCCAGGTGCATCACAAGTTTTGCTTGCTGGGGTAGTATCTTATTCGAATGCTGCCAAAGTAAATTTTCTGGGAGTAAACTCTGAAACCATCTCTTCTCATGGTGCAGTTAGTGAAGAGGTAGCAAATGAAATGGTTCGCGGTATACTTCTTAAAACAGGAAGTGACTATGCGATAGCTGTAACTGGCATTGCCGGACCTGACGGAGGTTCTGAAGACAAGCCTGTAGGAACTGTATGGATCAGTGCTGGAGACAAACATTCAGTATATGCATGCAAGTTTATATTTGGTAACCAGCGTGCTCAAAATATTGAGCGCAGTGCAAACAGTGCACTTGCCTGGTTGAATACGTTAATTGAAAGACCCGAAGAATTAAGGGAAAAAAATTAATCCATGATAAATATTAATTTTGACATTATAACTAAAGTCTGATGGCGCAAATTAACTTGATTATGCCCAAAATGGGAGAGAGTGTTGCTGAAGCAACCATAATCCGCTGGTTGAAAAATGAAGGGGATAAAATTGATATTGATGAATCAGTTTTAGAAATAGCAACAGATAAAGTTGATTCAGATGTCCCGTCTCCGATATCAGGGATCTTAATAAAAAAATTATATAATGAAGATGAGGTTGTAAAAGTTGGAGCTGTCATTGCCATCATCGAAAATGAGGTCGTGGTGGGTAAAAAAGATGAACCCCTCGAGCCCAGGATTACTCAAACGGCTCCAGCCAATGGGCAATTAGAAAAAGCCCATCCTGAGAGTGCAAAAGAAAATTCTCAACCTTTAACTATCAACCTGCCTGAGAGGCAATTTACGGCTGATTTGCCAGTAAATATTCCTGTCAATCATTTGGAAGAAGAATCTGATCATACACAATTGGCTGGTTTGGAATTTCTAAGTCAGCTATCTCCTGTTAATTTAAATGGATCACAACATTCTTTCGCAGAAAACTCGTCCCAGACGGACCGGTTTTATTCACCCCTTGTAAAAAGTATTGCACAAAGCGAAGGTATTTCACGTGATGAACTTGATCATTTACCCGGAACTGGTGCTGAAGGAAGGGTTACAAAAAATGATCTGTTATACTACCTCGAACGTAGGTCTGGTGCCACTTATGTAAAGACAGAAGATGCAACAACCATACAGGCAACGAACCATAAACCGGCTCAAACTTCATCAAAGCATAATGCTGTAATTTCTGTAGCAAAGCCTGATTCAGGAGCCCCTATAGGGGAAGTACCAGAACCTAACACAATAAACGCCGGACTAATAGATAAAGCAGAACTTACACAGAAAACGGCTGCAAATTATAATTTTCAGGAAGGTGATGAAATCATAGAGATGGATCGTATGCGACGCCTTATTTCTGAGCATATGATTCACAGTAAACATACTTCAGCCCATGTAACATCGTTTGTAGAAGCAGATGTCACCAATATGGTATTGTGGCGGGATAAAATTAAAGATGCCTTTAAAAAGCGTGAAAACCAACCCATTACATTTACCCCGATCTTTATCGAGGTTGTAGCCCGTGCGCTGAAAGAATTTCCGATGGTGAATGTCTCTGTGTTTGATAAACAGATCATCATGCATAAACATATTAATATTGGCATGGCAGCAGCTCTGCCAAGTGGTAATTTAATTGTGCCTGTATTAAAAGATGCAGATGAAAAGAATCTTTTTGGTTTGACCAAGCAAGTAAATGACCTTGCGAATCGCGCAAGAATGAATAAATTACTACCGGACGAGGTTAGTGGTGGTACTTTTACACTCACAAATGTGGGTAGTTTTGGTAATATAATGGGTACCCCTATTATCAACCAACCACAGGTAGCTATCCTGGCAGTAGGTGCAATCAAGAAAAAACCTGCTGTTATCACTACTGAAATGGGTGATATTATAGCCATCAGGCACCTTATGTATTTGTCCCTGTCTTACGATCACCGGGTTGTTGATGGTGCAATGGGCGGTAAATTTCTTCGCAGAATTGCCGATCACCTTGAAGCATTTGACATAAAGAGAGAAATCTAACTACGAAATTTACTTGAACAATAAAATAACTGTTTACGCTTCAATTTAAGCCCAAAACGGTTATTTAAGTTTATTGCCACCTGTGATTATTCCAACATTTCTTGTGATTGTGTCAGAAGAGGTGTCTGTAACGGATTTACCTTTAAGAGTGGCGAAGGTAGCAGTCTTGCCAAAAGGATGAAGATTCTGGGGTAAAGAATTAAATGCCCTGCAAAAAAAATGTGATTGTATACAGTTTTTAGAAAATGCAACTTTCTTTAGAGATAAATTTCTTTATAAAAAACGCATTTGATTTTGCAATAAACCTATCTGTTCTTTTAGAACCCCTTGTTTGTCAAGCTTTTTTGCTTCATTGATATACATGATAGCTTGTTGCTTTTTTCGCTTTTGCATCGCTGCTGCTGCAAGATTAAGTTTTGCAACTGCTTTATCTGTATCCATACGCAGACCAAGATTGAGTGCTTTTAAAAAGAATTTCTCTGCTTTCAAAGGTTCTTGTTGTGAAATGATCAGCCCTTTTAAATAAAAATGATATGCTTGCTGGCTTAATATTAGTCCTTCAGGATATTTTACTCTTTCTAGTGCTTGCTTAGCCTTATCAAGTTGGTTTTTTCTCAGGTAATAAAAAGCTGTCAGATTATTTTCATTTCTGAAAATTGTCAGAATAACAAAACCACAAATAATAAGTAAGAGAACTGTCAGCCAGATTAATTTTAAAGGATAGATGCATAAAACAGCTAAAATAAACAAGAGGGCTGCAATACCAATTTTAATTTGTTTTGAATACATGACTACTAATTCATGCAAAGGAAGCAATTATTTTTACTTTTTCTTAGCTAATCATGCTCGTTTACGCGTCTTATGAGACATTTAGTTAGAAAAACAAAAGCGTGATTTGAACTTGTGCTACCCTGATATTTGAACATTTCAGCTTCATACCTGTTTATTATAATGCAATATGATAAATTTGCATTATTATGAGCAATAGCAGCTTTGAGATTTTATTAGAAAACCCCTTATTAGATAAAAAGCTTAAAAAAATTGCAACAAAGGTTTTTACGCAAGAACGTATTACCGTTGAAGAAGGTATTTACCTGTACGATCACGCAGATCTTTCTTATCTGGGCGTTGTTGCAAATTTTGTGAGGGAATTTAAAAACCAGGATCTGGTCTATTTTAACCGCAATTTTCACATTGAACCGACCAATCTTTGTGTTTTTACATGCGAATTCTGTTCTTATTCAAGATTATTAAAGCAGGCCGAACAAGGCTGGGTACTTGATAAAAAGCAGATGCTTGATATTGTCAGATCATACCAGGATAAGCCCGTTACCGAAGTACACATAGTTGGTGGGGTACACCCTAAACTAACGCTCGATTTCTTTTGCGACCTGTTACGTGATATTAAGGCTCTTAGGCCAGGATTGCAGATTAAAGGCTTTACAGCAGTTGAGTATGATTACATGTTTCGCAAAGCAAAGCTCTCAACCCGTGAGGGCCTGACCAAAATGATTGAAGCGGGTCTTGAGTCAATACCTGGTGGGGGAGCTGAGATTTTCGATGAAGACCTGCGGGCAAAAATTTGCGGCGATAAGTGTACGGGTAATGAATGGCTGATTATTCATCAGACCGCCCATGAATTGGGCCTGCCTTCAAATGCTACTATGCTTTACGGTCATATTGAAACATTTGCACACCGTATTGATCATATGAACAGATTACGAGAACTTCAGGATAAAACGGGTGGTTTTAATACCTTCATTCCACTAAAATTTCGAAATAAAGGTAATAACATGTCACATATTGCAGAATCTACTGTGGTTGAAGACCTCAGGAATTATGCTATTTCCCGAATTTTTCTTGACAATTTTGATCACATTAAAGCATACTGGCCAATGATTGGCCGGTCGACGACTCAATTGAGCCTTGCTTTTGGAGTTGATGATATTGATGGTACCATCGATGATACAACTAAAATTTACTCAATGGCCGGAGCAGAAGATCAGAATCCTGGTATGAATGTACAGCAACTGGTTACTCTTGTCAAGCAGGTGGGGCGTCATCCTGTTGAGCGTGATACGTTTTACACTATTATTGCCGACTACAACGAACATGTATTTACTGAAAGTATACAAGAGATAGCTGAACCCATAAAAATTGATTAAAACACTTTATATCGTTCGCCATGGCGAGACAGACCTGAATAAACAAGGAATTGTACAGGGTAGGGGAATAAATACCAGTTTAAATGATACAGGTAGAACACAGGCAGAAGCCTTTTATCAGGTGTATAAAGATGTTAAATTTGATAAGCTTTATACGTCAACCCTGCAAAGAACACATCAAACAATGGCTCATTTCATACAGGATGGTCTAAGTTGGGTACAGCTTTCAGGCCTTGATGAGATGGATTGGGGCAAATATGAAGGCGTTGCAAGTAGCCCCGAAATGCGCGCATTTTTTAAATCATTAACTGATCAATGGGCAGCAGGCGCTCTCGGTGAGCATTTTGAAGGCGGAGAAAGCCCTCTCGATGTTAATAAGAGACAAAAAGAGGCACTTGATGAGATTATGTCATTTCCTGAAGAAAAAAATGTACTTATTTGTATGCACGGACGTGCGATCAGGTTATTTTTATGTCTTCTCTTAAATGATCCACTTAGTCATATGGACCATTTTCCACATCAAAATCTAAGTCTTTATAAGGTCGCATTTAAGGGTGATCATTTTGAGCTGCTAGAGTTTAATAATGTAGTTCACCTGGATCCCGATAGTGCAGATAATTAATTAAAATGAATGCAAAAATAAAGGTATCTACGATTTCATATACGAATACAAAACCCTTTGTTTATGGTCTTCGCGCTTTTCCAGAGTTACTGGAAAAAGCTGAGATTATTTATGATAGTCCTTCAGGTGCAGCCTTCAAATTGCTGAATAATGACAGTGATCTGGGAATTGTTCCAGTTGCGATATTACCAGAATTGCCTGTTTCTTATATAATAACTGATTATTGTATAGGAGCTGATGGACCGGTTAATTCTGTATTTATTTTTAGTAAGAAACCGATAGAACAGGTCAAGAAAATCAGACTTGATTCTCAGTCTAGAACTTCTAATAATCTGGCAAGAATTCTTTGTAGTAACTTCTGGCAGATTCAGGTAACATTTATTAATGCTGATTCTTTAGACGTTGCAGATGCCGAGGTTTTAATTGGTGACCGTACATTCTATGAGAGAAATCAGTTTGATTATCAGTATGACCTTTCTTCTGAGTGGAAAAAATTTACAGGTTTACCCTTTGTTTTTGCAGTATGGGCTGCTAACAAAAAACTTGATCCTGATTTTATCAGCCAGTTCAATCAGGCAATGAAATGGGGAGTCAATCATATTGACGACCTGTTACTTGAGCTGCCTTCCATTCCAGGTTTTGATTTGGGCGATTATTTAAAAAATAAGTTAAGCTTCGAATTTACAGATGAAAAAAAAGCAGGTTTAGAGCGTTATCTAAATTTTGTGCATCAGCTCGAAAGGGTATAATCGCTATTCTGAATTATTTTTAACTGATCGGTACCATATTTATCAACAGAAAGTAGTTTTCCGTGTAATAAGGGTGCTTCCAGACCTGAGTGAAAGCTTTTTTGTGAACTAAAAACCCGGGCTTCATCCCATAAACCGGCTGCTATAAATTGATTCAGGAGACTTGCTCCACCCTCAATGATGACTGAATGTAAATCCATCAGGTACAACTGAAAGAGAATATATTGTGGTAAATAAGCTCTTGTTTCTAGTTGGAAATAGGTAAGATTTCTGACTTTCTCGGTCTTTAACCCATTAAATATAAGGGTATCTGCTTCTTGATCAAAAATGTTTAAAGTTTCTGGCAATGTTAGACCCCAGTCTACCACAGCCCTTATTGGATTTCTACCAGGCCATTCTCGTGATGTGAGTGAGGGGTCATCAATCAATGCCGTATTTTTACCTATCAAAATACAATCTTCTTGGGTGCGCCAGCGATGCGATATCATCTTGGAGGCTGCTGAAGTAATTTGAATTTCCTGCCTGGGTAGGGGGCTGATAAATCCATTCTCAGTTTCCGCCCATTTCAAAATAATGTAGGGTCTTTTGAAACGATTACTTGTAAAGAATCTTCTGTTTAAATAAATACATTCATCATTTAGAATTCCTGAAGTAACTTTTATTCCAGCAGCTAAAAGTTTCTGAACTCCTTTGCCAGATACTTTTTCAGACGGGTCAAGGCAGCCGATAATCACCTCTGATAGCTGATGCTTAATGATCAGCTCTGCGCAGGGTGGTGTTTTGCCAAAATGAGAGCAGGGTTCGAGGCTAACATAGATTGTGGCTCTTTTTAATAAATCTGCAGCTCCTGAATATTTTTCTATTAGAGAGTTGATAGCCATTGGTTCTGCATGAGGGCCACCATACTGCTGATGCCAGCCTTCAGCCAGAATAATTCCATCTACAACGATGACCGCACCAACCATAGGATTGGGGCTGACTTTGCCTGCACCTCTACGGGCGAGCCCTATACAGCGTTGCATGAATAATTGATGAATTTGTTCTTTTTGTAGATCTGTCATTAGAAAGATCAAAAATGATTAATTTCAGGCAATAATTATGAACTATTGAATCAATCAAATTTTCCATCTTATAAGAAAAATCTACCCCTGTCTGAAATTCAACAAGCTGCTATCATCCTTGTCAATCAGCAGTATGAACCAGGTGAATCAGCCCAGCTGGTAAAAATGCTTATTGAATTTTATACAGGTTACGCCAGCTATCAGTTAATAGTAATGGCAGATTGTCCTATTTCAACTGGTATCTACGAACAAATAAAGTCAGGTGTTTACCGCCTTTCGGCTTCAGAACCAATACAATATATTATTGGGCATACTGAATTTTACGGTCTTGATCTTAAAGTTTCAAAAGCAGTACTCATTCCGAGGCCTGAAACTGAAGAACTTGTAGACTGGATTGTTCAAGATCAGGTTTATTTTTCAGGCACTTCTGATTCAATTTCTAACCATTTCATAGAACCTGTAATACTTGATCTGGGTACAGGAAGTGGTGCTATTGCCCTGGGTTTGAAAAAAGTCATTAAGGAATCTGTTGTTTATGCCCTTGATATCTCAGCTGATGCACTTGAAATTGCAAGAGAGAATGCGGCCCACAACAATCTCGACATACATTTTATAAAGCAGGATATTTTAGTAGGTATTAACTGTTTTAAGGATACTGAATTTGACATTATAGTTAGTAACCCCCCATATATACTCGAATCTGAGTTGATACATATGCGTATCAATGTCATCGGGCATGAGCCTCATCTGGCACTATTTGTTCCTGATGATGATCCGATGAAATTTTACTTACCCATAGCTCAATTTGCCTTTAATGCATTAAAACAAGGGGGGAGTTTATATTTGGAAATAAATGAAGCATATGAAGATTTAACAATTAAAACGATTCAGAGAGCTGGCTTTAGGGGCATTGTCTCAAGAAAAGATATGCATGGCAAGGTCAGAATGATCAAAGCTTCGAGGCTTAAATCAGTAGCTAATTGAGAAGTAAAAATTTACCCTATACTATTTCGGTTTACTCCCCGTTATAACTCGGGAAATAATAAATACGTGGCAAGCGGTCATTCGTATTACTCTTCTCATAGGCATACTTGAATTTCAGCTAGAAAAAAAATCTGTACTGGGTAACTGTTCTAAAGATACTTTTTACCTTTGACCGAATTAGACAGTAGGCTTGTCAGATAATATGCGGGTATTTTCTATATTCGCAATCTTATGGTGAGCGAAAGCTTAACTCCCATTAACATTTATATTTTTTGAATGCATTTGAGATACTTAATATCAATACTGGGAATTAGCTTTTTATTTTTTGGTTGTAGTAAAAAGGATACAGTTGGTTTATTTACCAGTTCTGATTTAAATAACCTATCAGTTGCATACGTTGACACCTTTACCGTTAAAACATATACAGTTGCTCTTGACTCATTACCAACTTTTGGTAATAAAAATAATTCGACTCTTTTACTGGGTCAATATAAAGACCCTATTCTTGGTACTGTAAGGGCACAGCCTTATTTTCAGGTTAGTTTGAATGGTAATTTTGACCTTTCAAGTCAGATTGGCCTGAGTTATGATTCAATTGCCCTTGTTATGTACTATAATAGCACAGCCCTTGATGCAATGAGATCACCACAATCTAGCTATATGTCATCTTACTATCCGTATGCGGGTGATACGTCAATTCAGCAAACTTTTTCATTATATGAGCTGACGCAGAAATTTGGCCTCTTTAAAATAAAAAATCAACCAAGTCAAACTGGTTTGCCTCTACCTTATTTTTATGCAAATAATACCCAGGGTACCTATGAGGATAATTCTGGTTCACAAACAGGATATCTCTTCAATACAAGCAGTTTTGCATACGGGGCGGCTAATTTTCTAGCCAGTACGAATGTTAAACCAAGACCTCATACTAAAGAAATACGTCTTTACACTGGTAAGAAGACGAATTCAAATGACTCTATTGTTTTTAGATTACCTGATTCTCTGGGAAAAAAATGGTTTAATTATGCCTTAAACAGAGATATTCGTTTTCAGGCTGGAGCTCAGGGTGCACCTGATGGTAATTTTGTGAATTTCTTTAAAGGTCTTACCATTGTTCCAGGCAATACAAATGGTGCCGTTGTATCTTTTGATCCAAAGTATTCACATATCAGGTTGTATTACCGGGCCCCGGTAAATGGAACAATCGTTACCCAGTATAAAGAATTTCCGATTACACTTCCTTCAATAAATCCTAGTCTGTTCAATCATATATCTGTTGATCGAACAGGTACTCCGTTTCAGGGGGTAAAGCCCTTTGTTGCAATTCCTTCTGAAAATACAAATAACCTGAGTTATGTTCAGGCAGGTACCGGGCTTATGACGAGGGTAGAATTTCCATATTTGCATACCTTTATTACTAATCATCCAGGTCTGGTAATTAATAGAGCAGAATTACAGGTCTTAACAGGTTATAATACGTTAACATCAGCTACTCCAACACCTCCTGTAATGGTTTTATACCTTACTGACAGAACTAATATTCCACTTTCCGTATTAAATCAGGATTTTAGTGCACAGCCACAGGTTTCGTATTTTTACACGAATCCTGCTGTTACTCAAATAGGTTTTTATAAATATTTCCTGGTTCAATATACGGGAGCACTTTTAAACAGAACAGATTACACCGGTACGGCTATCTTGATGGGTTTTCCTGAATCAGCAATGGACAACAGTGTGCAACGTGTAGCTCTGGGAAATCAATTAAATAATGCCAGCCGAATACGTTTAAGAATTTATTACTCTAAAATAGCAAACACAAACAATTAATCTAACGCGAATACTAATTCAATGAATAAAATGAAGAAAAACTTAAAACTTGTATTACTTCTTTTTGCAGGTATTACTTTTCTGGCCTCTTGTACAAAAACTACCTCTTCACTTACAGGAGATTGGAAAACTCAGGCATCTTTCCAGGGTTTAGGCCGTAACGGGGCAGTTGTTTTTGTAATAGGTACAAAGGCTTATGTTGGAACTGGTTATAATCGTGATAATAATAAATGGTTAAATGATTTTTGGGTATATGACGCTGTTAAAAATAATTGGACACTGATTGCACCTTTCCCAGGTGTTGGCAGGGTTAATGGTGTTGCTTTTGCAGCAAATGGTAAAGGTTATGTAGGCTCAGGATATGATGGAGTTGGAATTCGTAATGTGAGTGATTTTTACTCATATGACCCAACAGCAAACGCCTGGACTCAGATTGCAAATCTTCCTGGCCCAACCAGAAGAGGTGCGGTTTCATTCAGTGTGAATAATGTTGGGTATGTTGGTACTGGTTTAAGTACTGATACTACTGGTATTACTAACGGACTGGGTGATTTTTATGCTTATAATGCTGGGACAAATGTATGGAATGCAGTTTCTGGATACCCGGGTTTAAAAGTATACAATGCTTTTTCTTTTGTAATCAACAATATAGCTTACGTTGGCGGCGGTGCTGCTAACAGCACTTCAAACAACCAGTTTTTTCAGTATAATGCTGCTGCAGATACCTGGATTAAGAAAGCCCGGTTAGACAGTAATAATGCTGCAGTACCCCGCTACAGTTGTGCTGCATTTTCCCAGAACAACCTTGGCTATATTGCCAATGGTACAGGTTCACAATCTTTCGGAACTTGTTTTGAATATACCCCATCAAATGATACCTGGAACCAGAAAAATAATTTTGAAGGTGCCGGAAGATATGACTGTATTAGTTTTTCAATGCCAACAGGTTTAACGGGTTCTTATACTTCATTTGTAGGTCTTGGAACACAAGGTGCATCAAGTACACCTTTCTATGATCTGTGGTCATGGAGCCCAACAGTTGCCCGTATTGATAATAATTAATAAAGGTGCTGTTTATAGTTATTGCAATAAGGCGGCCGCAATGGGTCGCCTTTATTTTTTGCCACTATTGTTAAGACCGCCCCAATTTCAGGCAACTGCTGTTTTACAGAAACTTGCCTTCCTAACTTCTTGGATGATACTGCATGATCGTCTGACGCAAATAATCACGGTCAAGATGTGTATAAATTTCAGTGGTCAGGATTGAGGCATGACCCAGCATTTCCTGTACCGCCCGCAAATCTGCACCACCTTCAACCAGATGCGTGGCAAAAGAATGCCTGAAGGTATGCGGGCTTATTTTTTTCTTAATACCTGCTCTGATGGCAAGCTGTCTGATAATAGTAAATATCATGACCCTTGATAATGCTGAGCCTCTTCTGTTCAGAAACAATATATCTTCATTACCTGGTTTAATTAATACATTATTTCTGATCTCAGCTAGGTACAATTGAATCAGGTGTATTGATGACCCACTCATAGGCACCAACCGTTCTTTATTTCCTTTTCCTGTTACTTTTAAGAATTCTGCATCAAAATAGAGTTGAGATATTTTTAGTGATATCAATTCTGAGACTCTTAAACCAGAACCGTAAAGCGTTTCAATGATCACCTTATTTCTCATACCTTCAAGAGTACTGACGTCAATTACTTCTATCAGCTGGTTGATTTCTGTAATAGATAGTATATCTGGCAGTTTTCTGGCTGTTTGAGGAAAGCTGATAAATTCAGTTGGATTACTGCTGATCAGATCCTCAAGTAATAGATAGTTGAAAAATGCTTTTAACCCTGATAGAGTTCGGGCTTGAGAAGCCTCATTTAAACCAAGTTCGTAAAGTGTCTGGCAAAAAGCCTGAATTTCTTCTCTGCTGACTGTTAAAAGTGTTATTTTTTTCCTTTGAGTATCCGATCCCTTGTCAATTAGTACACTAGTTACTAGTGATTTTATGCCTTCATGTGCAAACTCCTGAGTAGTATTTAATTTCTGTCTGTACACGGGTAAAAATTCAAGAAATTTTTCTGTATCTCTCAGGTAGGCCTCTATGGTATTTGCTGAGAATTGACGCTCTAACCTTAAATACGCTTTAAAACCATTAAGGTATTGTTGTGATTGCATAGTTGACATTCGTAAATCAGGCTATTTTAGTACATTAGTTGAAAAAAATACATGGTAATTCAGATTATAAATGGTCCAAATTTAAACCTTTTAGGTAAACGTGAGCCTTCAATCTATGGAAATCAGTCTTTTGAAATATACCTCGAAATTCTTTCAAAGCTTTACCCTGATATCCAGCTTAACTATTACCAAAGTAATTCTGAAGGTGATATTATCGACTGCCTGCATAAATCCGGGTTTATTGCGGCAGGTATTATCTTAAACGCAGGAGCTTACACGCATACTTCTATTGCCATAGCTGATGCAATTGCAGCCATAACCACAGCTGTCATTGAAGTACATATCAGTAATGTTTATTCAAGAGAAGAATTCCGGCATAAATCAGTTTTGGCCAAAAACTGTAAAGGAATTATTGCTGGTTTTGGTATGAATTCATATCGTCTGGCACTCGAATCTTTTATAGATTAATTTTTTTTGCAAGCAATTCAGAGAAATATTTTTTACTTCTTAAAAAATAATCAGCTGCAATACTCCCATTGTAATACCCCGTCAGGTTTTTAAGTTTTGGCTGGGTGATATCTTGACTAGTCTTGATTTTCGTCTCTTTCCATGTTGAAATACCATTTAAAAAGCTCATATGGGCTCTGTTAACAGCAAATGCGTGTTTGAACTGAAACAGTGCTATAAACCGTAGCCATGCCAGGTAATCTAGAAAAAAGCGAATGATAAGTATCTTCAGCTTATTACCAGGTTCCAGGTTTTTATAAAGCAATATGAGGTTATTTCTGAAATTGAGATAAGTTTTGGTAGGGCTTAATTTACTTAATGTACCGCCACCAACATGATAAACGATTGATCCGGGCATATATGCGATTTTCTGGCCCAGTAACTTAAGTCTCCAGCACAGGTCAATCTCTTCCATATGGGCAAACAACATTGAATCAAACCCCCCGGCACGGCGAAACCAGTCTGCTCTGATAAAAAATGCGGCCCCTGATGCCCAGAATATTTCACAGCTATCTTCATATTGATTTAAATCTGTTTCCAAACTGTCAAACAATCTGCCGCGGCAAAAGAAATACCCAAATTTATCCATGAAACCACCAGCAGCACCAGCATATTCAAATTTTTCTTTATTGAGATATGATCTGATTTTGGGTTGGCAGACAGCCACATCCTGATTATTTTCAAGGTATTCAATTAACGGCTCAACCCACCCCTGAGTGACTTCAACATCTGAATTAAGTAGTATAAAATACTGGGCATTTACCTGCTCGAGAATTTTATTATATCCTTCAGCATACCCATAATTGATTTCATTCTGAATGATTCTTAACTGGGGGTATTGACTTTTTAAAAACTGAACAGACTGATCTGTAGATGCATTATCACCGATAACAATCTCGACCCATGACGGAGTATGTTGCAAAAGGGCTGGAACAAATTGTTCTAAAAGGGTTAATCCATTCCAGTTTAAAATTACAACTGCTACTGAAGGTTCCTGCATTATTAATTTTTATTCGGGGGTTTAACGCTTGAAACATCCCTGTCTGTTATTGATGCAAGCAATTATTTCAAGGTTGCAAATCTATACTTATATTTTAAAATGCCTCAATTGAGATTTGTTAGTTTTGGAACATGGATTACCTCTTATCGAGTGCTTACCTTCCAAATCTTGAATACATGTCGATATTGCTCCTTGGTGATACTGTGTGGCTAGAGGCAAAAGAAAATTACCAGAAGCAAAGTTATCGCAATAGGGCAATGATTTTATCTCCCAATGGCGTTCTTGTTCTTGCTGTACCTGTATGTCATGATACCAGGCATAACATACCAATTAAAGATGTTAGAATAAGTGCTGATCATCCATGGCAGCGCATGCACTGGAGATCACTTGAGAGTTGCTACCGGAGTTCACCGTATTTTGAGTTTTTTGAATATGATATCAGGCCGTTTTATGAAAAACCTCAAAAATGGTTATTCGACTATAACCTTGACTGGCTGCTTGCACTCTGTAAAATGATGGGTTTAAAAAATCCGTCAATCAAGCTCACAGAAAGCTATCATGATCCTGTGGCAGGTATGCATGATATGCGCAGACTAATACATCCGAAACGTCAGGCATTAACTGTTCCAGCTGAATATAATCAGTTATTTTCTCCAAATCATGGGTTTGAGCCCCGTTTAAGTTTTGTTGATTTATTATTTAACCAGGGCAGGAGTAGCCTGTCACTATTAAGTCTGGCATTTTGTGAAATTAACAGTCAGATAAAAAGAGTGTAAATGAAATCAATTTACTTATTTTCGAAAAAATGAATAGAGATCTAAGCCTTGATACCATGCGCGGCCTTGCCATTCTGGCTATGGTAGTTTCTGGTATAATTGCATTTGGTGGTAATCAGCCTGTATGGATGTATCATGCTCAGATGGTTACCTCAGCATACGTTTCAAATTCTACCCCACCCATTACCTGGAATGATCTGGTATTCCCATTTTTTGTATTTAGTATGGGTGCAGCTATTCCTCTCTCCCTGTCTAAACGGCTTAGTGCAGGTAAATCTAAACTGAGTATTGTACTTGATGTGGCGATAAGAAGCTTGATGCTTTTAATATTTGGCATTTTTCTAGAGCATGTCAAACCATTTGAAATAAGTAACCAGCCCGGTTTCTGGCAATGGGTGACCAGCCTTTCTGGCTTTGTTTTATTAACATTGCTTTATTTCAGATATCCTGCAAATTGGAAAATCTGGAAGCTATGGCTTATACGACTAGTTGTTTTAGGAATAGGGGTATTTTTAATTTTGAATATTCATTACCTCGACGGCTCAGGCTTTGACCTTTATAGAAACGACATTCTTTTCATGCTAATTGCCAATAATGTCTTCTTTGGATCTATTATCTGGTTATTTACCCAAAACAGACCTCTGTTACGAATTGCCCTAATACCACTTCTATTTTCTGTTCTTATTGCAGGTGATTTACATGGCAGCTGGAATAAACTGGTACTCGATGCAACTCCTTTTGCCTGGATGTACCACTTTGATTATCTGGGTTACCTTTTTATCGTTATACCCGGAACACTTGCTGGTGACTTCATGTACCGTCATAATTTAAAATATAGTACCGATGTTCCCGAAACGGTTGTTGAATCAGAAGACCATGGCAATAAAGTTGCATTAATGTCCCTGAGCATTGGTATTCTGGTCTTGAATATTGTTTTTATTTCTCTCAGATATCTTTTGTTTAATCTGGTTTCAAATGTGCTGTTAATTATTGCTATTCTCTGGGTATGGAATGGAATCAAAAGCCCCCAGAAAGAATATTATAAGAAATACCTCGAACTTGGGTCTTATACCTTACTTCTGGCCATTTTTTTTGAAGCTTATCAGGGCGGGCTGAAACGTGAATATTCTACCTTTAGCTACTTTTTCTTTGGGAGTGGTCTTGCCATGTTTCTGCTACTGTCGATTATTATTTGTTTTGATCTGAGTATCTTCAGAAAGCCTCTGTTGCTTATTTCAATGATTGGCAAAAACCCAATGGTAGCCTATATGTCCGCAAATCTTCTTTTCATCCCAATTTATCATTTTATTGGCCTGAATCATTTTCCTGAATGGGTACAGGCCCAAAGTTGGGAAGGCTGGGTGAGTGGCATTTTTACAGCTATTTTTGTATCATGCATTAGTATTCAGTTTACCAGAATGAACTGGTATCTTAAAACCTGAAAATCAAAATTAGCTGAATTCAGATGGATCTGTTCGAAATTGATAAAGCCGATATCCAGCGTCTTAAGAATGCGCTAGAACGTAGTGATCAGGAATTACTAGACATTCTGAATGACTTTCATCCCTCTGAAATAGCTCAGATGCTGCACCAGCTACCGCAGACTTCTGCTGAACGTATTGTTCGGATTCTGCCGCCTGAAGAAGCATCTGAAGTAATTGCCGAAATGGATGAAGAGCATCATCCTGAACGCTTATTACAGGCCCTGAGCCCTGAACAGATGAGTTCAATCGTAGAAGAACTCGATGATGATGATGCGGCCGATATTATCAGCAATTTCAGTGACAGGCAACAAAAAGAAATTCTTGATAGTTTGCCTGCAGAAGACGCTACAAGCATCCGAAAATTAATGTGTTATCCTGAAGATACGGCTGGTGGGCTGATGACCCCACAGTTAATCTCTGTTAAATATTATCAGACAAAAAATGAGGCTATTCAGGATGTCATTCAGAAATCTGAAGAAATGGAAGAGTTTTACTCTATTTATGTAGTTGACCAGGAAAATCACCTGCTGGGTACTGTTTCATTAAAAGATCTGGTTAAATCTAAATCAACAAGTCTGGTGAATGATATTGCAAACAGAGATATTGTCTATGTTTATGTTGATACAGATCAGGAAGAAGTTGCAAGGCTCTTATCCCAGTATAATATCTCAGCTATCCCTGTGGTTGATAACAGAATGGTTTTGCTGGGCCGGGTTACTTTTGATGATGTTATTGATGTTCTTGAAGAAGAAACTACTGAAGATATTCTTAAGATAGCCGGGGTATCAGAGAATGAAAAACTGACTGGAAACTGGATTGATGCAATTAAAAGCCGCCTACCATGGCTATTTATTAATCTTATCACGTGCTTTATTCCAGCTGCAGTGGTCAGTCATTTTAATCATGTTTTGCAACAGCTTGTTATTCTTGGTGCTTACCAGAGTGTGATAGCTGGAATGGGAGGTAATGCAGCTACGCAAACACTTGCTGTGACTATCAGAAGGGTAACTCTCCATGAAATAAATATTGCACAGGCCTATCAGACTGTTGCAAAAGAGCTTGCTGTGGGGGTCGTAAACGGACTTTGCACCGGAATCATTGTCTTTTTGGCGGCATTAATTTTTAATGGTAATCCTTTATTGGGACTGGTGCTTTTTCTTGCCATGATTTGCAATCTGGTCGTTGCAGGTGTAACTGGCTCAGCGATTCCTTTAATTCTAAAGCGTGCGGGTATAGATCCTGCCGTTTCATCGTCTATCTTAATAACTACTTTTACTGATACCGCTGGTTTTTGGCTCACCTACTTTTTGGCAGCGAAAATTATTCTAAAGCTTTAATTTACGCAACCTGCCCAAAAAGTCTTAACATTGAATTCTATTTTAGATTATGGAAACCCTGCGTCACGATTTTACAGCTGAAGAAATCAGCGAAATATATCATACTCCATTATTAGACCTGATTTTTAGAGCTGCTGAAGTACACAGGCAGAATGAAAATTACAATGAAGTGCAGATAAGCAGTCTGATTTCTATCAAAACCGGGGGCTGCTCTGAAGATTGTTCTTATTGCCCACAGGCCGCCCGTTATAATACAGGTGTTGAAGTAAAAGCGTTAATGTCTCTTGAAGAAGTGATGTCAAGGGCTAGAACCGCTAAAGAAAATGGGGCCTCCCGTTTATGTATGGGTGCTGCCTGGAGAGAAGTTCGTGATAACCGTGATTTCGATAAGGTACTAGAAATGGTAAGGGAGGTAAATACCCTTGATATGGAGGTTTGCTGTACGCTTGGTATGCTTACTGCAGGTCAGGCAGGCAAACTGGCTGATGCTGGTGTATATGCCTATAATCATAATCTTGATACATCTGCCGAAGATTATGAACGTATAATTACTACCCGTACATATGATGACAGGCTACAAACGCTAGAGCATGTTCGTAATACCCGTATGACTGTTTGCTCAGGTGGAATTATCGGTATAGGCGAGAAAGTGTCTGATAGAATCAGCATGCTTCAAACACTGGCAAACCTTTCCCATCATCCAGAATCAGTTTCGTTAAATATGCTGGTAAGGGTAGAAGGAACACCACTGGCTGATGAAAAGCCCGTACCTGTATTTGATATGGTGCGTGTTATTGCCACAGCAAGAATACTGATGCCTGCCTCTGTTGTACGTTTGTCAGCTGGCAGAACCACCATGAGCTCTTCAGACCAGGCATTATGTTTTATGGCAGGTGCAAACTCTTTGTTTATTGGTGAAAAGCTTCTAACAACGCCCAACCCTGATCTAAGTGAAGATAAGGCCCTTTTTGCTGAGCTTGGTTTAAAACCAAGGCCTGCCTTTAAGGTAAAACTTCAGGATCCGCTTATCAACTGACAAAGTCTAGCCTTGACAGGCAGAAATTTAATTCATCTTGTTTAGAATATGCCGTCTGATATAATGGCAGAGAGGATATTCTAAGCAAGCATAAAATTTAGTTTAGTGTGAAATCATCTTTATCGGCAAGAAACGGAAGAGACCTGCGCGTTTTTTCAACTTCATCTTTTGAGAGTATAGCTGTGTAAACGTCTTCTTCATCGACCTTTTGAAAGAGTATATTCCCCATTGGATGAATCAGCATTGAATCACCTGAATGGTAAAATAAATTTGCATCATCTCCAACCCGGTTCACACCCAGCACATATTCCTGGTTTTCAATGGCTCTGGCTATTAGTAGCGTACGCCAGTGGTGGCTTCGCTTTTCTGGCCAGTTAGCAACAAAAATCAATAAATCTGTTTCTTCCTCATTCCTGCACCATACCGGAAATCGCAAATCATAACAAATCATTGGACAAATTTTCCACCCGTTTAATTCAACTATCAGCTTCTCTTTCCCTGCACTGAAATGAACGGTTTCGTCACCCAGGCCAAAAAGATGTTTTTTATCATAGGTTGAAATTTCTCCTTCAGGGCGTACCCATAAGAGCCTGTTATAAAAATTTCCATTTTCTTTGATAATCAGGCTACCGGTAATTACGCTTCCTGTTAATTGAGCTGTTTTTTTCATCCAGGTTACAGTTGGCCCATCCATTGTTTCAGCAAGTTTGGCAGTATTCATACTGAAACCGGTATTGAACATTTCAGGTAATACGATCAGATCGGTGCGCTGGTTTAACTGGTTAATCTTCATATCAAACTGCTGAAGGTTCTTTTGAACATCTTCCCAGAAGAGATAAGACTGAATGAGAGTTACTTTTAGTTTATTGCTCATTGTAATTATTTAAGGGGGTAAAATAATAGACCTATTTCAATGATTGTAAACGTAATGATGCTTTTTCAAGTGTAGCATCGTCCTTGGCGAAACAAAACCTGACAAGCTGGTTTTCACGGGGATTGGTATAGAATGAAGACAGGGGTATGGTGGCTACCCCAAATTCTCTTGTAAGTCTTACAGCAAAATCTTTTTCTTTTTCCTGGGAAATATCCGCATAGCTTGCCAGTAAAAAATAAGTACCTTTTGAAGGAAGTAATTTAAATGGGGCTTCTTTTAACAGACTGACGAAATAGTCACGCTTTTGTTGGTAAAATGCTGAGAGCTTGTCAAAACAGGAAAGATCTTCAAGGTAATCAGCAAATGCATATTGCATGGGTGTATTCACACTAAAAACCAAAAACTGGTGAACTCTTCTGAATTCTAAACTCAGATAGGCAGGAGCAAGGCAGTAACCAATTTTCCATCCCGTAGTATGGCTGCTTTTACCAAATGAGCGAACGATAAAACTTTGATTAAAAAGTGCTGGATATTTGGCAACGCTTTCATGTGCATGCCCATCAAAATGTATATGTTCATAAACCTCATCAGCAAGAACTAATATATCAGTTCCTGCGACGAGAGTATTCAAAGCTTTCATATCAGCTTCATCAAGCAATGAACCTGTTGGGTTATGCGGAGAATTGATGATGATCATACGGGTTTTAATGGTCAGTAGTTTTTTGACTTCATTCCAGTTTATTTTAAAATTCGGGGCATTCAGTTCAATAGTACGGGGTATTCCCTGGTTTAATTTGATTGCAGGAATATAAGAATCATAAGAAGGTTCGAAAATTATTACTTCATCTCCTTCACGAATAACGGCAGTTATGACAGTATAAATAGCCTGGGCTGCTCCGGCGCTTACTGTAATTTCAAGATCAGGATCAAGTTGAAGATCATAGTGCCTGGCGGTATGTTTTGCGATGTTTTCCCTTAGTTTTAATACCCCTGGCATAGGTGCATATTGATTATGACCGGCATTGATATGTTTGGTAACAAGTTTAAGCAGGTGTTCATCAGGCGCGAAATCAGGAAAACCCTGTGATAAATTAATAGCTTTATATTCATCGGCCAGGGCTGTCATAACTGAAAAAATTGAAAGCCCTGTATTTGGTAGCTTTGATGAAATTGTTTTTATTAGGGGTGTTTTCATGGTATATAAAAAATCTTTGAATCGAAAACGGCCAATAATTATTTCTTATCGGGGTAGTTAAAATTTAGAAAAGTATCGTTAGCTTGAATTTTAACGCTTTCTTTTGTGTTTCGTTTTACCTTATAATGCGTAAATTCTTATTTTTATTTTCCTTGACGGCTTTTATTTTTTTATCATGCTCAAAACCAGGTAAAAAAAATACTGTTCCCATGATTGGTTTCCTTGATGCATTTCAGGATGAGACAATCGATCAGGCTCATATTGGATTCTTAAAAGCACTTAGCACGGCCGGATTCGATGAAAAAAATAAAACGCTTGTTGTTTTATATAAAAATGCCCAGGGTAATGAAGCAACACTCAATCTGGCCCTGAGTTATCTTTTACATCAGAACCTACGTCTGCTAGCTACCAATACAACTTTACCAACAATTGCTGCCATTAAAAAAACGGTGAATCTTCCTGTTTTTATGATGGTTTCTCCAAGCCCTGAGCTTGCAGGTTTGCTTGATTCATCAGGGTCTGCACCTTCAAATTTATTCGGTGTTTATGAAAACCTTGATTATATCGCTACTTCAGCCCTGATTGTTCATCAGCTATTGCCCGCTGTAAAAAGAATGGGTGTGATCTACAGTCAGGGTGAGACCCAGTCAGTACTCGCTTTAACCAAGCTTCAAGATGAATGTAAAAAACAACAGATTGAACTGGTTATTTTACCCGTAAATAGTTCGGCAGAAACCCAGCTTGTTGTTCAGGCACTTACCCATCAGAAAATTGATGCTTTTTTTGCCCTCCCCGATAACAGTGTTTTTGCTTCATTCGAAAGTATTCTTAAAATATGTAATGCTCACGGTATTCCAATATTTACCAGTGAAGAGGGGCTTGTTAAGCGGGGGGCACTGGCCGCATACGGAGCAGATATTTACCAGTGGGGGTACCAGTCAGGTGTCCAGGCAGCAGATTACCTGAAAACAGGTAATTTGACATTATTAAAACCTGCACTGGTAATAGCAAGAAGAAAAGTTTTCAATCAGCAGGTAGCAAGGGCATACGATGTGAATACCCCGGCAGGATTTATAAATGTATCACATTCAAATGCTGTTAATTTTTCTGATATAAAGCTCAACTTAAAAAAATCAAAATACAGCATTTCGGCTGCTGGCTATTATATCGATGCCTTATTGCTTGGTTTGGCCCTTGCCTCTCTTTCAATAGGTGTTTACTTAAGCCTGAAAATCTTTAATATTCCTGATATAACAACAGACGGGAGTTATACCCTGGGGGCCTCAATTACTGGAATCATGTTGCTTCATGGAATAAATACCTGGTACGCCCTTTTATTTTCTTTTTTAGGTGGAGCAGTTGCAGGTACAGTTACGGGTATTATCAATACAAAGCTCAGGGTAAATGCGCTACTTGCTGGTATCTTAGTGATGACAGCTCTTTACTCCATCAATATTACGATCATGGGCCGCTCAAATATTCCAATTTCAGCAGAAAATGATTTTTACACCAAACTGAGCTTTATTCCGACAGACTTTCGGGCACTTGTTAGTATTATAGCCTTCATTGGTTTTTTATGGCTGATTATTTCCTATTTATTGAGAACTGATTTTGGCCTTGCCATGCGTGCAACCGGGAATAGTGAAAGTATGGTTCGTTCTTTAGGTGTAAACACTGTTCGAATGAAAATCACTGGTCTGGCAATTTCAAATGGGCTCGTGGGTGTCAGTGGATTTCTTATTTCACAATACCAGGGTTTTGTAGATATCAATATGGGTATTGGCATTGTCATAACAGGGCTTGGCTCAGTTATCATTGGTGAAACCATCATGGATATGCTTCAGGTGAGGCAAGTGGGCCTGAGAATAGCCGGTGTGATTCTCGGCTCAATTATTTTTCAGTTTTTACTTGCGGCAACCCTGGCTCTGGGTGTTGACGTGAATCTCCTAAAGCTAACTACATCAGTATTGGTATTAGTGGTGGTAAGTATTCCTGGTCTTCGGGTTTACTATAAATAAGAATTATGATCGGGATTGAAAATGTTTCTAAAACCTTTTTTGCTAACGGCCCAAGAGAAGTCAGAGCCCTGGATAATATAAACCTGCAAATTTCCCCTGGAAAATTTACAATTCTAATAGGCACCAATGGGTCTGGTAAGTCTACCTTGTTAAATATGTTAACAGGTAGTGAAAAACCCGATACTGGTAAAATCTTCATCGGGAGAGTGAATATTATTCCCCAGCCTGAATACCAGAGAAGTAAATTCATTGCCCGCATTTTTCAGGATCCATTAATGGGTACAGCTCCTGATCTGTCTGTAATCGATAATTTCAGACTCGCCTCACTGAGAACTAAAGCAAAATCGCTCACGATAGGAAAAACTTCAGGGTTCAGAATATTTGTTCAGGATAAGATTGCCCAATTAAATATGGGGCTGGAAAACAAGATAGACCAGCTAATGGGTAATCTATCTGGAGGACAAAGACAGGCGCTGACACTTATTATGGCAATCATGGATGAATCTAAGTTACTGCTTATGGATGAGCCTAATGCAGCACTTGACCCATACGCAAGCCAGGTTATACTTGAAAATGCCCAAAAGATCATAGCCGATCATAATCTGTGCAGTATTATGGTAACCCATAATCTGAAAGATGCAGTTAAATACGCCGATCACCTGATCGTTATTAAAAACGGGATGATTCAGCAAGACAGGCAGATTATTAACAGGTCATCTTTATCAGTTGCTGAATTATATCGCTTTATGGAGTAATTTATCAAGACGGCCGAGCTTTTAAAACAGCTACTTCTATGCGATACTTGCACTTGATAATTTCAGGCATAAGTTTTGAGTTTATATCTTCAAAACCGGTCAATATAAGACGCATATGGAAACTCAAACTAAGGAAATCGCCCTAAGTAAATTAGTAATTCTTGCAACTATTGCCGGGATGAGGTCAATGTTGGCGCCTGCTCTTCTTGCCCTAAACTTAAATCAAAAAGATAAGAAACTATTTAATCAGGAAGGAATAGGATTTTTGGCAAATCCAACAACTACAAAAACGCTGGCAATTATGGCTACCGCTGAGTTAGGTCTTGATAAATTGCCTTTTTTACCTTCACGCTTGTCAAAACCGCAGTTTACAGGTCGGGTTTTAATGGGTGCTACCGTTGGAGCATTAACCTATCAGCTATCTGGTGAAAAAGCTACTGAAGGCGCAATCGTTGGAAGTTTGGTTGCAGCCTCATCTTCTTTATTGTTTTTTACCCTGAGAAAGGTACTGGGTAAATCACGTATTTTGCCAGAGCCCCTAACAGGTCTTGTTGAAGATATGTTTGCTTTTTACCTTGCAGGAAAATTTTTAAAACTCAATAATCAGGTGGAATCAGATAATGATTTAACATTGCTGGTCGAGCTAGAGCGCATTTGATGGCTGGTTTAGCTGCAAAATTCAAAGTTTTGAAGAAATGTGCATAAAATTATTACATTTTATCTCATTGTAAAATGATGCCAAACTTTTAAGCAAACTTTAATTTTCTTTTTATAATTATAATGATGCTCCGGTGAAGTTTATGATAATTGTAATAATTGTTATTAAGACGCTTGATAAAATACATATCTTATTTTATCTATGAGAATATTATCCTTTAAATTTTGTTTCAAGAATGCATTGTATTTACATTTATATAGCATTTAACTAGTAATTAACTAAGCAATTTAAGCATGAAAAAAAACTTACTCTTAAGGTGGGCTGGGACCCTTCTTATACTATTTGCATTGTCTCCCGCCTTTGCGCAGAACAAAACCATTTCTGGAACTATAAAAGATAACCAGGATGGTACCTCAATAGCAGGGGCATCAGTTCTTGTGAAAGGAACTACAATTGGTGGTAAGACAGACGGTGATGGGCATTTTTCAATCTCAGCACCTCAGTCAGCTGAAACACTTGTAATTTCATTTATAGGGTATACCAACCAGGAAATTGCAATTGCAGGCCGGTCATCAATCACTGTTGCGTTGGTACCTAGTAATACAGCCTTGAAAGAAATTCAGGTTGTAGCAATCGGTTATGGTACGGCAAGGAAGAGGGATCTTGTTTCATCTGTTGCCACTATCACAGCTAAAGATTTCAATAAGGGTTTAATCACAGCTCCTGACCAATTATTACAGGGAAAAGTTGCTGGTCTAGAAATTACCCAGAACAGTGCGGCTCCGGGTTCTGCAAGCACCATTGTAATCAGGGGTAATGGATCTCTACGTTCAGGTGATGCTCCGCTTTATGTAGTCGACGGAGTTCCGCTTGATGGCCGTTCAGCTACGCCAGGCCTGAATATTTCAGGTGGTGGTTATGGTTCAGCTGCAGAGGTTAACCCATTGCTGTACATCAACCCAAATGATATTGCTCAGATTGATGTATTAAAAGATGCTTCTGCAACTGCTATCTATGGATCAAGAGGAGCAAATGGTGTAATTGTCATTACCACCAAACGCGCTGCCTCTGGCACCGGTACTCACCTTGAATTTGGTACAAATTTTTCATCTAACGTAGGTTATATGAAAAAGTACAAGGTTTTTGATGCCGCTGGTTACAGATCGGCTCTAAATACCTATGGCATTGCTAATCAAAAGAATCCACTTGATGATGGTGGTTCATCTGATGCGTTGAAAGCTATTACTCAGAATACGCTCTCACAAGATTATCACCTTGCTTTAACGGGTGGTAATGAAGATGGCCGGTTCAGAGCCTCATTTCTTGGCTCACAGAATAAAGGGTTCATCAGAAATACCTCACTTGCTAAATTCATTGGCACGTTTGGTGGGCAGTACAAGTTTCTTGATAAAAAATTATCAATTGATTTCAACCTGACTGCAGGCCATGTAACCAATAATTATGCATTGATCGGTAATACGGCAGGTGCAGCTGGAGATTTGATTTCTTATGCCCTGAACTGGAACCCAACTTCTAATATTTATGCTACAGATGGGTCATTCAATTTACTGAGCCATTCTATTCCAAATCCAGTAGCTGTTACCCAGGGTTTTCATGATCAGTCAAATGTTGAAAATTACCTCGGCAATATCAGCGCAGCCTACAAAATCTTACCAAATTTAGAGTATAAGTTTTTATATTCCATCAACCATAGTACAGGTGTGAGAAATACCAGTGTTGATGGATTTCTTCCGCTACAGGGAACTTTAAATGTCGGTCTTGCAGCAATTGGTACCGCAGCACTAACATCTGCTACGTACCAGAATACGCTGAATTATAAGGCAAAAATTGCTGCTGGTTTAAACTTTGAAATTGTTGGTGGTTATGAGTATTATAAAACAAACTATTCAAATACCAATGTTACCAACTCAGGTTTTGCTACTAACTTAACCCAGCAAAACCGAACACCAATTCTTTATACCAGTATCTTTCAAAGTGCTGCCAATATCGCATCATTGAACTCATTTGCAGATCCAAGTGTTGAAATCCAGTCATATTTTGCCCGTGCGAATTTCAATTATCTTGACAAATATTACCTGGTTGCAACTGTCAGAGATGATGGTTCAAGTAAATTTGGTTCTAACAATAAGTACGGTGTATTTCCATCAGTAGGTGCTAAATGGGTACTGAAAAATGAGAATATATTAAAAGACAATACGACCGTTTCTGAACTTGCTATAAGAGCATCATGGGGTATAACTGGCTCCCAGTCATTCCCAGCTGGTGTTTCACAAGGTCAGTTTGCCTTAAACCCAGGAGGTGGTGGTCAGCAGATCGATATTCCAAATCCTAATCTGAAATGGGAAAAAACTACCCAGTATGATCTTGGAGTAGATTTTGGTTTTTTAAACAACCGTATCTCTGGAAAAGTAGACCTTTACAATAAAAATACCACAGATTTATTATTTGCTAATGTTCCGATTGTTCCATCACCAAATGTAATCAGATATACAAATGCACCTGTAAACCTGATTAATAAAGGTATTGAGCTATCAATGGGTGGTGCAGTAATTCAAACTCCTGATTTAAACTGGGAAGTGGATATCAATGCAGCTTACAATAAAAATATCCTGAAAAATTATCCTGATGCTTTGATCCCAACTGGTCAAGTGAATGGTCAGGGTGTTTCTGGTTCATTTGCTCAGGCAATTGCTAATAATCAGCCAGCCGATGTGTATTATTTAAAACAGTTTCAGGGTTATGATGCAACTGGTCATCAGATCATTGCAGCACAGCCTTCATTTCAGGGAGATCCAAATCCACATGTTATCGCGGGCTTAAGCACTACGCTTACGTATAAGAAATTTTCTTTATCGGTAAATGGTAGCGGTCAGTTTGGTTACTTGATTTATAATAACACGTACAACACAATTACCAATATCAGTAATCTTGCCAACGGTAAAAACGTTGCTTCTTATATTCTTGGTACACCTGAGAGCATTACTGATGGTGCTGTTGCTTCAGGAAGATATCTTGAAAGCGGTAATTATTTTAAGCTAAGAAATGCTACGATTACGTATACAATCGGTAATATTGGTAATTACCTGAAAAACCTTCGAGTATTTGCGGGTGGCTCAAACCTGTTTGTTTTAACAAAATTTAGAGGTTTTGATCCTGAAGTGAATATTGATAAAAGTAATGGTTCAGGTTACCCATCACGAAATATTGAATATGCGCCGTACCCAACTCCAAGAATGTTAAATTTTGGGTTTACTGCAGGATTTTAATTACAAAACAAATTTTTTAGCAAAACTACTATTTAAAGTTTTACAACTAAACACCATGTTATCTGTTAAAGTAACACAATCAATTTACACGAAATGAAAAAATATACTTACTTAAAGGCAACAGCTGTTGTCTTTTGTGTATCTGGCATCTTTGCTTGCACAAAATTAGATCAGAAGTTAAATAGTTCATTTACAGCATCTCAGTATGCTGGTGCACTGGGTACATCAACGTTACTTCATGCAGCTTATGTTGATGTAGGTGCGCCTTACACCGATCTTGCAGGTGTATTTGCTCTTGAAGAAGTTACGACCGATGAGGCTCTTATTCCAACAAGAGCAGGTGACTGGGATGACAACGGTAAATGGCGTGCATTGCACCAGCAAACCTATACCGCTGATGCAGTCGATGTAATTCTTGCCCAGTTTACCAACCTGAATACGCTAAGCTTTGATGCAACGAATGTTCTTGCATTTAACCCTACACCAGGCCAGGCTGCTGAAGCCCGTTTTTTACGCGCATTGTCACTATATCAGCAACTAGATTTATTCGGTCAGTTTCCCTATAGAAGCGCTGGGGAAGATTTATTAAAGCCATCTAAAGTATATACTGGGGAACCAGCTGTTCAGTTGATCATTGCTGAGCTAACAGCTATTTTGCCAAATCTTCCTATGGTTAACACGGTTTCAATAGCCAGTCAGGATGCAGCCAAGGTTTTATTAATGAAAACTTATCTGAACCATGGTGCTTTTGTTAACCGTATGGCTCCAACCTTTTCTGATGCTGATATGCAGCAGGTAATTACCTTAGGTAATAGTTTAATGGCTTCTGGTCGTTACAAGTATATGACTAATTACTTTGACAACTTTAGCCCTACTAACTCAAATTCAACAGAGAATATCTTTGCTTACCCTAATACTTCAGGAGTTAAAGCTGAAAATTCAGGAGTAACCAACCGTTGGTACCCTACACTCCACTATAATTCATTTGGCGCCAAAGCTCCGGCATCTGGCTGGAATGGTTTCTCAACTGTTGCTGATTTTTACAATTCATTTTCTCTGACAGGTAAAACAACAATGTCAATCGCTGACTCTACTGTTGACCCTAGAATAGGTGAGCGTTTCTACAAGGGCGTTACTGATGTATCAGGTATGAAACCAGGTTTATTAGTTGGTCAGCAATATGATCAAAATGGAGTAGCATTACTTGACAGAAAGGGTAATCCACTTGCGTTTGATCCAAATATTTCTGCAAACTTAAAAGAAACAGGGAGTAATCTTGAAGTTACTGGCATCCGTGTTTTGAAATATGGGCCTGATTTCTCAGGAACGGGCCATGCAAATTACAATGGTTTTGCAGGTAACTGGGTAGTTATCTTCAGATACCCTGATGTAGTATTAATGGTTGCTGAAGCTAAAATCAGGTCTGCAGCTGCTGATATGGGTGGAGCTTTGATGCTTGTTAATTCACTCAGATTGGCTCGTGGCGCAAGTCCAATGACGATGCTTCCGCTGTCGAACCCATCAAATGTTTCTGACCCAAATACCCTGCTTGCAGAAAGAAGTCGTGAACTTTACTGGGAATCAGTTAGAAGAACCGACCTGATCCGTTTTGGAATGTTTATGACACCTTGGGCTTATAAACCAGCTTCTGATGCACATTATATGCTTTTTCCATTACCTTCGTCAGCAGTTTCTGCGAATCCTGCAATGAAGCAGAATCCAGGTTATTAATTAATTAGTTTAATTTTTTTTTAAGAGACAAAGGTTATTTTTTAATAACCTTTGTCTCTTTCTTATTTATATCAAGCCTGTGCTCAAATTGCCGAAGCTATTATATTTCATATTTTCTCAACTATTTTGTCTTATCGTGTTTTTTTCGTGTCAGAAGAAGAAGGATCTCACCTTATACACCCTTGAAACCAGTACTGGAATTAACTTTACCAATAGGGTTATCGACACTAAAACTGATAATACGATTCTTTTCAGAAATTACTATAATGGGGGTGGGGTAGCAATCGGCGACTTGAATAACGATGGTTTACCTGATGTCGTTATGACATCAAATATGGGTGATAATACCGTTTATCTGAATAAAGGGAATTTTAAGTTTCAGGATATTACAAAAGGCTCAGGCTTTCGTCAGGATAAAATGTGGAGCACCGGAGTGGTGATGGTAGATATTAACGGTGATGGCTGGCTTGATATTTATATTTGTAACTCTGGTAATATGAGCAATGGCAATCGCCGTAATAAGCTCTATATTAATAATCATGACCTTACATTTACCGAATCAGCAGCAAAATATGGGCTTGATATTTCTGCCTATAGTACCCAGGTTTCCTTTTTCGATTATGATGGTGACGGTGACCTTGATTGTTTTGTGATCAATAATAGCCCTGTACCGATTAACCAATTGAATTTTTCTAACCGGCGTGACTTGCCTGATAGTACACTTAAGATTGCTAAAAATCTGAAAGGTGGGGGTGATCATTTGTATAGAAATGATAATGGCGTATTTAAAGAAGTAACCAGAGCCGCAGGCATACATGGTGGGCTCATCAGTTTTGGGCTTGGTGTCTCGGTAAGCGATATCAATAATGACGGCTGGCCTGATATTTTTGTTTCCAATGATTCGTATGAGCGTGATTATCTCTATATAAATCAAAAAGACGGTACCTTTAAAGATGAGATGGAGAACTGGTTTCAACATACCTCATTCTCTTCAATGGGCGCTGATATTGCCGATATAAATAATGATGGTTTTCCTGATCTTTTTACTACCGATATGTTGCCGGGTGATAATTACAGGTTGAGAACGATGGGAGCCTTTGATAATATCAGCATGTTTGATGCAAAAGTCAAATCTGGCTTTTATTACCAGTATCCTAAAAATTGCCTTCAATTAAATAATGGGAACGGCAAGTTTACCGATATCGCCAGATATAGCGGGGTGGCTGCTACAGACTGGAGCTGGGGAGCGCTTTTGTTTGACATGGATAATGATGGGTATAATGATTTATTGGTCTGCAACGGCATTAACCGCGATGTAACCAACCTCGACTTCATGGACTTTTTTGCCAATGACGTCTTGCAAAATATGGCCCTTACAGGCAAAAAGTATGAGCTTGACAAGCTTTTAAATGCGATACCTCAAACACCTATTGCAAAAAAAGTATTTAGAAATGAACATCAGCTAAATTTTAAAGACGTTGGTAATGAATGGGGTTTTTCACAACTAAATAATTCAAACGGGGCAGCCTATGGTGATCTTGATAACGACGGCAGTCTTGATCTGATTGTTAATAATGAAAATCAGGTAGCATCAGTTTATAAAAATCATTCAAGAGAGATCAATACCAATAATTATATCGCTTTTAATTTAAAAGGCACAGGTAAGAATACATTTGCCATTGGAAGCCGGATCCAATTATTTATTGGCGATCAGATTTTGACACGTGAGCTATTTCCGAGCCGGGGCTTCCAGTCTTCTGTTGATTATAAATTACTGTTTGGGCTGGGAAAAACTACATCAATTGATTCAATGATAATCCGCTGGCCCGATCGCACACAGCAAACGATGATTCATCCGGCCATAAATAAAATACACCGACTTGATCAAACCAATCTGATCACTCAGACTGCAGGGAAAACTCAGGTTGCCGGGAAACTTCAGACTTCGCTACCCCAGACTTATTTTTCGCCCTTAACAGCCCATTTCGATAAACATGTAGAGAATGAGTACCAGGACTTTTATGCTGAAAGAGGTATCCCCCGGCTTTTATCAAAAGAAGGCCCTAAAGTTGCAGTTGGTGATTTGAATGGTGATGGGCTGGCAGATTTATATATTGGTGGTGCCAGAGGTACGATTGGTCAGGTTTATATGCAAACCCCCGACGGTTCATTTATTAAGAAAGCAGAGCCTGCCTTTCAACCTTTTTCTTCATTTGAAGATGTAGCTGTTTTGTTTTTTGACTATGACCATGATGGAACCCTTGATCTGCTGGTATGCCCGGGGGGTAATACAACACCTGTAAATACGTTCGAATTACAATTCCGCCTCTTTAAAAATGATGGTAAAGGTAATTTCACATTGGTAAATGGAGCTTTCCCTCACAATGAAATGAATATATCGGTTGCCATAGCAAATGATGTGAATGGTGATGGTTACCCTGATCTTTTTATTGGCTCGCGTAGTGTTCCTGGTAATTATGGTAAAGACCCCCAGAGTTATTTATTCATAAATGATGGTACGGGTCATTTTACAGATATAGCCAGCACAAAAATTCCAGCTCTTTCTCATCTGGGTATGGTAACAGGAGCTGTTTGGGCCGATGTTCTTGGAAACTCTAGTAGTTCATCCAAAACTAAACAACTTGTTATTGTTGGAGAGTGGATGACGCCCCGCATTTTTACGATTACAGGCAATTCGGGAACAGAAAATAAAACTAATCTAAGTAACCTGTCTGGCTGGTGGCAAAGTATAGCTACCGCTGATCTGAATCATACCGGCAGGCAGGATCTGATACTTGGTAATATTGGGGAAAACTTTTACCTGAAGCCTGATGCAGTAAATCCGGTGAAGTTATGGCTCAATGATTTTGATAAAAATGATGACCCTGACAAAATCATTACCTATACTTATCAGGGAAAAGATATTCCTGTCTTATTAAAACACGATCTCGAAGAGCAATTGCCGATGATAAAAAAGAATAATCTTAAACATCAACAGTATGCAAGTAAATCAATTCAGGAACTATTCACACCTGAACTGATCAACTCGTCAACGGTAAAATATTTCAATTACCCATCTTCCTGTATAGCATATAATAAGGGAAATGGTAATTTTAAGCTTGTGAAATTACCTCCCGAGTCACAGTTTTCCTGCATAAATGAAATTTTACCTATAGATGTGAATGGTGATGGTAAAATTGATCTTGTGACAGGAGGAAACCAGTTCGGTTTTTTACCTCAGTTTGAAAGGCTCGATGGTAGCTTTGGCGACATCTTGATTAATAGGGGTAATGATCAGTTTAAACCAGTAAAAGCAAATAAAACAGGTCTATCGCTAAAGGGTGAAATACGTGACATTCAGGCTGTTAATACAAAAAAAGGATGGGTATATATTTTCCTCCAGAATAATGAATTTCCTGAGCTTTATAAACTTAATTCAACGCGCTAGAAAAGAGCTGATGATCGCTATACTCAGCTTCAATAATACGTGTAATTTTTATTTAAATAACAGAACCTTCAGGTATTAGCAGATGCGCTTAATCAAACCAGTAATTTTCCTATTTACCTGCATCAGCCTATTTTACTTTAGCGCCTGTTCAAAAAAAAATAATGAACCAGTCTTATTTCAGGTACTCACCGACAATACAACTGGTCTGACATTTTCAAATACGCTGACTCCAACAGAAAATTTTAACATGTTTAATTATATGTACTTCTATAATGGAGCAGGAGTAGGAGCAGGAGACTTTAATAATGATGGCAAAATTGATTTGTTCTTTGCCTCAAACCAGGGTGATAATAAGATTTTTTTGAATAAAGGAGATTTGAAATTTACTGATGTGACACTTGCTGCTGAAATTCCACAAGATCATGGCTGGTCTACCGGAGTATCTGTAGTAGATATTAATAACGATGGTCTTCTTGATATTTACATCTGTAAAGTTGGAAGTTTTGGTACGGCCAGAAGTAAAAATCAACTGCTTGTCTGCCAAGGTATCAGGAACGGGATACCTTATTATAAAGATGAGGCCCATCAATATGGACTCGACTTTTCGGGTTTCAGTACCCAGGCTGTTTTCTTTGATTATGATAAGGATGGTGATCTTGATATGTTTTTGCTAAACCATACCATTCACCAGAATGGCTCTTTTGCCTCGCGTGATCACTTTATCGGCACCTATGACTCACTTTCAGGTGACCGTCTATACCGCAATGAGGGTAATCATTTTACTGAAGTAACCAGGCAGAGTAAAATTAACAGTTCTTCAATTGGGTATGGGCTGGGTGTGGCTGTTGCTGATATTGATCTTGATGGCTGGCCAGATTTATACATAGGTAATGACTTTCATGAAAATGATTACCTGTATATCAATAAAAAGAACGGCACATTTGAAGATCAGAATAATCAGCGGTTGATGCATACCAGTAAATATTCTATGGGTGTTGATATTGCAGATGTCAATAATGATGGTTTCCCAGAGATTGTATCAATGGATATGCTCCCTTATGATTCGAAGATTTTAAAACGCTCATTCGGGGATGATGATTATGACGTGTTTTATGATAAAATAAAGGCGGGGTATAATTATCAGTATTCACGTAATAACCTGCAATTAAATCGGAAAAATGGGCTTTTTAGTGAGGTTGGGGTTTATTCAGGAGTTTATGCAACAGACTGGAGCTGGTCTGCCTTACTAATGGATTTCAATAATGATGGACTTAAAGATTTGTTCATTTCAAACGGGATTCCCAAGCGTTTGAATGATATGGATTATATCAACTTTATCTCTGGTGAAGAAATGCAGCAAAGGCTGGCCAATAATGATATTAAAAGTATCGATATGGCACTACTCAATAAGTTTCCTGAAATTAAAATTCCCAGTAAATTCTATCAGAACCAAGGCAATATGGTTTTTAAAGACATGGAAAACTCAATCGGTAATCCTGTCTCATCTTATTCAAACGGGGCTGTATACGCCGATTTAGACAATGATGGCGATCTGGATATAGTCGTTAATAATATCAATGGCCCGGCGCTGCTATATGAAAATAAGACTGTCGTAAAACCAGGCAAACGTAATTCAATTGATATCAGCCTTACAGGGCCGGCATTAAACAAGAATGCGCTTGGTACGAAGGTTGTCGTATTTGCGAACGGAGGCATTCGTACCTATGAAAAATATCCTGTAAAGGGCTTCATGTCAAGTATGGAAATACCCATACAAATAGGTCTTGATCATATAAATATTGATTCTACATTCCTGGTATGGCCAGATAATAGTTTTCAAAAAATCAACTTAAAAACAACCAAAAATACTCTTCATTACAGGTATATAACTGGTTTACCAAAGTTTAATTATTCAATTATAACCGATTTTAAAAAGAATCTTACAAAGCCTGCACATGATATAACCGGCAGAATAGGTCTTGCCTACAAGCATACAGAAAACGCTTTTCAGGAATTTGACCGGCAGCCCTTGATGTCTCATATGCTGTCAGCTGAAGGCCCTGCACTTGCTGTGGGCGATATAAATCATGATGGTTTCGATGATGTATTTATCGGAGCATCTAAGGGCTATCATAATGCCGTATTTACCCAGCAGCAGAATGGTAAGTTTAACCAACTCAATCAGCCAGACTTACGGGCTGACAGTATGTATGAAGATATTGATGCTGTTTGGGCAGACGTAAATAATGATGGTCATACAGATTTAATTATCGCCTCAGGCGGAGATGAATGGTATGGAAATGATGAACACCTGCTTCCTAGGGTGTATCTGAATGATGGTAAGGGTATTCTTAAAAGATCTCCTGCCGGACTCACAAATGAGTTTGTAAATGCTTCATGTGTAGTGCCTCTTGATTTTAATAATGACGGCTTTATTGACCTGTTTATTGGTGGGCGTTCGGTTCCAAACCGCTACGGTGAAACTCCCCGATCTTATTTATTGAAGAATGATGGTCATGGCAAATTTTCTGATGTCACAGACAGCTATGCTCCTGGCTTATCAAAACTAGGAATGGTAACTGGAGCCATCTGGGCCGACCTGAATAAGGATCATAAAAAAGATCTTATAGTTAGCTGTGAATGGGGGCTGATTACCGCTTTTATAAATGAGGGGAATTCATTAAAGAAGAAAGACTTAATAACCAAAAAAGGATGGTGGAATTTTTTATATCCTGTTGATTTAAATAATGACGGTAATATTGACCTGATTGCTGGTAATCTGGGTCTAAATAGCAGACTTCATGCCTCTGAAAAAGAACCTTTACGACTATACCTGAATGATTTCAATGGTAATGGTGGTTTGCAACAGGTCATGAGCTATTACCTTCAGGGTAAGGAAATACCTTTCGCCAGTAAAGAAGAGCTCGAACGTCAGATTCCCGAATTAAGGAAAAAGTTTTTGTATGCTGGTGATTTTTCAACCGCCATATTCTCAGAGCTCTTCAGCCAGGAAAAGCTCAACTCATCTCAGATCCTCACTGCTACTTATATGGCAAATGCTGTTTTAATCAATCATGGTAACTGGAACTTCAGTCTTGAACCTTTGCCATGGCAGGCCCAGCTGTCGCCTTTTCGGGATGCTATAAGTGTAAATGCGCTAGATGATCAAAATTGCGTTTTACTGGCCGGTAATTTCTACAGCAATGATATTCATCAGGGTCGGTATGATGCAGATTTTGGAACGTTATTAACGTTCAACCATAATAAATTACAAATAGAATCGCTAAACGGTCTGGCCATAAAAGGGGAGGTGCGTCATATTAAATCGATCATGATAGCTGGTAAACAGGCCTATATTCTCTCAAAAAATAATGATAGTACAGTGATAATACAGTTTTGAATTAACTATTGTAAATTAAAACTGTATTGATGCTATTTCTAAAGAAACCACACTATTTTTAGAAGGCAAATCAGGCTTTTTTAATGCGAATATGGTTGTCTCTGAATCTTTATTTAACACTGATATTTCTTAAAATATCGGGCAGAAGATTTTTGTTACTCTTTTGCTAGTGTCGGCCTCAGTCAGGCGCTCTGCATTTAAAGCAAAAAAAGGAATCACATACATATTGAATTTATGGTCATACCCATAATTTTTGATGCTGGTTATAGCTTTCTCGATCGTATTAGTACCTCCAATTACCTCACTCATAAGAATTCTACCCGGCGGAAGACGTTTTTGAATAACTTCAGCTGATGAGTTAATTACTTTATTTATTGGTAAGGCAACCTCATACTTAATCGCATTCAAATGGTCTGTATTTATATTAACCATTGGATATCCTGATTGTACAGCCCCCTTACTAAGTGCATAAGCTTGTAATTTTGCTACCTGATTAAATAGGGTTTTATCAGTAGGATAAATAGTTGAAACTCCAAATATAGCGATCATACTTGTATCAACGACAGGCCCAATTGTTATCTTCATTCCATATAAACTCTCTGGTTTGACATAATACTGACGAAACTTTTCAAGTAGAAAACTCATATCTTTTTTAAGTTTTCTTGTGGCTAGGTAAACGTTAATGCGCTCGACAGGATTTAAGGAAACTTGTTTTTTTGCCGTCCATAATAGCTGTGTCGAATCAATGTTCACTGCGAAAAAATATATTCTGGTTTGCAAGATTGAATCAGGTCCTTTAATACGGGCTGAGAAAAGGGTATAATCAACTGGTGTAATCTGATAGTCATTATCATTAAACAGATAGTGTGGTACTTTATCCTTTACTATAATAGTACCCGGCCACCACTTTTTAAGATTTTTGCTATTGCTAAACTGCCTGAACAAAGCCCTTGAAGAACTGTTGATTGATGTTGACTCCTCAATAGATATAGCTGATGGAAGAAACAAATAAGTACAGGCAAGTCCTGCGATTAATACCAGCAAGACGGAAATAAGTAACTTTTTCATAAATTTACATAGTAAATTGAATCAAAAATCTCGTGGTATCAAAAAATAATTTTATTCCTCTTGCCCTGAGCATTCTTATCATACTCAATGCCTGCCAAAAGCAAACCTATAAGCAGTATACCCAGGACCCAAAACTTTACCGCATTACTGTAAAAAAGCTTAATAATATCATACTTGAAAACAATTTTCCACCCGTTACTGCTTCAAGAAATTATGTATATGCGAATATTGTTGCTTATGAAATAATTGCTGCTTCTGACCCTAAACACTATAAAAGTCTTACAGGTCAGGTAACTGATCTTGTAAAAATACCCGTACCTAAGGATGCTTCACATATAGACTATCATCTTGCTGCGATTCTAGCCTTTTGTAAAGTGGGCAATGCCGTAACTTTTCCTGAAGGTAGTATGGATAAATACGTGGCTGAAGTTATAGCACAGGTCAAAAATCGGGGCATACCGTCTGATATACTTGTTCAGACAAGTGCCTATGCAGATAGTGTTGCCTTGTATATTCTTAAATGGAGTAAAAAAGACCATTATGCACGTACCCGTTCTGAAAGCCGTTATGCGGTAAATCAGGAACCAGGCAGGTGGGTTCCTACTCCGCCAATGTATGCCCAGGGTATGGAAGCACATTGGGCCGAAATCAGGCCAATGGTACTTGATAGTGCAAACCAAATTTCTATTCCCCTACCGCCTAAGTATGATATGACTGATAAAAAGAGTCAGTATTATAAGAATACCATTGAAGTCGAATATATTGGTGATCATCTTACTGTTGAAGATAAGCACATAGCCGATTTTTGGGATGATAATCCATTTAAACTAAATGTGATCGGTCATATTATGTATGCTACCAAGAAGTTCTCGCCTGTTGGTCACTGGATGAATATCGTGGGTATAGCGACTCAAAAAAAACGGTATGACTTTAACCAGACAGTTAGTGTTTATACCGCTTCATCAATTGCAATTTTTGATAGTTTTATCAGCTGCTGGCATACAAAGTATACATACAATTATGTCAGGCCCGAAACAGTCATCAATAAATACCTTGATCAAGACTGGCGCCCCTATATTCAAAGCCCTCCATTTCCTGAATATACTAGTGGTCATGCTGTGATTTCCGCATCAGTAGCCACTATTCTCGAAAACAAAATAGGAAAGAATTTTGCTTTCCGGGATACTTCTGAATCTGAATTTGGCATTTCCCCATTGAATTTCACTTCCTTCTATCAGGCCTCTGATCAGGCAGGACATTCAAGAGTGCTGGGTGGAATACACTTCACAAACAGCTGTATGGTAGGCGCAATGCAGGGTAAAGAAATAGGTAGCCTGGTGTTGAAAAAACTAATATTGAAGAAGGAGTGAAATAAAATCTGACATTAAGAAGGTTGATTCACAGACAATAAATAATTGATGATTAGAATTCAGGATTGGAAAAATGAATCAAAAGTCAACAGCATACTTATGATAATCAAAAAAACATCCCATACAGGTAAATGAGCTAAATTCATATTAGATAAAAAACATTATCTTCTCTATACTATCTTACCAATCAGGGAGCTCTGGGCTGAATATAACAGTTAATAAAAATAATTTCTTTTTTGAATACTTCTACTATAGAATTACCCAGCTTTTCTTCAAAAAGGATGGCCGCACTGGTTTTACTAGAATTGCAATTATCTCAATTATGCAAGCCTTTGTTTGTTGAGTCAATATTTCTTGATTTGGCAAGTGGTTTTTAACAATAGACACGACAGCGTTGTAAAAAAAACTGAGATGGTTTTATAGGTGGTTCAATTGTACTTTTTTTTGTAGTGTATAATTATAAGAAGTACAACAGATCAATTTATAACGATATACGCAAATAGCTCTAAATAATTATGCTGAATAAATTGGAGATACGGAACTGCGGCCGGTCTTGCTGTTTTAGGGTTAGTATCTGAATTCACCGTGCTTGGTGAAGCATGGGATGGTACGGTCGGTCTTGGAATAGCGGTAGGAAGCCTTGGTTTTGATATATGGGATGCAACACATCCCGCTAAGTAAACCTCTAACTAATTAGAAATGAATAAAGAAAAAACTCTATACAATAGCCAAACATATAATGTTGCTAAAGCATCCCTTTTTGCGTTACCGGCTCTTGTTGTGCTCGTTGCATTGGTAATGGTTATTGCAAGATATATACATAGTGAAGCATTTGCAGTAATTGGGTGGGTTCTCGCTTGTTCAGTGCCGTTTTTATTTCAGAAGGGGTACAAAAGGCTATTTACAAGACGGGTTGAATTAGAGTTTGATAATAAATGTTTTCTGATAAAGGAATACACAGTTAAAAACGATGTTTTAGTAAAGGAATTAACTATCGCTTGGACTGAAATTCAATCTTATAAGTGTTCTTTTTCCTCATCAAATGTAATTTACCTTGATATATACTTGCGGGATGGATCAACAAATAACTTGTCTTTTAAAGAAGAAAAGACCCAAGAACAGATCATAAACGATAAAAGCGTCTTTAGTATATTTTACTATTATGTTAGGCAATATAATTCGGATAAAAAGCCGGAAGATGCGATAGCCTTAAAGCCAGGTTTTTTAACAACCAAAGTTGGAGCATTTGTTCTCTACAGTATAGCTGCTTTGGCGGTTGTTGCAATAGTCATTCACTTTGTTTTAGCACCTAAGACATTTGGGCTGTCTTTTATGAGCTTCTTTATAATCATCGGTTTGTTGGTTAAAAGAAAAACAGATAAAGACTTATATAATAAAATTAATCAGTTAGAACCTTGACCACCAATTGATTAAATTACTTCAAGCAAAGCCCGGCCAACCAGTCGGACATTTTTGCGCCTTGTATGAAACGCTTATAACCTGCTGTGTATCCTGAAATCGTTTTAGGTTAATATTATATACCTTAAAAAAATTAGCAAAGAAAAGAAATTCATTAATCTAACAGCGGAGATCCTAAAGACAAGAAAAAAACTGAGTCAAATAATTTATGGTATGCTGACAAATTAGGAATTAACAATGGAAAAAATGTAGATGGGTCTATTGATCGTGGAGGAAAAGGTAAAGCAAAGAAGGGGGGTAGAAGTAATACTAGTGATATCCCAGAAGGTTTGAGCAAAACGGCTGATGGAGTAGGTTTAGCAGCTGATTTTCATGTTGTATCTTTAACCGCTGAAACAACATTTGTTAATGATGTTGGCGAACCTTTAATTAAGTATAACTGGAACTGACTAAGAAATTAGGATAATGAGATAAGGAGTATTTTTCGAATTTATTATTTTCTTTTCACTTTTATATTGTTTTTTGCCCCCGGCACAAAAAGTGGCCTGTGTGGCTGCGCCACACAAAGCTTTATTTAAGGGAATTTGGTTTGCATTTTTTATACTATGTTTTTTATTCTGTTTGTCATGCTGCCTTGCTCTGGCTTTTTTCGGTAAGCCTGGCTTCAAAACTCTCTGGTGAAAGGTAATTAAGTGTCGAATGACGCCGCTTACGGTTGTACCACACTTCTATATAACGGAAGATGGCTTGCTCGGCCAGTGAGCGGGTGATAAACTGTTTATACGGGTAGATAAGCTCTTTTTTCAAGCTAGCAAAAAAACTTTCTACCGGAGCGTTGTCCCAACAGTTCCCCTTTCGACTCATACTGCTGATCATTCCAGCAGTATATAATTGCTGTTGATAATTTTTACTGGCATATTGCGACCCCTGGTCCGAGTGATGCAATACCCCTTTTGCAGGTTTTCGCCTGTCGATAGCCATCCGCAGTGCAGCGCTCACAAGCTCCGTTCGCATATGCTTCTGCATAGACCAACCCACTACTTTGCGCGAGCACAAATCCAGCACTACTGCCAGGTAAAGCCATCCTTCGTTAGTAGGGATATATGTTATGTCGGAAGCGTAAACCGTGTTTAAAGCCTGCGGACAGAAATTCCTGTCCAAAACATTCGGACTTACGGGCAGGTTATGCTTGGAATCAGTCGTTGCCCGGAAGGCACGTTTATGGACGGATCTCAACTTTAATTCCCGCATCATCCGGGTGGCATAGGCCCGGCTACAGGGTACTAGCTGCGCTTTTAATTCCTTATGGATGCGTAAAGGGCCATAGGTATCTCCCGATTCCCGGAAACAGGCCGTGATAAAAACGGTGAGCCTATTTTTCCTTGCCTCCCTTTTGCCGTTCTTGTCCCTGGTCCATAAATAATAACTGTTTGCCGAAAGGTCCATTGCTTTACACAACTTGATTACCGTATAACACGCCTTCAATTCTCTTACCGCTTGGTATCTTCCCGGGAGAGGCGTAGAAAGATACCGCTTGCTTTTTTTAATATTTCAACCTCCTCCTCCAGCCGGGCTTTATCTTTTCGAAGGTCATGGAGCTCTTTTTCGATCGGGTTGCCGTTACCAGGGAACGCTTTCTCAGGACGCAGTTCTAATTCCTTTTTCCACAGGTAAAGCATGTTGGGCCGAATGCCCAAATCGGAGGCTACTTTGGAACGGTTACCCGTTTTCTCAGCCAGCTTCAAGGCTTCCATTTTGAATTCTTTCGAGTACTTTTTTCTCTTTTCTGACATAGTTCTATAAAGTTAGGGCTTTAACTCCTTAACTTCATATCCTACAAACTTTGCCAATTCCATTATAAGGTTTTGTAACTCTCTTATTGATTCATCGGATACTATTTTACTTGGCAGGAAAATGACAGATGACTTTGTAAAGTATTGGGAGCGTGTATTAAGCAAGGATCCTGACATTCCATTTGCAAAAAAAATGGTTAATA
>JANLVJ010000002.1:0-6899 GCA_031363945.1 bacterium | reverse complement strand
TAGCCTCAATTACTTAGACGGTGATAAGCGACAAGGCATATTTATTGGCCGGTTGGCAGCTACTATCTGTTCTGTGCAATTACTTGTTCTTACTGGTAATCTCGGATTACTTTGGGTTTCATGGATTCTGACCAGTATTTCATTACACCGGTTATTGGTTTTTTATCCCGACCGGCCTGGTGCTCAAGTGGCTGCAAAAAAGAAGTTTATTCTAGCCCGATTGGCAGATGCCTGTTTATTGATAGCCTGTATTTTATTATATCAACAGTTTAATACAGGTAATCTGGAGCTTATTTTTGTGACACTTAAACATATGTCCTCTTCTGGTGTGCACGTTGCCGGCCTGGAAGTGACTGCGACTTTCCTGGTTTTGGCAGCGTTATTAAAGTCGGCACAATTTCCAACTCACGGATGGTTAATCGAGGTAATGGAAACACCCACTCCGGTTTCAGCGTTATTGCATGCCGGACTTTTAAATGCCGGTCCTTTTTTGGTCATTAGAATGGCTCATGTAATTCAGGCAAGCACTATTGCACCAATCATCCTTATTTCTATTGGTGGATTTACAGCCCTTTTTGCCTCTACTGCATATCTTACGCAAACTTCAGTCAAAACAGCCCTTAGTTACTCTAGTGTTGCCCATATGGGTTTTAGTTTATTGCTCTGTGGGCTTGGATTATATCCTGCAGCAATGCTTCACCTTGTTGCCCACTCCTTTTATAAAGCGCATGCTTTTCTTTCTTCGGGTAGTGTAATAGAAGTAGCCAGAGGATCGAAAGTGGCGGAATCCGGCAGATTGGGTAGTCCTTTACGAATTTTGCTGGGTATTGCTATGGCGCTAGCTCTTTACTCACTATTTGCCCTGGTATGGGGTATAAATCCAGCAAAAGAGTTGCCGCTTCTAGCCATTGGAGCTATTCTTATTATGGGCCTGTCCCGACTATTCAGTTCTGCCACAGATTCTAAAGAGAGCATCACTATGCTGGTTCCAGCCGTATTACTTGCCTTACTTGTAACGGCCGCCTTTTTTTCCCTTGAAGCCGGTGCACATCATATGCTGGCATCGCAACTTCCTCTACCATCAGCGCTTGGAATTGCTGAAATAGTTTTAACAGGCATTCTCTTGATTGCCTCTAGTTTAATAGTTTTCATCCAGATGCTACCGCCTGTATGGTCACAAACACGATTTTGGCTTGCCATGGCCATCCATATTCGAAACGGCTTTTATGCAAACGCTTTGTTTGATAAGTTGATAGGGGCTATACAGATCCAAGCTCCACAAAGAAAGCCACTAACCATTGATGAACTAGAAAACTTTAACATATTAAAAACTCTTGAAATCGGAAATATTGAAGAACAGCCAGTATAAAAATTAGAAAAATGATAAAGGATAAGATAGAAGAAGATATTTTAGTGGAATATTCAAATGATGAGAATGCGCTTTTAGACATACTTCGCCAGGCTTGCAAAAAAATAGCCCCTGTTTGGCCGTTAAAAAATTTCGTGGCCGTTAACCCATACTTAGGTCTATCTAACCAAAAATTCGAAGATGCAGCCCAGCAACTTGCCACGGCTGGAGGAATTGAAATGACTTTACCGATTTCTTTTTATAGAAATAAAATTTCTGAGGGAAAAATCAAAACAGAAGACATAGCCGTTGCTTTGGCCAAAAAATCATTTGGGAACCCTGTATGTGTTCATGAATTCATCAGCAGTCTTGATATTAGTAATGACCAAGGCCAAAACAATTCGACTATCGATACATTGATTGATGTGGCTTCACTGTACACAAAAAAAGACTGGGGTCGTTTTGTTACCTCTAGAATTTCAATCTGGGCAGCCTCGTACTTCGATAACGGGCAAGCCGTTTGGGTAGTTGCAAACCAACGTTCAGGGCTCTTTTCTTCATGGAAAATTGAGGCAGAATTAGACTTAACCCCAGAAATTATTGGCTTAAAAAGTTTTCGAAAGAAGGTGATGGCTTTGCCAGATCAGCCACTAAAAGCAGTTCAGGCTGCCTTGAAAATTCTCGAAGTTCCTAGTGATGGGATCTCAATTTATCTTCATCGTTTATTACTACGGGTCGGAGGATGGTCTGCATATGCAGCACGCATAGACTGGGACAGTGAGTTGTATCGGGGCAAAGATGGAAAAGAAATAGAGTTTTTGGCAATACTTATCTGCTGGGAAGCATGCATACTTCAATGTTTAGATTGTCCCGAACTTCACTTCAAATGGGAAGAGGCAAAAAATATTTTAGCTGCAGTAAATATTCAAAAAGTAATCAGCCCAGACCTGGCACAGAAACTGATTTTGCAAGATGCTTTTGATGTCGCTGCGCAACGTGAAATTATTCAAAAATTTCAAGCTCAGAAACATCGTGAAAATATTGGATTAACCCAAAATAAAGCACAGGCCATTTTTTGTATTGATGTCCGTTCTGAAGTGTACCGAAGAAATTTAGAACTGGTAGACCCAGAAATAGAAACTATTGGTTTTGCTGGATTCTTTGCTTTTCCGATAAATTATATCCCTGTAGGTTACAAGACCGGGAAAGCCCAATGCCCCGTTCTTTTACAAACCGGCCCTGCCATCCTTGAGCAAATCGGAGATAAGGAAACAAATCTGCGCGCTTATTCCAGCCGGGTGCATAATCACCAGGTACAGCAAATGTGGAAATCATTTAAATCCGGGGCGATTACGTGTTTCAGTTTTGTCAGTCCGATCGGATTGTCATATTTACCAAAACTTTTTACAGATTCATTCGGCCTTACCAGACCAGTACCACATCCTGATAAAGCTGATTTGAAAGGAAAATTCTTAAAAAATAAACACGTTAGTTTAGAAGTTAGTACTTATGGTGATATATCAGTAGGAATTCCCGTGGATCAGCGAATTCAGATGGCAAAAAATGCGCTAAAAGCAATGTCTTTAACTGAAAACTTTGCCCGATTTATATTAATAGTCGGCCACGCCTCAACCACGGTGAACAATCCACATGCTACCGGCCTTGATTGCGGAGCATGCGGTGGTCATAGCGGTGAGTCAAACGCACGTGTCGCTGCAGCTGTACTAAATGATAAAGACGTGAGAGAACATTTGCAAGTTGAGAATATTTTTGTTCCAGACAGCACCCTGTTTCTTGCCTGCCTTCACGATACTACCTTAGATGAATTGAACATTTTCAATGAACATGAAATACCTGAAAACAGAAAAGAAGAACTTGATGACCTAAAAAAATCCATAACCCAGGCTGGCCATGCTTCCCGAACAGAAAGAGCCCTGCGCATGTCAATCAAAGGGAATATTGATACGGCGATCAGTTATAGAAGTAAAGATTGGTCGCAAACACGGCCAGAATGGGGACTTGCAGGTTGTTCATCTTTGATAATTGCTCCAAGAGAAAGAACTAAGGGGATTAATTTGGGAGGCAGGTCTTTCTTGCACTCTTATATTTGGAAAAAGGATGAAGGGTTTTCAGTATTAGAATTGATCATGACGGCACCGATGGTCGTCGCGACTTGGATCAGTTTGCAATACTATGCCTCAACCGTAGATAACAAAACCTTTGGATCAGGGAATAAAACGTTACATAATGTAACTGCTGGTGTTGGCGTGTTAGAAGGCTTTTCAGGTGATCTGAGAGTTGGTTTGCCACTTCAATCAATACACGACGGGGAAAATTATCAACATGAGCCGTTGAGGCTAAATGTAATCATAGAAGCACCCATAAAAGCTATGAACACTGTATTAGAAAAGAATCTTTCCATTCGAAATTTATGTGACAACGGCTGGCTTCATCTCCTTGCTATGAACGACCAGGGCAAAATATCATACCGTTATACAGGAAATTTAAACTGGGAAGAAGTCTTAACTAAATAATTGCATTTTTATAAACATGTAGCAACAAGCAACTATATCCGAGGTCGGTAGAAAGCTGCGCTGATTGCTTATTTGAAAGGAAGGGGAAATGGGCAAATTGTATAAAACGGCAGGCATACCGAAAGCCAACTAACTCATTTACTTTCCCTTCAAGGTTTTTTTGCTGTCGTTAAGTATATTATTCAAACACCAGTTGCAATACCATTTAGCAAAAAGCAAAAAGCGTATTTAATAAAATCAATTTTGAGTTGCAAGTAGCTAATTAAAAGTTTTGCGATAGTTCCGTTTTGATCTGGTGAGATTTCAAACTACATTCGGAACCACGATATACTACTAATTTTTGCTCCCCTATCTGTTTCCCATTCTTTAAGTTTATTTTGTTGCCATTTTGTACCTGTTTCGCTTAGATCAATTGTCATTCCCATCGTCTTTCCACGCCAGTGATATTTTGCGGCAACTCCGGTTTGATTTGGTGAAAGTTGTTCCAGAATTAACATACTTCCAATGATCATCATCGAACTTTCACTCATGTACATTTCTTTTTTTGAGAAATCATCCATTTGTGCAAATACTTTTTTGAGAGTAAAATGAATGATAATTTTCTTCTCAAATGTTATTTTAGGATGACATACTAAAAAAAAGATTACAGTTTATTGACCTTTTCGTCTAAAAAGTAAAAAAAATACTAGTATAATGATAATGACAACCGGGATAATCGAAATACCCCAATTCATAGAATTATTGTGCATCATGTTTAATTGTTTTAAATTATCTGGGTTGCGTTCTTAGTAGTAATGAGTGCTTAATACCTTTGTTGACTTTGAAATTTTTTTGCTTTTTGTGTTAACTATTTCAAAACTGTTTCCTTAATTGTATAATTGCCCGCCCTGCTAAGTTGAGCTTGTAATACCTCAACGGCAACGGGCTTACTCGTGGTGAGCACCGCACTTTGCGGGTTCAACTGAACTTCAGCATCTTCTATATCGGGGTTTTGCAGTAGGGCTTGCTTCACATTGTTAACACAGCCTCCGCAGCTCATACCTGTTATTTCATAGTTCTTTTTCATTTTTTCATTTTTTTAAATTTTGACTGTTTTGGGTTCATAGTTTTTTATTCAATGAAACCTTGTAAATAGCTGCGATACATGCACCGATAAGGCAGCTAAGAATGAATGTTTGAATGAGGCCTAATATTAACTTAACAAATGGCACATCCACCTTGATTATTGAAGAAACGTCTAAGCCGTATAGCAAACCTTACTCCAAGATTCTATTTCCGCACGATCAATACAGAACATTTCGCATGTAAAGCTACTGCCTGGGAAACCGAGCCTAATAGAAAGCGTTTAATAGCCCCATAACCATGAGATCCGACAATAATAAGATCAGCTTCAATTTTTTCTGCCTCATCAAGAATAGCACTCTTCGGAATCCCCTCGATAACGGCTGAGGTTATAGTTAATTCCTGATTTTTTTTAAGCAAAATTTTCGAAGCTTTTGCTATCGCATGCTCACCCACTTTTACAGAATCCCAGTCAGTTTCATAATAGTATTCTTCCATTACACCCATTGGCCCCATGTTCGATATTAGCCGGGCTTTTTCATAAATATAAATTATCCGAAACACCGTGTTATGCGGAAATGACATCCGGGCAACTTCTTCTGTGGCTGCTTTGCTGTATATAGAGCCGTCTGTTGCCAAAAGTATGCTGAAGGCTGTTTTATTCTTTTTCATTTTGTGTTTTATAAACTACCCCTATTTGAACAGCTTATTTTCTCATACAAATATTAAGCTATTAATTGTATGCGTTATTACACAATTCCTTGTGTGAGTTACATCATTCACATATTTAATCGAGATGTTTTCCTCTGTTGAACAGTTCCAATCTTTTTTTTGGTATCACCAAATAAAAAAAAATTAAAAGTACGCGGGCCATGTCTTTTCCTGCTTTCGTTGTAGGTTAAAGTGGTAAACCTGTACCAAATGAGCAAAGAAAAGAAATTCATTAATCTACCGAGTCAGCCTTTCTACAGGTACGATGAATCATTCAAAAAGAAAGACCTGAATGATATAAGCCAAGGTTTACTCACTGAACGCAAGGCCGCTGGTTTACATAGTTTCAATCGGAGTTGTATTGCAAAATGGAAAAAGGCCTATTTTTCAGAAAGTTCAGAAGCTGCAGAATCTACCAAAAAAATTAAATCCAGTAGTAAAACGATAATAATTTCAGAAATACTCTTACTTCATAAGGAATTAACGCTTTTAAGGCAAGAATTAGTCTCCGAGAAATTATGCTCATAAGCGCTTCTAACTATAATAGAGGTAGCAGAATTAGATCTTCAAATTCCGATACAAAAAAAGCCTTTGCCCCGGCAGTTAAAAAAATGAAACTGCGTCATGCAGCTATTCCAATTGAATATATCTGCAAGCTGCTGGGGCGCACTGAATAAACTTATTATTATCATATTCGGTATTAGACTAAGATATTAGCTAAAGAGCTTGATTTCAGCTGCTTATTTACATAAAATAGCCAGCTATCATGGTGCACTATAATTTATAAAAGTTTGATCCCGCTACTGCACTAAGAATGGTTTTAAATACATTAAATCCTGAGTTGAACCAAGAACTGTATCACCACCCGGATAGGTGCAGTCAATATTGTTCAGATGCGTATGCTCAAATTTTAACAACTCATCTTGAAATAAAAATCAGTATGACAGAAAATGGAGATCGGTATGAAAATGCGATCGCTGAACGCATAAATGGAATTCTTAAAAGTGAATTCAAGCTTGACCAAATATTCCTATCTATGGTAGAAATGAAAGCCTCAGTTGAAAAAAGTATCGATGGGTATAACGAAAAAAAAACATTGTATCGCAGTAAATCAGATTACATCCCGGGATTCTGGATTTGTATTTTTGGCGATTTCCCATACCATGATAGTTCTGTCATCACCGGTTGAAATCAGGTAATTATTAAAATCACTCCATAAAAGTTTATTTACCGAATGGGTATGA
>JANLVJ010000061.1:0-25052 GCA_031363945.1 bacterium | reverse complement strand
GTGACTATAGCGATGGTGTCCACCTCTTCCCATTCCGAACAGAGAAGTTAAGCCCATCAGCGCCGATGGTACTGCGGTAAAACGTGGGAGAGTAGGTCGTTGCCGAATTCAATACACTAGCCGTACAGCATCATCTGCTGTACGGCTTTTGCATTTATACACTTTTCTAAGTTTTATTGTTTTATTGGGTACAGCAGGAAAAAAAGTTAATTGTTTCGGGAGCCTGACTTTCTTTGAATAATTACCTGAGACTTGTTCTGGCCTTAAGAGCGTTATTATCAATTTGTGGCAAGCAGAGAAACATCAGCAAATTACCCCTTGGGGCTTTGAAATCGGGCCTTGAGTTACCAGGATATTACCTGCAGTTAAGTTTATACTCCGATAACATGAAATACACGCTTATGATAAACATTAAGTGAAAAGGCCTGTTGTTTAAATCAGTGGAAAATGATAGAAGATGGTATGTATTCACTACTGATTACATTTTGCAGACAACGTCAAACCGGGCCTCTGCAGACACTCTTTCCCCCCCCCCCTTAAATTCATAATTTCCAACAGATTTTTTGTAATTTTAAATTTTAATTGAATTGTAAGTGTATGGAATTATTAGTGGCATCCAGACGTGAGGTAATGCGGCATGTAGAGAATCAAATTACCCTTTTGATTCCTGAATACCTGCGTCCGATAGATGAAAACTGGCAGCCCTCAGATCTGCTTCCAGATTCTTCAGGAGAAGAATTTTTTGATCAGATCAGAGAAATTCAAGAACGCGCGGGTTCTCTTTCTTATGATTTGCTTGCTGTACTCATTGGTGATACAATTACCGAAGAAGCCTTGCCAACCTACGAATCATGGCTCTCATTAGTTGATGATGTAGAAAAAGATTATGCTACAGGGGGCTGGTTAACATGGATTCGTAAATGGACAGCAGAAGAAAACCGCCATGGCGATGCGCTCAACAAGTACTTGTATTTGAGTGGCAGGGTCAATATGAAGATGATGGAAATTACTACCCAATACCTGATTGCCGATGGTACAGATGTACAAACTGGTCGTGATCCATATAGAAACTTTGTATATACCAGTTTTCAGGAGATGGCGACAAATGTTTCGCACAGACGTGTTGCCAGTCTTGCTAAGAAAGAAGGAGATACATTGTTATCAAAAATGTGTGGCCTGATAGCAGCTGATGAAGCCAGGCATGCAAAGGCATATAAGCACTTCATGAATATGATTTTTGAAATTGATCCAAGTGAGGCAATGCTTGCATTTGAGGATATGATGAAACGCAAAATTGTTATGCCAGCCAATTTCATGCGTGAACTCGGTGGTAAGGCAGGTGAGACATTTCAACATTTTACTGATGCTGCAATTCGTACAGGTGTTTACACTGCACATGATTATATTGATATTTTCAAATCATTAATTTCTGAATGGAATATTGAAAATATGAAAGGATTAAACAGTGCTGGTGAACAAGCCAGAGACTACCTTCTTGCATTACCTTCACGGCTAATGCGTGTTGCAGAGCGGTCAAAGGCAAACCCTATACCACATCAGTTTTCATGGATTCATAGTTAGTGATTAATGGTCCTTTTTTTGATAGTCACGATCTGACCTTATGTATACTTTCAGATCGTACTATTATATTATTTTAAGTTTTTTGTTACTTACCATTGGTGTAAAAAACGATCTTATAGCCCAGACTACGAAAGACAGTATGGGATATAAGGTTTTTGATCCTTTAGGTCAGGATTCAATTCCAGACTCACCTACTTTTCAGTCAATTTTAAAAGAAAGCCCGGCAAAAACAATTAATAGAGCCTTATGGTATAGATTTGGGCCAAAAATCGGCTTGCTCTTTCCAGCGCAAAAGAATTTAATCAGGCATTTCAATTCGATTGCTACCTACTTTACAGCTGATTTCTTATATAGCCGTGCAGAATCAGGTTTCGGCCCTGCACTTGACTATTACAGCATCAGTAAAAATACTCCCATTGAAGATAAGCCTGGATCACATGAAACGAAACACGATCGGTTTTACATAATAGCTCCATCCTATACCTACCAGCACTTTTTTTTCGTACAACCTGATTTCCTACCCTATATTGAAATTGATGCAAAATATATTTTTGGGCAGCTCAGGGTAAATAATCAACATATCAATACGGGCTTTAAAAGCAGTTTTGGTGCAAGTATTGAAGCAGGGGCATTGCTATCTGATAGGTTCAGGTTAGATTTTTCTTATCTCGTAATGCGCCCCATTCAAGGTTATTCTTTGAGCGGACTTACTGCAACAATTAGTTTTTTGTTTTACCCTATTCATACCTGGTAAAGTTTCTAAATTCGGGAAGCCTGAATTTTCATTATTTCAGGTCAAGGCTTTGTCTAAAAAGTCTGAATTTTATTTACATATTACGCCTGTACTGCCCGCCCACTTCATATAATAGATGCGTTATCTGTCCAAGTGTACAAAACCTGGCTGCTGACATAAGTGTTTCAAATACATTGATATCCTGTAAGGTATCTACTTTGAGTTGCTCTAGAGCTGGTCCAGATTTACTAATAAATCTCTTCTTAAAAGCCCGTAAGTTGGTAATCTGAGCTTTTTTTTCCTCTTCAGTGGCCCTGATCACTTCTGCTGGAATTAAGGTCGGTGAACCCTTACTGTTCAGAAAAGTATTTACTCCGATAATTGGATAAGAACCATCGTGTTTCATGGTCTCATAATATAAAGACTCTTCCTGAATCTTACCGCGCTGATACATGGTTTCCATTGCACCCAGTACACCACCCCTTTCAGAAATACGTCTGAATTCTTCCATTACTGCATCTTCAACAAGATCACTGAGTTCTTCGATAATAAATGCACCTTGTAGGGGGTTTTCATTTTTTGCAAGCCCTAGTTCTGTTGTTATGATTAATTGAATGGCCATTGCTCTCCTGACTGATTCTTCAGTAGGGGTAGTAATAGCTTCATCATAAGCATTTGTATGAAGTGAATTACAATTATCATTTAAGGCATATAGAGCCTGAAGGGTTGTTCGGATATCATTAAAATCAATTTCCTGTGCATGCAGCGATCTTCCAGAAGTCTGGATATGATATTTGAGCTTTTGTGACCGTTCATTTCCCCCATATATATGTTTGATAGCCTTTGCCCAGATACGTCTTGCCACTCTGCCAATGACAGCATATTCAGGATCGATGCCATTCGAAAAGAAAAAAGAAAGATTAGGCGCAAAATCATCTATTTTGAGTCCTCGGCTCAGGTAGTACTCAACAAAGGTAAAACCATTACTTAAAGTAAATGCTAGCTGGCTGATCGGGTTTGCTCCGGCTTCAGCAATATGGTAACCGGAAATAGAAACAGAATAAAAATTTTTTACTTTATTCACACTAAAATAGGCCTGAATGTCACCCATCATTTTCAAGGCGAATTCAGTTGAAAAGATACAGGTATTCTGTGCCTGATCTTCTTTGAGAATATCTGCCTGAACAGTTCCCCTGACAGCACTAAGGGTGTAGGCTTTAATTTTTGAATAAACATTGTCAGGCAATACATCTGCCCCACTAATGCCGAGTAGCATTAGCCCCAGCCCATTATTGCCTTCAGGTAAAGGGCCCTCATATTCTGGCTGTGATTCACCTCTGCTACTGAAAATTACTTGTATTTTTTGCTGCACTGAAGCTGTTAACTTTTCTTTCTGAATATAAAGTTCACATTGCTGGTCGATGGCAGCATGCAGAAAAAATGCAAGTATCATCGGTGCTGGCCCGTTGATTGTCATCGATACCGAGGTTGATGGGGCACAAAGATCAAATCCGCTGTAAAGCTTCTTGGCATCGTCTATAGTGGCGATACTGACGCCAGCATTTCCAATTTTCCCATATATATCAGGGCGTTCATCAGGATCTTCTCCGTATAAAGTGACCGAATCAAAGGCTGTTGATAGCCGTTTTGCAGCCTGACCAGCTGATACGTAGTGAAACCGTTTATTTGTTCTTTCGGGTCCTCCTTCACCTGCAAACATGCGGGTAGGGTCTTCACCTTCTCTTTTTAACGGAAAAACACCTGCCGTAAAAGGGAACTCACCGGGGACATTTTCTCTTAGCATCCATTTCAATAAATCACCCCATTCCTGGTAGGCAGGTAAGGCGATTTTTGGAATCCGGATTCCTGAAAGTGAGGTTGTAAATAATTGTTGCTGTATCTCTTTATCTCTTACCTGGTAGCGAAAAGTATCTTGCTGATATCTTTTTTTTAATGCTGGCCAGTTTTCTATAAGTTTTTTATTCTGAGGTTCAAATTGTTCCTCTAGATTATCGCTAATTTCTTTTATCCCGGCTATTAACTCAGACTGATCATTTTTAGAAATTGATCCGGTAATAATCTCAAGCGTACCACGCAACTGGTATAATTTGCCAGCCAGTTGTGATTGGTTCCTGACCTGTGCTTCATACTTATCCGAGGCTTCTGCAATTTCTGCCAGATAGCGCACCCTTCGGGCAGGAATGATTCCTTCTTTGACGGTAGACCGGGTGAAAAGTGCTGGCAATGGCCAGTTCACAAGCTGTTTCTTATTTAATTCGTCAAGTAGCCGGGTGAAAAGTTCATTTGTACCTGCGTCATTAAATTGCGAGGCAATTGTTGCATATACAGGAAGCTGATGTGTTGGCGTATCAAATAACTGATGATTGCGTACAAATTGTTTCTTAACGTCTCTTAGCGCATCTTCGGCACCTTTTTTATCTGACTTATTAATCGCAATGAGATCGGCAAAATCTAGCATATCAATTTTTTCAAGCTGACTGGCCGCCCCAAATTCGGGGGTCATCACATACAGAGCAAGATTGCTGAGGCTTGTAATATCAGAGTCACTTTGACCGATTCCTGAGGTTTCAATCACAATCAGATCAAAACCCGACAGCCGGCATAATGTGATTGCATCTTTTAAAGCCCCAGACAATGACTGGTGAAATTGACGTGTTGCCAGAGAACGCATATAAACGCGTGGGGTATCTATAGCATTCATTCTGATTCTATCTCCAAGTAAGGCTCCCCCTGATTTTTTTCTACTGGGATCTATTGAAAGTACAGCAAGTTGTAAATCAGGGAATGAATCTAAAAACCGTCTTATTAACTCATCAGTAAGAGAAGACTTTCCTGCACCTCCCGTGCCGGTAATTCCTATGACTGGTGCACCTGCTGATATTACCTCTGTGAATGAGCTTTCGGTTGAACGTAAGTTCATCTGCTCTTGGGTGGCAGAAATCTTATTAAGGTGATGATGGTTTTTAGAGCCCGACTTTTTTACTTCTTCCTCCAGTAACATCAGTTTTTCTGAAAGCCCTGTCACACCATTTTCAGCAAGCGTGATTGCCCGTGCTAAAGCCCCTTGATTTGTTGTTGAAATTATAGCGGGAAATTCTTCGATCTTGGTTCCTAGAGGAAAATCGCAGGCTTGTAGTAAATGATTAATCATACCCTGTAAACCCAATAGGCGTCCATCATCAGGAGAATAGATTCTTGTTATTCCATATTCATGCAAGGCTTTTATCTCTGACGGCAGAATAACCCCACCCCCACCTCCAAAGATGCGGATATGCCCGGCGCCTGCTTTTTTTAGCAGATCAAATACATATTTAAAGTATTCATTATGCCCTCCCTGATAAGAGGTGATGGCTATACCCTGTACATCTTCCTGGATAGCGCAGTTAACAATTTCAAGTGCTGATCTGTTATGGCCAAGATGAACGACTTCTGCACCCGAAGCTTGCAAAATGCGGCGCATGATATTGATAGAAACATCATGGCCATCGAATAATGAAGCAGCTGTCACCAGCCTGATTTTGTTAACAGGTAAATAAGGCTTTACGATTTCCATATACAGATTGAAAGGATAAATCTAGCCAAAAAAAAGGGGACCATCTATCCTGTAGGTGCTCCTTGAGTAACGAATTAATAAGAAATTTAACCTGCCATTATATTGTAACGGGCTAATGGGCAATAGCCGCACGGCAGAACGTATGAATATTAAAAATACTATGAGCTGAAATAGGTATAGCTCTGTTCAGACGTCATGATTTATGAAAATAATGAGAGACTGTGGTTGTATATAAAATGTACCTGGAGGATGATTTACGTCATTTGTTGATAAATCTTTCGCCGGTCTCAAGTCTGATTCTTTAGGCCCACCCCATTTTGTACTCGCAGAGTCAAGAATTTTATTCCAGTGATGTGAGGCTGGTAGTTTGATCTGTTTTGCTGTCTTTGCAAAATTCATGAGACAGCAAATCGTTTGCTCTTTTTTATCACCATGCCAGCGTTGCAATGTGATTGTTTCGGCCTCTTGATTGTAATTCGCAATCAATTGCTTGCGATTTAGTAAACTAAGGGCGGGCAGATGTTTCCGTAATCGTATAAGTTCCTGGTAATAGGCAAACATTCGGGCCTTCTTTTTAATCTTAAGGGAATTCCATGTAAGTTTACTTTTTTCATAAGCTTCTTCAACGCGCAAATCAGGCAGATCACCTTTGCCTTGAACTGATGAAAATTCTAATTTCATACCATCTTCTAGGGCCTGTATAATATTGAGGTCGCTAGAATCCATGAAATTTTGAAAAGGGTTCGTAGCTGCCCATTCTTCACCCATAAAAATAAGGGGGATAAAAGGGCTGACCATTAAGGCCCCTGCCAGAAGTTTTTGGGCTTCAAAACTAAAGGAATGAGTTGTCCTTTCTCCATTAATCCGGTTTCCAACCTGATTGTGATTTTGAGAGAAGGCAATAAATTGATGACCAGGATTTTCAGTGACCTTGCTACCAAAAGTTTTCGACCTCCCTGGTGAGTAAATTCCATCATAAACAAATGCGTCGGCATAGCTTTTTGCCAAATGTTCAACCCCGTTAAAATCTGCCAGGGCTCCTTTTTTCTCACCACCAGCACTCACGTTTAATGCATGGTGAAATTCTTCATTCCACTGGGCATCCATACCGAATCCATCTTTTTCAAGAGGATTTATAAACCGGACGTCATTTAGGTTAGACTCAACAAAAAGATGGTGCTGCTTGCCTTTTTCTAGATTTAATTCGTTCACCCTTAACCTAAGGGTTTTTAAAATATGTACAGGACTTGAGTCTTTAATAGCATACACAGCATCAAGTCTGAGTGCATCAATATGAAAATCACGAAACCACATAAGCGCATTCTCGATAAAATATCTGCGGACCTCATCAGACCAGGCATCATCAAAATTAATTGCCTTTCCCCACGGGGTTTGATATTTATCAGTAAAATAATTGCCGAAATCTGAAATATAGTTTCCTTCAGGGCCCAGATGATTATAAACCACATCAAGTATGACTGCTATATTATGGTTGTGACAGCTATCAACAAGTTGCATTAAGGCCTTAGCTCCTCCGTATGAATTTTGAACAGCATACGGGTAAACACCATCATAACCCCAGTTTCTTGTTCCTGAAAACTGGGCAACAGGCATTAATTCAATAGCAGTAATGCCTAAGCCTGAAAGGTACTCGATTCTGTTTTCTATTCCTGCAAAAGTTCCCTCAGGAGAGAAGGTTCCGGTATGCAATTCATAAATTATATAATCATCAACTAATAGATTTTTCCATTTTTTGTCGGTCCACTTAAAATCTTCAAGATTTACTGCAGCTGAGGGGCCGTAAACTCCTTCTGGTTGAAAACGAGAAGCAGGATCTGGATGAAGAAACTTTGAATCTAAAAGAAATTTATAATTATCATTTTCTTTTAATTCTTCAGTTTTTAAATACCAATATCCTCGTTCTGCCCTTTGCAGTGCTATTTTTCTATCAGTTTTAAGTATAACCAGTTCAGTTTTTTGAGCAAACGGGGCCCACAAGGTTATTTCGGCAATACCTTCTTCATTAAATTTAACTCCAGGGATAGTATTCATTCAGATTTTAAGGAATTACTCAGATAAACATAATTAAATCAATTTCTCTGCCAGTTAATTAGCAAATAGTGCTTTATCGGTATTTAATATTCTATTAACCGAAATTTGGAAAATTTTATGCTTCATATTTTACTTCAGCCTTTTATATCTTTACATTTCTTTATTTGATCGCCATTATTCGGTAAGCTGAAATAACTGTTCCTCATTTTCTTTATGAACAGTATGAAAAATATATATGGAAGGATATAACAAATATGGCCCATACCTGAAAAAGAAGTTTGATGGTAAAAAGGTGTTTAAAGTAATTGTCGATGCAGGTTTCACTTGTCCTAATCGTGACGGTTCAAAAGGCTTTGGCGGATGCACCTATTGCAATGTCGATTCATTCACACCCAGTCTTGCCCGTTCAATCGCATCTATAAAAGAACAGCTGATTCAAGGTATTGAACGGGCTAAAAAGAACTATGCAGCTGAAAAGTTTATAGTCTATTTTCAACCCAATACCAATACCTATGCATCAGTCGATTACCTGAAAAAAATGTATGATGAGGCACTGAGTATCAATTCAGCTGATATTGTAGGGCTTTCAGTAGGGACAAGACCAGATTGCATCGATTCGGATAAAATCGATCTGCTCGAGTCATATTCAGACAAGCTTTATGTTGACCTTGAAATGGGGATGGAATCAATTTATGATGAAACGCTGATTAAGATAAACAGGGGCTGCTCTCACAGTGAATTTCTTGATGCAGTTAGATTAATTGACAATAGGAAACTTGATCTTTGTGTACATACGATTTTTGGTTTTCCCTGGGAAACCCGGGAAATGATGCTTGCCTATGCATCAGAAATTAACCGGTTACCGAAGGTCAAATTCGTAAAATTACATCATTTGCATATTGTCGAAGGCTCAGTTATGGGTGTACGTTATAAGCGTAAACCATTCAAACTTTTTAGCCTTGAAGAATACACAGATTTTCTGGCAGATTTTGTTCCACTGCTGAGGCCTGATATAGTTTTGCAGAGAATTTTTGGTATTGCTGATTATGAATATCTCATTGCCCCACAATGGGGAATAAACAAATCGTCTATTCAAACATATATTGACAGAGGTCTTGAATCAAGGGGTGCTTACCAGGGCCGTGACTATAAGCCTCTGGAATTGATCAAATTTTAAAGTATCTCTCGCTAGATGTCAAGAATTAACCGGCGCTGTGCTGCACGTTTTTCTTTGCAAATACACTTAAGAGAAAGACACTTAAAAAAATTGAGAAAAAGTAAATCAGTTAAGGTTTACGAAATTGATCGCAGGAAAGAAATACCTATTTCAGTAAACACTATAATTTATTAAAAATTAAAGAGATACCTAAAATTACAGTAGCTTTTTCTTAAGTAGTCAGGGGCTATTTAAAATATAAATTACACTTAAGTAGGTTTATGAACAGAAGTTCAGGGAAACTAAATTACAATGATAAATGAGCTAATGCATCAAATTTAATGAACAAGCTTGTTAGCACAGTAAGAACTTGCAAAAGCTTCAGGCTTCGCCTTAAACACAAAGCCCATGCTCAGTATATAACCCATTGCTTCGTGCAAGGCGGCATTTGATTTAAAATTTGGATTGGTATTTATATCTGCATGAACTTCAAGATCTACATCATAAAGATCAAGGAGATCACAAAGGCTATAGGCTATTTCAATTGATTTTTGAACTTCACAGAGCATACGTTCTTTAATACTCATTTTTCTACTGGTTCGTTCCTGATTAATAAACATAAAGCCTCCCTTGTGCTCACGAAGGAAAACAATAACAGTTGCAAAATCAGTGACCGCGCCTTTGACCTGAGAATCGGTACCAATACAAACCTTAAGTTTATTTCCAGCGGCATATTCTCTTTCAATGGTTTTCTCCACTTCATCCAGAACAGGAGAGCTAAGGTTTTCACCACTAAATTTTTTCCATCCCATAACCCATATTATGAATAAGTAAAGATTATATACTATTGTATTTCAAATATAATCAATTGAATATGAGAACTTACCTGTTAGCATTGATTTATTCTATTTATTTTAACTAAAAAAAACCCCTGTTCTTGTAGGAATCAGGGGTTTTTATAAAAGAGAACTGATTATGCAGTAGCTTTTTCAGTTGCTGGAATCAAAACAGCATCAATTGCGTGAATAACTCCGTTTGAAGCTTCAACGTCTGCCATTACTACTTTGGCTCCATTGATCTTTACTTCACCATCTTTAATAGATACAGTTAGTTCCTGACCATTTACAGTCTTCACTTTCTGACCATCTGTGAGGTCTTTTGCGTGTACTTTACCTGAAACAACATGAAAAGTTAAAATACCGCTCAGCGCAGTCTTACTTTCTGGCTTTACTAAAGTTTCAACTGTACCTGCTGGTAATTTTGCAAAAGCTGCGTTTACTGGTGCAAAAACTGTGAACGGACCCGTTCCGGATAATGTTGCTACTAAATCTGCTGCTTTAACTGCTGCTACTAATGTTGTGAAATTCTCATTGCCTACGGCAATCTCAACGATGTTTGACATATATTATGGTTTGAAGTGAATGGACGTATTCACTCTCTCACAACCTTGTGATTAACCAATGGTTTTATCTGTCTAAAACTATATTTATCAGTATCTTATGTGTGGCAATTAAAACAATTTTGAAGTTTAAATTCTTACGAAGTAAGGTTGCAAAAGATTTGTAATCGTTCTTTTTATACCCTGGCAAATTTGAAAAATCAGACAGTCAGTCTTTTATACTTTATTCGGTGCGGACCATGATCACCAAGTCTCTTTTTACGATTCTCTTCGTAATCGCTGTAATTTCCCTCAAAGAAATAAACTGAAGAGTTACCTTCGAAAGCCAAAATATGGGTACAAATGCGGTCTAAAAACCAGCGGTCGTGAGAAATAACAACGGCACAACCTGCGAAATTATCGAGTGCTTCTTCGAGTGATCTTAATGTGTTTACATCGATATCATTAGTAGGCTCATCAAGTAGCAGAACATTCGCACCCTTCTTAAGTGTAATTGCCAGGTGCACCCGGTTACGCTCACCCCCAGAAAGAATTCCGACATTTTTCTGCTGATCTCCGCCATTAAAATTAAATTTAGAAACGTAAGCTCTTCCATTCATGCTTTTATTGCCCAGCATGATATGTTCTGTGCCACCGGTAATGTTTTCATATACCGTTTTTGCTGCATCAAGGTCATCATGTTTTTGATCTACATAGCCAAGCTGAACCGTATCACCTACTCTGAAACTACCCTTATCAGGTGTTTCTTCACCAATGATCATACGAAACAAGGTGGATTTACCTGCACCGTTTGGTCCGATGATGCCAACAATACCCGCTGGTGGTAATGTGAAATTGAGATCTTCAAATAAAACTTTATCACCAAACGATTTACTTACTCCCGAAGCTTCAACAACAATATTTCCGAGTCTGGGACCAGGAGGAATAAAAAGCTCAAGTTTTTCTTCCTTACCTTTTGTTTCTTCACTTAACATTTTATCATAAGCACCAAGTCGGGCTTTTGATTTTGCCTGTCTTGCCTTGGGGGCCATTCTGACCCATTCAAGTTCACGCTCAAGCGTTTTTTGACGTTTTGATTCTGTTTTCTCTTCCTGAGACAGGCGTTTTGCCTTTTGCTCAAGCCATGATGAATAATTTCCTTTCCATGGAATTCCTTCACCCCTGTCGAGCTCAAGTATCCAGCCTGCAACATTATCTAGAAAATATCTGTCGTGGGTGACAGCAATAACTGTCCCTTTGTATTGGCGCAAATGCTGCTCAAGCCAGTCTACTGATTCGGCATCGAGGTGATTGGTTGGCTCATCTAGCAGCAAAACATCGGGTTCTTGTAGCAATAAGCGACATAATGCGACTCTTCGTCGCTCACCACCTGACAAATTGGCGACCAGAGCCTGAGGTTCCGGGCATCTAAGGGCATCCATAGCACGTTCAAGAGTGGTATCAATCTCCCAGGCATTTAATGCATCAATCTGGTCTTGAAGTTCACCCTGTCTGGTCATTAATTTATCCATTACGTCTGCATTTTCATACACTTCTGGTAAACCAAACCGTTCATTAACTTCCTCGTATTCTTTTAGGATATTTTTAATTTCAAAAACGCCTTCTTCGACTACTTCGAGTACTGTTTTCGTGTCGTCCATCAGTGGTTCCTGCTCCAGATAACCCACAGTATACCCCGGTGAGAAAACTACTTCACCTTGATAAGCCTGATCACGACCAGCAATTATTTTCAAAAGAGATGATTTTCCTGATCCGTTTAAACCAATTACGCCGATTTTTGCCCCATAGAAAAAACTCAGGTAAATATTTTTTAAAACCTGTTTCTGAGGGGGGTAAATCTTGTTTACCCCAGCCATTGAAAATATAATTTTTTCGTCTGCCATTATTTCTGATTTCTGTATGGTACGAAGATAACTTTATTGCCAAAATTTTCGTTTATAGTTGATAAATCGACTGTTAAACCTTAAATATGTGGCTGGCGAGGTAAATCAGGGGGCATGGCTTAATTGTTGATCGTTGATAGCCACAACGCTAATACATTTATGAAACAAAATGATACATTAGGCGTTGAAATTTTTATATTTCGTACAATTTATGGAAGCTAAATTTTCACCAAGAGTCAAAGATGTTATATCGTACAGCCGTGAAGAAGCATTACGTTTAGGACATGACTACATTGGTACAGAGCACCTGCTGCTGGGTTTGATAAGAGAGGGGGAAGGCATTGCCATTAAACTTTTAAGAAGTTTAGGCATAGATACCTCAAAGCTACGCAGAGCAATTGAAGACGCAGTTAGAGGAACTAGCGGAACTTCCGTAAACCTGGGCAATATACCATTGACCAAACAGGCAGAGAAAGTTTTGAAGATTACATATCTTGAAGCCAAAATCTTTAAAAGCGATATCATAGGAACCGAACACCTGATTCTGTCGATTTTGCGTGATGAAGATAATATTGCTTCTCAGATACTTAATCAGTTTCAGGTCAACTATGAAACTTTTAAAAACGAGGTCGAAGCAAATAAAAGCGGTTTAAGAAGTGAGGCTTCACAAAGTCCATCTGATGAAGATGGATTTAAAGAAGATGAAAGTTTTAGCTCAGCAAAAAAGGTTTCAGATGTAAAGTCAAAAACCCCTGTACTTGACAATTTCGGGCGTGATCTAACCAAGGCTGCAGAAGACGGTAAACTAGACCCGATCGTTGGTCGTGAAAAAGAAATCGAACGTGTTTCACAAATACTTTCAAGAAGAAAGAAAAACAATCCGATCCTTATTGGCGAACCTGGAGTAGGAAAGTCAGCCATAGCTGAAGGTCTTGCTCTAAGAATTGTTCAACGAAAAGTATCACGGGTTCTTTTCAATAAGAGAGTGGTTACGCTTGATCTTGCTTCGCTTGTTGCAGGTACCAAATACCGGGGTCAGTTCGAAGAACGAATGAAGGCTGTAATGAATGAACTCGAGAAGTCACCCGATGTGATCCTGTTCATTGATGAAATTCATACAATAGTCGGTGCTGGTGGTGCTTCAGGTTCTCTTGATGCCTCGAACATGTTCAAACCAGCCTTGGCAAGGGGAGAAATTCAGTGTATTGGAGCAACTACATTAAATGAGTACCGTCAGTATATTGAAAAAGACGGAGCACTTGACCGTAGATTTCAGAAAGTAATGGTTGAACCCGCTACAATCGATGAAACGCGTGAAATTTTAACCCGTATAAAAGATAAATACGAAGAACATCACGGTGTCACTTATACGCCTGAGGCAATAGACGCCTGTGTTTCGCTTACTGCAAGATACATTACCGATCGGTTTCTGCCAGATAAAGCTATTGACGCTTTAGATGAATCAGGATCAAGAGTTCATTTGACTAATATTCACGTTCCTCAAAACATTATTGATGTTGAAAAGAAGATTGAAGAAATAAAGGTTGAAAAAAACAGGGTTGTTCGTAGTCAGAAATATGAAGAAGCAGCTAAACTGAGAGATACCGAAAAGCAATTGCTCGAGCAGCTTGAAGTAGCGAAAACTGAATGGGAAGCTGAAACCAAGACAAAAAGATATACCGTAACAGCTGATAATGTTGCTGAGGTTGTCTCTATGATGACAGGCATACCTGTTCAGCGTGTAGGTCAGGCTGACAGTATCAAATTGCTTGGTATGGGCGATGAGCTTAAGGGTCGAATTATTGGACAGGAAGATGCTATCAAGAAATTAGTAAAAGCCATACAACGCACCCGTGCTGGTTTAAAAGACCCAAGGAAACCAATTGGTTCGTTTATTTTTCTTGGCCCAACTGGTGTTGGAAAAACTGAGCTTGCAAAGCAACTAAGTAAATTCATGTTTGATACGGATGATTCTATCATACAGATTGACATGAGTGAATACATGGAAAAATTTGCGGTTTCTCGTCTGGTAGGTGCGCCTCCAGGATATGTAGGTTATGAAGAAGGTGGTCAGCTAACTGAAAAGGTAAGGCGTAAACCTTATTCTGTAGTCTTGCTTGATGAGATCGAAAAAGCTCACCCAGATGTTTATAATATTCTTTTACAGGTGCTTGACGAAGGTCAGCTCACTGATAGTCTGGGAAGAAAGGTCGATTTTAGAAACACGGTCATTATAATGACTTCAAATATTGGCTCACGTCAATTGAAAGAATTTGGTCAGGGTGTTGGTTTCAGTACTACTGCAAAAGTTTCTCAGTCTGATACACATTCAAGAGGTGTTATAGAAACAGCTTTAAAGCGTGCTTTTGCTCCTGAATTTCTGAACCGTATTGATGACGTTATTGTCTTCAATAGTTTGACCAAAGAAGATATCTTTCAGATTATCGATATTGAGTTGAAAGGTTTATTTGGACGTATTTATGCACTGGGGTATCAAATCAGGCTTACGGAAGAAGCCAAAAACTATATTGCCGAAAAGGGATATGATCCAAACTTTGGAGCAAGGCCATTAAACAGAGCCATTCAAAAGCTTTTGGAAGATCCAATTGCAGAAGAAATTTTAAAGGGTGAACTGCATGAAGGTGATACAATTGAACTAGGTTTCGATGCCGAGAAAGGTGAGATAACGGTGGCAAATGGTGGGCCACAACCGAAGCCTAAAAAGAAAAAGAAAGAAGAAGAAGACAAATAAAAAAGATTAACCTTTTAAATTTACGGGGCTGTGATCATTTTGATCATGGCCCTTTTTTCTTATCATTGAACATTGACTGGCATAAACATGGACTGGCATAAAGTGATCACATCCGAAGAGCATCAAGCCGCACTATTACCTGTTAATGGGTTAATGCAGGTAATAATCAATGGTAAAAAGATTTGTCTTGCGCGTAATCAAATGGGTTATTTTGCTATTCAGGACAATTGCCCACATGCTGGAGGTGTTTTAAGCAGGGGCTGGTGTGAAGGTAATCGTGTTGTTTGTCCGGTACACAGGTATGCTTATGACCTTAAAACAGGCAGGGGAGTAGCCGATCAGGGTGATGCTGTCAAAACTTATCCAGTAGAAGAAAGAGAGGATGGAATCTATCTGGGAATAAAAGACGCCTGGGCCTGGTTGAAACCGGGCTAGGTATTTTTTTTCAGTAATCCAGAATTCAAGATTTTGTCTAGAAAGACGATATGAAAAATAGTGTCTTCAAAATATCCAATGATGCAAGGTTTGCCTTGTACATTTGATTAGAGATATTTTGAAAAAAAATGCCCCAACGTTAATTGCAGGCATTTTTTAATAAAACTATTATTTTTAAATTCCCATTACATCAGCTACAGACTGGGTAACACCAGTAGAAGAAAAACCTCCATCGTGAAATAGATTCTGCATGGTTACCATTCTTGTTAGATCTGAGAATAGCGTTACAACGTAATCGGCACATTGATTTGCATTTGCATTGCCAAGGGGAGACATTTTTTCGGCAAAACTTACAAAACCATCAAATCCCTTAATTCCTGAACCTGCGGTAGTACGGGTTGGTGATTGTGAGATGGTATTGATTCTAACCTTATTCTTGATGCCATACTGGTAACCGAAATTACGGGTGATAGACTCTAGCAATGCCTTGGCATCAGCCATATCATTGTAATCAGGGAATACCCTTTCTGCTGCAATATAGCTAAGAGCAACAACTGATCCCCATTCGCTGATTGCATCCATTTTATAAGCAGTCTGCAAAATACGGTGCAGACTGATAGCTGAAATATCAAAGCCCTTATGCATGAAGTCATAATCTGTATCAGTATAATGCCGCCCTTTACGCACATTTATACTCATACCGATTGAATGCAGAACAAAGTCAACCTTGCCTCCAAATATTTCCATTGCCTTGGCGAACAGATTTTCTATATCAGCCTGAACAGTTACGTCTGCTGGAATCACCTGAGCATGGCATTCAATGGCAAGCTTATTGATTTCTCCCATCCGAAGGGCAACAGGAGCATTGGTTAAAACAATTTCTGCTCCTTCAGCAATACAACGTTGAGCCGTCTTCCAGGCAATTGATTTCTCATCAAGGGCACCAAAAATAATTCCTTTTTTTCCTTTTAATAAATTATAAGCCATGATATGGTTGTTAACGGGGTGAAATATCTGAATAATTATTCTTTCTGTAGCAGTTCTCTGGCATTTTTTAAGGCAAATTCTCCAGGTTCATTTCCACTCAGCATTTTTGCAATCTCGAATTCTCTTTCGCTATCTGCTAGTTTGCGAATATTGGTCGAAGTAGTATTCCCTTTTTCACTACTCTTGTAAACAAAATAATGATCAACGCCCCGGCTTGCTATCTGAGGTAAATGTGTGATGGCTATTACCTGATTGGTTTTACTTAGTTTTTCCATGACTCTGCCAACTTTAAGTGCAACCTCACCAGAAACACCTGTATCAATCTCATCAAAAATAATTGTCGGCATGGCAGCGTATCTCGAACTTAGGGTTTTTATAGAGAGCATAAGTCTTGATAATTCACCTCCAGAAGCAATCTTTGATAGCTCAGCCACCTTAAAGCCTTTATTAGCTGAAAATAGAAAGCGAATATGATCGATCCCATAAGCACCCAGAACAAGTTCATCAGATTGCTGATCGATCGTAAACTGAGCATCAGCAATTCCGAGGTCAACGAGTAAACTGCGTATTTCAGTTTCCATTTTCGGGATTGCTTTTTTTCTACCACCTGATATTGCCTTTGCAAGTTTGGTCAGATTTGTTTTTCTCAGGGTCTGCTCTACTTGTAATTTAGTTATGATCTCATCAGAATTTTCAACCGCATTCAAATTTTTAGCCAGCCGGTCTCGGAGTTCAATTAAATCAGAAACCCCTTGTACTCTGTATTTCTGACTCAACTTATAGAAACTGTTTAATCTGTCTTGTATAATATGCAACCGTTCATTGTCGACTTGTAGATTTGACGCCAGATCAGCAATTTCTGCTGCAAGATCTTTCAGTTCAATCTGGCAGCTTTTCATGCGCTGAACGAGTTCAACAGCAGGATGGTAATATTTTTCAGTTACGCTTAGGGCTGATATTCCATCTTTAATTCTTTGTAAGGCCGAGGTTTCAATCTCATCAAGCAAGTAACCCGATGATTCAAGCCCTGCCTTTATTTCTTCAGCATGGGTGAGCTCTTTCTGTTCCTGCTCAAGTTCTTCCTGCTCATTGGGGTCAAACAGTTCAGCTGACGAAATTTCGTCAAACTGAAATCGGATATAATCAGATTCAGATTTTGCCAGCTCGAGTTCAATCATTAAATCGGCAATTTCCTTTTCTGAACTACGATATACCACAAGATTTTTTTTATAAGCAACCAGTTCATCTGTCTGGTTGGCAACCAGGTCAACGATTCTTACCTGAAAAGTTTCGGTATTAATATCGAGTGTTTCATGCTGTGAATGGATATCTACCAGCAAGAAGCCGAGTTCTTTCAGGATAGACAGGTTTACCGGACTGTCATTTATGAATGCCCTTGACTTACCTTCTATCCCAATTTCCCGTCTTAGAATCGTTTCATTTTCATAGTCGAGATCATTCTGAAGAAAAAAATCCTGAAGATCATAGCCTGATAACTGAAATATCCCTTCAATGACACATTTTCTTTCCTGGTTAAAGAGAGATTTCGTATCGGCTCTCTGCCCTAATAAAAGAGACAAAGCACCAACTAAAATAGATTTACCGGCGCCTGTTTCACCAGTAATCATATTCAGCTCAGGTGAAAAATTCATAGTCAGCTGATCAATGATGGCAAAGTTCCGGATTGTTAAGCGGCTGAGCATATCTATTAAACGTTTTTGATTGGCAATGTTAAACTAGACTATTGTATAATTTGCTGGTATTTTGAAGCATTTGAAGGGTCTATGTCAGAGAGGGCACTCACAGCATTATTTTTTTCCTGCAAGTCTGTCGATTGGGCAAAAATGCGTAAAAGCTCATCACCTTTTGCAAGGAAGAATAACTGTGATAGCATGCTATTGGGTTTAGCATTCTGTGCGTTTTTAATATCTGGCAGTATGGCAGTGATTTCTGCCCTCCCTTTCTCAGGGTTAGCACTCATCTGATCAAGGCCCTTACGATGATATGTATAAATAGCTTCTCTGAAAGGGCCAAGCTCAGGGCTTAATAAATTATCAATTAACCAATACCGATTGCGTAAATCATCAAATGCTCTCCAACCCTTGCTGGTTGATCCTTGGCTTTGGTTGACAATGCTTTGGGCCTTCAGGAAATAGGGTGAACCACCCTGAAGTGAAAAAGTATCATAATCCATTCCTAAGATCAGGTAGGCATTATATGCCAGTAAATTCGTGAGTTCAAGGTTATTCGCATTCTCAGAATAATCAAGCGGCTGCCCCTCTGTATACGTGAAGTTCCATTGGCGGTCACTCATATTTAGTATTGTTGTCGAATAGCTGGCACCGTATACAGGTCGGCTTGACTGAATAGTTGCCGTGCAGGTATAATTACTACTTCCATCCCAATTTGTTATATTCAGTATCATACTGCAGTCAATTCGTTCTGCAGGTTGAATCTGATCCTGGGTCCATTTCCTGTTATTCAAAAAACTCGTTATTGTGCGTTGCAACGTATTAAACACACGAACTTTTTCAGGTGCCTGTATTTGTGGTGATAGAATTTCTACCCTGCAGTTAAGGTCTTGTGAGAATGCGCGGCACCCGAGACTGAGAAATACGATCAATGTGAGTTTAAAAATTCTCATGAGCATTTAATTACAGTAATTAGCCTTAAAGCAATGATGGTTTCGGAAGGAATTTAAATCTAAGTTTATCTAATGTGATTATCAAACCATGACTGCAAGGTACTGCTTATCTCTTCAGGTTCGGCAAGTCTTCCTTCACCCTTGAGGCCACTTGCAAGATCACCTGTTCCTGGGTGAATTATGAAATTGCCGTAAGATTTTAACAGGTTGATATTTGACTGAGAAGCTGGATGCGCCCACATGTCAAGGTCCATGGCAGGTGCTATAAATACCGGGCATTTTGCCGAAAGGTATAAGGCTGAGAGCATGTCATCACAACCACCATGGGCAAATTTAGAAATTGATTGCGCTGTTGCAGGGGCAATAACGATAATATCAGCCCAAAGGGCAAGCTCTACATGATTATGCCACACACCGGTTTCATTGTCTGTTAAAGAGAAAATAACCGGATTTTTTGATAGGGTTGATAATGTCAGCGGGGTAATGAAGGAGCAGGCAGATTCGGTCATGACAACTTTCACTTCTGCTTCAGCTTTTATGAAAATACGAATGAGTGTTGCCGCCTTGTAGGCAGCAATACTACCACATACCCCAATGACAATATGTTTACCACGCATGCTGGTTTATACCTTGTCGTTTGCGGGGTTACGGAAGTACACTTTCTTTTCGAGGAATTCTTCAGTAGCGATTAATGTTGGCTTTGGAAGTTTTTCATAATATTTTGAAATTTCAATCTGCTCGCGATTTTCAAAGATTTCTTCAAGGTTGTCACTTGATGTTGCAAACTCCGATAATTTAGCGTTCAGTTCTTCTTTTGTCTGGGCGGCAATCTGATTGGCTCTTTTTGCAATAACTACCAATGATTCGTAAAGATTACCAGTTTGGTCATCCAGATTACGTACATCGCGGGTTATTGTGGTAAGAGGCACTTGTTTTGAAGGTACTTGACTCATGGTTTACTACGTTAAATTAATGAACTATTTTTTTTTAGAAGTACTGTCTTTTACGATGCGATTTGCTTTTTGGTAGGCCAGTTCAGCATCAGCATATTCTTGCAACGTTTTTTTGACGTTATTAATGGCTCTTTTTGAATCAGAAACGATTTTTTCAGCTTCTCTGAGGTGAACGCTTTTTGGGAAATTTTCTTTAAAGCTTTCAAAGCTTTGTAAAGTTTCATTGTAGCGTTCTTCCTGTTTGGCAAGAATACTGCCACCTGCGTACAGATAATTACATTTTATGATCAAAAATTCTGTTTCTTCACGAAACTTTGAATCTGGAAAATCCCGTTGGGAATTTTTTAAAGCTATAACTGCAGGCTTAAACTCACCGATGGTATAATAGAGCTTTGCGTTTTCAAATGATTTTGATTCAAGCTTGCCTCTTAAGACATCCATCATTTTATTACATTCAGCAATACGTGTGCTGTGTGGATACAGGTTAATAAATAATTGTAAAGCATCAATTGCCTTTGTCGTGTTTTCCTGGTCTAACGAAAATACGGGTGATTCTTGCATAGAGCATTTTGCACTCATAAAGCGGGCTTCTTCTGCACGTAAACTATTTGGAAACTGTTCTGCAAATGTTTGAAACAGGTTTCTTGAGATCGCAAAATCTTTGAGATAAAATTCGCAATAGGCGTAGAAATATGCTGCATCTTCTGCTTTGTCTGACCCTTTCATTGAGGTACTCAGGTCTTCTAGCAGAGGCAATGCTCTGGTGAAATCTCTTTTATTGAAGTAATAAGTCGCTGTTTTGTATTTAAGGGCGAGATCGGTACTTGTCCTTATCTTCTCATATCTGCTTTTACACGCAGAAAAGAAAAAGAGGCATGCAATGACCGGTATCAGAATTAGCAGCAGGTATTTTCTCATTAGTATAAATTGTGTGTTGCAGGTCTGTCAGTAATTAACTGTACGGTGTTTGGAGTGTAAAGGTAAGAAAATTTTAAGATTTCATTCAGTTAAGAATGACAGCACCTGTTCAATGCATATTTTTCCTGCTTTTGTTGATATACCCTCTTGACAACACCTGCGGAACATGAATTGAATCTGAGCTAGTCATGAATCTCAATGCCCCCAATGTGATTAAAGATACCTCCTGGTTTAAACACGGTAAAGGTTCATGGAACCATAGGTGAATTGGAGAAGTGGAAATGTATATAAAAACGATTCAGCAATATATTAAGTAAGCCTCAGATAGGAGGTTTCCGTAAATGCTGATTAAATGGCAGTGTTATGGTGTTTTCAATAAGCTTGATACTGCCGATACGAATGATAATGCAAAACGCCTGATTGGGATAAAAATTTTGAAGAGCCCCAAAACACTTACACTAAAAATGGGACGATGAGGTGGTTATACAGCCTGTTTTAGTCCTACTACAAATTGGGTTTTTCAAACGCAGCTTTTTGGTTGTAGGTTTCTGAAAATTAATTTTTTAGTTAATCATTTTATTGTTTACAAGCTTAAAAACACTCGGAATATTAAGGTAATTTGCCCCAATACGCGGCATAAACCTTTGTACATACCTATGCGGTTATCAGTAAAATGAATTTTATAAAGTCACCTTTTAGGTATGATATTAATGCCCTGAGAGCAATTGCCGTGCTATCAGTAATTTTTTACCACTATCAGTTTCCATTTTTATCAGGTGGATTTGCAGGTGTCGATATTTTCTTCGTGATTTCAGGATTCCTGATGTCAAAACTCATTCTTACCGGGTTAGAAAAGCAGGTATTTTCATATCCTGCCTTTCTTTGGCGCAGAATACAACGTATTGTTCCAGCATTACTTTTTCTCATTCTACTCGTTAGCCTCACAGGTTTTCTGATTTATTTCCCCTGGGATTTAAAAGCCAGCAGTATAAATGCCCTTGGCAGTCTGTTTTTTTATTCCAATATTCTTTACCTGCATACAGCCAGCTATTTTGATGCTTCATCAGCCTTAAATATTTACCTGCATACCTGGTCATTATCGGTTGAATTTCAATTTTACCTGCTTTACCCATTACTGCTAATTGGTTTACATACTGTGATTAATCAAAAACCCTGGCAAATTCTCACGATTGGGCTGTTGACAATTTCGTTTTTTACGATGTCTGTAATACTTACAACAACACAACCTATATATTCATTTTATCTACTTCCAAGCCGTTCATGGGAACTACTGGCTGGGGCGATGGTTTTTCTACTCGGCAATTTCAAACCTGGAAGGCTGGTCAGACAAATTTTTGCCGGGGCCGGTTACTTGATTCTGGGTGCTGGTCTTGTATTGCTTGATTCAAAATTACCATGGCCTGGATATTATACGGCAATTCCAGTGCTGGGTACCTCAGTCATCATCATCGCAGATTACAATGATGGAGCAGTATTTAAAAATCAAGTCATTCAGTTTTTTGGTAAAATCTCTTATTCACTTTATTTATGGCATTGGCCAGTGTATGTTTTTAGTCAGTATCTGGGATTTGATAATTCTGTTATTGTAAAACTGAGTCTGATAGCCTTGTCAATTATGCTGGCTTTTCTATCTTATACATTTATAGAGCAAAAAAAAATTTCGTATAAAACCCTAGTTATTGCATTCGCCTCAATGGGGGCTTTTTTACTAATTGGTAGTCAGTTTCAGATAAACAGATTCATATTCAAAAAATTATCCCTTGAGATTGCAGAATATGAGAGTACGCATATGAGCGAACGAAATCAGCAGTTCAGTGAAGGCAAGTGTTTTCTTTCTAAAGGTAAATTTGCTGACTTTGATAAAGCCTTTTGTTTACATCTGCAGGCAGGTAGAAAAAACCTGCTCCTGATAGGTGATAGTCATGGGGCAGAGTTATCGCAATCATTGAAAAAGGCGCTTAGTTTAAGGGGGATAAATCTCATACAGGCGACCGCTAGTGGGTGTCTGCCATTGGTAAGAAATTATGGTTTGACGCATTGTACTAAACTCATTGACTATATCTATCGTGATTTCATTCTTAAAAATAAAGAGCATATCGATGGAATTATACTGTCAGCTAACTGGGCCAGGGGGCATTACGACAAAGCCGTACTTGTTGATGATCTCGATAATACAATCACGTACTTAAATAAGTATAACTTCAAAATCATTTTACTGGGGCAAACAGAAGTTTATCGAATTCCCTATCCGTATATCGCAGCCCGGGAAATTCAGTTTCACCTGAAAAGCAGTAAAAACTACCGCGATCCGCAGGTTGCCGATCTGAATAAATTACTTCAGAAAACTTTCTTTAAATACTACGTTCCAATTTATACAGATGAAAGCTCTGATCTGCTACCTGGCGGAATCCCTTATTTCTTTGATGAAAATCACCTGACAAAGTATGGGGCTGATCTTGCTACTACAAAAATTCTGGCTCATCCGCTCACTAAAAAGATTTTATAGTTAGTAAAAACAGTCAAGAATATTGGGTAGCTGGGTTAGGCCCACCGATTCTGCCGCCACATTGCTTGTTCGGGTTCGGTTAAAAAAGACCAGGCCACAAACCGCGAAACTTTATTACCCTGTGACATTTCAATCGTTTCAATTCGTATCGCAGGAGACAGTTCCAATGCCCGGTAAATTACAGGCAGGCTGGTTTTATGAGATACCAGACTTGAAAACCAGTAACAAGATGTTGGAAATTTCATACTGTCAGCAATCATCCTGCTGATAAAGGCTACTTCACCACCCATACACATCAATTCAGCCTCTTGCCCTGCAAAATTCTGAGCGGATGATTCTGCCTTCTCAGCTCCCAGAATTTTCCATTTCCGAATTGAACTTCGTCTGGCCTTCTCCATTGAGTCGTGAAAGGGTGGATTACAGATAACAAGATCAAATAATTCACCAGCCTGAATAATGCCACTGAAGATTTGTTCAGGGTTGTTTTGCAGGCGGCACTCAACCGCAGTTGCGTGCCTGTCACTATTTGCAATGTTTGTAAGGGCTGATTCTATTGCTATAGGATCGATATCAGAAGCGACAAAATGCCACTGATAAATCGCATGACCAAGCAGGGGATATATACAACTGGCACCAGTTCCTATGTCTAGTGTTCTTATTCTTTTACCTACAGGTAAGACCCCTGAATTTTCTCTTTGCAGCAGATCTGCCAGATAGTGCAGGTAATCAGCTCTACCCGGAATGGGTGGGCAAAGGTAGGTATCGGGAAACTCCCAATGGGTGATTCCATAATACTGGCTGAGTAAAGCCTTACTGAATGCCCTTACTGCCTGGTTATCGCTAAAATCTACCGACCAATTATTGTATTTATTAGGCTTGACAAATTCTTTTAGTGCTGGGCTGTCAAATGCAAGCGTAATAAAGTCATAGCCCAAACGGTGTAGGTTGCGTGGATGCAGGTTTACTCTTTCTTTTACCTGAAAACTTGTACTCTCTTCGCTCACGATAATATGATCTGGTAAGGCCTGGGCAAACCAGACAGGATAACTGGCCTGATTTGACTCTGACAAAGTTATTGATTTCTTTAAATAAGGTAGGTGTTATAGTAATTGGGACCAAACAGCTTACCAATGGCCGGTTTTGTTTGGGCTAAGCTGGTTTGCGTTACTGTTTTGTGACAATCTTGAAAAGGGGATTTTTCTTTTAAACTAATTCTGGGTGAGAATGAGGTTGTTAGTGTACTGTTTGGGAGTTTAAACAAGTATTTCTACGAATGTATTTGGAGGTAATGTTATTAGTTCTATCTTTGCAACCCCAACGGAGACGAAAGGGTTCAAGCCATGAGTAGTTATGGTTTGAAAAGAAGAGAGTTCTTTGAAAAGATGGAAGTAATAATATAGTAAATCTGGATTATCCGGAGGGCTGATTATTGAATGGTATAGGAAGGCAGAAGCTGGA